>JBBQWM010000001.1:0-219930 GCA_038210655.1 Chloroflexia bacterium
GCTAAGGCTTGGCCTGAATTGGTAAAGTTTTCAAGCCGCACTCGCTCCGAGGGGCTGAGTTCGATTGGTTTAATTTTTCGCATAGCCCTATTTTACCACATAGCGCTTTTATTGACAAATCTTACTGGACTGTCTACTCAGTAGACAGTCCAGTAAGTCTTGTCAGTTATTTCTCGATCAATTGACCTTAAAATGGCTAACCAATTGGGACAAGACTTACTGGACTGTCTACTCAGAATGACAAGGCTGTGTAGTTAAAATCTAAAATCGTAAATCGCGGCCTCGCCCCCTCTGGGGGTAAATCGTAAATCGCTAGGTTGGCAGAACCGCTTGCAACTGCTTTAGCTCAATCGGTAATCCTGCCACCACCAGATAAACCTCATCGGCCAACTTTGCCAGACGCTGATTGACCCGGCCCAGCAAATCCCGATAAGCCCGACCCAACGGATAAGGCGGAACTAGACCCATCCCGACCTCGTTGGAAACCAATATCAAATTCACATCGCGCTCCCGGATTGCGGCTACCAATTTTTCCAACTCTGCCATAATCGAGGCTTCCAATTTGGCATAGTCGGGTGGACGGACTTCGGCAACTACAGGCTGTAGAATAATCCCGCTCTGCAAATCGCTGGTAATATCCTCCTCACGGTCGGGTTCCAGCACGCTAGTTCCGTTGTGCGAACGAGCAGTGGTTATATCATCGTCGTAAATCTCACCGTAGAAAGCGTGGGTTTCTAGCAACTCGGCGCTATTCTGGCTCTCGCGCACCATCAAATTACCCGTCCAGACCGTCAGGCAATCGACCAAGACAACCCGCTCGGCCTGCAATGCCGATAGCAAATTCTTGGTCAGGTCAAAAGGAGTCTCGACCGTCCGCCAGTGGGCCGGGCGAGCGGCCCGGTGCTGGACGATCCGGTCGCGCATTTCCTCATCCGAAGGCAGCAAAGTAGCTACATACAAAACGCCGGTCTCATCGGCGGCCGCCTGGGCCAGTTTTTCGGCTAGGACGCTCTTACCACTCCGAGCGCCCCCCAGGATCAGGGTCAATTTACCCTTGTTAAACTCGGTATTCAATTCCAAATTTCTCCATATGATTAACATCATTAAACAATGATACGATTGCGCCTTTGGGGTAAGTATCCAGGATCGTGATCGAGCAATTATCGGTGCGCCACTGCCACAGACGGTTCAAATCCATCCCCAACAAGCGACACAACAACGTACTAATTGCCCCACCATGCGTTACTACCAAAACACTACGTTCTTCGCTGGGCTGCTCTTCGATAATCTGAGCCAAAATTTTATCCAACCGCTCTACCACCTGAAGCAAATTCTCGCCGCCCGGTGGAGCGTAATGAGTCCGATCTTCGGTCCAGGCGTGTACTTCCACCGGGTATTTTTCGGTCATCTCGTCCCAAGTCAGCCCCTCAAACCCACCGCCATCCACCTCGCGCAAGAGCGGTGAAGTCTGGAGCACCGGGCCGGGAGGCCGGGCGCTAAGGATAATTTCAGCCGTCTGACGAGCGCGAAGTAAATCGCTCGAATAAACCGCCTCAAATCTAAAAGAGGCTAACCGCTCCGCCACCGCTTTCGCCTGGGCCAAACCGATCTCGTTTAACTCAATATCGGATTGACCCTGGTAGCGGCGTTGGGCATTAAAAATCGTCTGGCCGTGCCGAACCAGAATTAACCTGGGCATGCTATTCCTTTCCAGGGAAAACAATCAGCTAGAGGTGTCAGGTATCAGCCTACCTACAGTAAGTTGCAAAGATATTGGCCTTGTAGGGGCGACCCTATGTGGTCGCCCTCGCAGACCGGGTATAGTGTTCACGGGCAACCGCATAGGGTCGCCCCTACCAAGAACGGCTCAATATTTCTGCAATTTGCTATAATACCTGATACCTGATACCTAGCTGACGGCTAGAAGCTGATCGCTAACCGCTATTCCTATCATCACATCCAGAATTTTATCACACTTGCACCGCTTGCGACGAGTAGCCAGGTGGTCATTTCACACAATTCGGCAATAGCTCCGTAACTATCGCCGGTCAGCCCGGCGGGCAACTTGGTCATTACCCAGCGCCCGACCAACCAGGCGACCCCAAAGATAATTCCAACCAGCCCCAACCCTGGCCCGTGCAAGATGATCCCCGCCAGCACCAGCACCCCCACTGCCGCCAGAGCTAACTCGCGCCCGGTATTATACTGTTTGTAGACCGTCCCCAACCCGCTTTCGCGCCCGTAGGGGAAAACCACCACCGCTGCTACCAACCCCCAGCGACCCAACAAGGGCGCGATCAGCAGGGCTTGTGGCATCAAGTCGGCGGGAATCTGGCTCAAGGCGGCATATTTCAAACTTAGCAAGCCCCATCCGCCCGCTACCGCGAAACTACCCACCCGGCTATCGCGCATAATTTCCAGCCTGCGTTCGACCGAACGATAGCCAAATAGAGCGTCGCAGCTATCCAAAAAACCATCGAAGTGAAGCGCTCCGGTCAACATCAAAAGGGCGATCACCAAAACTAACGGCACGACCGGGCTACCCGGCATCCACCAGACCAACAAACGGTCTAGCCCCAGTAGCAAAGCTCCTATTAACACACCTACTATCGGGAAATAGCGCACCGAACGGGCCACATCGACGCTCTGCACCTCGCGCCAAAGTGGAACCGGCAGGGTCGTCAAAAACTGGATTGCCACCAGAAAGCTAAACACTAAGCTCCTCACTATTCATCAGACCTTTGGGGGAAGTTTGGTCGGAAGTTCGATAAAGACTTCCTGGTTTTCAACCACAGTGGGATAACTATTGAGGCAATCCTCTGGCTCGACCTCCTCTAATAAAAGCTGCCCGGTACGCACATCAAAAGGCCAGGTGTGCAAAGGACATTCGATAATATAACCGGTCAGGCTTCCATAGTTGAGATAGCCCCCGGCGTGGGGGCAGATGTTGGATACCGCAAAAAACCGGCCCTCTACATTTACCACTAAAATGGTTTCGAGGCTGGTTTTTACCAATTTCCTAGCGCCGGGTGGCAGTTCTGCGACTAGCCCGGCGCTTACCCGTTTTGTTTTGGTTCGAGGCAAATTCTTAGTCAGTCAAAATCAAACACATCGCCAAGAAAAGATTTACGTGGGCTTTTTTGGAGCTGACCAGGCGTTTCGGGCTGGCTACTAGGGCCTGCCTAAGCATATTCATACTCGCCCGCCTTTTCGTAATCCGAACCCGGTGCACTGGAACCAACTGGGAAAGGCATTGCCAGCGCCATCGAACGGCGGATAATTTTATCCAGTTCGCCCCGGTCGAGCCACACCCCGCGGCATTGCGAACAGACATCCACCTGTACCCCAAATCGTTCGATTACTTTTAACTCTACATCACAAATCGGACAATACATCAGCGTACCTCCTGCTACTACATTCTAGCTTGGTAGCATAATAGCTTATCGCTATCTTCGCCCTTCTTACTATTACAAGAGTAGCAGGCTGAACTACCAATTCAGATTAAGCTAAGGTAAGAGCTAGATTAATAGCGCAACCCCCCGATCACCTGCGGCAAAACTTCCAGCACATAGTTGATCTGCTCCCAGGTAGTCGAGCGGCCCAGCGTAAAACGTACTGCCGTATGAGCCAGTTCGTCCGAAAGCCCAATAGCAGTCAGGACGTGGCTCGGCTCGGTCGAACCGGCAGCACAAGCCGACCCACTACTGCACAAAATACCGCGTTCTTCCAGACCAAGCAAAATCGTCTCGCCCTCGACATCCCGGAAGCAGAACGAAGCGTGGCCCGGCAAACGGTCGGGCGGTTCGGCCCCGGTCAGGAGGGCTTCCGGCAAGGCCGCCCGTACCCCGTTAATCAAGCGGTCACGCAGGGCCGTATAGCGCGGCACATCATAATCCAGCCGTTCGGTCGCCAGTTTGAGGGCCGCCGCGAGACCGATTATACCGGGCATGTTCTCGGTTCCGGCCCTCCGACTGCGCTCCTGCGCTCCACCGCGCGTTTGCGCCGCCAGGGGCGTACCACGCCGCACGTAAAGCAACCCAACCCCCTTTGGCCCATAAAACTTGTGCGCCGCCAACGTCAGCAGATCAACATTCAAACTCTCTACATCCAACTGCATTTGTCCGGCAGCCTGCACCGCATCGGTGTGGAACGGTACGCCCTGCGCTCTGGCGATCCGCCCAATCTCGGCAATCGGCTGAATAGTACCGATTTCGTTATTCGCCAATATGACACTAATGAGGGCGGTTTGCGGCGTAATAGCCCGTTGCACCTCTGCCGGGTCAACCCGCCCGGCCCCATCCACCGGCAGATAAGTCACCCGGTAGCCTTTTTCTTCCAGCCGTTGCGCCGCATACAAATTGGCGTGATGCTCAACTGGCGTGGTAATCAGGTGGTTGCGTTCAGGTTGGCCCAAATCGGCCCAACCTTCCAACACCCCGCGCAAAGCCAGATTGTCGCCCTCGCTGCCCCCACTGGTAAACACGATTTCGGAAGACCGCGCATTGAGCAGTTCGGCGACCACCGTCCGCGCCGCTGTCAGGTCGCGGCTATTGGCAATCGCCGGAGCATAACGACTAGAAGCGTTATAAAACCGCTCCGAAAAATAGGGAGCCATCGCCGCCAGCACCGCCGGGTCAAGCGGGGTAGTCGCAGCGTTATCGAGATAAATCAATTTATCTTCCATAAGTTCTATTCCGTTAAAGCACTTTCTTGGCTACCCGGCTCAAAAAGCGCTCTTCGTCAATAATATAGCGCTCGTGACGACCTTCTCCAATTTTCTCGCTCTCGTCATAAGCCACCACCGCAAAGACCAACCGCCGCCCGTCTATTTCCAGCAATTCAGCTTCGGCCCGTACCGTATGACCGACCGGGGTCGCCGCGATATGGGTGACGTTCACAAGCGTCCCAACCGTACTTTGACCAGCCGCAAGATGCGGCAGAGCTAAATCGGCACAGGCCCACTCCATCAGGCCGATCATCTGAGGCGTAGCATAGACCGCCACCACATTCGGCGCAACGTGATTAGCCGTCATCTCCGGGGTAACTTTAATCCTGATCTCGTGCTTGAGGCCAGGCTTCAACTCTGTCTCCGGCATGCTTGTCTCCTTGAAAATTAACAGGGATAGACAGGATTCAGAGAATTAAATGAATTACCCCTCCCTGGCGAACTGGCTAACTTGATTGGCCCACCCGCACCTGCCTAGCACATCTATTTATAAAACAAAAGCAAGAATATTTCAAGACCTAAATAAAACCGCCTCGTTTTTCACAGCGGCTCCCACAATATGAGGGCGGATCGGGGTCGGGCTGAGCGAAAGGTGTTCGAGTTCGGCAAAGTCGAACCCGGCCTGCCAGATCGCCTGCTCGGTCGGGCGGGTCAGCCAGCACCCCGCCCCGGCCCACTTCCAGGGCCGCGCCAACCCTTGTTGTACCCAGCGCACCGGCCCCCGTTCGGCCCCCACATGCTCGAAAAAGCGAAACTGACCGCCCGGTTTTAGCACTCGGCGGATTTCGGCCAACCCTTTCGCCACCTCCGGCACGGTACAAAAAACTACCCCACAGGTTACATAATCGAAATAGTCCGCCGGAAAAGGCAAAGCTTCGGCGCGGGCCGCAACCAATTCAATCGGCAACCTCAGTCGGGCCGCTTTGCGCCGGGCATAACCCATCACCCGCTCCGCCGGTTCAATCCCAACCAACAGGCTAATTTGCTCAGGCCGGTAAAACGGAAAGCTGTAACCAAGCCCGACCCCTAATTCCAATACACGTCCCGTCACCGGCCCAAAAGTCCGTTCACGCAAGCGCCGCCAGTAAATCTTATCAAAAAAGTAAGTCGAAGTTAGATAGGTCTCAGCAAAAAAAGGGTTTTCGGCCCAACGACTCGGGAGCATCGCCAATCGGCCCAACCTAAGAAACCTCCTGAGCGACCGGTTGAGGCGTACCCATAAAGTCGATCTCACTATAGCGCATTAGCTTATTCAGCCGATGCCGCGCCCGAATATCCCGCATCGTACCGGACTTAGAACGCATTATAATCGAATGGGTATGCACGCTCCCCTCGGAATAACGCACCCCTTCCAACCGTTCGCCATCGGTCACACCCGTAATCGACACGAAAATATTCTCGCCCTTTACTAGATCGTTTACCTGATAAATCTGTTCCAGGCTAATCCCTAACTCCAGGGCTTGCTGGCGAGTAGCCGTATTATGCGGGTACAGGCGACAAACCATTTCTCCATCCAAACACTTGAGCAAACAAGCCGTCAAGACCGCTTCGTCTGCGCCGCCGATCCCCATCAGCACATCCACCCCGGTATTCGGCAAAGCCGCCATCAAGGCCCCGGTAATATCGCCATCGTTGACCAAATGCAACCGCGCCCCAGCCTGCCGAATTTCGCGAACCAGTTGCTGATTGCGGGGTCGGTCAAGCACGATAGCCGTCACTTCGTTGACATCCATATGCTTGGCTTTTGCAATATGCTGCAAATTCCACTCAGCCGACTCGTCCAGGCTAATCGCACCTTTGGCTTCTGGCCCAACCGCAATTTTGTACATATACTTCATATTCGCCGGGTTGCGGTACATACTGCCTTCTTCGGCCATTGCAATGATCGAAATTGCATGGGGCTGACCGGTTGCCAACAAACGCACCCCATCAATCGGGCGCACCCCGACATCCATCCGGGGTTGGACTCCGTTGCCGACTTTCTCCCCGACATACAGGTAACTGACGACCCCTTCCGGCCCTTCGCCAATCACAATCGTACCGTCCGCCTCGACCGCTCGTAAGGCTTTTTGCATCGCCTGGGCCGCCCCCTGGCTCAACGAGCCAGAATCGCCCCGCCCCATTACCAGCGCAGTCGAAAGCGCCGCCGCTTCGGTTGCCCGAATAATTTCCAGGGATAAATTCCGGTCTATCTTCTCGGTCATCTTTTTCTCCTGTTTGATAAGAAGCAATTCACAGGCTGTTGCCGGTCATTATAGCCCGGAACGAGGCGAATGTAAATCTTTGTAGACAAGGCGATTAGGATTTACGATTTACGATTTACCCCCAGAGGGGGCGAGGCCGCGATTTACGATTTACGATTACAATACATGCTTCGCGCTTACTTCTCTTCTGCATTTTATATTCTGCATTCTGCCTTCTGCCTTCTGCATTGTTCAGTCCTCAGTCCTATTTTATCAGACTGACCAAATTGAGCAGCCCCAACATTATGATAACAAGCCCTGAGAGACGGTTGACCCAGCGCATTGCCGTGCGATCAAACTTGGCCCGAAACAGGCCCACCCCGCCACTTAGAATCAGCCACCACAAAGCTGAGCCGGTAAAAACCCCTAGCACGATCAAAGCCGCCGCGCCGTAATCACCGCTCGTACTACCCACCCCTAGCCCGGCAAACAAAGCCACAAAAGACAAAATCGTGGCCGGGTTGGTGAGCGTCAGGAGTAGGGCCGAAAGATAAGCTCCCACCAACCCGGTGCTGACCGTCGAAGCAGATCGCTCGGCAGGCTCCGAAAGCAGCGTCTTTAGGCCCAAATAACACAGAAAACCTCCTCCAATCAAGCGTATCCACAACTGTTGCCCAATCAAAAAATTAGCGATAAAAGTCAGACCAAACGCGGCAATAAAGCCGTAAATCGTGTCTGCCGTCGCGACTCCCAACCCGGTAATCAGACCCGCCACTCGCCCATTCGCCAGCGTCCGCCGGATACACAGCACCGCCATCGGGCCGACCGGCGCGGCAATCGAAAATCCTAGCACAATTCCCCTCAGCCAAAAACTAATGTCCATCCTCTTTCGTCCCCTTTGTTTCTACTAAATTGCTTGCTAACCTTTTTGTATTATAGCCGGATTTCCCGGTTCTGTGAATATGCAAACAAAGCTAGTAGCGGTAAATCGTTTAATATTGTAAACTAAAAACAGCTTGTGACTTTTGAATGAGTAAGAAATAGGGGGAAACACTGGACGAGATTAGCTGGCAAATCCTACGGGCGTTGCAAGAGGAAGCCCGGCTTTCCTATGCCGAACTAGGCAGAAGGGTCGGGCTTACCTCGCCTGCCATAATCGAGCGGATACGGCGCTTGGAAGAGGCCGGTATTATCACCGGGTATCGAGCCGAGGTTAATCCGGCTAAAGTTGGGCTACCCATTACCGCTTTTATGCGGCTCAATACCCCCACCACCCAATATCCCCGTGTCCTGGCCTTAATCCGTAGCCTGCCCCAGGTACTCGAATGTCACCACGTAGCTGGCGGCGACTCATTCATAATGAAAGTAGTGGTTGCTTCGATCCCGGAATTGGAAGAATTAATCGCTCAATTCAGCCCCTATGGGCAGACTACTACCTCTATCGTACTATCCTCCCCCATTATCAAACCAGCTATCGAGCCGCCACTGACCGATAAATAAACACTTATCTTTTCAAAAAATTGAACCTGCCAATTAGAAGCAAGTGCGTTATAATAGTCCAATACTAAACGCAACACTATGATACTTTATCTGAAGAGGTAATATTATGACAGCCGAACAAGATGCCTATTTTATGGAAAAGGCTATCCAACAGGCCGAAGCGGGTATGGCGGAGGGTCAAGCCCCGTTTGGGGCAGTGGTGGTCGGTCCAGACGGTGAATTGGTAGGCGAAGGGCATAACACGGTAAGGGCTGATCTCGACCCCACCGCTCATGGCGAAATAGTCGCGATCCGGGCGGCCTGGCAGCATCTGGGTCGTCAACAGATGACCGGCTATACCCTCTATACCAGTTGCGAACCGTGTTTGCTTTGCTCTTTGGTAATCACTCAAATCGAGTTTAGCCGCGTAGTTTTTGCGGCCCACAGCACGGATGTACCGGGTTATAAAGCACTATTTGGGGCAAGCCTGACCAAAGCTGCCGAGTGGGTTAATGCTCAACCAGATTGGTCGCCTATTGAGGTCGTCGGCGATTTTATGCGCGACCGAGCTAAAGTATCTATCGATGCTTTCTTCGGCTCTTAAAACCGCCACACCCAACTATAAATACTCGGTAAAAGCAGAGCTAATAACGACGACGGCGACGGCTGGCCCGCCCGCTTCGGTTGCGATTATAGGTGGGAGCGCGGTTGTAGCCGCCAGAAGCACGCGCGTAGGCCCGGCGAGGGGTAGCTTCACCGTGATGTTCAAAAAAATTGAACCCACGTCGATGACGACGCGAACCACCAAACATTTGCTTGAGTTCGGTACTAGAGGTATCCAAAATAGTATGCAGCGTATCGCTCAAAATCATGCCGATGATAAAGACTAATATAAAAGGCGCAAGTTCTGGAAACCAGTCCAAAACCGTCTCGCGCACCATCGCTCGCACGCTGCTACCCAGCAAAAGCAACAGTAGTACCGGGAACCACATCAAATACACAATCCGTAAGAGGGTGCTGATAACCGGGAAGTGTGACATCCAACAGCGATGACCGAGTATCTTCTGATAGGGCCACCAGATAAACCGCAACCAACCCCAACTCTGGTAGCCTATCGAATTGAGATCAAGATCGGGATTTACCAGAAAGGTCGCGAAGGTATAGCCTGTTAATAAACAGCCCGCCTGAAGCGGTGTCCAGCCTATCGTCAGGGTGGAAGCCGCCAATGGGACACTGACGACGGTATTAATGGTACGGTGGGTGACACCCATTGGCATAATCAAAAAATCCTTACCACAAATTTATTAGCCTTGCTCAACCAGAGAAATTAAGCAAGACCAGAGCCAGCTATTTAGATCAGGCTAACATCTCAGTAGAAATATCAGAACAAGTGTATCATATTTCTCTGGGAGGAACAAGTCGCAAAATCAACCCAAATTATCTTCTACTTTTCGCCCGATTTGGCCCGTTCGCGGTACTGCACCGCACTTGTCCACAACAGCGCCAGCGACAGCCCAATACTAATTTTGCTGGTCAGGGCTAACACTTGCTCGGCCTGGGCCACTTCCGGGCTACCCGCCGAGGCCGTCTTGAGCCGTTTGCTCATAATGCGGGTGGCGGCCCCCACCGATATAACGTTCAAAACCAGCAAATCTCCAATAGTGGCCCACCGTTTGTAAGCTGGTGTACCTTTTTTACGCAAATCGTCGGCAAAAAACTTGAAAGCATTGGTCAGGGCGACCCCCGCCAACCCGATATGAACCACATTGCTAAAAGCCTTGTAAGCCGCCGACATCCCCTCTTTTTGAGCAGGGTTGGCCTTTGCACTGGCTGGTTTCAGGCCATACTCCTCGAAAAGCGGCCCACTGATCCAGGCCGTCACACTAAAACCCGCCGCTACGTCCGTCAGCAATCGTACTGTCTTATTCACAAACGCCTCTTTCTATTTAGGACTAATCGCCTGGCACAGTCGCTTGAGTTCATTTTTAACTCTTGAGGCTACCGTTATAGGCTCAAAGCGAAAGCCGGGCTATTTATTTTCTCAGGTTGTGACAAAAAATACTACCGGCTTATTTTACCCTACTTGGGCCGGTTTTGCATTAGCCCAAAATTTGTTATAATTCACTTCGTAACTTATAAACTCACCCCGGTTTGTCAACGGTGGAATAGTTCGGTAATATTCTCTGCAAATGAGCGATTTATAAAAATAACAGAATAAACGAGAGAACGATGCAAAAAGTTCACCTAAAGCGCTGGAGCTTGTTATGGCTGGTTTTATTATGGAGCGGTTTGGCCTTGTCGCCGATTACCCAGGCCGAGGCCGCACTTAGCCAGGCTACCGGCGACTCCCAACCCTATTTTGTCCCCAATCTGCCGACTGGTGCAAATCATCATCGGGTCGGCATAGCGACCCATCCCTGGTGGCTCGACATGCACCTCGATACTTTTGTAGCCAACTTCAAACAGCTTGGTGTAGGAGTCGTGCGGCTACCGCTCGAATGGAAGACCCTCGAACCTGCGCCAGGCCAATATAGTTGGAGCTTGAACGACCGCCTCTTGAGTCGGCTCAACGACGAAGGCTTTGAAATCGTGGTTGAGTTCGTCACAATCCCGGTTTGGGCCAGCAACAACCCGACCGAGTGCGCCAAAGCCGACCTCAACTGCGCCTTCAGCCCGGTCGCCTCCGGGCAATTCGAGGCGGTCGTCGAGGCTGCTGCCCGGCGCTATCCTTTTGTACGCTACTGGGAATTTTGGAACGAACCGGAACAATGGCCCAACGCCGGACGCGACGTGAGCATCTACGGAGCCTGGCTCAAGCTGTTCTACCGGGCCGTCAAAAAGGCCGACCCAACCATGCAGGTCGCCGCTACCACTCTGGCCGGGCCGGACTATGTTAGGATTCTCTACAACTATATCGAGGCTACTACCGGCGGGCGGATTTATCCCTGGGATGCCATTTCTTACCACCCTTACAACCTGGATGGCGAGAAAGACGAGGGCGGCGTAGCCTTTATCGCCAAGCAGCGTATCGAGCAGTTGCGCCAGATTATGATCGAGCATAACGATAGCAACAAGCCTTTGTGGATCAGCGAGATTGGCTTTTCGGGCAGCCCTACCGATCAGTCTAAACAATTCCAGGCTTCTTTGGATTGGCTGCTCTCCAAAGAATATATCACGATGGTCGCCTTACATATGTTGCACGACTGGGCCGAAGAAAGCTACGGGCTAATGTCCACCCAGCCCGAAACCTATCCCTACAAAAGCAATATCACCACCGCCACCAAATTCAGCCCCAAACAGCCTTACTACGATACCTATAAAAATTACCCCAAACGCCGCCTACTACCTCAACCGTCCCCCAACGGCGATACACTGGTCTTTCCCGAAACCGGCCATACTGTGCGCGGTATTTTCAAGCGCACCTGGCAAACCAAAGGCGGCCTTGAGCTATTCGGCTTTCCCAAAACCGGGCAATTCTACGAGCGCAACGCTGCCGATAAACGCTATTATCTGGTGCAATACTTCGAGCGCGTCCGAATGGAATACCATCCAGATTTGCAAGGTACGCCATTTGAGGTACAATACGGCCTGTTGGGAAACGAAACGATGACCCAACAGGGCTTGCTCGATAGAGAAGGGTTGCCCAAAGCGGGGCCAACTCTATCCGAAAAACCGTTCCCAAACGGCCCGGATAATCTCTTCTTCCCTGAAACGGGTCACAACCTGAGCGGCCCTTTCCTGGCAGCCTGGAAAAAACAGGGCGGGCTTTCGATCATCGGGTTTCCACGCAGCGCCGTCTATGACGACCGGGGGCCAGACGGCAAGCCTTTAAAAGTGCAGTATTTTGAACGCGCTCGAATGGAACTGCACACCGCTTCGGACGGTCGGCAATTTATCCTGTTTGGCCTGCTGTCCAACCAGCGGCTAGTCGAACAGGGGCGGCTTTTGCAAAGCTATCAGCCGATACTGGATAGCTATTATAACCCGGCTAATGTGGAGTTTGCAGCAGCAAATTAATGGCCTTATTTGGAAGTAAAACCCGTCCGCCTGTGCTTAACGGGGCCGGACGGGGCAAAGAACAGCCAAAAAAAGCAGAACTCCAGGAACCGCGCATCTTGCGGGTGGCCTGGTTGGGCCTCAAGGTGGCGGATGTCGTGGCCGAGGCTCTCTTTATGGAACGCACGCTCGGCCTCAAGCACCTCGACGAAGGCAATTCGGCGGCGGGCCATCATATACGCTACGACTGCGGCACGCTCGAACTCGAATTAGTGTCAGGCGGAACGGTCTGGGCCACCCGCCCCAAACCTCGCTTGAGCCAGCCCGACGTGCCGCTCATCCCCAGCTTTAAGGTAGACAACATTACCCATCTAGCCGAGCAACTAAACAGTCGTGAAGTGCCGCTAACCCAAATCTATGAGCAGGGTTGGGGAGCCAGCTTTCTTTTTTTCGATGTCGAGCGCAATCTGTGGCAGGTCAGCGAGACCCGCACCGAGCCTGCCGCTACCACCGAGCAAGCGGGCCAGATCGGGGCGCTCTGGTTGGCTGCCGAGGATTTTCCGGCTCAACTTGCCTTTTACCGCGATGTGATCGGGCTACCACTGGTCTCCCAGCCAACTATGCCGCGCCCGATCACCCTCGAAGCCGAACTTTATCAGCAAGAAAACCCGCCCGACCTTACTCCAACTTCACCCGACGAAGGGCCAGCATTGGAACCGGGCGCGACGGTCGCCACTATGGACGAGGCGGTCACGCTGGGAGCGGTCTTTTTTAACGACGGAGCGCGGCTGGCCCTCTCGCCCGGTGGCAAGCGCCTGGAAGACGGAGCCGAACGAGTGTGGGGCCGCGATACGGCCTTCTTGCCGGGCTTCCAGACCAACAATCTAGCCGGATTGGTCGCCCGTCTGAGTGCCGCCGGGGTCAAAATCGATGGCCCCTTCCCCTACTACCGCACTCCCTCTGCCCGCCCCAACCCGCGCCAGACCCCTACCAACTCCACCGCCATCCGCTTTACCGACCCGGAAGGCAACGTCTGGCAGGTCTTTGAATGATTTTTTAATTTGCCGTTAAAATATAAGGATAAGAATGTATAAACTGGTTGCATTGGATATTGATGGGACGCTGCTCGATCCGGGTGGGACGATCCGGCCCAGAGTACGTGAGGCCGTTCGGCGGGTAGTTGCGGCGGGCGTTATTGTGACGTTGGCGACCGGGCGACGACATCGGGCTGCCCGCTATGTCGCCGACGAGTTGGGGATTGCCGCCCCGCTTATCCTCTATAGTGGCTCCGTCATTTACGACCCGCCGACCGAGTCTGCCCTGCTGCACCGGCCTCTTTCAGCAGAGTTTGTACGCGAAGCGGTCGCCCTTTTGCGAGAGGCCGGAATGAACCCTGGTATCCTGCAAAGCCCGTTGCGGGGTGAACGCATCTATCTCGGCCCGCCCGAACACGACGACGATTATATGCGCGACTATGCCAGCCACCCGGTGCGCTCCGATCTGGTCGAGCGTCGCGCCTACGACGATCTGGCTCAGGTCGAAGACCCGTTGGTAGTGATCGCCACCGGGCCAGGACAGGCCGCTCGTTACCTGCTCAACTGTATCCAGGATGCCGGGCGGTTGAATTGCAACCTCTACGGCTACGCGCTACGAAGCAGCAACTTATCCGACCTGCACGGCTTCGATCTGCTACCCCCCACCCACACCAAAGCCACCGCCCTCGAATGGCTGGCGGCTCATTTTGGCCTCGAACTGAGCGAAACCCTGGTCATAGGAGACGGCCCTAACGATGTGGATATGCTGCGGGCGGCAGGGTTGGGCGTAGCAATGGGCAACGCCACCCCGGAAGTAAAAGCCGCCGCCGATATCGTAGTCGGCAGCAATCAGGAAGATGGCGTAGCCGAAGCCCTCGAACGATTTATCTTGAGCTAAAAAGAATATCGTAACTACTCAGCTTACCCATTTTGGGCGACCACATCGGGTCGCCCCTACCCAAAATCCGTGGTAGGGTGCGACCCGATGTGATCGCCCGGCCTGAGTAATTACAAAATAATATCTATCAAATCGTTCAGGGTGATAGACTGATTTTGTTAGCGCCCCGCCAAAAAGGACCACGAAGCTAGTCAGTCAGACAGGATTTTTAACCTTTTGTATACCTTTATTCACTCCATATTTTACCCTCATCGGATACTATGACTCTAGGAAGCGAAGAAAGACCCTGATCAGAAAGATAGCTAGAGACCGGGAACTGTTCTATAGTAAAAAGATAGGAATTGATCCGGCTCTGATCGCACATAACAAAGAGGAGGTCAGTATGTACACAAAAATAATGGTTCCCCTGGATGGCTCAATGCTGGCGGAGAAAGCCCTGCCCCATGCCGTGCGGTTGGCAAATCGATTTAATGCCAAACTGCTCTTGCTTAGAGCGGTAGAACTGCCGGGCCTGACGGTTGATACTCCCGAAAGCGAAATAAAAGTTATCAGCAGCGCCGAGGAATATATGACCGAGGTGCAGGCGACTTTGACCAACCCTAAGATTGCCGCCCATATTGCACCAGAACGAGTACAAACCCTGGTCGTCTATGGCGACGCGGTGGAACAGGTGGTCGAGCTTGCCCCCTTTGAGAAAGTCGATCTGATCGTAATGACTACCCACGGGCGAAGCGGTTTATCGCGATTGGTAACAGGTAGCGTGGCTGGACGAATTTTACATCGCACCCACGTCCCTATCATGCTAGTGCGCCCGCAGGAACTAAAAAATGACCAGCTTTTAGTAGAAACTATGATGGGAATCGCCGAACCATGTAGCGACTGCTTCGATAGCGAGAAATGTCGGATAGTGCTAACGCTAGACGGTAGCCCTTTGGCCGAGACCGCCCTCGAACCGGCGATGGAACTGGCTCAAAAGTTGAACGCTACTTTGCATCTGCTAAGTGTTATCCTACCTGCCCCGCCGATGGTTTATGGTGATCTGGTTGGAATGGGCTACAGTCAGGATGAAGTTGAGGTGACCAGAAAACGCTTGACCGAGGATGCCCAGGTCTATTTGAACGAGGCTCAACACAAAGCTCTCCGGCGCGGTCTGGAAGTCGTTACCGCCGTTCGGGTAGGGGCGACAGCCGAAGAAATCGCCGATTATGCCAAACGAGTCGAAGCGACCGCCCTGGTAATGGCAACCCACGCCCGCGGCGAAGTAAGCCATCTATTCGTTGGTAGCGTTGCCGAGGACGTAATGCGGATCAGCCGTCTGCCAGTGCTGATGATCTCGACCCACGCCCAGGTAAAGCAAGCTGAACAGGTTGTCAACGAAGAAAAAGTTGAAACCGACGCAGTTAGCTGGTAAGCGGGTGGTATCTACGGATTAAAACCCACCTTAACCAAAGCTTATTAACACCCACACCGCCAGACACGCCGATATGTCTGGCGGTTTTTTAGGCGCTCCGACAGCCCTGAACTTGATGCCATACCATTATTTATTTGTAACTACCCAGCCCTGTCATTCTGAGGCGGGCGCTTACCTCTTCTTAACCCGTCTTAAAAGGATTATAATTACTTTAGAAAACCCTCGGTTTAGATTTATCCAGGGTAAAGCTTTTATAGCAGCTTGCAAAGCACTTGAGCTACCCGCTTATCTGTAGGAGCCAATATCTTTGCAACTTGCTGTAGGAAACCTTGAAAGCAATAGGACAAAAGCAAAAGAGAAAGTAAAACTATGGCAAAAAATTTGGAACAGACCAGCCGTTATCGGGCTAATTGGGAAGACGAACGCAACGGTGCGGCGCTGTATCAAGCCCTTTCCGAGATCGAACAAAACGCCCAACTAAAGGAAATTTACCGCCGGATGGCCCAGACCGAAGAAAATCATTCCCACTTTTGGGAGGCCAAATTACGAGTCGCCGGAAAACCAGTCCCAACCATCTATCAACCGACCTGGCGCACCAGAGCACTGATTTTCCTGGCTCGCCGATTTGGGCCTGGGTTTGTGCTACCCAGCATTACGACGATGGAGCAGATGGGCAGCACCAGCTATAATAACCAGTCGGATGCCCAGGCCGCCAAACTACCCCAACAGGAGCAATCTCACGCCCGATTGCTTCAGGCGATTACTTCGGGAACCTCCTCCAACGGCGGTTTGGAAGGCAGCAAAGTCGCCCAACTGGAAGGACGACACCGGGCGACCGGCGGCAATGCCTTACGCGCGGCAGTGTTGGGCGCGGACGACGGATTGGTATCGAATCTAAGTCTGGTAATGGGCGTAGCGGGGGCCGACCTGGCCGGAAAATCAGTCCTGATTACCGGGTTGGCCGGACTGCTGGCGGGAGCCTGTTCGATGGCCCTGGGTGAATGGCTTTCGGTGCAAAGCGCCAGAGAGTTGTACCAGCGCCAAATCGCGGTCGAAAAACAGGAAATCGCCGAAGCGCCAGACGAAGAAGCCGAAGAATTAAGCCTGATCTATCAATCCAAAGGCTTGCCCGAAGACGAAGCCCGGAGCCTGGCAGCCCGCTTGATCCGCGACAATACTTCGGCCCTGGATACTCTATCGCGCGAAGAACTGGGGATCGACCCCAACGAATTGGGCGGGTCGGCCTGGGCTGCGGCTGGTACGTCGTTTTTGCTTTTTGCGCTGGGCGCAATTATCCCGGTCGTTCCTTTCTTCTTTCTGGCCGGGATGACGGCTGTAGTGGTTAGCCTGAGCCTGAGCGCCCTGGCCCTTTTCCTGATCGGGGCCGGTATAACCCTTTTGACCGGGCGGGGCGTGCTTTTTTCGGGTTTTCGGCAGGTGCTTTTCGGGTTGATAGCGGCTTCGATCACCTTTGGGGTTGGCAAGCTGATCGGGGCGGCCCTGATTGGTTGAAAACCCGACCCTGGGTAAGCGTCAGATTTTTGTACGAGTTCAACCAATAAGAACGGCGACCGTGAAACCCCCACCTAAACCACCAAAAATATATTTGAGGAAATTTTTCTACGAAAAATTTCCTCAAATATATCCAAACCCAGTTTAGAGGGTGGTACATGCAAAATATTGGCGCATTCCCGTCGCCGAGTGAACGTCAGATATTTGCAAACTAGCCGGGCCGGGCCACGCGCTAAACCAGAATTGAGTATAGCTTACCCCAACGCGAAGCGGCTTTACAGCCTTACCGAGGCATGTTAGAATCGCATTCAATGATTGACTAATAATTGGCTATAAAGGGGCGTGGCCCAGGGCGCTTCATAACCCGGATAGAGAGGGGAACATCAGATAATGGAAATTTCTCATTCTCACAACGATGTGAGCCGACCGCCATTAGTGGACGCTTTTGGGCGGCTTATCAAAAACGCACGTATTTCGATTACCGATAAATGTAACTTTCGATGCGTCTATTGCATGCCTGCCGAAGGGCTACAATGGCTCAAGCGCAACGAGATTTTGAGTTACGAGGAAATCGAACGGCTGACCCGGGTACTGGTTAGCATGGGGGTGGAACAGGTGCGGATCACCGGGGGTGAGCCGACTGTTCGGCGCGATTTGCCCGACTTGATCCGGGCGCTTAGTAAGATCGAAGGTCTGACGAGTCTGAGCCTGACTACCAACGGCTATTTGCTCAAAGACCTGGCTGCAAAGCTGGCTGATGCAGGCCTGACCCGGATCAACGTTAGCATGGATAGTCTGGCCCAGGATAAGTTTTTCCAACTTACCCGGCGCGACTCGTTGCGGCAGGTTCTGGAAGGGCTGGTAGAACTGGAAAAGTATCCCCAGATCAGCCCAATCAAGATTAACGCGGTTGCTATGCGCGGCTTTACCGAAGAAGAAGTAGTACCGTTTGCATTACTGGCTCGCCGCAAGCCGTATGTAGTGCGCTTTATCGAATTTATGCCACTGGATGCCGACGAACTGTGGGATCGCAACAGTGTCCTGACCGGCGACGAGATCAAAGCGATTATCGAGCGAGAGGTGATGCCACTGGTTCCGATCCCCAGCAGCGACCCCGCCGAAACTGCCACCAAGTACCGCTTTGCCGATGGCATCGGCGAGATGGGCTTTATCAACCCGGTCAGCCATCCATTTTGTGCCTCGTGCGACCGTATTCGGATCACCGCCGAAGGAATGATCCGTACTTGCCTTTTCGCGCATATCGAGACCGATCTCAAGGCGATAATGCGGAGCGGAGCCAGCGATGAGGTGCTGGAAGAAGCGATCCGGCGAGCGGTCTGGAAAAAAGAGATGAAGCATTTTATCAACGATGGAGAAGCTTTTAAGCGCACCAAACGTAGCATGTCCCAGATCGGAGGTTAGAACCGCCGGGATAAGCAGGAGCAAGCCAGATGACTAGCCAGCTTGAACTTAAAGCCCTCGAAAGCTCAGCGGACTTTGAGCGGACTTACACGCTTGAGGAATTTTTGAATCTGGACTTTCTGGGTGAAGGTTCGACGCAATACGAGCTTTTAGAGGGCAAATTAGCGGCTAGACCCAACATCGGTAAAAGCGGAATACACGGTAAGATAATCTTCAAATTAGCGACCCATTTGGGGATTTACCTCGAAACCAAACCGATTGGGCAAGGCTATAGCGATAGCCCTTGCACACTGGGACGAACCGATCCCAAAGCAAGTTGGGTTGAGCCTGATCTGTGCTTTGTCGCTAATGGGCGCTTACCCGAAGACTTTGAAGGCCCAATCCCAGTCGCGCCTGATCTGGTAGTTGAAGTCAATTCGCCCAGCGATAGCGGGCAGAAAATCTACGACAAAATCAAAGTTTATCGGGCTGCCGGGGTACGGTTGATTTGGTCGATTTACCAACTCGAAAGGTTTGTGGCGGTCTATCGTTTGGACGAGCAGGACACTTTGCTGCTAAATCTCAAGGGCGAACTGGATGGCGGTGAAATACTTCCCGGCTTCAAGATGGCCGTAAAGAAGCTCTTTGAGTAAAGCATTTTGTAACCGTTCACGGTCTGTCATTCTGAGGCGGAAGATTACCTCGGTTTTTGCCAAAGTTGGCTCTCCGCCGAAGAATCTCGGTTGGAGAGTGGTCCACTCGTGAACGGTTACAGCATTTTGAGTAAAGAAGCAAGTAATAGCAAACCAGGCAAGCGGAGATTGAGAAGCATTACATGATAAAACCCTGGTTTGGAATGATGTCGAATGGTGGGGGCGGCCTAGAAAAATCCAACCGCCCAACCCCCTTGATCGAGAGCGAAGCCCGTCTCAAGGACTGGCTAAACGAACTGGAAACTCGCCTCGAAAAAACAGCGGCGGCTTATAATAACGCCTCCTTTAATAAATATATCGGGCGACCCGCCGCCGACCTCAACCAGTATGACGCGGCTTTTTCGGCCCTCCTAAGCGAACCGTCCTACCGGGCCACTGTGCAGCATTGGCTAAACCGAGCGGGCGACCCCCTTCTACAACGACGGCTGATGCTCTTCGAGCGAGCTTTTATAGAAGCCGAAGTTTCCAAAAGTCAGGCCATTTACGAATTACGCAATATTATTAATGACCGGCTTATCACTTACCGGCCTATTTTACGGGGGCAGAGCCTAACCCGCAGCGATATAACCGAAGCCCTACGCTCGCACCCAGACCGCGCCCGCCGACAGCAAGTCTACGAGCAGGCTTTGCGTCCCCTGGCGGTCGAACTCGAACCCCAGGTCCAAGAGCTTATGCAGCGGCGTAATAGCGAGGCCCAGCGGCTGGGATATGCTACCTATGCCGATTTGCATCTGGAATTGCTCAATCTTGATCGGGCGGCGCTGATAGCCCTATTCGACCAACTAGAAAGTTTGACCGACGAGCCATACCGGGCCTTCCTGGAAGAAACCCGCCACGAACACGAACTTGACCGCGTCGAACCCTGGGACTTGCATTGGCTGGCCGACCGACGGGCCAATCTACCCGATTATCCTTTTCGGCAAGAGCAAATTGGAACCCGTGTCAACGAATTGCTATCGGCCTTCGGGATAAATCCGCTCAAGTTGCCGATTGAAGTATTCAAGCGCGATATTCCTTTTGGCGGATTGTGCTTTACGATCCGAGTGCCGGACGATGTGCGGATCGTCGCAAACCCCAAAGACGGCTATCTTTACTATCGGACGATGTTCCACGAATATGGACACGCGATCCATTCGGTTTTCAACCAACAAACCAACTACTTTTTCAAGCGGGAATGGGGCATATTTAGCGAGGGTATGGCTGAAATCCTGGCCTATTTTACCCAATACGATGAATGGCTCAGTTATGTCACTGGCTTTGAGGCGACCGACATCAGCCGCTACAAGCGCGAAAATTCAGGTCGCCGCTTACTTCGGATACGCAATTTGATCGCTCAATCCCGCTTTGAACTCGAAGCCTACGATAATCCCAGTGCCGATCTTGGCCGACTCTCCGCCGAAATGGAAGCCCGCTATCTGATGATCCCACTCAATTTAACCCCACGCTGGGCAGCGGTATCCTTCCCAACTACCCATCCGATTTATCGCCAGAATTATCTGATAGCCGAATTGATTGCCGCCCAAACCCATGCCGAAATTCGACGGCGCTTTGGCTCTTTTTTCCAGTTGCCACCAGAAGGGCGGGCGGCAGTCTTTAACTTTCTTAAAGAGCAATATTTTACGCCCGGTGCCTCGCTCGATTGGAACGAGAAAATTCGGCTGGCGACCGGGCAGCCCTTGAGCGCCGATGCGTTGGTCGCCGAACTGGGGCTGATTAATAGTTAAGATAATTAAAAAATTCTAATTATAAGCTATTATTAATGAAGGGAAAATCACCATGAGTATCACGGTTAAACCCCCCTGCGATGAAGGCGTAATAGAATCTGCGCCCCAATCCGCCACATCTCAAGCAAATAATGGTAAGTGGGTATTGGCGGCAACTATACTCGGTTCGAGCATGGCCTTTATCGACGGCACAGTGGTCAATGTGGCCTTGCCCACTCTTCAAAAAGACCTCAATGCGACGGTAGCCGATGCCCAATGGGTCGTCGAGTCGTATAGTTTGCTATTATCGGCCTTGATTCTGGTGGGTGGCTCGCTAGGCGACCATTTCGGGCGAAAACGAATTTATGCCCTGGGCATCCTACTTTTCACGCTGGCCTCGGTCGCCTGTGGGTTAGCTCCAAATGTAATCACCCTGATTATAGCCCGTGCTGTGCAGGGGGTTGGAGGGGCTTTGCTAGTGCCGGGTAGTCTGGCGATTATCAGTGCTGCTTTTAGCGGCGAAGAACGCGGACGGGCGATTGGGACTTGGTCGGGGTTTACCTCGATTACCTCGGCTTTTGGCCCGGCCCTGGGTGGCTGGTTGATCGACAATATCTCCTGGCGGGCGATCTTTTTCCTGAATGTGCCACTGGCAGTGATCGTGTTAGCGATTGTATTTACTCGTGTCCCGGAAAGCCGCAACCCAACTGCCCGAAAACTGGATTGGTGGGGCGCTTTGCTGGCGACGATTGGGCTGGGTGGAGTGACCTACGGTCTGATCGAGGCTGGAAGCAAGGGCCTGGGCGACCCGGCGGTATTGGTCGCGCTGGTGGTCGGCCTGATCGGGCTGGGGCTTTTTGTAGTGGTCGAAATACGCAGCCCTTTCCCAATGATGCCGCTCAGTTTATTTCGGTCGCGCACCTTTAGCGGGGCCAACCTGCTAACCTTCTTACTGTATGGCGCATTAGGTGGGGTGCTTTTCTTTGTACCGTTCAACCTGATCCAGGTGCAGGGTTATTCACCAACCTCTGCCGGGCTGGTATTTTTGCCTTTTATCCTCATAATGTTTAGCCTATCACGCTGGTCGGGCGGGTTGGTCGGGCGGTATGGGGCAAAGCTACCCCTGATAATCGGGCCACTGATTGCCGCCGTCGGATTTGGTTTGTATGCCTTACCCGGTATTGGCGGCAGCTACTGGACGACTTATTTCCCGGCCATCGTCGTTTTAGGCATCGGTATGGCGATAACGGTCGCACCGCTAACTACGGCGGTAATGAACGCGGTTGATGTCAGCAATTCAGGGTTGGCTTCCGGGACAAATAACGCTGTATCACGGGTGGCAGGGTTGTTAGCTATCGCCATATTTGGCATTTTTATGGTAAATTTCTTTAGCAGCAGCCTTGATACGCAGTTGGCAAGCCTGCCGATAAGCCCGGAAGTACGCCAAACTATAAGTCAGCAACATAACAAATTAGCCCAAATCGAACTTCCGGCCAACCTGAGCGGGCCAGAACGGGCGAGCGTCAAGCAGGCCATTGATAATGCCTTCGTAGATGGCTTCAGGCTGATTATGCTGATCGGGGCGGGACTGGCAGTCTTTAGTGGCGTGGCTGCTCTCTGGCTGATCGAGGGCAAATCGGCGGCTAAACCCAAAAGGGAGATTAAGGGGTAAAATCTAGGGGCAGAGCCATATCTAGCAAAGGATGAGGGATGAAGGCGGACTGAGGACTGAGGATTGAGGACTGAGTAGTCCGGTTGTGAGACACCACTCTGTCGGTGGACGGTCTAGAAACGATCTATGGGCGGAGCAATATGTAACAAAATCCCCTGATCCCCTGTGTGACATTGCTTCGCCAATGGATGTTCCCTTTCATCCCTCATCCTTCATCCCTCATCCCTTGTTCGGCATTGCTCCGCCAATGGATGTTCTCTTTCATCCCTCATCCTTCATCCCTCATCCCTTCTTTAGCTTCAAGCGCCCTGGTTAAGAGCATAGGCGATGGCTTCATTCAAAGGCATAGCCTTGCCCTCGTCCCAGGCCATTGCAAAAGCCCCTTCGTCCAGTTGGGCGCGAGTGTGTTCTATCTTGCGGTCGTAGTCGGCCCGATCCGCCGGTTCCAAAACTACCCCACTGGTTTTGAGCAGCGCATCGGTCGCGCCGAGCAACCGGGCCGCCACCTGTCCACTTTCCGGGCGTTGCTTTTGGGAAACCACTACCCCGGCCAGACCCGCCAACGCCTGAGCAATCAACGGGTTACTACCGAGCAGTTGCAGCAAAGTCAGACTTTCTTCGTAGTAGGCCGCCGCCAGCCGATAATTGCCCTGATTGTGGGCGATGTTACCCAGGTTGACCAGTACCATCGCCGTACCCCGTTTTTCGCTCAAGTCGCGCAACAAATCGAGGCTTTCTTCGTAAAGGGCGGTTGCCTGGAGATATTGACCCTGCGCTTTGGAGATTTCGCCCAGGTTATTGAGGGTGGCTGCAATGCCGCGTTTGTCACCCAATTCTTTGAAGAGCGAACGACTTTCTTCACAGTAAGCTTTAGCCTGCTCATAATCGTGCTGATCGTAGGCCACTTCGCTCAGGTTATTGAGCGAAACAGCGATCCCACGCTTATCGCTCAACTCGCGCCGTAGGGCCAGACTCTCGCGGTAAAAAGCTTGCGCCCGACTATAGTCGCCCTGCTCGTAGGCCAATTCGCCCAAGTAATTGAGCGAAAAAGCCGTCCCCCGCTTGTTGCCCAACTCGCGCTCCAAAGCAAGACATTCTTCGTACAATGCATGAGAGCGGGCATAGTTGCCTTTGGTTTGCTCCACCCGTGCCATACTACCCAGAATGCTGGCAACCCCGCCTTTGTCGCCCAACTGACGGCAAAGCGCCAAACCTTCGTTAAAAAGGGCCTGAGCTTGTGCGTCGTCGCCCTGAATATGGGCCAGCGTCCCGGCTCCCCGCAAAACCTTTGCCCGCAACTCGGTCGAAATTCCGACCCCCTTTGCCAGCGTCTTATCCAGCCATTGCCGCCCTTCGTTGTAGTGGCAACGCATATTCCAGAACCACCACAACCCGCTTCCCAACCGCAAGGTCGTCTCGATCCGCTCGATTGCCTCCGGCGAATTGCCTTCGGCTTCAAGCGCCCAATTCAGGACAGCCCGCAAATTGTCGTGTTCTTGCTCTAGCCGTTCCAACCAGACCGACTGGCGTTCCCCACCCAATTCGGGCGCTCCCAGTTCGATCAATCCGAGATAGTAACGGGCATGGCGATGACGGACTGCTTCACCCTCACCGGCCTCGGTTAACTTTTGCAAAGCATACTGCCGGATCGTCCCCAGCAGACGATAGCGGGCCTGCTGCTCCCCGATAGAAGATGGCTCCTCGACTACCAGCGACTTTTGCTCGTCGTCCACCACCAGCGATTTATCGACCAACCGCAAAAGCAGTTCCAGCACCTCTTCTTCTTCGACCCCGTCCCCGGTACAAACGGCCTCCGCCGCCTGCAAAGTCCAACCTCCAGCAAACACCGCCAACCGTCGTAAAACAACCTGCTCCGGCTTTGAGAGCAAATCATAACTCCAATCGATCAGGGCTTCCAGGGTCTGATGATGAGGTAAACTCGCCGTGCGACTTCCGCCGGTAAAGAGCCGAAACCGGTCGTTCAAGCGTTTGGCAACTTGCTCGACAGTCAGGCCACGCACCCGTGCTGCCGCCAATTCGATTGCCAATGGAATACCATCCAACTCGCGGCAAATTCGGGCCAGGGCCGCCGCATTCTGCGCGGTCAATTTGAATTTCGGGTCGGCGGCTAAAGCCCGCTCGATAAATAGGCGGGCCGCCTCAAACTGCGAGACGTAGGCTATCGGGTCGGTCTTGGTTGCCGGACGCAACTGGCGCGGATCGGGCGTGGATAGCGGCGAAACGCGGAAAATGCGCTCCCCGGCAATACCGAGGGCCTCTCGGCTGGTAAGCAAGATACGCACATTAAGGCAGCGCCGCTGAATATTCTCGGCCATGATCGCGGCTGCCGCTAAGAGGTGTTCGCAGTTGTCCAGCACCAGCAACAATTGTTTCGAGCGTAAATACTCGGTGAGAGTTTGCAAAAGCAGGCGGTTGGGTTCCTCGCGCACTCCCAGTACCGCCGCTACCGCCTGCGTCACCAACGCCGGATTGGTCAGAGGCGCTAACTCGATAAACCAGGCTCCATCCGGGTACTTATCCAAAATTTCGGCAGCAATATGGAGCGACAGACGGGTCTTGCCCACCCCGCCCGAACCGAGAATGGTCAGCAACCGGGTAGTCCCCAACAGCCGCTTGATTTCCGCCACGTCCTGATCGCGTCCGATAAAACTGGTTACGGACAGCGGCAGATTGTTGGGCAGGTTATCCAGGGTACGCAAAGGGTCAAACTCGTCCGGCAAACCAGGGATTACCAGTTGGTAGATTTGCTCCGGGCGCACCAAATCTTTCAGCCGATGTTCGCCCAAATCGCGCAATTCGGCCCCGTTGGGCAAACGGTCGCGCACCAGCACCTGGGTCGAAAGCGAAAGCAAAACCTGACCGCCCCGTCCGGCAGACATCAAACGCGCGACCCGGTTGACGACTGGCCCAAAATAGTCGTTTTCGGTTTCTTCTTCGGCAGTCCCAGTGTGCAACCCCATCCTAACCCGCAACCCCACCCCCTGTGGCAAACCCAATTCGTGCCAGACCGGGGCGAACAAGGCTCGTTGAGCTTCGATAGCCGCTTCCAGCGCGTCCCTGGGCGAAGCAAAAGCGGCGCAAAAAGCATCGCCAATTGTCTTAAAGACGTAGCCATCGTTAGCTTCGATAGCATCGCGCAAAATAGTATTGTGGCGGGCCAGGGCCAACCGCATCTTGTCCGGGTACTGCTCCCAGAGCGAAGTGCTGCCTTCGATGTCGGTAAAAAGAAAAGTGACTGTCCCGGTCGGTGGGGTCGTGCGAGGTTTACGCAAATTGGATGTTGCTGAACTGGATTCTGCTCCGCCCAATTGCAGGGCGCGTTGAGCCGACTCCAGCAAAGCCTTGAGGTTTTGCTGCAAGCTCTTTAAATCGGCTGGATTAGAGTTAACCGCTACGACCGGAGTGGCAAAACCTTGCAGTCGATTGATCTGGTCAATCATTGAAGCGGCTTGTTGCTCTAAATTCCGGCGCTCCACCGGGTTGACGCTAAGCAATAAATTCTGCTCTATTTCAAAGAGCAAATTCGTCGCTTCCTTTAGCAACTGGTTATAGCGATCCTGGTTATGAAAATTCGGGTTGCCCATCGTAGTAGAACACCTTTTGATTAACCAACTGGTAAGTTTGAATACGTTAGGAGGTCCCACTATCAAAGCGTAAACATTATGCTCTAAGCCAAATTTTGCTATTAAAGCCTCTTCGGGTCGGAAAAGGGAAAAGTGCTACGCAGCGCAAACTTTCTTAGAGAGCAATTGATTTATTACATATTAAGGTAAAATAATACTCAAGTCAATCCAAACGGCTACTCGGTTCAGGACGCTAAAAAATTTGCAGAATAGGCTAATTTGTCATTCTGAGGGCCGTCAGTTAGCATCGGTTTAGCCCTACCCAACTTTAAGGCCCGAAGAATCTGAGTTACTTTTTGGCGGTTCGCAAGCTGGCGGCTCGTTTTTCACGATTGTGTTGACGAATTTCGTGGGGAATAGTCCGAAAGTTCGCCAGAAAATCGAGCCGGAATTGCTCAAAGCGATCTTCCAAAATTGACCGACGAGCCTCGCGCATGAGTTCGAGCAAAAAATGAACATTATGGATGCTGGCAAGCCGCAATCCCAAAATCTCTTCTGTGCGGAAAAGGTGGCGCAGATAGGCCCGGCTATGAGTGCGACAGGTATAACAGCCACAACCCTCCTGGATCGGGCGGTCGTCGCGGGCCAGACTCGCGTTGCGCAAATTGACCCGACCGCCGGAAACGATACAGGCTCCGTTGCGGGCGATCCGGGTCGGCAAGACGCAATCAAACATGTCGATGCCGTGCAGCACGCCTTCGAGCAAATCTTCCGGCGAACCGACCCCCATCAAATAGCGCGGCTTGTGGGCAGGTAAATGAGGGGCGGAGTAGGACAGGGTCTCATAAAAAATATCTTTTGGCTCGCCCACGCTCAGGCCACCCAGCGAGTAACCGGGGAAATCCAGTTCGCCTTCGGTCAAAAAGCGCAAACTTTCCTCTCGCAAATCGCGGTAAAAGCCCCCCTGGACGATCCCGAACAAAGCCTGCCGATCCCATAAACCACTCTCGCGGTGAGCGGCATAGCAACGCGCCGCCCAACGGTGGGTGCGTTCCATTGCGGCGCGGGTGTAGGTATGATCGGAAGGATAGGGGGCGCACTCGTCAAAGGCCATTATAATATCGGCCCCAAGCTCGGCCTGGGTTTTCATGACGCTTTCGGGGGTAAACCGGTGGGTGCTGCCGTCAATGTGCGACCGAAAAGTTACCCCTTCCTCGTCGATCTTGCGGAGCGGCCCTAGACTGAAAACCTGAAAACCGCCACTATCGGTCAGGATCGGGCGCGGCCAATTCATAAATTTGTGCAAGCCACCCATCTCGGCGATCAAGTCCGAACCGGGCCGCAAATAAAGATGATAGGTGTTGGAGAGAATGATTTGGGCATCCATCTCCAAAAGTTCGTCCCGGCTGAGGGTTTTGACCGTCGCCTGGGTTCCAACCGGCATAAAAATGGGAGTTTCGATCAGGCCGTGCGGGGTTTGCAATAGACCGGCCCGCGCCTCGCTTTTTTCAGACTTTTTGAGGAGGCGATACTCAAAGTTATTCAGAACCGACATTAACCTTAATTTCTACTTTACTAGCCAGAGCAGTTTTGGATTAAAATATACGAATGCCAGGACGCGCCCGTTGGTTTATTCTGGAACACCCATCAGGGCGACCCAAGTAACCCACCGAAACGACCTTGCATTCGTATATTGTACACTATTCAAACGAACCTGGTATTGCCTTAGCGAGTGAACGTCAGGTTTTTGCACGGGTTCAAACATTCAGAACGGGCGGCCGTGAAACCCCCGGCCCAGATCATTAAAAAGTATATCTTAGAAAAATTTTCACAGAAAATTTTTCTAAGATATACTCAATCCCGGTTTTGGTTGTAGTACAGCCTTGCCAATTTGCAAAACTCTGACGCGCAACCTGCCTAATTCGTCAGTTTGTAAGCTTTGGCGGCTTCACTGGAAAAAGGCTTGGTGAGCGGCGAGGTTCCATCCGGCGTGCTGGGGTCAACCTTGAAAATAGTACTTTCAAGGCTGGGTATGCGGGACTGAGGAGTCGAGCCGTAGCTGACATTGGGCAACGAACCACCCAGGTCAACGTCTTTGAGGGTCTCGAAAGCCTTCAACATACCATCGCGGGTGGCATCGCCACTTTCCAAAGCTTTGGCTATCGCGTTGGCGGCAATGATCCCTTCGATCCAACCCAGGCTAAAACCACCATCCGGCTTTTGCTCCGGGATATACTTGGCAACGGCGGCTAACTTGCGGGCTTCGTTAGGAGCCGACGCATCACCCCAGGGAACACCCTTGTTAACCACTATCACGTTCTTTACCATCAAGTCCTTGATCGGCGAAGGGGTGGCGGCGGTTCCAAGTTGGGCCAGGTTATAGGCCGGACTCATAAACAGATACTGCGGGGTGACACCCAATTGGGCGGCGGTTCCCAAAATCTTGGCTGTCTCGGTGGGTTGCGAACCCATCACGACAATTTCGGCCCCACTGCTTTTTAGCTGAGTAGCCTGGGCCGTAAAGCTGGCATCGGTGATCTTAAAGGGAATCTGGCCTACATCGTTCAGACCGTAAGCCTTGATTGCCGCATCGTAACCACGTTTGACATCTGCCCCGTAGCCGTCATCCTGATAGACCAAAGCAAATTTCTTGCCTTTGCCATTCAGTTCACGAACGATATAATCGATCCCGTTGATCGCTTCGGACGGATAAGGTACAGTCTGCAAGTAGATATACTTTTCCAAAATCAAAGTACTATCAAACGAAACCGCGCCCGACAAAATCTTTTCGTTGCTGATCGGCTCTTTCAGGGCCTGGGCAATCGGTGTACCGTAAACCTGGGCCAGCATCAAGACATCCGGCGCAATCTTACCGAATTGCTGGACAGCCAGTTGCGGCTGATAAGCGCTATCGCCCGAAACTACCTGAACTTTGTAGCCACCAATTCCACCGGCATCATTGAGCGCCTTGAAATAGGTTTCCAACCCAGCCAGAGCGTTTTTGCCAAAAGGTCCGACTGGCCCGCTCAAGGGGACAATCGCGCCGACCTTGATGGTCTTGCTGGCTTTGTCGATGCCAGGGCCAGTCTTCAAGCTATCGGGAACCTTAACATTGAAAGGCTGCACGGTCGCGCCTCCGGCACTAGCGGCGGTCGTAGCGGCGGCGGCGGAAGTGGTCGCGGCGACTGCGGTCGTGGCGGCGGGTGCGGCAGTGGTCGCAACAGGCGCAGCGGTAGTCGCGGCGGGCGCAGCCGTCGTTGCGGCTGGGGCAGCGGTGGTTGCGGCGACTGCTGCCGTTGTTGCAGCGGCGGCGGTCGTGGCAGCAGCGGCGGTTGTGGCGGCTGCCGTTGTCGCGGCGGGCGCGGTGGTCGCAGTCGGATCACCGCAAGCCGCTAAAACCAGTGCCAGCAACAACGCTAAGGCACTAAACAGGGCCACATGGCCCCCCGTTTTTGGTTTGGTCATCAAATTCTCTCCTCTTAAATCAAGTCAAATATTTGCCAATTTTACTACGCAAAACACGAGCCTTAATCCGACGATAGATACCGATAATCCCAGTCGGCTCGAAAATCAGGAACACCCCTAAGAGTAAAGCGTAAAGAATTTCGCTGAGGTTGTTACTTGTAATACCGCCGGTTCCGGCCCCTTTTTGGATAAAAGGGATCGCTTCAGAAAAAGTACTGATAAGTTCGGGGGCGGCGGTCAGTAACAAAGCGCCGATAATCGCGCCCGGTACGCTGGCAATCCCGCCGATAATTATCATAGCGATAAAACGGATACTAAATTCGAGGCCGTTGATACCGCCAAATTGTTCGGGCTGAAGATAGGTCAAGAAAGAGCCATAGAGCGCCCCGCAAATGCCACCCAACACCGAGCTAACTACAAATGCAGTAATCTTGGTACGGGAAGCGTCAATACCCATCAACTCTGCCGCCACCTCCCGGTCGCGCACCGCCTGGAACGCTCGGCCCATCCGGGTACGCATCAAATTGCTAACGAAAATTATCGCCAGGATCAAAATCGGTAGGGCCAGAAAGTAAAACTTCTGGTCTCGGTTGAGGTCGATAGGGCCAATCGCACTGGGTTTAGCCCAGGTGAAATCGCCGATAGCCGGGGCCGGAACCGATTTACCTTGCGAACCACCGCTGATCTCTTTCCAGTTCAAAAATATATGCCCACCGATAAAGACCATCCCCAACGTCATAATCGTCAGATAAAAACCCCGGAACCGCAAAGTGATCGCCCCGATCAACAGACCAATCACCCCGGCAATCACCCCCGCTAGAGGTAACCAGAGTAAAAACGACCAGCCCAAATTCCCGCCAAAGTACATGCAGGTATAGGCCCCCACTCCCAAGAAGAAAGCATGACCGAGCGAGGCCAACCCGGTATACCCCGCCAATACGTTCAGGCCGAGTGCGCCAATCGCCAGAATAATACCCAGGTTCGCAATCGTCATCCAGGGCCGGACGTTGATCGCTACAAACGGATAGGCCAGCAAAAGTAGCCCGAACAAACCCCAGATACTCCACTTTAGCCACTTACGACCCGCCGAAGCCGGAGCGCTAGTAGCAAGCGTGGGGGATGTGGCAGGTATACCACTATTGGTTTCTTCCTGGCTGACGGTAGGCGATTGCGGGTTACTCATTTAAATCTCCACGTTTTAATCCTGATCGCAAATACACACGTTTCTTCTGATAAAGGCAAAACCAGAGTCGTCAGACTCGTTCGACCTCTTTCTTGCCAAACAGACCATAAGGTCTGACCAGCAAGACAATCAGCAGCAGGACATAAGTGGCTACGGTATAAAAGCCGTTGCCCAAAAAGCCAAAAAACTGGTTTGGCCCGGTACCAACGTAGCCGCTAAACAGGACTTCGACCAGTCCCAGAATTAACCCACCCAGCACGGCCCCGACAGTCGAGCCTAGCCCACCCAGAATGATCGCCGGGAAAGCCCGCAAAGCGACAAAGCCCAAGTTCGAGTCCAGCACGCGCGGCGAGGCCGCCAGAAAGACCCCCCCAACCGTAGCCACCAAGCCGGTAATCGCCCAGGTTATCAGATAAATCTGAGAAAGGTTGATCCCAACCGCCGCCGCTGCTTCGTGGTCGAGGGCGGTAGCCCGCATCGCCACTCCATACTTGGTAAACTTGAAAAAGAAGTAGAAGAAAGCCAGCAAAATCAGGGTACTAATCAAAATCCAAATATCGGCCCAGTTTATACGGATTTCGCCTACGCTAAAGCCGTCCAGCCCGAAGGGGTCGCCATTGGTGCGCTGATCCTGGCCCCAGACCAGAATGGTGACGACTCGCAAGAAAATATCCAGGCCAAGTGTAATCATGATGATCGTAAAGACCGGCCGGGCGCTCATCCGCCGCAAGATAAAGCGTTCAAAGCCCATCCCCATCAAGGCCACCACGATCACCCCCATCGGTAACGCCAGCAAAAATGGGACTTGCATGTTCAGCACCAACCAGGAAACGACATAGGCCCCCACCAGCATAAAAGAGCCTTGCGCGAAATTGATTACGCCTGCCATCAACACGACCGTAAAGCCGAGCGCAATCAAGGCATAAATACAACCCAATGCCACACCCTGCACCAGCAGTTGCAAAAAAGTGGTCATCCGCTCTCCCTTTATTCCTCTCCCAGATAAGCTTTGATTACTTCTGGGTCGCTCTGCACCTGCGACGGCGTACCAATCGCAATCCGTTTGCCAAAGTCCAATACCATCACCCGGTCGGCAATGCCCATCACCAGGGCCATATCGTGTTCGACCAGAATCTGGGTGACACCCAATTGCTGCTTTATGTCAAGTATAACACTGGCGATTTCTTCGGTCTCTTCCATATTCATGCCGGCCACCGGTTCGTCCATCAAGAGCAGTTTGGGTTCGAGCGCCAGGGCGCGGCCTAGTTCAACCTTTTTCTGGATGCCATAGGGTAAAATTTGAACTGGACGGCTCGCCCAACGGTTCAATTCCAAAAAGTCGATCAGTTCGGCACAACGGCGGCGATGCTTGATTTCTTCGTTTTGGGCCTGCCCATAGTATAGTCCACCGGCGATCACCCCCGCTTTCATGAGGTGATGCCGCCCGACCAGCAAATTCTCCAACACGGTCAGACGCGGGAATAAGCCGAGGTTCTGGAAAGTCCGGGCGATCCCGGCTTCGGCCAGTTGATGCGATTTAAGGCGCACCAAATCACGTCCGCCAAAGCTCAAGCGACCGGTCGTCGGTTGGTAGACTCGCGAGATAATGTTGAAGAGGGAGCTTTTACCGGCCCCGTTCGGCCCGATGACCGCGAAAAGTTCGCCCGACTTTACATCGAACGAGACATCCGAAAGGGCCGTCACGCCCTTAAAACGCAAAGTTAGGTTACTGGCCGTCAGTAGCGCAGCGGCCTCACTACTCATTGCTGCTTGACTCATAGGGCCGCCTTTCGAGCCATTCGTTCGGCTTCTCGAACCGCCGGGTCTTTGAGACGGCTATAATCGCGTTTGGTTCCGGCCTCGTTTAGCCCCAGATAAAAGCGTTTGACCTGATCGTCGGCCAGCATCGCGGCGGCAGGCTGATTGAGTGCGATTTTGCCGGTCTCCATAATGTAGCCGTGTTGGGCCACCGAAAGGGCCATCGAAGCGTTCTGCTCGACTAACAAGACGGAGGTACCTTCGGAGTTGATTTGGGCAATAATATCGCGGATTTGCTGAACCAAAAAGGGAGCCAGACCCAGGCTCGGCTCGTCCAGCAGCAAGAGGCGCGGCCCAGCCATGAGCGCCCGACCTATCGCCAGCATTTGCTGTTCGCCACCGCTCAAGTAGCCCGCCGTCATCTTGCGTCGCTCGGCCAGCACCGGGAAAAGGTGCATAACCCGCTCGAAGGTCTGGCGGGCGGCAGCCTGATTACGCCGCGAATAACCACCCGTCCGCAAGTTCTCCTCGATGGTCAGGCTGGTAAAAATCCGCCGACCTTCCAGCACCTGAGCCAACCCAAGCGGAACAATCTGGCTTGGTTCGAGTCGGTCGATCCGTTTTCCATCCAGGCTGATGGAGCCGCTGACCAGCTTACCACGCTGCATTGCAAGCAAACCAGAAATAGCCCGTAAAACCGAAGTCTTACCGGCCCCGTTCGCTCCTAACAGAGCCACCACCGCCCCATCCGGCACCTGTAGTGATACGCCCTGCACGGCGCGTATTACGCCGTTATAAACAACTTCAATGTTGTCCACCGACAGCATTAGCCCCTCCGCTTATGCTTGATTTGAGTTTTCATTTTATCTGGATAAGTTGCGTGTTACCAAAAGGATCAGTTTAGTTTGCCAAACTTGCTAAGTGTTAATAAAATATAGCCTAAATCCGATTTTGTCAATCGAGCGCGATTTAAGATTACGACTATTTACCTGTAGAAACGGGCGCAACTTGGCCCCCCGCCCGCGATTGCCCAAAAGTACTATTCTCAACGCGGTCACTTTCTCGTATGATGGAGTTAATACTCGCTTTTTGATGAACTATGCAGGGTAAGACTACCAAATGTTCCCTTAGCACAAACAATGGTGTTGTGTAATCTTAAAAACTAGGATACCTTTATTACTATGACACTTGCCGATCTCGTGTGTTATCTACGTCAACGGTTCCTTGATCTAAGGAACAGTCAAGAACAAAATGGGTTGTCGGAATTATTTACAACTTTGCTTATCATTGGAGAAGCTGCTGAAAAAGCTAATGATTCAAGAGTTGTAATAGTATTAGATCATTTGATCGATGCCACTCGTGACTCTTTACAAGGGGTAGAATGCAAGAGTTACATTCCGTCTATCCAGGAAATTAAGGCTGCTTTTGAACCGAAATCACTTGATTAAAAATTGACGCTCTTTGCATCTAATGTTGAGCCACTGATCGAAGCCTTGAAAGATGAAAAAAAGCGGTGGCTGGCAGCCCGCGCACTCGGAAGAACCGGTGATGCTAGAGCTATAGCACCCTTAACTGCTATGTATAATGATAAAACAATAGATCACGATACTCTTGACCAAGTCACCCGTGCTTTGATCCTGCTTAAGAATAAAGAAATCCCCTAAGCCTGGGAGACACAATAGAACAAGCAGATATGGAGAGGTGTAGATTTATACCTTAAATAGTATCAATATGGTATTAAATTTGAAAAATCTGAAAACTTTAAGGGGCCATAGTGGTTGGGTTACGTCAATTGCATTTGACCCTACTGGTCAATTTTTGGCGAGTGGTAGTTACGATGCTAGTATTAAGATTTGGGATATTTTAAGCGGTATGGAGCTTATAACGCTTAAGGATGACTATTTCGGCCCTGTTAATCATATAGCTTATAGCTCAGATGGTAAGACCTTAGCTCGTACAGGCTATCTTGAAATTATCCAACTTTGGAATACAGATACACGTGTAGATTATTTAACTCTTAAAAGTAAATGTTGGGAGGTAGGAACGTTATCTTTTTGCCCAACTGAGAAAAGTATACTTAGCATTAGTGGCAGTACTCCTACTCAAAATGGTAAGATTTATTTTATCGAAATGTGGGACGTAACGACAGGTAAGGTTTTAAAGACATTACACGACCATAGGGATCATATTAGCTCACTGGCTTTTAGCCCCAATGGAAAGCTATTAGTTAGTGGAAGTTTGGATAAAACTATCAGAGTTTGGGAAGTAGCTACAGGTAAGGAAGTGCTAAGAATTCAAAATGATCCAAATGCTGTATTATCTACAACGTTCAGTCCTGATGGAAGCTGTATTGCCAGTGCCATTAGAAGTTATTATGGTGGTATTATTAAACTATGGGAAATACCATCTGGCACGGAGCTAATGACGTTGGTTGCTCCTTTTGAAACCATTAGAGAGCTAACATACAGTCCAGATGGCAAAATTTTAGTTGGAACTGGTGAGGATGTCGAAACAAATCAGGGTATCCTTATTTTCTGGGATATTTTGTCTGGTAAAGAATTGACAACTTTAGTAGCCCACAGGCTGTCAATTGATTCATTAGCCTTTAGCCTTGATGGTAAAATACTGGCTACGGCAAGTGAAGATGAAACTATTAAGTTGTGGGAAATAAATTTTTAGTTTGAGACCCCTACGGATAGGCCAAATCTTTTTGTTACAGCATAACGCTACCGCTTGGCTGACCAACCCCACCAAAACCGGAAATGCCACGCCTTTCACTAGCTACACCTATAACCTTAACTACGACCTCAACGGCAGCCTGACCTATTATCTTCTAGCAAAATATTACAGCAGTAAGGCTATCCCTATGCATGAGGCTCAAAGGGTAAAGAATTCACCACCACCCTAGAATAGAGGTATAAGTTGTAAATGAACACCGATAAATCTGATTTACAGAAAAATCCAGTTGAGCTACTAAAAGGGTTTGAGCAAGATTTAGTTTGGTATCAAAACAGAGATTTCAGTAATCTTACAAAAGCAGATGCTAACCTGTTTTTAGAAGCACTTCAGGATAGAAATAAGAACGTCCGGGCTGGTGCAATGTTGGTATTGGGCTACTTGGAAGAGCCTAGAGCAATACCCTTTTTGTTAGAAGCTTTGAAAGACAAATATTTCGGTTTAAGAATATGCGCGGCTTATGCGCTGGGAGATTTAAGAGCCACAGAAGCCGTACCAGCATTATTAGGTATCCTAGACGATCATATCTACAAACAATTTGAACAACTTAATGGAAGACGCTTGAATAAAAATAGACAAATAAGCTATATCGTAATATACAGCTTGGGTAAAATCGCAAGTGATCGAGCTACCTCCGCATTACTTGATCTATTGCAAAATAGTCAAGATGCTTGGGTGCGGCTTTACGCGGCAGGTGCATTAGGCGATATCAAAGATCCGGTTGCTTTTGAACCTTTGATCGAAGCCTTAGGCGATGAGGATAGTGAGGCGGACACCATCATTGCTAAAGCTCTAGTAAATTATAGAGATGAGAGAGCTATACCAGCACTTATTAAGGCACTTGGCAACCATAATAACAGGCCAAGTAACGATCCGCATGCAGTCAACGAATTAGGTGTAGTAGTCGCCCAACTAGGCGAGGCGGTGGTTGAGCCACTGATCGAAGCTTTGAAGGATGAAAAAAAGCGGTGGCTGGCAGCCCGCGCACTCGGAAGAACCGGTGATGCTAGAGCTATAGCACCCTTAAGTGTTATGTATAATGATAAAACAATAGATCACGATACTCTTGACCAAGTCACCCGTGCTTTGATCCTGCTTAAGAACGAGGAAATCTCCCGACCCTGGGAAACGTAATAGCGTATTGGTAAGGATTATTATCTTTACGAGAGTCAGGCACTTTTATATTCCTCTGTAGATATATTCCCTGACAGGCATATTTGTAGTAAAATATAGGAGGGTGACGAAAGGCTGAAATGTTACCCGATTACAAGGAGATGATGATGAAGACAGTGATTTCCAAAGATGTTACGTCTATCGCTTTTGATGAGCTTGGTGAGGGTTTGCCCGTTATTCTGGTCTCTGGCGGCTCGGTGGATCGCTCCTCCAATGCACCGTTGGCAGCAATACTGGCGCAAGATTTTAAGGTGTTTAATTATGACCGACGGGGACGGGGACCTAGCGGTGACACCGCCCCCTATGCGGTAGAGCGCGAGATCGAGGATATAGCAGCCGTCCTCAAAGCAGCGGGCGGTTCGGCCTTTTTGTATGGTACGTCCTCCGGGGCAGCCCTGGCCCTGGACGCGGCAGCCAGTGGTCTTAATATTACCAAGCTGGCTTTGTGGGAGCCGCCCTATATAGTGGATGATAGCCGCCCACGACCCCCAGCAGATACGGCCAGCGTCTACGCCCGGTTGGTAGCGGAAGGTCGGCGGGGTGAGGCGGTGGAGTATTTTATGTCGAAGGTTGTCGGGCTTCCGCCGGAATTTGCGGCTTTTGCCCGTACTCAACCCTGGTGGGCTTCTCAGGAAGCCTTAGCCCATACGCTGGTCTACGATGCCACGATTATGGGCGATTATTCTTTGCCAAAAGAACGGGCTGCTTCTGTCACGCTACCCACACTGGTATTGGCCGGGGGAGCAAGCTGGGACTGGATACAAAATACGGCTCAAACCCTTGCCAACCTTCTTACCAACGGGCAGTATCGCGTTTTGGAAGGTCAAGAGCATAACGTCGCGCCGGAAGTCATGGCTCCGGCGCTAAAGGAGTTCTTTTTATGATGAACCAGGCTGTCACCGAGTACATTGAGAAAATAACGCAAGAATGGCAAGCCGAAGTGTGTACCCAACTTCGGCAGCTTATCCATCAAGCCGTGCCAGAGATAGAAGAACGTATCCAGTATGGCAAACCGCATTTTTTGAAGAATAATAAGTATGCCGCTGTGGCCGGCACTGCCAAAGATTGGGTCAGCCTCACCATTTTTAATGCTCAGACCCTCGAAGCCCCGGAAGGCTTTTTTGAAGCTGGCCCTCCCGAACGCAAGACGGTCAAAATCCGTAAAGGTCAGGCGATGGATTACGAATTTTTGGCCCGACTTGTACAACAGGCCGCTAACTCTCAATAAAGCTATTCAGAAAAGCTTACCTAGATTGCAATAGAGTAAGTTTTTCTGAATTGCACAGAAAACGGAGCATTTATGAGGTTTCAATCTATAGTTCGGCTTGGCGGTAAGACTGCCACCGGTATTCCAGTCCCGGCGGAGGTTGTGGCGGCTCTGGGTTCGAGTAAACGACCCGCCGTCCGGGTCACACTCAACGGCTACACCTACCGCAGCACCGTAACCCCTATGGGCGGCGAGTTTATGCTCCCAATCAGCGCCGAGAATCGCCTGGGCGCAGGGGTCGCCGCCGGTAACGAGGTGGAGGTTGACCTCGAACTGGATACCGAGGCCCGTGAGGTGAACGTACCGCCAGATTTCGCGCAAGCTCTTGATAGTGATGGGGAAGCCAAACGGTTCTTCGAGGGGTTGGCTTATAGCCACAAACTCCGGCACGTTCTGGCGATTGAGCAAGCCAAAACCGCCGAAACGCGACAACGCCGGATCGAAAAAGCGATCAGCATGCTACGCGAGGGCCGCAATTAAGGCCGAGTAGCATGTGAGATTGGATGGCATGGTTAGCTTCAAGTGGCTGGAAGGCGGGTTTTTCCTGGTACAAGACTTTGACCTCCATCACTACGCGCGGAAGGTGAAAGGTATCGAATATATTGGCTTTGAGCAGGGCTGGGCCGAACTACAGCAGCCCGCGACCGATAGCTCAAGTCAGGACCTAACTTCCTATTGCTTTGACAATATGGGCAATACCTTCAGGTACACCTGGGAAATCATGGACGACACCCTCACGATTTGGGGTGGAACCAAAGGTTCTCCCTCCAAGTACGAGGGTAAGTTTAGCGCCGACGGCAACACTAATAGCGGTCGCTGGATATGGCCCGGTGGCGGCTATGACTCCACCATGACCCGTATCAAATAGGCGATAGGTTCCACAGTGGCCCATTTTGGACTTTCTCAGGATATTCCAGAAGAGGCGATCAGGAGAACAACCAGATTAACGTTAAATGCAATGTTAGATGGCTTTCACAATCGAGGTAAGGCTTATGTGTCGAAATATCAAAACCCTTTACAACTTTGAACCGCCGGTAAACGAGGACGAGATTCGAGCAGCGGCCTTACAATTTGTGCGAAAGGTTAGCGGCTTCAACCAGCCCTCGAAGGCCAACGAAGCCGCCTTCCTGCTGGCCGTTGACGAGATAGCGGCAGTCTCGCGTAAACTCCTCAACTCGCTCGAAACCACCGCCCCACCGAAGAACCGCACCGAAGAAGCGGTCAAGGCCCAAACCCGCGCTGCACAGCGATTTTCCAGGTGATCCTGGGTATATTTCTGCTGTACAAATTCAATAAAGCATTCTGTTCAAGCCTTCTATACGAGTTTAGATAAAATAAACGTCTATTACCAATGCTACTAAAGCTGGAAGTAACCAGCCGATTAGTCCAAACTGCCGCCAAATATTTTGGTTTGCTCTGTTTTTCTGACTTAAGAACCCATATAGCAAAGTAGATAACAAAACTGTAATCCCACAACCCATATCTTCCGGGCTGATTGGGAAAAGCGGAACGGGAATATCGTTGTTCAACCCGCTCAACGAGAAAAGATTGAAAATAGTAAACCACCCGATAAAGCCTGCACCACAGACCAGGGCCAGGCCAACCGAATGAGGAAAACTGAGTTCCCTGTGTTGCCAGCGATATACTTGCAGCAGTAGCAGAGTTACAAGGCTCGACACCCCTGCTATCCCAAAAACATTTCCCCACGCTATTAACATTAGCCGCTTCAGCCTTTCTTTTGCGATTGTGGAACGGCATCTATATAACCAACCATCACTTTAACACAAAACCACCTAAACCCCGCCGAATATAAGCGGCGTGATTGTTCAATAATGAATCACGGCTTGCGGCTTCTTTACCTGGTTATCTAAATTCTCTATCTAATTGTGCAAATCCATCGTATGCGCTTTTCTATGATAGAACCTGGGAACTGGTTAGTATAATGGAAGAAAAGAATGTCTTATACCAAGTCCAGATAAGTAGTGTACAAGAAACCAGTCTGATAAGCTCAAAACGCTATTCTTTTGTATGCTACCTATGCGAACTTGGTATTACTTGTTTACAAAAATTGACGCGCCCTCTTGAAGGGTTCCATATCTGTGTATTTTGCTATAGTGCCACAAGCGCGAGAGGACGAACTACTGGTAAGCTACCACCACAATAAACATACAGTGCATCATAAACCGGGAATTCTAGCTCTAGCTTGTGGTGATCGCTGATTTCCATTTTCTGAAAGCCGCCAGCCAGGGCATCCAAACCGGGTGACTCAGGCGTGAGGTCTTTGTCCGAAGTATCCGCCCCGCGCACAATCAAGGCCAGTTTGTCCAGGGCCGGGTCAACCTCTTTCAGGCCATACTTGTCCATAAAAGCATCAAAGCTGCACAACGGGCCGTGATGCCCCAATTCTACATCGGGAATGTCGTAGGGGATAGCCCCTTGCGCGTGCGCTTCGGTCAGCACCTGCTCGGCGGATACGTAGATAAATTCAGGGTTGGGGTCTATAAAGCGGGTAATTAGCCAGGGACAGGCAATTCGATCCACTTTAGCTTTCGCACGGGTAATCCATTTCATTTTATTAACCCCCTTCAACTTAAATTATGCTTCCTTTTGCCGGGTCGCAGGCTCATGTGAAAGCCATTCACCCAGTTTTATCAGTTTTTGACCCAGATGATACCGCCAGGAGTCGGCTAAATTATCAGATAGTGCTTTCTTAGCCTCCTTCACCATCGCAGCTAGTTCCACTTGCTTTTGCCAACTTGCCTGTTTATTTAAGGCTTCTTCCAGTAAATTTATGCTATAATCGCCCATCTCAATTCTCCGATTAAACCAGGGAAATGTTTGCACTATTTAGCCACCGCTTCTTGCTTAAGTTTCGACATAGCCTCTATTACTTACCTCGCGGGGTTAAGCACTTTCACTTTCCAACTGGGCATACAGGGCTTCAAACAGTTGGCGGCTGAGAGCTAAAGCGGCTACGTCATTCGCAGTAATGCGGCGGATACCCTGACAAATAAGCTCAAGCCCCGGTGCTGCCGGTTCCAAAGCGACTTCTTGCACTTCGTCTACCTCGTCGATCATTCGAGCGATACGTTCCAGCACCCGGTCTTTTAACTTGTACTCCGTTAACATCGTATAAAAAGTACAATGCCCTCGGTGATGAGTTAGACGCACGCCCGGAATGTCAAACGGCTCGGCCCCTTCGGGCAATGGTCGGTGGCTGATCGGCACAAAAGTAAATTCGGCCTGGGGGTCGATATACTTTTGAATTAGCCAGGCGCACCCCATTCGATCTATGCCTACATTTTCCCATGTCACCCATTTCACAACTGGCTACCTCCTTCCGACGCTTTACCTTTTTTCTTTTGGCTGGTTGCTTCCTCAAAACTGCTGGTCGCCAGTAGAGCTTCGCGCACTTGCTGGCCCAGTTTAGACTGAAAATAATCCTGCTGCTTTAGTTGTTGATAGCGACGCGAAAGGGCGGCCCGGTCTATTTCTACTTCGCCCTGACTGGTGGCTAATTCAGCCAGAATCTCCCGGTAGCCAGTTTCCACCTGAGCTATAAGCTGCTGGATCAACCTCTCCTCTTGCTCTGGCTGACTCAAACGCGCTTCCCACAGCAGCGCCTCGCCTTCTAACTCGACAATCTCGGCTGCCAGCCACTGAAATTGTTCGAGGGTGCGTGGCGTAGCTGGCAAAACCCAGATAGCATCGTGCAACAGGACTGCGCCCAACCGCTTGAGCTTGCGCCAGACGTAAACCCGGCTGGCACTTGGTTCACGCGGGACTTTGTAGTGCAAAAGTAACCATTGGTGCAACTCAAAATCTCCTGTGTAGGGTTGCTATACAAATTCTCGGAAAGCTAACGATCAAAAAGCCAGTTGTGCCGACGAATGACCAAAGGGTAATCATCATAAGATCAAATTGTAACCACTGTTACAATATACCCCTATCTACCAAGAAATGCAAGGGCCAATTTTGCCTTTTTACTATTCACCAATAAGATCGAGTTTCACAACAGATTTAGAAGCTATACGAAACCTACAGTAAGGTGCAAAGAGATTGGGCTATCCGATTGTCTGTAGGAGCGAGCTTCTGATCGCGATGAATTGGCAGCTGGGTGTTCAATCGCGAGCAGAAGCTCGCTCCTACAGGGGTCAATAACTCTGCAACTTGCTATAGAGTAGCGTAGCCACTGATGAAGTAATACCCTATACGGTTCTCAAAGCTAAATTAAGCCCGGCTATAGCGAGGTGGGTTTTACAAGTTGCCTTCAAAAAAATTATAATAGACACGCAATAGCATAAAGCGGCCAAAGAATGGGACTTGAGCGCGGTTGCCAGATAGGATTTTATGGACGATACTTTTTATCATAGTGTAGGTCTGCACCGAATAACAACCCCCCGCCTGTCTACCGTCTACCGTCATAGCGGGCGTGATTGGCTGGATGCTGAGAGCGTTTTCTTGATCCACGGCAGCCTGAGTTCGGGACGTTGGTGGGAGTCGGCGATGGCGGCCTTTGAAGAACTGATGCCCAACAAGTATGCCTGCTATGCACCCGATTTACGTAGTCATGGCGGGGCTGACCCTCGCCCGGTTTTGGGCCTCGAAAGTTTTGCCGACGATGTCCTAGCGGTAATGGATAGCATCGGGGTCAAGCAGGCCCATATTGTCGGCTGGTCAATGGGAGGAGGGGTGGCGACATTGCTGGCGCTCGACCACCCCGAACGTTGCCTTTCCCTGACGTTGGTCAGTTCTTTGTCACCGGTCGGGATGGGACGTTTGACGCTACCGGGCAACCCGGACGTAATGGCCCAGGCGATCCGGCGCGGCGAATTTGAGACGGTTGCCAAACTGATCCGGGCTACCAATTTGCGCGAAGGTCGCTTCCCACTTGACGGCAGTCCTCCCAGCAATGCCCTCTTTTACTATCTTCTGCAAAGCGTGATGGAAGTCCAAAACTACCCTGGCGACGAGCAGAACGGAGAGGGTAACAACGCCGCAATCTACCGCTATAACGTGAGCGCCCGCACTAGCAACCTGAGCGTCCCGGTTTTAAGTCTTCATGGCGACCGCGATGCACTGGCCCCCAACGAATATTTTGCCGAAGCTCGCCGTTACTGGCCCCCCTATCTCTTTCAGGAAGTCATTTTTGAAGGCAGTGGTCATTCTCCTATGATCGAACAGCCCCGCCGATTCGTCATTACTCTGGATGAGTTTTTCGCCCAGGTTTAACCAAAATATAGCTAATCAGATATTTTTTTCCAGCTACAAGCTCTGCGATGTTCATATATTCATCGGCGCATTAAAATTTTTCAATGTATCACACAGACTTAATGATTAGTGACTTGCATAGTTTATGGTTAAGGCTTATCCTGAAGCAAGAAATATTGCTCTTTGAGGCTTATATCGGTACTTAGGTCTCAAAATATTCTCATGCTGCTCAACATTTTTGATACCAAAGCTGTTTATATAATCAGATGGTACATACTGCTCATTGAGAGAAAGAAAACGAATGAACGACGATCAGAGTGAATTAAACCGACCGATTACGGTGGAGGCGGCTCAGGCCGATTTGCGCCGTTTTCTGGACGAACGAGGTTGGTATCCGAGCGACACCGAAGGCCGTTACTATACTATGATCCACATGATGGAAGAATTGGGCGAATTGGCCCGCGTCATTACCCACCTGGAAAGCCGCCGCTCGGAAGTCCAGGCTACTCGCCAGGAACAAGTTTTGCAAATGCAAGAATTTGAAATTGAATTAGGAGATGTTTTCTGCCACGTGCTAAAACTGGCGGAAGCCTACGGGGTTAGTGTCGAAGAATGCTTCCTACGCACAATGGCAAAGAACCGCCGAAAATATCCATTGGAAAAGTTTGCTGGGATGGGCTTTGACAAAGGGATCAATACACCAGGCCAGGCTTAAGATTAGCAGTAAGCTTAGGAGAGAGGATCAAAAGATGAATTTGAGATATACATCGGAATTTCGCCTGGCGGTATTTTCGGATATACACGGTAATGTAGAAGCGTTGGAGGCAGTCATAGCCGACATCAAACGGCGTGGCGGGGCCGATATGCTGGTAGCCGCCGGAGATTTACTGACCGAAGGGCCACATCCCCAGCAAACCTACGAATTATTGCGCGAAAATAATATTCAGGTGCTATTGGGCAACCACGAGGAGTATCTGCTCGGCTATGGCTTCGAGCATTTGCGCTATCGCGAGTGGGATCTGGTTGGTAAAATTCAGGCCTCGAACGGCTGGACCCAAGAACGGCTCGACCCGATGGTGCTGCCTTTTTTGCGTTCTCAGCCTCATTCGTTACGTTTCGGGCCAAACGGTCTGCAAAGTAGCAGCTTCAATATTAGCGAAGAGTTGCTGGTAACACACGCTACCCCACGCAGTTGCCACGACCGGGTGCTGTCGCCGGAAATTGATTACCATAGCGACCCCCATTACCACGAGACCTATGGATTGGAAGCGGCCCCGGTGATCGCCTTTGGTCATTTTCACCAATCGTATATCTTGAATATGCGCGACGGACGGCGGTTAGTAAATGTCGCCAGCGTTTCGATGCCGTTTGATAAAACCCGGTTGGCGGCCTATAGCCTGTTTCAGTGGAACCCGCTGGAGCGACGCTGGTCGATCAATCAGCGCCGGGTCAGTTATCGGTGGGATGTGACGGCCCGCGCCATGCACGAATGTAATATGCCCGAAAAAGATTTTATGCTGAGTTATTTTGTGTAGGCTGTTATAAAATGGTTAATCTTTACCAGCTTCAAATTTTCGTGGCAGTTAGCGAAAGAGGTACTTTTTCCGCCGCCGCCGAACAATTCAACCTGACCCAACCGGGGGTTAGCCAGCAGATTCGGGCGCTGGAAACCACCTATAAGGTCAGGTTGTTTAATCGCAACGGCCCACGCATCGAGCTAACCGAGGCCGGACAACGCCTTTTGGAGATAGCGCGGCCTCTGGTAGAGCAAGCGGCCCAGGTCGAAGAACGCTTTAGCGCCGGGCTAGGGGTGGTGCGTGGTCGGGTTAGCCTGATCTATACCAAAAATACAGCAGCGGCGCTCTATTTTCTGCCACCCTTATTGGCTGATTTTCAGTTGCGCCATACTGGGGTACGCTTTTCGCTAGGGCAGAGTAGCGAAGAACTGGCCCTCGAAATGCTTTTGGAACATCAGATTCATTTTGCGATGTTGAGCAACCCACCCCGCCAAAAATCACTCGAAAGCTTTTTGCTCCATTCTAGCGATTTAGTGCTGGTCTTACCGCCCGGTCATACCTGGCAGGGTAAACCAATCTGTTTGCGCGACCTGCGAGGGCAACCCTTTTTGCTCCGTTCGAGTGGGTCGCTGACCCGCCGGATGACCGATACCGCTTTGCGAACGGCGGGCCTGAGCCTGAGCGATCTACAACCAGTGGCAGAATTCGATAGCGCCGAGGGAGTGGTGCTGGCAGCCCAGGCTGGAATGGGGATCGGCTTTGCTACTTCGACCATTGTCGAGCGCTATCTGGCCCACCGACTGGTCGGGTGCGCCCAGATCGAATTGACCGAAAAAGAACGGGCTGCCGGGATCGACTTAAGACACGAGATACATTTGACCCGCCTGGTTCCGACTTCTACAAGTGATCTAGCCCCCAGCCAGGAACGTTTTTGGGAATTTATGGGAAGCCGTACCCACCCCAAATAACTTTGGTTCAACCCAATATTTCTTTAATCTCCAAAAGCTTGACTTGACCGCATAAAATCGTTATCATTATCCGGGTAAATCTTTCGTTAGTTGTCCTGGGTTAATTTAGTTATTGTGAGTTTCATTTAGAAAGCTAATTTGAACGGGTAAGAAAATTTATGAATCACGCCGAAGAAATCAATAAATTGATAATGCTTGCTTCGCAAGGCTCCGACTTTAAGGCTCAAGGCTATCGCACCTTTGAGACCGAGGATCAGGCCAGCCTGAGCAATAAGCTCCAATCTGCCAACCTTTTCTTCACTTGCTCAGTCCTGGGCATGAAGGCAGTCAGCCACGTTATCGAAGATCAGGCTGTCAATCTGGGTGGGCAATTCCGTTTCTACAGCGCCTTTCAGAAATTTTCGCGGCTCAAGCCCCAGGAGGAGCGCTACCGCCGGATTCTGATGTTAGGCAATCCAGTCTATGTTTTTGGCCTGCCGGATAGTCCACTCTGGCGAGACCCTAATTTGAACGTGATTAACTTAAAAGAACCGACCAATCCGGACCAGGCTACCCTCGCCCAAAATTGGTTTGTAATTCTTGATAGCCCTCAACTGGTCTCGATGGCCCTGGTAGCCCGTGAACTGCCCGCTACTAATCGGCCTCGCGGTGCGCCCGATAAGCTGATCTATCGCAATTTTGAGGGCTTTTGGACTTATGATCGGGAGGTAATTTTACCCGTGGTGGCCCTGCTCGATAATTACATTCAGCAACAAAAATCAGACCAGTTTGCACTGAACAAATGAGCGCCCAAAATAAACTAGAAGCCCGCTTCTGGGAAGAACGTTACCAGAATAATACGATTGGCTGGGACATCGGCGAACCCGCCCCGCCCTTTGTAGATTACCTGAACGAGCCAGAAGCTCCTACCAGCGGGCGATTGCTAGTCCCCGGTAGTGGACGCGGTCACGATGCGCTCTTTTTCGCCGAACACGGCTTTGAAGTGCTTGGGGTTGATTTTGCCCCCTCTCCGGTGCAGATTAGCCGGGAACGCGCCGCCCAACAGGGTTTGGAAGTACGCGCCAACTTCGAGCAACGCGACTTCTTTACCCTACCGACCGACTACCGCGCCACCTTTGATTATGCCGCCGAACATACCTGCTTTTGCGCGATTGACCCGGCCCTCCGCCCGGACTACGTGCGAGTAATGCACGAACTGCTCAAACCGGGTGGGGTATTGATCGCTGTTTTCTTTGCCCATAAGCGGGAAGGTGGGCCACCCTTCCGCACCTCCGAGGCCGAAGTGCAGCAGCTTTTCTCACCCTTCTTTACCATCGAACGGTTACACCCCGCCAAACGCTCTCATCGCCAACGCGCCAACGAAGAACTTTTTGGCCTTTTGAGAAACAAACACTAAAGCACGACTTTCGCTTCTGAACCTGAAAAATGTTCGGTTTGACCGCATTTTGAACTTGCAAAGTTGTTTCGAGCGAAAGTCCTATAAATGAATGATTGGAAAAGAGGATGAACAAACTCAAAGCTTTTGTCTTTGACGCTTATGGTACTTTGTTTGATGTAGGCTCGGTTTTCGCCCTATGTGAAGAAGTCTTTCCCGGTCATGGAGCCGACATAACGAGCCTGTGGCGAACCAAACAGCTTGAATATAGCTGGCTACGGTCGCAGATGGGTCGCTATGAGGATTTTTGGCGTGTGACCGCCGACGGACTACGCTATACCTGCCTGGCGCTCGGCCTCAAGGCCAGCGATGCCGATCTCGAACGCATCATGCAAAGTTACCTGACGATCAGTCCTTTCCCGGATACGGCCCCGGCCCTCGAAGCTTTGAGTGATCGTTCCAAGGCTATCCTTTCCAACGGTTCGCCCATGATGCTCGAAGCGGCGGTCGCCAATGCCGGGTTAGGTGGCAGCCTATCCCACATTTTGAGCGTGGATGAGGTAAAAATCTACAAGCCGCACCCATCAGTCTATGCGCTGGCCCCGACCCGGTTGGGTCTTGCCCGCGAAGAAATTGGGTTCGTCTCGTCTAACGGCTGGGACGCGGCTGGGGCCAAAGCCTTCGGTTTTACGGTCTTCTGGCTCAACCGCCTCAAGGCTCCCGTCGAAGAACTCGGCCTCAAACCCGATGTGATTATCAGCAGCCCACTTGAGCTAGTGAAATTTTGAGGATGAGTAATCCAACATCTAAAAACCCGGTTAGCAACCGGGATCACAATCCGAAGTGGGAGGTTTTTCGGTTTTTCACCTGGCTAGGTCTGATCGGATTTGGTGGCCCACAAGCTCATATCGCGCTGATGCAAGCCGAAGCCCAGGAGAAGCGGGCTTGGCTGACCAAAGAGGAATTTAGCGAGGCCCTGGCGGTCTGTAACATTTTGCCGGGGCCAGCCTCGACCCAACTGGTGACATATCTGGGCTGGTTGCGGGGTGGCGGTTGGCTAGGGGGGATCGCGGCGGCACTCGGTTTTATCTGGCCCGCCTTCGCTATGATGTTGATGTTAAGCTGGCTTTATTTTAGCTTCGGAGCGTTGCCCCAGGTCAACGCTTTTTTTTATGGCCTCAAACCGGTCGTAGTGGCAATCGTGCTGGCGACCAGTTGGCGGCTTTCGCAACCTTCACGCTCGGACTGGCGGTTCTGGCTGCTGACCGCCCTGTCCGCCGTTCTGATCGGCGGACAATTTATCAACGACTTTCTGGTCTTTGTGGGGGCCGCTTTGCTGGGTCTGCTGCTCTATCCCATCCCACCAAAACCCACGACCACTACCCAGGCTCAAAATAACCCACCAACCAAAAAGCTAAACGCTAACGGGCTTCTCAGCCTGCTAAGTGCTATCTACTACGCAGTCCTCAGCCCTCAGTCCGCAGTCCTCAATCCGCAGTCCTCAACCTTCCTCGAACACTCCGCCGATTGGGAACGACTATTCAAGCTGGGCTGGTTTTTCGGGCGGGCGGGGGCGCTGATCTTTGGGGGTGGGCTGGTGATTATCCCATTGATCCAAAACGAGATTGTAATGGATTATGGCTGGTTATCCTCACAACAATTTTTAGATGGGGCGGCATTAGGACAGGCCACGCCCGGCCCAGTGCTGATAACGGCAGCTTTTGTGGGCTATGCGAGTGCCGGAATAGTAGGGGCTTTGGTAGCGACTTTTTGTATCTTCCTGCCCGGTCTGACCCTGATTTTGCTGGCTGCGCCTGCCTTGCAAAAGGTGAGGCAGTTCCCACCTGCCCGGGCCGCTCTAAGCGGGGTCAATGGGGCGGTCGTCGGTAGCTTGCTGGCAGGGGCCTATTTCATTGCCCGGACTGCTTTTTTATTTCCAGCAAGCGGTAGCGGCCCGACCCTGGGCGACAAACTGCTCGACCCTTACACGGTTGGGCTGGCTCTACTGGCCCTCTTTTTGATTGTGCGCTACAAGCTCAACACAATCTATCTTTTCCTGGGAGCCGGTTTGTTTGGACTGGTGTTAAGCTGGCTACCTTTCCGGCTGATCTGGTCGGGACTGCCGCTCTAAGCCAGTTTAGATCAGTTTGAATTAAAAACGTTCATGGCTTTTTGCATACCATCGGTCAGCCACATCTGGACAGCCTGCTCGACCCGACTGTAAATCTGCTCCATAACCGGGGCTTCTTCCTTACTAAAATCGTTCAGCACCCGATCACGGGCGGTTCCGTGCTGAGGTCGCCCGATCCCGACCCGAATGCGCTGCACCTCGTTCGTACCCGATAGGTCGATAATATTTCTAAGACCGTTCTGTCCGCCACTGCTACCGTTGGGCCGGAGCCGAAGTTTACCGACTGGCAGGTCAAGGTCGTCATAGATCACCAACAAGTCTTGTTTAGGGTCAAGCTTGTAAAAACGCATGATCTCGCCAACCGATTGCCCACTCAAGTTCATATAGGTTTGGGGCTTTGCCAAAATCACGTCCTGCCCGGCGATGGTTCCCTTGCCCCAAACCGCCTTCATACTCTTTTTGTCGAAATCAAGCTTATGTTTCTCGGCCATATAATCAAGACACTGGAATCCGACGTTGTGCCGGTTCTTAGCGTAAGACGGGCCTGGATTGCCCAGGCCGACGATCAATTTCATATTCTCCTCTGGTAACGGCAAGCGGTTTAACAGTTTATTAAGTAGTTCCATTTTTTAGCGCCTGGTAGCGTACTCCTCGTTTCTCAAGACTTTCAATTTACCGAAGCCGGTTTTAAAAGCTATTATATCACTCAGCCTGGTGTAATTCTGGACAATTACAGCTATTATCTCTCACCTCGCGCCTGATACGCCTCGTTATAGACCTCCAGGGTTTCCTCAGCAGCGCGTCGCCAGGAAAAGCGACTGGCCCATTCTGGCCCGGCGGACAGGGTAGCGGCTTTGTGGGCCGTCCGGTTCTGCCAACCATCCAACAACCCGGCAGTCCAGGCTTCGACTTCTTCGGGTGGTAATTTGCGCCCAGCAGGGCCGACTACTTCCGGCAAACTGCTATTGTCAGCGACCAGTACGGGACAGCCACAGGCCAGCGCCTCTAAGGGTGGTAGCCCAAATCCTTCGTAAAGCGATGGCATCGCTAGTAGCACTGCCCGGTTATAAAGATATAATAATTCTTCGGTCGTAACCCCGCCTAGCCAGATCAGCTTCTCGCCCAGCTTTAGTTCATCCGCCAGCTTATAGACCTCCTGGTAGAGCCAGCCTTCACGTCCGGCCAAGACCAGCCTGGGAGCAACTTCACCCGCCGGAAGTCGATCAAGCAAACCATTATAAGCTTTGAGCAAGGTTGGCAAATTCTTGCGCGGCTCGATAGTGCTGACAAACAGCAAGAAACCTTCGTTAGCTTCTATCCCAGCCTGGGCCAGCTTTCCGGCAATCCCAACGCAAACCGTTTGCTCCAACTCCACCACTTCTGCAAGTGAAAGCGGGCGATAGAGGGCGTTCGTCGCCTCGTAGACGACCCGCAGCTTATCTCGCGCTACACCCAGCCGTTCTATTACATCGCGGGCAGTGCTTTCCGATACAGCAATAATCCGCTCAGCACTGACCACCGCCTGCTGCACCTGCCCATAATAACGCTTGCTTTCCTCGGTCAGCAAATCCGGAAAGTACAAAAAGGCCAGGTCGTGAATAGTAATGACCGAAGCGATGGGCTGCGGCAAACCCCTACCCCAGGCCCAACGCCAAAAAGGTGGTATAAAGTCGGGGCTGTGGAAGACACCAGGACCACCTGGTAGCAACTCCAATGGCAAAACTAGCTGCTCTAGCCGATGGTGAGGCGGTGTCCACAATACCCGCTTCTTAACTTTATTCCCTTCAGACGGGCTGATTGCAAGTTCCAGCCATTGCAAGGGCGAGCGAGGCTCTTTGCGGCTCTGGTAGATTACCAACTCAAAGTCGTCTCGCTCGGCTTGCAAGTGAACCAGTTCGCGCAACAAATTAAGGTTATACTGGCCTATCCCGGCCTGCCGGTAGGCTATCATCCGGGCATCAAACCCGACCCGTAACTTTATTTTTTTCACTCGCCTATTTTGCTATAGAGTGGCGCATTTGGCAAGTAGGGTAAACCGCGAGAGTAAGCATCAGTTTTTGCACTGGTTCAAACATTAAGAACGAGCGACCGTAAAAATCCAGGCCCAACTCAAGCAAAAATATATCTTAGAAAATTTCTTGCGGGAATTTTCTAAGATATACTAAACCCCAGTTTAGGGGGTGTTATAGCCTTGCCACTTTGCAAAAATCTGATGCTCACCCAAACCGCTAGGCACCTATTAAGTTAAACTATAAATAAGTTAAAATGAGGTAAGGTCTTTTACTTCTCTGGCGGCTGGCGACGTAATTCGTCAAGCTGGCGCTGTACCTCAACCAACTTGCGCTCGGCCTCCTGGCGGGCATTCGCCTCGGCAATCGCCCTTTGCTCAGCCTGGATACGCGCCACTTCCTCTTTACGTCGGGCCGCTTCCTCTGACTTCGCCCGCTCTTCCGCCTCCCGTCGCGCTGCCCCTTCCAATACTACCACCTCGTCTGCCGTCAGCCTTAGCCGCCCTTCTCGGTCACTTAGCCGCAACTTCGTTCCATCCGGGATCAAATAGCTCTCTAGCTCTTCGCTCCATAGCCGTCCTTGCTCGTCTGGCTCTAGTTCCTGTCCATTTATCCCCTCCACACTCCCATCATACCGCCAGCCCCGTAGCCGACTTGTCGCCTCTCGCCAGACCTGGGTCGGGTAGGGGTCGTAGGTGAAGTATTCGCGTACTCCCAGCTGCTTGTAGCGTAGCGGCTTCTTGTCCGCTTCTACATCTTCGCGCCAGGTCTTCTCCGACGCAACCTCGAACACTACCGTTGGTGAGGGTCGGTTCGGCAAGACCATAAACCAACTGGTCAGTTCGGCCCGTTCCTCCTCGCTCAAGACCACCCCCTTGAACAAAGCCACATCGGGCGAGACCGGCTGGTAGGGAGGCTGGAAGATGCCCATATCGGTATTGTGATACCAGCCCGTGAGTTGGTAGAGCCAATCGAGTAGGGCCATCAAATAACGGATTAACGATGAGTGAGGGTCGCTTTCAGACCCTTTTTCTTCCTCAAGGAATAAGAGAAACTCGGCGTAGCCGGGCCATTCTTCGAGCCTTTTCAAGTCCTGGGTTGACATAGATGTTACCTCCTGCCCCTGTGTTATAGCATATTTGTAGGCCCGAAGCAATTGACACCAGAGTGCTGGAAATGACAGCTAAACACAGTGAAAAATAATTTGTCTGGAAGTTATTCTAACGGCAAGTTATCAATCAAACGGGCCTGACTGAACCGCACCGCTAACGAAAGCAGAACTCCACTCTCCGGTGGGATCGCCTCGGCATATTCTTGCAAAGTAAGCGGGTCGGCAGCACTTACGTAATCTACTTGAGCCAACGGTTCGGTGGCGAGAATAACCAGCATAGCCTCGCGCAGGGCTGGGCCAGTCCGGTCGGTTGGGTGGTCGCGCCAGAACTGGGCGGCGGCCTGCAAAGCACGATAAAGGGCCGGAGCCGCCTGGCGTTCTTCGGGCAAGAGATAGACGTTGCGACTGCTCATTGCCAGACCATCCGGTTCGCGCAAGGTCGGACAAACTACAATTTGAAGCGGGAAATTAAGATCGTGTACCATTTTGCGGATAACCGCTACCTGCTGGGCATCTTTCTGACCAAAATAGGCCCGTTGCGGTCCGACGGCATTAAAAAGCTTGGCAACGACAGTCGTTACCCCTCGAAAGTGACCGGGCCGCACGGCGCCTTCCAAGACATCGGTTATATTCCCGACTTCGACCACTGCGTTAAATTTTGTCGGATACATTTCTTCAACCGAAGGGTGATACACAGCAGTCACACCGGCGGCTTCTAGTAGGGATAAGTCGCGTTCGAGGTTGCGTGGATAACGTCCAAAATCTTCTTTCGGCCCAAACTGAAGCGGATTTACAAAAATGCTGGCTACAACCAAATCGTTTTCCAAACGCGCTCGCTTGACTAACGATAGGTGACCTTCGTGCAAATACCCCATCGTCGGAACCAGCCCGACACTTCGCCCGGTACGCCGCCACTCGGATTGCTGTTCCAACATAGCAGTAATTTTCTCGATCACTTGCAAAGTTTCTCTCCTCCACCTCAATTATATACTCACCGTCCGGTTTAGAGCCTGGCACAACCTGTTTTGTCTATAGGGTGAGCGTCATTTTTGCAATCTAGCCAGGCTCTGCCACACCCGGAACCGGGGGGGTGAGTATATATTAGCAAAATAATAGGCCGCCTAATTTCGCTGTGACGGCGCTTTAAAACCTATTACAAATAAAAAACGCATGCTACAATATATTATACAGAATGTGCGAAGTCAGGTAAAAACCAAAGATGAAGAATTATGCTGATAAGTCTACTGACCTTTAAGCTAACCAAAGGTGATCCACTAGAGGCGCTAATCGAGCGTAAACTTTATATACTCAACCAACGGCTAAATGGTTATATCGAAGGAGCTTATTATCTGGAAGGGCCTACAATCTTTATCTTAGGGGTATGGCAAGGTTATGAAGATTATAGCTTCGCCGTCTTAAAGCATCCAATTGATAATCTTACACATTCAAAATACAAAGTTGATCGAATCCAACGCTACGAGTTTGACCTCTCAATAGATTTACACCGAATGCATCTTACGACCAATGCCTCAACCCTTCAGGTGGTGTGTTTTCCGCCGGGTTTCTCCGATAATAATCGCTATGACCTCCACCAATATATTCGTAGTCGGATGTATCAATTCGAGGGTAATGTAGGTGTATTGGTCGGGCAGGATAGCCATAATCCCGACCAATATATAATACGGAGCGATTGGGTCGGTGAAGCCGCAATGCACGAGTTCCAAAAGGGAGTAACCAACCTGGAATATCACGAATTTGTAGAGCAGTTCGAGGGCAATTTTATTTATAACTGCTCTCAACTGGTCCAAATGTTGGCACCGCTTTAGTAGCTTTCACCTCTTCAGTCACGCAACCAACGGGCCGCTTCTTTGGCGTGATAGGTAATTATCAGGTCGGCTCCCGCCCGCTTGATCGCCGTCAGGCTTTCCCGTACTACCCGGTCTTCGTCCAACCAGCCCATCCGAGCCGCCGCCTTGAGCATCGAATACTCGCCACTGACGTTGTAAGCCGCCAAAGGTAAATCAAATCGTTCGCGTACTTTGGCGATCACATCCAGGTAAGCCAGGGCCGGTTTGACCATAATCATGTCGGCTCCTTCGGCTACATCCAGTTCTACTTCGCGCAAAGCTTCCCGAATGTTGGGTGGGTCCATCTGGTAACTGCGGCGGTCGCCAAAGGCCGGAGTGCTACCCGCCGCCTCGCGGAAGGGGCCATAAAAGCCACTGGCAAACTTGGCCGAATATGCCATAATCGGGATATTGTCAAAGTCACTTTGATCCAAAGCAGTCCGGATTGCGCCGACCCGACCGTCCATCATATCGGAAGGAGCGATAATATCGGCTCCGGCTTCGGCGTGCGATAGAGCCATCTTTGCCAGCAGGTCGAGGGTCGGGTCGTTCTGGACGTAGCCAGTGCTGTCCAACACTCCGCAATGACCGTGATCGGTAAATTCGCATAGGCAGACATCGGTTATCACAACCAGTTCCGGCACTGCCCGCTTGATTTCCCGCACGGCAGCCTGCACTACGCCGTTCGGGTTATAGGCTTCCGAGCCAACGTTATCCTTAAAATCGGGGATGCCAAACAGCAACACCGCCGGAATACCCAATTTCGCCACTGCTTCCGCTTCACGGGCGACCTTTTCGACCGGCCAGCGAAAAACCCCCGGCATCGAACCGATTTCAACTTCATCGTGAATATGTTCGGCGATAAACAGCGGATAAATAAAATTATCGACCGATAGCCGGGTCTCGCGCACCATCCGGCGTAAATTCTCAGTTCGCCGGGTACGCCGAGGCCGGACGGTCAAATCAGCCTTACGAGTAGCAGGTGCTTCTCTCTCTGTTAGCATTTTCGTTCCTCCAAACACTTTTGTTTTTATAGCTTATCTAAATCTGTAATTGTAAATCGAGCTAATTTTAACGCCTTTTGAGCAATTAGTAGTGGATTACCGATGTTATCTTCATAATCAGCTCTATTCCTAAAATCTCTTAACTTTTTTAGGTCTTTACCAATTTGTCTACGGAAGGGGTCTGTGCTACTTCCAAACTGATAAATAACAAAAGAATGGACGCTTGATTTTGTTAAAGCTTGTTTCCCCTCTTTATCAGGTAAATAGTTTCTGGCTTTGATAAAAGCGGCGTAATAAACCCTACTAACTACAGTTCGTGAAATAGCTTCCGAGTTGCTAGAAAGTTTGCTTGGTAATAAAGATAGCTCAGAGGCTAAATTGTAATATTCCTGCCAATTAAAATTCACTTTGGGTTACTCCACATCCAACAAAATTTTATCCCACATTGAGTAGGCAACTACATCCCACCATTCGCTTTCTGCTTCCCGCAAACGCTGAAGAGCTTCCCCAATCTCAAGTCCTGACGCTATAGAAAGCACCAGATATTCCGCCCATTCCTCTACCTCGGGGTCGGAGGCCAGTTCCAGGAAAAGCTTCGAGTTCGGAAAATAGCGTTCTATGTGCCTGGGCGCTAGTTGCAGCACGAAAACAATTAGCGGGTTTCGCTTGAGAAAATCTAGTATTTCGGCTTCGCTGCCTCTCAGATTATAGTGGGCGAGCCAATCGGTGCTAATTTCCAGTTGAAGCATTTGTTTACCCCCATTGCTATATTCCAGTCTTTTTCTGTTTAGAGTATAGCATACCGCTTCTTGGGCCTGAACGCGGCGATTTAGCCCGCCGACCCTGGTATTTTGTCGGGCCGAATATAGGTAGCGGTATGGTGGGTCAATAGCTTACCATCGGGCGTAACACATTCGGCGATGGCATAGACCAACCGCTTACCGATCTTCAAAACTTTAGCTTTGCACCGAAAATCTTCCTGCCGGGCGACACTCATAAAGCTGGTCTGTAGATCAGCCGTTACGGTATAGGTTCCTTCGGGTCGGCCTATTTTAGTGATGATAGCAAACCAGATCGCTAAATCTGCCGCCGCCATATAAGTCGGGCCGGAGACCACCCCGCCGGGACGCTGTAACTCCGGGCGAAACCGACACAAAATGCTACACTCGCCGTCGCTAAAAGCATCTAACGCAAAGCCGTAGAATTTGATAAATTCCGACTCGCCTAGAATTTCTAACAATTCCTGTTCGGTAACGGCCAAGGGCATTATGATTAATCTTTCTTATAAAAAATTGGCCTGCCGCTTACTTTACAAATGCCTGGGCCACGTAGCGTCCTTTAAAACGGAGCGCTAATTGGTCGCCAGAGCGAATTTCGACCTCCAACTCCAATCGGGCCTGACCGTGTCTTCTAAGCGTCCTTACGAATTTAGCGAGTAGGGCCGGGTCGGGCTGATAGCAATCGGCGGAAAAATCAGTGCTGATAGGTAACAAGTAATTGACGGCGCTATCCTGAATTACAATCTTAGCCGCCAGCCCTTCCTCTTGCAAAATGAGCCAGAGCAACCCCCACCCGGCCAGCGTTACGACTGCATTGAGGCTACCCGCGAAGGCCGTATCTTTGTGGTTGATGTTCGGCGCTAAGGGCGCACGCAGCCTCAACCGTGCGCCGTCGTAGCTTTCGACCGTTACGCCTAGCTGCCGGGTGAGCGGGATTTCATGATGCAAAGTTTCTTCAAGCTGGCGTAAACGGTCGGTGATAGTCAAGCTAGTGGCGACCTGACAGGGCTGGTTCGTTTAGAGCCGCAAAGCTGACACGGGCGGCTGCAATGGTCGCGTCGATGTCCTGGGGCGTGTGGGCGCTGGACATAAACCCAGCCTCGAACTGGCTCGGCGCGAAATAGACCCCCTGCTCGATCAGGCTCCAGAAGAAACGGGCAAAGGCTTTGGTATCGGCTTTCTTAGCCGAAGTGTAATTGGTGACTTCCTGGGCCGTGAAAAACAGACCAAACTTGGTGCCGATCCGCTTGAAATAGACCGGCACTGGGCTTTCCTGACAAGCTGCCGTCATCCCATCCTGAAGCTGCTGCATCTTGACTTCCAACCCTTCGTAGAAGCCCGGCTCCAACAGCCGCTTGATCGTAGCAATCCCAGCCGCCATCGCCAACGGGTTGCCCGAAAGCGTGCCAGCCTGATAGACCGGGCCACTGGGCGCAACCAGCGACATGATGTCCCGCCGCCCGCCGTAGGCTCCGACGGGCAGCCCACCACCAATTACCTTACCCAACGTAGTTAGATCAGGCTGAATATTCAAAAGACCCTGTACCCCTGTCACGCCCCCAATGCGGAAGCCCGACATTACTTCGTCGAAGATCAACAGCGCACCTTCATGCTCGGTTATGCGGCGCAAGCCTTCCAAAAAGCCCGGTTGAGGTAACACCAACCCCATATTAGCCGCTACCGGCTCGACGATGATTGCCGCAATTTGACCCTTATTTTCTTCAAATAACCGCTCGACCGCCGCCAGATCGTTGTAAGGAGCGGTCAGGGTGTCGGCAGCATTGGCGCTGGTTACGCCGGGGCTATCGGGTAGACCTAACGTAGCAACCCCGCTCCCGGCCTGTACCAACAAAAAGTCGGCGTGACCGTGATAGCAACCCTCGAATTTGAGGATTTTGTTGCGTTTGGTATAGGCCCGCGCCACTCGCAAGGCGCTCATGGTCGCTTCGGTTCCGCTATTCACAAAGCGGATCATCTCGATACTTTTCATCGCGCCGGTAATCAAGACCGCCAGTTCGGTTTCGAGAGCAGTCGGAGCGCCGTAACTGCTACCCAGTTGGGCCTGCCTTATGATAGCCTCAACCACCCCCGGTTCGGCGTGGCCCAAAATCAGCGGCCCCCAGCTTAATACATAATCGATAAAGCGGTTTCCATCAGCATCATATAGATAAGCTTTCTCGCCGCGCTCGATAAAAAGCGGGTTGCCGCCCACCCCTCGGAAGGCCCGCACGGGGCTATTTACCCCACCCGGCAAAAGCTGACTGGCTTGCTCGAATAACGCCCGCGATTTTTCAAAATTCATCTTCTTCTCTCCTAAATACAAATTAACAGAGATGGATTAAGGATGGAAATTAGGATTTTCCACTACCAACCCCTCAAGCTGGGCTACCTGAAGCAAATTGTTATCGGCGGTTACAAAGACAAAATTAGCTAACCCTGCCGAAGCAAGTGCCTCTTTAACAATTAAACCTGTAGCAAGCTGAACAGCATCATAGCCACGAAGAGGCTGATTTTGGGTTAAAAGCACAGCCCTATCTATCACTAGCCGTGTGACAGCCAAAAGCCGATATTCAACCCGGCAATGTCCCAAAAACAAACTTAACGCAGTTGATCTCTGATTTGCACTAATAGTTCTAGCGCGTTCTTTAGCACAAATTGCGGCGGCAAACTCGGCAATCGTAATCTCACTCAAGATAGTGTTATTGCCGCTCAGAGGGTCTATATAAGCGTCAAGCCAAGCGCTACCGCTTTCAGAAGTATACCTTTTTACAATAGCACTTGTATCAAGATATAAAGTACTCAAACAGCTTGTTCTCTTTGCTCAATTACAATTTCGCTGAGGGTTTTGCCGGAAGCCGTGCCTAAAAAACTTTGAACTTCCTTGAGAGAAATAGCTGGATCAGCCATCTTTTGCAGGTTAGGGCCAAGCTCGGTCAAGAGACCTGCGGTTGCTAAGATGTCCCGCACTTTTTCCCATTCGCCTTGTTCAGGCAAAGCAGGATTTTCCAGGTGCTTTGCCACCCATTCCTGAGCCAGCGATTGAGGTGACTTGCCTAACTGCTGTGCCTCTTTTTTTAATTTCGCATATACCAATGCTGGAAGCTCGATTGTTAGTTTTGCCATAAACAAATTACCAAAGCTCAAGTTAAAGAACTCTATAAACCTCTTTTTTTTCAAAATGTAAAACTACTGATGCCGCAATTAACACCAGCAGTTCTACACTCGCGCAATAGAGAAATCAGCCGAGTTGCTTTTAGTCAAGCTCTCTATCCCTGCAAACCTCTTATAACCCCAGGTTCTTGATAACCTGCTCGACCGTAACTGAGACGCAGGTGAAAATCGGCACATCCCGAACAGTATAGAGACTGGATTGTGTCTCACGCAACTCCTGGACGAGGTCAAGGAAGTCGGAAGGATAATCCGACTCGAAGGCCACCACAAAGTCCTGATCGTCCAGACCGAACGAATAGGCCGTGTTTAGCTTGACAGTCGGGTATTGCGTACCGATCCGGATATGCTCGTCCATCACTACCTGCCGCTCGTCTTTGGGCAAGAGATACCACTGGCGGGTCTTGACAAAGGGGTAGACGAACAGATACTTGGCCCCCCAGGGTTCGACCCGCAGACGGTCGTTCTCGCTGCCGGTATGATGATGATTATCGGTATAGACCGAGCGTTTGGTCATCGCCAGATAATGATAGGGCTGAGTTAGATAAGCACCGAGGCCGGTCGCCAGAACGGTCGCGTGGGCTTCCTGGTAGCGTTCCAGGCCACTGGGCGACTCGCCATCCTTGTTAACCGGAACGACGTGCCAGAGCATAAAATCGACATCGCCACGTACCCCGGTCAAAGTATAGGGCCGCAGCAATTCGCCACGTGGATAGAGGCCGTCCATCGCATCCAAAAATTCTTTCACACCCTGGTCGCGCTCGGCTTTGGGGAGACGGCGGAAGGCCGGGTCAAGTTTGTAGAAGCCATATTTAACAAATTGCTGGTTAGTGGTGTTGTGCTTGTACTCGACCTTTAGTTCGGGGTCTTCGCCCATCACGCGCCCGCCCTTGATACCGAGCTTTTCTTTCATGGCTTGCTCATCGGCAGTTACTTCGACTGCCGAGTTGTGATAAACCGTAATACCGGGGGCGCTGGCAGTGCTGCCTCCGTTAGTCGTACTGATCGTGCGGTCGTCCATCAGACATTTACCTCCTAGAAAATTAACAGGGATAAACAGGATTCACACACCCGGTGGGCGTAAAATCTTGAGCTTTCCATTTCCCTGATAAACTGGCTAATTTCAATGGCGCATCTGCGTCCCACGCCCTATTCTTCGCTTCAGGCTTAGCGACCTACGGGTCTAAACCCGCCCAGGCAGGTCTCTCCTGGCCCTTTCCTCTAAATAAATTTTACTTTCCGTATTATACTGCGTCTGGTAGCAGAAAAGTAGTTTCTAAGGCAAATTTTAACTTCAATCGGCGGTTCGGTCGGTAATCAGGGCTACCATTCCCGGCTATTTCAACTGAGTCCTTTTGTAACCGGCGAGAAGACTGAACCAATTGTAGGTGATGAGAATAAAATACGCACTGATACAATCACGGTTAGCAAGATCAAAATCAGGCAATCGGTTATTGCAAAGCGACCGGCCCGTTTCCAATTTTCCCGCTTTAATTTCTCCAATTCACTTAAGTTGCGCGGTTCAGACGACTTTGGCACTAACTTGACCGGCACTTTCCTGGGCTATACACCCTAATTAACCGACCGTCGCCAGATCGCTAAAATGCTGTACGATAGTCTCGACTAATTTGTCTATCGTAAATTCGGCAGCTTCCAGCCCAACCGTCAGGCCCAAATCGCGGGCAGTCCCGGCGGTGATCGGGCCGATGCAGGCTACCGTCGTGCGCGAGAGTAGTTCGGGCAAAGAACTGTCGGAAGACGTTCGCAACCGAGCGGCAAAATTACGAACGGTGCTGGACGAAGTAAAAGTTACAATATCAATCTCGCCCGCTTCCAGCCACTTTACCATATCCGCCGGACTCGCGCTACCTGGCCCTTCTTCACCACCTGCGATAGTCCGATAAGCTACCACGTTTTCAACCACTGCCCCCCGCGCTTCCAAACCTTCGACCAGCGCTTCACGGGCAATGTCGGCCCGCGGAAGCAAGAACTTCTGCCCGCTTACATCACCCAAATCGTCCAAAATACCCTCCGCTACAAAGCGACCCGGTATCATATCGGGGACGATATTGCGTTCTTCGAGAGCCGCCGCCGTCGCCGGGCCAATCGCGCAAATCTTGAGATTGGCAAAGGCGCGGGCATCCTTCCCGGCGCGTTTTAGCCGCCGCCAGAAATACTCGACCCCATTGACACTGGTAAAGACGGCCCAATTAAAAGTCGAAAGCCGCTCAATCGCGCTATCCATCGGCTCGAAACTGGGCGGATCGACAATCTTGATAACCGAGAATTCAAGGGCATCCGCACCCAGATTGGTAAGGGTCGCCAGCATCTCGGCGGCCTGTTCGCGGGCGCGGGTCACGACGATCCGGCGACCCAACAAAGGCCGCGCTTCGGGTCTATCGAACCAGCGCAACCCTTCGCGCAATCCGGCTACCTCGCCTACGATTATAACGGCAGGTGAGGTAAGCCCGGCTTGGCGGGCAACTTCCGCAATATTCAAAAGCTGGCCCGTGAGGGTCGTTTGCTGCCAGGTGGTTCCCCAGCGCACGATAGCAACCGGCGTTTGAGGCGACCGACCTTCGCTCATTAATTGAGCAGCGATTTTAGCCACATGTTCGACCCCCATCAAATAGACCAGGGTTTCGTCAGTCCCGGCTTCTCGACCGCCGTCATGCCCGGTGATAACCGTAAAACGGCTGGCAATCCCGCCGTGTGTGACGGGGATACCGGCATAGGCCGGAACTGCTACCGCACTACTGACACCCGGCACAACTTCCCAGATCAGTCCGGCAGCTTGCAGGGCCTGGGCTTCTTCGCCTCCCCGCCCAAACACAAAAGGGTCGCCCCCTTTCAAGCGGGCGACCGTCTTGCCTTCACGCCCCAACCGCACCAGCAAGCTGTTAATATCTTCCTGGTTGATCGAAGCTTGCCCGGCAATTTTGCCAACGTAAATCTTGTCGGCAGTGGGCCGGGCCTCTTTTAGCAAAATTGGGTTTACCAGATAATCGTAGACGACCACATCGGCAGAGCGCAATACTTCGCGCCCCTTTACCGTAAGCAATCCAGGGTCGCCGGGGCCAGCACCGATCAGGTAGATTTGAGCCATAGGATTTACGATTTACGATTTACGATTTACGATTGGGTTTTTGTTTTCGCCTCAGCCTAAGTTGTTAATGGCTATGGGGTAAAAGAACAAAGTTTAATCGTAAATCGTAAATTATTTGCGTTCTGTTACGTATCCGGCAGCGCGGGCAGCATCCAGCATTTCGCGTGCGCCCTCGGCGATGGCGGCTTCGGCTAGACGGTGGCCCAGATCGCGGGCTTGTTGGAGCGAACCTTCCCAGGCATCGTTGAGTTCGACTTTGATAAAGCGAGAACCGTCCGGGCTACCGACAAAGCCACGCACGACTAGCCGCCGGAAAACCACTTCGGCATAGCAGCCGACCGGGGTCTGACAACCGCCACCCAACCCAGCCATAAAAGCTTTTTCGCAGGCGACGGCCGTTTGGGCTTCGCGCTCGTTGACCTGGGCCAGATAGCCTAGCATAGCTTTATCGTCGGCCCGACATTCGGGGGCCAACGCACCCTGACCAGGGGCCGGAAGCATCAACTTGTAGGGTATCTTTTGGGTGATCTCGCTGCCCCGACTGAGCCGTTCAAGACCAGCCGCCGCCAGGACAATCGCATCGTATTGCTCTTCGGGGGTTCCCTCTTGCAGCTTTCGCATGCGAGTATCGACGTTGCCACGCAGGGGCCGTATATCAAAATCCGAGCGGAACGCCAGCAATTGAGAAGCCCGCCGGGTGCTGCTTGTGCCGATATGTGCGCCTTGTGGTAAATCCTCTAGCGACAGGCCGTGCTTGCTAATCAGGGCATCGCGGGCATCGACCCGGCCCGGTGTAGCCGGAACGACCAGCCCTTGCGGTTGATCGTGCGGCAAATCCTTCAGGCTGTGGATCGCCAGATCGATCTCACCCCGCAAAAGGGCTTCTTCTAGTTCACGCACGAAAAATCCATCATCGCCCACGCTCTGCAAAGGCCGATCCTGGATACGGTCTCCCTGGGTAGTGATGATCTTGGTCTCGACGATCAAGTCGGGCCGTTTTTCTTTGATCCGCTCGATCAACCAGTTAGTCTGCCAGACCGCCAGCTTACTGCCGCGTGTACCGACTACAATCTTTTTTGTCATAAAATTGATGACTCGCTTCCCTTCATAGTCGGTTGTAGTGTCCCCCACCTGGGATAGGCTCTCAATTTGCTTCATTCGTCACCCCCTGGAGTGAAAAGAGATGGCGCACCACCTCGGCATAGCGCCCGGCATCGCTGCTACTGGCAGCCTCCTTGAGACGCAACGTCGGTTCATGGAGCAGTTTATTTACAATCCGATTGGTCAGGTCTTCCAGCAAGCGAGCCTCGCGTTCCGTAACCTGACCTAGCGCGTTGATTGTGCGGTGCAATTCGTTGCGGCGGATCACATCGGCGTGCTGACGCAAATTGGTGATAGTCGGAACGATAGCCAGCGCTCCCAGCCAAGCCATAAAATCATCCAATTCTTCCTGGACAATGCCCTGCACTCGTCCGACTTCACGGTTGCGACGGGCCAGATTCGCTTCGGCCAGCACCTTGATGTCGTCGATGTCCCAAACGTGAATACCTTCGACTTCGGTCGTTTCGGGGTCGATGTCGCGGGGTACCGCAATATCCACCATATAGATCGGGCGATCCAGACCACGCAACTTCATAGCAGTCTCGACATTCTCGCGATGCACAACCGAATGGGGAGCGGAAGTACAGGCTACCACCAGATCAGCCTCAATCAAAGCTTCCGTCATATACTCGAAACTCAAAATTTGGGCTTGAGCAAAACCAATCGCCTGGGCGGTATCACGGGCGCGGTCGAGATCACGATTGATAAAGGTCATTCCGCCTATTTTTTTATCGACCAAAATCTGCCCGGTCAATCGACCAGTTTTACCAGTTCCGATGACCAGCGCGTGTTTACCTTCTACCGAACCCATATGCTTTTCCAAAAGCTCGATAGCGGTAAAGCTGACCGATACGCCACTCTCACTAATCGTGGTTTCGGTTCGCGCCCGTTTGCCGGTTGTGATCGCGGCCCGGAACATGGCATCCAGCGCCCGACCTGCCCCACCGTGTTTACGGGCAAAATCAATCGCATCCCGCACCTGACCCTGGATTTGGGTCTCGCCCAGCACCATCGACTGAATCCCACTGGCGACCTCGAAAAGATGTTGAACGGCCGCCCGCCCGGTTAGATAAAACAGGTAAGGTGCAAATTCGCTCTCTTCGACATTATGAAAGTCGCTTAGGAACTGGCGGACTGCCGCAAAAGTTTCGGACTGCCCGGAGTGGTCGCTCAGGATATAAAGCTCGACCCGGTTGCAAGTAGAAAGGATCACCATTTCGCTGATGCAAGGTACTCCAACTAGCGCAGTGTAGGCATCCGCCAGGAGGCGCATTGGGAAGGCTATTTTCTCGCGCACTTCGACCGGCGCTAGTTTGCAATCCAGACCGATAGTTACGATTTCCATGTGGCTCCTTTGATTACGATAGGGGCGCTCACAGTGTACGCCCTTGCACAGATTTGGGAACTACCAGGGAAAATTAGCCTAATAGTTACGCAATAATTACTCTAAGCAGTCGGATAGTCCAAAATCTTCTCCTGACTAGAAACTACCTACCGTATTCTAACAAGCCCAGGCCGAATAAGACATGGGGTGCAGACCCCATTTTTCCTGGGTACTTTATAGCGATTTAGATGGTTGGATGGCTCTTTATAGTTAAATTCAGGGGGCCACCAATTCCGATGTAGTATCGGCTACAGTCTACCATAGCCTTTTCTAAAAGTAGTGATAACTATCACATTGGTCATAGGGCTTTAGTCTAATTTTTATTAAAAACGCTCCCGGCCCTTTTTCCTACTTCAAAAGTGGATAGAATTGATATATAATATGTTACAATCTTATATCATACTAGGTTAAGTTAAAATCAGGTCAAACAACAGGGAAAGAAATGACGCTAACTTCTTCTAATCCGACAACTATACCAAAACCCAGCAGCCCCGACCCAATGATGCCAAATGGGTCGCTTTCCAATTCCAATGGGCCGACCCCTATTCTATCGGCACCCGCCGAGCCTCAGCTTGTACCACCCGTCACCCCCGGTCAGATGAATCTTATCTTTTATCTGGTCGGTCTGGGCGGGCTAATACTGTTGGCAGGCTTTACTATTGCCGGATGGGATAACCTTCAATCCTTTTTTGACCTCAAGAATCTAGTAGTTTTTCTAGCGCTGGTAATCGCCAGTTCAGTATGCAACTATTTCCCTTTCCGGGTTCCACCTAATCTTTTTATGGCCCTGTCGATGCTGCTCTATCTAACCGGTTACATGATTTTTCCGCCGGTTCCGGCAGCCCTGATCGCTGTTATAGCCTCGATAATCTTCGAGTTGTGGGCAGTCAAACGCGGCCCGGCCTATGCTGCCCGTACCGCCGGGATGTATGTTTTTTGCGCCGGGTTGAGCTGCCTGACCTATCAAGGGCTAGGCGGCAAACCCCCGGCAGGGGATTTGAGCCTGGAAATGATTGTGCCGGTGCTGGGTGGCTTTTTGGTTTTTCGCTTTTTTAACGAGCTAGTGGTCGGCCTGACCCAGTATCTACAGGGCTACGGCCCCTGGGCGATTCGGGATCATATTGTACCGCTAACCGGTATCTACCTAACTTTGTTGCCCGGAGCGCTGGTATTGGCGATTATAAAGATCAGCATTGGCCCCGGCGCATTCCTGATCGGTTGCGCTCTGGTAACTGTGACCGGCTTTATTATGAACCGGGCGACCACCGCCCGCGAGAAAGAGGCCAGCCAATTGACGCTGGTACGACAGCTAAACGAACGGTTGGCGCGGCAGAACGACCGCCAACTTGATTTGGGCGACCGGATCAATCAAACTCTGGATAGCTTTCTAACCCTGGTACGCGAATACGCCAGCACCAGCCACGAGCAGGAAGCCGCCGTAGTTGAAATTACTTCGACCATCGAGGAATTGAGCCGCACCGCCAGCCAGATCGCCGGAGCCGCCGATAATGTAGCCCTGGCGGCAGACCAGGCTATCGAAGCTGCCGATAGTGGGCAACAAGCCGTCAACGCTACTATCGACTCGATTAACGAGGTTAGCCAAAAGGTACGCGAAATTGCCGATAAGATTTCCGATCTGAACAGCAAATCGGAGCGGATCGGGGAGATTGTGACGGTCATCAACTCGATTGCGGGCGAGATTCGGCTGCTGGCCCTCAATGCTACTATCGAGGCCAGTGGAGCAGGCCAGTTTGGACGACGGTTCTCGATTGTCGCCAATGAGGTCAACCAGTTAGCCGACCGTAGCCGGGAAGCCCTACAACAGATCAAACAGATCATTACCGAGATTCAAGCCGCGACAGTCAGTTCGCGCCGGGTAACAGAAGAAGGTTTGCAGAGGATGGAACGAGGGGTCACAATGGTCTCGCGCTCGGAGCGGGCCAACCAGGAAATCATCAGTGTGGTACAAAAAACCGCCCAGGCCGCCGCTGCGATCTCTCTAGCGACCCAGCAGCAACGCAGCGCCAGCGAACAGGTTGTGACCAGTATTCATGATGTGGCAGTTATGATTGGACAGAACGCCGAGAAAGTTGCCAGCGTTTCGGTTGCTTCGCTCGACCTGAAGCGGGTCGCCGGCGAATTACGGGCCGAAGACTAAAATTTACCTGAAATAAAACCTCTCTTTTCCCTGGCACGCTCATTGCACTATAACGAGTAGTCAGGAAAGTAACTTTGGATAAATTTGAGTAATAGACGAAAAGGGAGGCTTAAAATGTTTGGTTCTTCTAATAAAGGTAGACAACGCGGCTTACTGGGTGGACTGTTGGGCGGCTCGAACCGCAACAACTATGCCAATAATCGACGCGGTGGGCTTTTGGGCAATCCGCTGGCACAGGCCGCTCTTGTGGCGGGGATTGGCTGGCTGGGCAATCGAATTATGCAGGGTCGTCAGGGTTCTAGCGCGGCTTACAACCAAGCCCCGACCGATCAAGCAACCGGCAGCACTGGCTCGTGGGGGAATACCGACAACAGCCAGTTCGACGACAATTCGGGCGGTAAAAGCTGGTAAGCCGGGCAACTTGTCACTATATAAAATAAAACGAAAAAGGATGGCTCCGAAAGGCCGTCCTTTTTCGTTTTTGCATATTGCGTCCATCAGTTAGATTCACCGATTAGTATTAGGCTCAAGCAGTCGCCCTGACTTCGGCGGCAGTTGGGGATGAATTCAGGTGGACGGTGCTGGAACGGCAACCCCGTTTGGGAACGCCATCCTCTAGCTCAATCCAGCCAAAGCCAGCTGTCGGCAGATTTTCGAGGTTCATATTGCGCCAGGTCTGACCGCGAAAATAGGCTGCCAGAGCGCAACAAATAAAACCATGAGTCGAGAGCAAAATCTTGGACTGGGGCTGGCTCAAGAGCCGCTCGGCCAGTTTCTCGACCCGCCCCCAAATTTCCTCGCGGCTCTGCTTGATGCCCTCGATCAGGGATGGTTCGACCTGAAGGTCGCTATGAAGATGGGATTGAACAATCGTAGCGGTCTGAACGGCGCGTGGCAAAGGGGAGGTAAGGTGCAAATCAAAGGGGCCACGCCGGGCCAGTTCCTCACCAAGCAAATTTACGTGCTGCCGCCCTTTGTCGGTCAAAAGCGCTTCGTGTTCCTTGTCCCCATAGCCCATATTGCGGGCCGAATAATAGGTCTCACCGTGACGGTAATAATAGATCAGCTTTTTCAATCTCGTACTTTCTCTAAACTTTCTTATAGTCTTTCTTTATAATATAGACTGACTTTTTGGTTATTATACCATATCTGCCGGGTAGAGCCTTTTGTAAGCGACCTTATCACGAGTTTTTGTAGATCGGCAAAGTTTTTACCAAAACGTTACCTCTATAAACCGAGAGATTTACCTTGTCGTGCTAATCTTAATGTAGATGTAATTTCCAACTTCGATAATATAATTACCTCTTTCTTACCAACACGACCCATCGATACGCCAAACGATGGGTCTTTTATTGCCCGCTTTTGGCTTCCGGCGGAAGTTTTTCCAAATGCCACAGCCCGGCACTATCGGGCAGGTCAGCCAGCCTAAGCATTTCAGGGGTCGGTCGCCAACCGATTAGCGAATCGTCAAAGGGAAAGGCCCTAAGCGAGATTTGGGCCAGCACTTCAAGCACAGCCGCTTCGGTGCGCTCCATTAGTTCGGGCGGATAATTATATTTTAGCTTATGCAACTCATATTCGTCGCGGTCGAGGACGAAAACGCCAGCCTCGCTCCTGCCAGTCTGCACCCTGGGCATTCCCTCGGTTAGCCACAGCACATCCAGTTCGAGGTCAATAAAACTACACTCTTCCTCGCCCCATTCGGTCGGCAAGGCAATATTGATATAATAGGAATCAAGCTCCCAGATCTCAGTCCAGAACAGGCTCAAGTTGTAATCGTGGTCAGGATAAAGCAAAGCCAGGTGATGATGCCGGGTACGGTAAAGCCGCTGATCCTTGCCACTCCAAAGTGGTGCGCCCGCCGGGTGATAGATCATAAAATAGTCGGGCCGCTCGGTCACGACCGCCGCCGGGAAGAAGTAGCGCGGTATATCGGGATATTTAAAAGTTTCGACACGAATAATTTTTAACGACATACAAGCCTTTCACAAATCTAGGACTTTCGCCTCAGCCCACTAAAAAAGGGCTTATGGCCCTTTCTTCAAAACTTCAAAAGTTTTAGCTGGCCCCTGGCCTAGCACCAGTAAACTTTCCCCGGCCTGTACTTGCCCCCGCACTTCCGGCACGAACCCAGCCAAAAATCCTAACGTCAGGCTATCGGGAACTCCGACTATCCCGACCGCCGCGACCTGCGCCCCTTTTACAAAATATACCCCGAAGCGATTATCGTAAGCCCGGCTTTCGGTCCAGCCCTTATCTTTGAGGGCTGCCCGGTAGTAGTCGAACAGGTCGGCAGGCATTTCAGGGCTGGCATAGGCCGCGACCGAAAGCGTGTTCAGATCGACCGAAGCATAACGTCCGCCCAAGCGCTTTTGTAACTTCTGAAGCATCCCGACGGTCAAATTGAGCTTACGGGCCTCCAGCGGAGCCGGTAATTCCCCCGCGACGGCTGGCCCAACTTTGGGTCTGGGGGTGGCAGTCGGTGGAACCGGAGTAGCTGGAACCGGCGTGACGGTCGGGATCACAGTCGGCGCAAAAGTAGCCTCGACCGGCAACGTGTAAATGGCACTCCTCCCAGAAGCAGGCGCAACCGAAGGCGCTAACTGCCCCCCTGCCGTCGGTCGGGCCTCCTCACCACAAGCCAGCAGGAAGATAAGGATGAGGGATGAAGGCTGAAGGCTGAAAAAAACTTTCCTAACCCTTCCCACTCTCTTGCTAATACTATTCATCCCTCATTCTGCATTCTGCATTCTGCATTCTTATTTCTCCAGTATCTCAGGCCGCTCGATAGAACCACTGCCCTCGACGGTGACAGTCGCCATCGGCCAGTTGCTTCCGGCGGGGCGGGTCAGTACTTCCAGTTCGTGACCGGGCGTGCTGGATACCAAAACGGTATCCTCGCTTTTGGTTCCGGCAATCGAAGGATTCCAGGCAAAAGTCTGCCATTCCTCGACTACTTGGGTACTTTGTGGCCCGGCCCGGTAGTCGCGACCCGCATAGCCAGTCGCGCCGCCTTGGTGATGCAACTGCCATTCGTCGGGGTATCCGGCGTAGGCATAAGCCTGCTGAGCTTTGGCGAAAATTTCCCCGGCGACTGCGCCCGGTTTGCTGTTCAAATTAAAGGTCGCATCAACTGTCAAAAGCTCACGATATTTTTGGATTAGCTCCGGCGAACAGGGGCCAAAATGCACCAATCGAGTGCAGTTGGCAATTAGCCCGCCCGCTTTGGCGCACAGCACCACCATTACATAGCGCTCGATTTGCTTAGTAGTCGGGATCGGGTGGCGATAGTTATAGACCCGTTCGTCGGCAGCGACTAATGTTACAAACGGGACTAGCCCTCGCTCGTAGCAAGCCTGGGCCAGATACCCGGCTACCGACCACTCGCTCATACCGGGTATAATTTCGAGGCAGGTGGTTTCCAGCGCCTCGCCCGCCGCCTGGCAAACCTGTCGGTAGCGCTCACATTCCTCCGGCAGCAAGCTCCAACGGGCGCGACCAACTAGATCGCCGACCTCCTGCGCCCCTTCTAAAGGGGTATCGCTACCGATCCGGCCCGTCCGTCCGGCCATTTCGACCAGTAATTTGCCGCGCTGCCCGGCTTCCCACCAGGGCGCGGGAACCAACTCAAAACCCAAGTCAGCCAGCTTTTCCTCGTCTTTGAGCCGGGGTAATTCCAGGTTGTCCATTACGGCATAACTTGACCCGTCGGCCCTAAAAATCAAATTGGCAACGCCCCGCTCGTCGGCGATACTGACCCAGTTGTTAGCTCCGGCAGTCGCCCAGGCGAAATTCTTTTGAGTGTTAATTATCAGGGCATCCAGCTTATTATCTTTCAGCAGCCGGTCGATCCGGGCGCGTTTACCGGCTATTTCGCGTTGCTGGGCCGCACTACCCGCTTCATACTTATAAGTTAACATCCGTCCTCATCTCCTGATTGCATTAGGCTTTTATACCATTCTGATCTCGCTGGTAAAATATAATACCACTTTCCGTCAAACCGGGCGAAATATGCTATACTGAGCGGCAGCCACCTTTCTTGAAGAATGAGGTAACACGGTATTATAAAGCTGATAGCAAAGTTTGTAAGGAGGAAATTAATTGTCGATGCTAACTCAACTGCTTGGTCAGCGAGTGGCCCGGTTGGTCGCCAGTCTGGTTTTTGGGGCTTTGCTGGTAGTATTCAATGTGACGGAGACCCTGGCGGCTCCTTTGGAAGGTCAGGGCGGCGGTAGCAGCCAATCGGATAATGGCCTGACCCTTATTCTTGTGTTGGCGCTGGTGGTGGTGGTCGCGGGCGCGGGGATCGGCCTGATGTTTAGCCGTCGTAAAAAGTAGGGTTGCCCGATGGCCGACAAGAAGATTTTGCGGCTGACCTGCCCGGTCTGCGAAACCCGGTTGCGGGTCGCCGATGACATCGAGAGGTTTGCCTGTCTGAACTGTGGCACCGAACTGCTGGTGGTCAAAGAAGGCGGATTGGCTCAACTGATACCGACCGAAGCGAGCGCGGCTCAAATGACCGATGCCCAGCAGCAATTGATCGAAGTCAATCAGGCCCTCAAGCAAGCCGACGACGCTTTTGGGGTCGGTTGCGCCCTGACTACCCTGGGTATTACGCTGGGAGCTTGTATCGCTCTTTCGCTTTCGATTATCGCGCAGAGCCAAATTTTGTTCTGGCTGACGATTGTGGTTGCTTTGGTGCTTTTGGGTGGAGTGCTGTTTATCTTTACTTCCGCCAGCAGTCGCAGCACCGACCCGCTTTTGCGTCAGCGCGATCAGCTTCAATCTACCGTTGAACAGGAAGCCGACCAGCCCGAAGCAGAAGCCGACGATGACCAATCCCAACCTGCCAACCCGGATGGGCCTGAACCACAGGCGATTTGATGTCAGATAATATAAATACCACTCAAACTACCTTTTCGGATGACCAATCGGCCCAACGCTGTGAGGTCTGTGGCGGCCCACCTGCGCCGGGCCACCGTATCTGCGATAATTGCTGGCCGGAGGCCGCTATCGAGGCGGGGCAGGCGGCAGTTTGCGCTCGGTGTGGGCGACCCCGCCTGCTCGAAAAGCTGGCTAAGGACGCAACCGGCACATTGGTTTGCCTGAACCATTTAACCTGAATATTCCGCTTTAAATCTCAAATCTCCAACTCCTATTAAAGATGTCCCCTTTCGGACGGTTCTGCGTTATGATAAGAACCGATCCCAGTAGGGGCGACCCTGGTGGTCGCCCGGTTCGGAACATGTCGAGCTACCACCAGGGTCGCCCTATATTGGTGGCTTGGCTCCTGCCTATAATATCGGCTTACTTCCAGACCTGGACGTAATCATAGGCAAACTGTTCGAGTGAGATCGGTGGGCGGCCTAGCACTTGTTCGACTACCGGAGTAGTAAAATTGGTCCAGCCCTGACGCATCATGCTATACAAACCGCTCATGATTTCGATAATTTCGGAAGGCCAATACTGGGCAGTGGCAGTGGTGCGATAGTCCTGATCCGAAATTGGTATATATTTGACCTGCTTGTCGAGGGCCTTAGAAATTGCCGCCGCTACCTGGTAATGGTCATAGGTTTGTGCGCCGGTCAGCGCTAGAGCTTTGTTAGCATACTGCTCAGGGTTCGTAAAGGCGGTAACGGCTACCGCAGCAATATCCCGCACGTCTATAAAGCCGGTTTTGCTATCCTCCGCCGGAATCGAGATTAGCCCTTGCCTGATACTATCGGCCATACCGGTGCTAAAATTCTGTAAGAACCAGGTCGAACGCAAATGAGTATAGGGAATGCCTGATTGCTCGATATAAAGTTCAATTGCTCGCAAAGGGGTAGTCGGGTTATTCTCGACCCCTGCGGCTGAGAGTTTGACAATATGTTGTACCCCAGCTTCCTTTGCAGCATCAACTACGCCCTTGTCCACGCTAAGTGGGTCGGACTGATTGGTCGCCGATACAAAGAAGAGCTTATCCACACCTTCCAGGGCAGCCACTATGCTAGACGGGTCGGTATAGTCAAAGTGAACAACCTCGACATTTTCTCCCGCCAGGTATTGGGCTTTATCAGGATGATGCGCTCCGACTTTTACCGCTAAGCCGCTGGCCGAAAGTTGCTTGACTACTTCACTACCGACCTTACCGGTCGCTCCTGTCACCAAAATTTTACTCATCCGAGTCTACTCCTTCTAATCTATATCAACATATGTAATAGTAACACTAACTGTTACATATGTTGGCTCAAAAAAATGACCGAAACCTAAATAATCTGTTGTTGCGTCAAATGGTACCCAAAATCACTGTTTGTTATTACGTCTTAGGGCCTAGCCGAAACATCGATTGGCACAGCAATGTCTTACAAAGACCGCCTAATTGTGGGACACTGCTCCGTTTATAAGCGAACTATTGTCCCAGGTTCGCAGTAGCCCGTCGAAGTTCAATGTCTTTTACGACTTGGGCGATACTAACCTCGTCTAAGGTTGTTTCTACCGCCTTTTCGACCCGATCAAAAACCCCGGCCAATACCGGGCGGATATTGCTACCGCACGGACAGTATGGGCTGGGCTGATTGGTAGTCAGGCCAAAATGTTCGCTTTGTTCCACAGCCTGATAAACTTCGAGCAAACTGATCTCTTCGCAAGCGCGAGCTAATTTTGCGCCGCCCTCCGAACCGAGTTGGGTCGTTACTAGCCTAGCCTGAGCCAACCCGCCCAAAATGCGCCGGATCACCACCGGATTAGTATTGACGCTCCTGGCAATAAAGGTTGAAGAAAGCGATCTGTTTTCCATTGCCAGCAAAGCCAAAATATGCACCGCTACACCAAACTTACTGCTTGCAATCATATTTATTTGCTCTATATTTACCCTGTTTATAAGTCCTTAGTATATGTAACCATTATAGTTACAAATAACATTTTGTCAAGAGGTTTGCTAAACAATTCTCGCCACTTTCCCATTTTTAACGAAGCAACGGCGACCCTATAGATTACCATTACAATGACCTCTTATCTTTAAGCAAAAAAGCTGATGACATTTACTCATATCTAGGCTAGATTAGCAGAGTGCGTGTTTATTTACGATAATAGGGATATGTATCCAACTAAAAGTTATAAAGTCGCTCTACCGTAAAGCTGAGATTAACAAAAGGAGATCAAAAATGAAAAGAGCCTTGTTAGTAATTGACGTTCAAAACGAATATTTTAGCGGCAAATTGCCGGTTAGCTACCCTTCCGGCAGCCTGGATAATATTGTACTGGCAATGGACAGGGCCAATCAACAGACCATCCCGGTGATAGTTATTCAGCATACGTCACCCCAACCCACTGCCGCAACTTTTCGCAAAGGTAGCCCCGAATGGGAGCTTCACCCGACCATCGCCGAACGAAGTTACGCTACGCTGATCGAAAAAACCTTGCCCGGCAGCTTTACCGGCACTAATCTGGAAGAATGGCTTCGGCAGCACGATATTGATACTCTAGTAATCTCCGGCTACATGACCCAAATGTGTTGTGATACAACCGCGCGGCAGGCGGTTCATCTCGGCTTTGGGGTCGAGTTTCTATCCGATGCGACGGGGACTCTGGCTGTCAAAAACGCTGCCGGAGCCGTCACCGCCGAAGAATTGCATCGGGCGATTTTGGTCACACAGGCCATGCGCTTTAGCAAAGTATTAACTACCTCGGAATGGCTGGAAAGCATTAGCTAAAACTAAGAAAAGAGTAATAGGTTGGAGCAGATAAAAGAAATTTCCCCGTCAGAGTTAAAGCTAAAACCGGGGTTGGGTCTGATCAGAATACTGAGTGCAGACGAGACCGGGCGGCGCTGGTTGGGGATTGGCCTGTGTGCTATCTCCGGCATCAGCTACGGCTTTCAGGCCCTTCTCGCCAAGTTAGCCTATAGCAACGGTGGCAACGTCTCGACTATGCTGACGTTGCGGTTTACGATTGCCGCGCTGGGCGTATGGGGCTTAGTTGCCTTACTGCGTCCACCGTTACGACAACCGCGCTCGACTCTTTTGGGGTTGGGCTTTCTAGGGTCGCTATTTGTGACCAACTCACTTTTCTTCTACCTGGCGCTTCAGGAAATGGCCGCCGGGACGGCAACTTTGTTGGTCTTTAGCTTTCCGGCACTGGTAGTAGTCTGGTCGGTCTTATTTTTCAAAGAGCGACTGAAGTTGGCACGTGGAGTTGCGCTGGTAATGGCCTTGCTAGGGTGCGCTCTAACAATAGACCCGCTGGCAGCACTGGCATCCGGTCAGAATTTTAGCTGGCTTGGAACGCTCTTCGCGCTCGGCAGCGCCTTCAGCAACTCCTTTTATGTGTTACTCTCCGGCAAATTCGGGCGGGGCGTGCCGGGATTGGTCGCTGCCGCCTGGGGTGTCCCAATCACTGCCGGCATTTTTGCCGCCTGGGGCTTGCTCAGCGGGAATTTTCAGGCCAATATGACCCCGCTCGGTTGGGCCTGCTGTCTGGCAATCGGCCTCATGACTGCCTTTTCGATTGGGGCTTTCCTGACCGGTATCCAACTGATTGGGCCAAGTCGGGCCTCGATCACCGCTACAACCGAACCGGCTACGACCGTTTTGATAAGCATTTTCTTTTTGAGCGAACCAGCCAGTCTGATCAAACTAGCAGGCGGCGCTCTGATTATCGGGGCGGTGATCCTGCTGAGTAAGCCCGCCGAAGTTGGTAGTCCAGGCTAACCGAACTCCAAGTTAAAATCCAGCCAAAAAAGCAGAGATACGAACCTCTGCTTTTTTATGTCGGAAATTTAAGTCTAAAAGGGTATTAGGAAGCCAATTTACGGGCTTTAACCAATTCGGGGTCAATCTCGGTGCGCTCGGCAATTGGGATCGACAGGTTAATATTCGCCAGGTGCAATTTAGTCTGATTGTTCAAAAAAGTCAGGCGACGGCGCATAGAAGTAGCAAAAAGTGGGTCGTTAGGATGGGCTTCCAGGCTGGCTTTCAACAATTCGTCGGCAAAGAGATCGATTACCCGTAGCACTACGTTCGGCTCGTAGCCAGTTCGCAAGCGAGCCTCGATAATCCGATCCATCAGGTGCATCATCGGATTAAAACTACCGGCTTCTACCGAGGCAATCACGGCTCTTACGGGTGGGTAAACTCGTTGCAAGGCCTGCTCGTAGGACAGGCCACTGTAAGAACTAAACCGCTTTTTATCACTAATAAGCTGTCTGGCTACCCGTTCGACGACGGTCTCCGCCACATTATTAAGCACCTCTACCAACTCCTGATTTTGTACCATTATACTACGGCTCCTTTAACCCGACATCTAAAACCCAGTTTTTATCTTTGACATCTGCCGCCTTTAATCTATTATAGCCAATCAAAGATTACAAATCTATTACAGAATTGCCCGAATATCGCCAGTTTTGTAAAAGTTTGTTAAAAAAGTTTTCATCCGATGAATCGTGTTGGAGTTGCGAGAGGATGTATCGGTACTATCGGCAACCTCTGTGCAATCTCTATACTAATAGAGACGGTTTGAAGCGCCGAAACGTTCCAAATTCCACTTGTAATACATTAAGCTTATAAGGGCAAGGTCCGCTCATTTTAAAGCGAACCTTGTGTCTCATAATCAACCGCCAGTCCCAAACATCGAGGCTGACGGCTGATAATAGTTGACTGCTAACTAAAACTCAACTTCGCAGGTACCGGCTGAACAGGCTAATTCCTGGGCAGCTTTGGTGTAATCCTCGCTTTCGTAGCGATAGATTTTGGAGTAATCGACTTCCGGGAAGAGCACTGCCAACTTCTCGTACTCTTCGCGTCCGATCTCGATATAGGGCAACTGGGCGTATTGCGCGTCGAAGGTTGGCAAGAAGGCCATGCCGCCCAACTGCCCGCGATGCTCCCAAATCCAGTTCATCAAGCCCAGCACCTCATCCGGCTTGTAAGTAATTGTTACACTGGGATTATGTTCAGTCCAGTTCAGCTTGTTCTGCAACCAGTACTCGCACTGCTCGATAGCCGTTCGTCCGTTACGAGTAATCGCCCCTTCCGGCGCTTTGACCGGGAAGTGGATCACCCAGGTATTGGCATTCTCCGGGGTTTGACCGTTCTCCGGGTCCATCGGCACACCCGCGTCCTTCAAGACCTTGAAAATCGGCGAATGGCCTGCCACCCGCACATTCCGAATGTAATAGGGGGCCCACCGAGCATGCAACCCACTGGCACAATCGACCAACTGACTGGTATTGCCGCTCGGCTTCACGCATGTAATCGAGGCCGAATGATTAATCCCCAGCTTGGCTGCCGTCTCGCGGTTGACCTCGATAGCGTAATCGCGCAATTGGGCCTTGACCTCCACCTGCTGCACCACCGGGCTATCCAACTGCCCGGTAATATCGACCCCCAATAGCCGCTCTTCCTCGCAATTCTGCTTCCACATCGGACGCAAACCAGGGAAATTGGTCGCCATAGACTGGATCGACCCGATGATTGTCGCCAGTTCCACCTTCTCCTGCAAACTCTCCAGCGTGTCGTCCTGCCGCGCCACGACCGCCGATAAGTTGCAAAATTGCCACGGGCGAAGGATAATCTCACCACATTGCCGGTTTAGCACATAAGACATTTCAGGTTTGCCATTATTGCCAATCCGCTCCGACCCAATAGCAAAGAAAGTATGGGTATCATCTACCGTACCAGTATAAACATCCTCATAACCATCAGGTTCCACACTCAGAACTCGGTGATTAGTAGCCATAGCCTCCGACTGCAAATCCTTCCAATAACGGAATGGACTGCTTATTCGGCTAATCTCAGGTGACACTGTTAGTTCGCGGCAGCGCTCAACCCACTCATCCTTCATAGGATGTCTGCCTAACTCGAAAAGTAAATTATTATAAATCGTCACTTGCTGCTTCCGAAGATCATCGTGACCACGAGTACGAGCTTCCTTAATAGCCTGACCGCGCACAGAAGTATCGGGATTGTTGCGATAGTACAGAAGTTGGCTACAAACGTTGCTGCAAGTAGCTTGCTCACGTTTACTTAGCAGAACACTATACTCCTCACCACAAACTTCACAATTCCTTAAAACATAGGTACGCCCTTCCTTGAAGAGGACCGGCAAGTCAGTCACTTTACGAGCCTCTGCCTTATAAGCAGGCATTGCACCTACTTTCTCGCTAATAGTCCGAAGCGCATAAGCTATGTCACCTCCAAAGTAAGCTCTGCGATACGCCGAGAAAGATAAAGGAAGATTGTGTTGAGCTGCGTACTCCGCATAATGGTTGAGAGTTGGAACACGACCAAGACCCATTACAAGCTTTACTAGGTGTTGCTCCAACTCTTCATTTGTAACCGGTTTGGCATTGCCATTAACCAGACCCGTAGTAGCTTTAGAAAGCTTCTCCCGCCAAGCATCGTTCATCTTATGCACGGGGTTATTCTCTCCCATCATCCTGACTTTGTGAAGCGCAGCGTGTTCTACTGCGCTCAACAGTTCCAGGTTCGATAGAGAATTATTGCGTCCATTATGGTCGCGATGGTGTAATTGGCGCTCGATCCCAGATAAGTCTATCCCCATATGGTGCTGATAGATAAATCGGTGTTCCGACTTCCTGAAAGGCCCAAACTGGATCATACGATAACTCTTATCAATATCGTAACCCACCTTCTGTAGCTTGGGCAAACCGGCCTTCCTGTAAGAAAACATCGTCATACTGGCTAAACTGTCATTGGGTTGCAGAGTTACAGCCTCTTTCTCAGTGCCATCAGTTAACACGAACTTATGGTTAGTTGTTACCCTTATGTAAGAACCATCTGTGAAAGTCACCTTATACACTGGCACATCAGTTCCGGTCTTACGAGGATTCCGCATGGTGCGAATAACCAATTCTCGATCTTTTACTGTGTAAACATCAGTGTCCTTACCTTCTTTTACAAGGTCGGACATACGAACTCTTCCCCGTCCATCGGCAACCGCTACCCAGCTATCACCTACTATGCAAGGATTTGTCCCAAATTTCACAATCTCGCCGTTGGTCTCACGGGTCAGCCGGCGGGCAGGGGCCATATCCAGAGCGGCCTGCCGGTTGAAGATGCCCGGTTCACCCCGTCCCGACTCGACCATATCCAGCACCTGCCGGGCCACTTCCACCTGGCTCAACCCACCTTCGGGCCAGACCGCCGAGTTGTTGGCGTTCCAACGCTGGCTATTCTCATGCTCGAAGTCGCCGTTCTTGCATAACCGCATATCCTGGTCATCGTAATCGAAGAGCGAAATCATAGCCGTCCGGCGGACCCCACCGCTGACCGCCGCGTTCCCGACGATGCACATAATGTCGTGGGCATCCAACGACCGCAAGAACGAACCTTGCCGCGACATAATTTTGGCCCGCACAAACTCCAGCATAACGCGCAATGGCTCTGGCCCGGAAGCCCGTCCACCCTTCGTGCGTAGCGCCGCACCCGAAGGCCGTAATTCCGACAGATCAAAATGGACATCACCACCCTCGAACCAGGTCTCCAACCCCAAGCGTAGTGCCTGCGCCCAGCCTTCTGCCGAGTCCGGCACCAGATAAGTCTGGGCCTGCTGGCCGGTCTGCCGCTTGATCCGGGGGAACCGCTCGATATACTCCCGCTCAACCGAGAAGCCGACCCCACACCCGCTCATCGAAATAATCAGGGCCTCCACAAACGAATCGATACTTTCGACCGGCTGATAAGAACAGTTATAAATCGTAATATTGCTGCGGCGGGCGGCTGGGCCAGCCATCGCCAGCATCCGCATCGAAGGCATCACTTTCATCTCCAAAATGCCGCGCCGTACCCGCTCGTAAGTCTCCGCGTCCAGGCGGTCGCCGCCCAATTCGTACAGGAAATCGACCGTCCGGTTGACCGTCTCGACCCAGGTCTCGCGTCGGCCCAGGTTATAATCGAACCGCGAGTATTTATCGAAAAACTGGAACTGCTGCAATTGAGTCGGGAAATACTGAGCCGCTTCCTCGAAAGCCATCTTGACCATTTCCGGCACAGGCCGTTCCAACCGCGACCGGGCATGATCGGCCCGATACAAAATATAACGCTTGGCCGCCTCAAACTCGCCCGCCGCCTGCAAGACCATTTCGACAATATCCTGCACATTTTCGACGGTTGGCGGCATCACCCCTTTAGCAGCAATAATATTCACCACCCGGCGCGACAACTCTTCCGGCGAGGTGTCGGGAACCCGCCCGAAACTCGCAAAGCAACGCCGGATCGCGTTTGTAATCAACTCTATATCAAACTCCACTACCCGCCCATCGCGTTTGACGATAGTCGCCGGGAGCCTCAAGTTATTGCCATTCATAAAATTGCCGATCTTCAGAGAGTGATCTTTAAGCATCGGGTATCTCCTTATTAATAAATCTCTTCCGCCCATTTTAGAGCTTATCTTAATAGGTCTTGTAAACCGACCTTTGTGGTCGCCCCTACTGAGATAGGTTCTTAGCCAGGAAGAAATTAGCCATTCCAATACGATATTACTGGCCTACCCCGTTCCGCGTCGCGCCAAAAAAAGCGCACCAAATCCAGGCCCACTTAACGGCCTTGTGCCAGGGACAATTTACCCCTGATCTTAAAATCTTACAAAACTGACTTTGGTGCTACAATTGAGGTAATTCTAAGCTGAGTCAAATCTAACCAGCGCATAGTAAAATTAAAATAGTACCTGATTTAGGAAATAGTTTGTGGAGGTGGTGGTGGCTCATGCTTGACCTGATCTCCGACCCCGCTATTTCAGTTGTCATTAGCGACCGGCGGAGCCTGCTGGCGCTGCAACCGTTCTTGCGCTTCTATCTGCACCAGTTTATCCATCTCACTCCGCATCACTTCCAGATCGGCAAACTCCCGGTAAACACTCGCAAAACGGATATAGGCCACCGAGTCAACCCGCCGTAGATGGTTCATCACCGACTCACCGATCCGCTGGCTGTTCACTTCCAAATCGCCTTTACCGAAAAGCTCTGCTTCCACCTCGTCTACCACCTTTTCGATGTCCTCGGCCTTTACTGGGCGCTTTGTAAAGGCCGTCACAACCCCCTTACGCATCTTCTCGCGGCTATACTCCTCGCGGTTGCCATCCTTCTTTATTACCAACACGCTGATCGGTTCAACCCGTTCGTAAGTCGTGAAGCGATAACCACAGCGCAAACACTCCCGGCGACGGCGAATACTTTCACCATCCCGCAAATCCCGCGAGTCAATAACCTTAGAGTCGTTATTGTGACAACGAATACATTTCATCCGAAGTGGGTTACTCTTCCCTTTACTATACCAGGCTTAAACTACTTTTACCTGGGGCTATCCCTCTAGCAGAAACCTACAAATGATAGAGCCTACTGGCGAGCTATACCCTAAATCTTGTAGTATGTCGGAATTTTAGCACAACTTATAGTAGCTGTCAATAGTTTTGCACCGCTTTACCTCTATTTTCGGGACTTTTTTGCCATTTCCAGTACTATTTATTTCCACGAAATAGTACAATCAGACTTACCCTTTTCACTTTACACCTCAAACAAAAAGCCGGGAATTTCCCCCGGCCTTTGATCTACAGCAGAATGTAAAGCAATCAAGCTACATCTTTATCTGTAGGGCCAATTACTCTGTATTTTTGTTAGTCCAAGCAGGTCTAAAATTCGCTAATTCTTGTCAGTCTGGGCCGTTGGCGTAGCCTTTGGCTGACCGGCGGGCAAATTTAAGGCTCGTGGCGTACTAACCACCCCACCGCCACTCGCCGGAGCCTGGATTAGGTCGCGTCCCAACAAAACTACAATATCAGGAGCTTGCGGAGAAGGCTTCTTCAAGACACGGGTTGGCGCATCGGGTAGCGCCCTGCGCACGGCCTTTAAGGTATTCGACCCCTTACCGTCGGTATAATCCAAAATGATCGTCGTACTGGTCGGATTGGCCCAGATCGGTTCAAGCGTATCCACCCCAACTACTTCGAGGTCTCGACTTACTCTGGTCAACAGATTTTGCTGTCCGCTCCCATTTTGAAGCTGTACTTTCAGCCCCTCGGCTCTTAGTTCTGGGAACTCGCGACCCTGTTCCAGCCAATCCTGGATCGCGGTGTAGTTGCTCTGTCCTGCAATCGGCATCAAAATATAGGCCCCATCGTTGGAGGTTCCATCGGTCAGGAAATTATTGGTACTCAGCACCTGCGACACGAACAGCATGTTTTTCGCGGCAGTCGCGCCCTCGCCCTGAAAATAACCCATCAAAGCCCGCGCCTCGTCTAATGACAGACTCGTCCGCAAATTGCCCTGCAAGGCATCCATCAACCCAAACGCCTTGAGCATAATATCGGGCTTGGCGACCTTTTCTTTGACCGCCGCAACGATTTTCATCTGGCGTTTCGAGCGGCTAAAATCGTTACCGTCCTGGGCTGAATGACGGCTTCGCGCAAACTGGATCGCTTTCTCGCCACCCAAATGCTGCAAACCAGCCTCAAAATGAATTTGCATTACACTAGCGTCAATTTGGGGGTCGTCATTAGCCGGGTATTCATAATCATCAAAGGTCGTATCAACCTTAACGTCTACCCCACCAATGGCATCGATAAACTTTCTAAACCCGTCGAAGCTAAAGGTCGCCCAATAATCGACCGGCGTACCCGTGACCTGCTCGACCACATCCTTCAGCAAGTTCACACTCGCATCGACCCGGCTTTTAAGATCAGTCGAGCTAAATCGGTAGCGGGGCGATAATCTATCGCTACTATCAGCACTCATCACATAAGCAAAAGCCGAATTAATCTTGCCCCAATAACCGACTTTTGGCCCGCCATACGGCACAAAAACCCACAAATCGCGTGGTACATTCACCATTGTTACGGCATTTTTGGATGGGTCGTAAGTCAGTAGCATTATCGTATCGGTCAAATAAGACCCATCGTGCTGACCACCACCATAGCCCGTCACCAGCACCGATAACTGTTCACCTCGTTTGATCTTCTGGATAATTGCAGGTAGATTGGTTGCTACGGTCGGGGTAAGAGGGGCCGGAGTAACCGTTGGGAGACTCGTAATCGGCGGTAAAGAGGCCAGCGCCTCATTATTACTGATTTTGGTCGGCTCAGTGATAATTATCTTTGCCAGGGGCGTAGTAGTTGGCTTGACCTTCGGGGTCGTTGTCAAAAGCGAACCTTCATTCCGACCGCTAAAGGAGCTATCCACAAAGCTTGTGACCCTTATATAGGTAAAAATCCCAAACCCCAGGATTGTCACCGCCAGTCCCGCCGCAATCCAGCGCCACCAGTGTTTTGGCGACCCCTGGCTAGAACCTGCTCCCGATGCTTTAGAAACCCCGGTTGACCTTCTTACGCCGTATTCACCCAAAACCGGCCTGCCGACTGCGCCTTGCTTTTCTTTTGGTCTGCTATTCCGTTTAGCCGCCTGCTTACTTCTATCGCTCACGCTACTTCTTCCGCCTTTATTAGATAAACCGAACCTCAATAATTCTTTTTAGCTCGTTTGGGGGCTATCGGCAACTACGCCTTACCCTTATAACGAACCAGGCTCGATCTAGTTTCATGCATACCATAGCGTCTTTGCTACCTGCTCCTATTAGCTTATAACTTCCCCGGCCTAAAAATGTTCCCTTCGTACCGCATGGTACAATTCCTGCCCCTAATATAGCATAAATTGGGCCTTTCGACTTACTTTCCCCGTTATACAGGTGCGCGTCAGTTTTTGCATGCTAGGAGGCTCTATCGCCCTCAAAATTGAGTTTGAGTATATCTTAGAAAATTTTCGCTGGGAATTTTTCTAAGATATACTTTTTAGTGATTTGGAGCGGGTTTTCACAGTTGCCTGCTATTACTGTTTGAACCTGTGCAAAAAATTGACGCACCACCTGTATATTTTATTAGGTACACAAAAGGGCCGGCTTGTTAGCCAGCCCTCTTTTTCTAATTTGCTATATTACTTAGTAGCAACGAGCTTACCAACTACCGGAGTCACCGCCACCGCCGCCGGAATCACCGCCGCCGCCGCCCCAGTCGCCGCCGCCACCTGCATCGAAGCTGCCACTGCTACCAGAGCCGCCGCCGGAGTCGTTACCCCAACCGCCACTGCTGCCGCCGCCGCCGGTATCCCAACCGCCAACTGAAGCACTGTCATCAGGAGCATTGCCGGGGTTAGCATAATTACCGCCACCCCCATAGCCCCCTTCATTACGTCCGGCATTCTTGCCTAGCTCGTAACCAACCAGACCACCCAGACCGGCCCCAATCGCACCGCCACCAAGAGCGCCCATGCCGCCCCCGCCGCCACCGTAGCCGGGCTGTCCGTAACCGGGTTGTCCATAACCAGGGCCGTAGCCGGGTTGCCCGTAACCGGGTTGTGCATAGTTATTATTAACCTGCCGCCGCCGACCGAAGCCAAATATGCTCAGAGCTACCAGGGCCACCACACCGATAATCAGACAACCAATGAACGGAAAGCCCCCACCGTTGCTAGACCGGGAAGAACTAACCGGGGTCGATGATACGTTAGCCAGCGACCGGGACCGGTCGATCATCGCGTCCAAACCACCTCGCCAGTTCGCGCTTGCAAAAGAACTATTAGCGCTCGTCCGAATATCAGTTTCCTCGGTCGGCGTAATCCCGATGCCACTTCCGGCCACCCCGGTCAAACGCTGCCCAGGGCTAACCATCAGTACCAAACCCTTGCCCAGCGATTTTACTTCGTTTTGAACCTGAGTCTGGAAGTTGCTACTATTGACCGAATTAGTCGTGATAATCCGAACGTTATACGGCAGGCTCGAAACCCGGTTTCGCAGTTCATTCTTATCATCATTGTTCAAAACATTTGCGTCATCCCGAATATCGACACTACCGGCGAAAACGCTCTTTGCACCCAGTCCGATAAATAGACTTAGCAGCAGCATGGCTGCCCCGGCTACCAACCAGACCTTTCGGGTGCTTCGTTTCCAACTTGAAATCATCATCACTTTCTCCTCTGCTTCACAAGCCGACCCCTTAACTTGGTAGCGACCGCTGAACTTGCTGCTCTACTTTCAACAGCGCCCGCTGGGCTTCATCAAATTGGGAACCCGTTAGATTTAACTTGCGCTCGTATTCGGGACCCTTCAACAATAATGTTATGGGCGACACTCCCTGCAATTCGCGTAACTTGGTATTTGCCTCGCTAAAATTGCGCGTTGCGGCTCCAAAGTCTGCATCTGTCTGCGCTCGACCTGCATCTGGCAAGAAATTGATGTCGTCGCTTACCCGCACTACCTGATCGCTCACCTGGTTAGCCAGTTGCTCGACCCCCTTGACCCGTCCAGTCCATTTCTTCTTGGTACTCATTAGTACATAAGTGGCCGTTCCAGCGATCACCAGCACAATCACCAATACGATGGCTACAACTGTGACCGTACCAGCAAAGCTATTGGAGGCAATCTTATCGGCGGTTTTCTCGGCCAGTTGAACTGTCCCGTTTGTCACGTTGGATTGAAGCGCCCCCTTCGTGTCGTTTATCAGAGCCTGACGTTCAGACGCGCTCAACTTATCCGACAAAAGTGTTACCGAGTTAGTTTCGGCATTTACCAATAGCAATACATCCGGAGTATTCAAGAAGGTATATAAGAAATTACCGTAACTATCGGTATTCTTGTTGAACTGGGCCGGAATGATAGCACTGCTGATGACCGCTACCCGTGTGTCAGCCTTACCCTTGAGCTTGCTTACTAGGTCCTTAACGCTCGACTCGATGTTCTGGTTCTTCGCCATAAAAGCGGCGTTCCCCTTCACTCCATCGCTCACGTAAGCTTTCTGACTACCGCTCAAAGCGCGGGTCAAGTCATCCGCCGTATCTGCTCTGGCAATGGGCGTTACAAAAGCTATTAGCAGTAGCCCCATCAAAACCAGCAGGGACAGCCCGCTTTTCTTCCCTAATGCAATTGTTTGGTTACTTCTACTTATCACCATTGCAACCTCTCGTGATCGTGTCTTTAAGATAATTTTTAATTCCGCTCCATACTTCATCCGGGGCGGTTCCTCTTTGGAACCAGTTTATCACCCAAAAATGAAATCAGGATGAAGTTCTAATACTTCTACCGAACCACCTGTTGCTTTCTTTACGCAACAAACTATCTCAAAGTTTCAGCCCCTACACCTTGTTCTTATTCTTATTCCGATGACCAGCCGAATTGCACGCTTTCAATTTATCTTTATTATATCATAATAATATTTCGTTAGACTTGTCGGCTCAATTGACATAGCCATATAAACCCCTTCGGCTGGTTCAGGCTGATACAATAAAAACCCAGTCGGGTTATACACGGCTCTTAGTGCATAATTTATACCATCCGGGTGAGTCTTAATTTTTTGCAAACCAAAGAAGGCTGGGCCGCTCGTAACTCAGTCCACCTTAACACCTGTTCTGTTCCGGCTACAAAAGGCATCCGAGATCGGATTGTAGCCGGAACAGAACAGGTGTTATGAGTCTAAAGCTTTATTTGCAGGCCGCATTGAGGGGGATAAGGGTGCGACCATTGACTGAAGTGGGGCAAAAGATAAGATTGTTAGAAGGTGCAGTAAAGCCACTGAGTACAGAGCCGATAACAAGGGCGGAGTTAGCACTAGCAAGATTATTAAGACCATAACTGGTTGTACCACCTGTAGCTTCGAGCCTACTACTTATAGCATGCGTGCCTCCTCTATTAAAGATACCATAACTCTGGGCGACAGCACTAGCCTTGATGTCAGTGTTGGTAACCTCAACAATTGCATTGCCGCCATTGACAAGCATACCAGTAGCGATACCCTGGTTAATATTATTACTACCACGACTTGTAGCGGTGAGGCTACTGTTGTTAACGTTAATGACAGCAGTCTCGGCACTCAGGGCGGTGGCGAAGGATATACCCGAAGCAATCAGGGTACTGTTATTGACAGTTGTCATTTGGAATTCATCGCCGTTGTCAAAAAGGGCGACATTGTTACCAGTGCCATCGGAGGCGCGGAGGAGCATGTTGGTGAGGGTGATGACCCCAGAGTTGTGGTAGAGACTAGCGTTGTTGCTTCCACCGAAAGTAGTGAGGGTAGTGTCGGCCAGTGTGATGTCTTGACCGTCGGAGTAAAGGGCGACATTGCTAGTGAGACCACCGGAAGTAGTAGCGGTTGCATGGGTGAAGCGGGCGTTAGTGGCGCTGGCCGGAATTAAAACGGCGGTCAGGATCGAGTGAGAGCCAACGTTGGTGATCTTCACAAAGCGCACTTCGCTGTTTGAGGCGGCAATCAAGGTCGCTTTAGTACGTTGAAGGTTGCCATCGCCAAAGGTCGAGGAAATAGTGGTCGTACCTTCGCCACTGCCTTCCAGGTCTACGTTGGGTAAGAGGGTCAGGCTCTGGTTGCCCAGGGCGTAATTACCGGGTTCGAGTTTGAGAAGGTAAGGGTTGGCAGCGGATGGATTGGAGTTGGAGATAATATCTCTAGCACTCAGGAGGGCGGTTCCATTCTCAGTGGGAGTGCCGCCTGAACTAACCAGCAAAGTATGAGAGTAGCGGACAAGACTGTTGGGCGAGAGATTGGGTTCTTGGAGAGTGAGGCCAACTGGAAGATTGCTGCCAAGCACCGGATTAGTGGAGATAAGACTGCTTGCCAGTCCAAAGAACAAAACCACAATCAACGGAAAATAAAAGGCGCGATAGCGTAACATAGAGGTAGTCCTTTCTTGATTTGAATAAATGAAAGTTATTAGTTGGTTTTTGAATGGGTACAGGGGGTAGTATGAGATTGAAGGCTACACTACAGTCCAATAGAGGTCAAAAAGCAACCATAATAATCTAACCTAGTTTGCCAATTAGCACATCTATAAAATCACCCATCTAATCAGGGAGAAATAAAGGTTCTTAATCGATCAATGGGTAAAATTAAATAGCGCGGGGTTTGCTCTCTGCCGAGAGTTGTCGATGGGTGCGCGTCAATTTTTTGCACGGGTTCAACCAATTAGAACAGGCGACCGCGAGAACCTAGCTCCAAATCATTCAAAAATAGGTTAGAAAATTTTTCGCAGAAAAATTTTCTAACCTATAATCAATTCCGATTTCGGCTGTGGCCCAACCTGGCTAGTGTGCAAAAATCTGACGCTCACCCGGTGTCGATTAACCACTGCAAAAACCTATCGAATAGGCTATAATAAGACTTACTATCTTTTGTTTTAGAGATACAGTAACGAACTATTTTCCTATCCAAATAGATCAAACCAATAGAATGAGATTGTTATGAAAGATAATACCCTAATCTTTATTGTGGATGATGATGCCGATACTGCCGAGTTGTTGGGCTATTTTTTGGAAAACGGGGGCTACCAGACTCGTATTTTTTCTGGTGGTGAGCAAGCTTTGGCTGTCCTTAATATCGACTCCCAAGAGCAACCCTATCCCGATCTTATACTGCTCGATCTTATGATGCCCGGCATCGATGGGATTGAAGTTGTGCGCCGCATGCGGGCCAACTCCAAACTGATCTATATCCCGGTTATAATGACCACTGCCAGCGCTGATAGCCAGGACCGTATTCTTGGCCTCCAGACCGGGGCAGATGATTTTTTGACCAAACCGATCAACCGGGCCGAATTGATGGCCCGCGTGCGCTCTTTGCTGCGCCTCAAACAGGCTTACGACGAGAAGGCCGAACTGCTCGGCAGAGTTCAGCAAGCTTATCACGATCTGGCGACCACCCAGGATCAACTTATCGCGATTGCCCAGCGCAAAGTCCAGGTCGAGACCATGATCGCGACTGCCGGAGGCATTTGTCACGAGATGAGTCAACCCCTCACCAGCGCCCTACTCACCCTTCAACTGCTACGCTCTTCCGAAACTCTCAAACACCCGGAAGACTTTGATACTATCGAAACCAGTCTGCTCAACGCCCGGATCATTCTCGATAAGCTTCGCGCCCTCACTCGCTTCGAGACAGTCGATTATATGGACGGCAACCCAATCCTCGACATTCAAAGCTCTTCTCATGGCTATCTGGTCGAAGATAACGATGACGATGCCACCGATGGCGACCCCTTTCGTAAGGAATGATCCTGCCTTACTTTATATACAGGCTTTTATATAGAGGCTTTTCGGATAGCACCCGATAGGTCTCTTTTGAGGTTGTAGCTCAATTTTGGGGTTACAGGTTTATGATTATTTTTACAAAAGTACGAGGAGAAATTCCGCTTGATAGATTGTGATTTCCCAAGAGGGTATTAATCATCAACATTTTAAGATCAGGGCGGCTATTAGCGGTTTTTACCAACCGATGCAGCAAAAGAGGATTCACCAAAAAATCGCGGGTTTGGTTGCAAAACACAAACAATTTTTGAAACCGTTGCCGCAAAATTTGGTCGTAAGCCGCAAGATTGCTATAAGTAAAAGCTTTGCGGCTCTTGTGCAAACTACCTAAATATTCGGCAGCTAGTTTACCCGACTCCAGGGCATAATCAATCCCTTCACCGGTCAAAGGATTGACCAACCCGGCCCCTTCTCCTACCACCAATACTCGCTCCGAAAAAGTGAGAGCAGTCGCAAAATCGGCCCGCAAGGGATAGCTTTTGATCGCTCCGACCCGGCTCGCTCCTTCCCCCGCCAAAAGATTTTGTAGCGGTGAAGTTCCAACAAAATCGTCAAAAGTAGGCCGAGGTTTGGAATGTAACCACCACGAAGCCAGCCCTCCACGGCAAAGACCTATGCCAATATTGGCCGCAGAGTCTGATAAAGGAAATACCCAGCCATACCCTGGCAAGGGTAGTCCACTATAATAAAGTTGTATGTGGTCGCTCAGGCCACTTAAGCCTTCGTAATAGGCGCGGGCCGCCAGCATCATTCGGGGCGGTTTTTTGAGTAGTCCGATTGTGCGTAGTAATCTAAGGTTAGCGCCAGTCGCAATAATAACTACCCGCGCTTTTAAGGTGGTTGGATAGCCCCGTTCTATACCCCTAACCTCAGCATAACCAGCCTCGATCTGAATATTGATAACCTCGAAGCAACTTTGAAAAGCCGCTCCATAAGCTCTAGCCTGTTCTAATAATAGGTTATCCAACACCAGGCGCGGTATTATCACTAGGTAGTCGGGGCGACCGGCGTAGGACGGAACAGGACAAGTGAGCGAGTAACCTTTGGGCGACACAATTTCCAGGCTGTTAATCTGTCTACCCAATTTAAGCACACGTTCAAGTAAGCCCATATCACCTAGTGTTTCTAAGGCGCGAGGGGTCAGGCCATCTCCACAGGTTTTGTCACGCGGAAAATCAGCTTTATCGAGTAGCAAAACATCCAGGCCCTGTTTTGCCAGGTAATAAGCCGACGACGAACCGCCCGGCCCGGCCCCTACCACTATCACGTCCCGTATATCGCTCAACCCCCACTACTCCTTCGGCCCAAATCAGACCGGTCGCCCACTTCCACTAACCCCATAGGAAGTTCCGTTCGTCCGATTAGTGAGACGCGCGTACCAGATCATTGCCAACCCGCTAATGAACAAACCACCAAATTCGACTAACCACAACCAGGTACCAAAAGCATCCCAACTAACTCGGTGATAGCTGCCGTCCACAATTAAAAGTCCTAAGATAGTGAAAAAACCTAAACAAAACTGGGTTAGACCTAAGGCAAAGAGTTCGCTCCGATCAGCCCCTTTATATAAGATTAAGGAACCGACCCCTCCACTGAGAAAAACGGCGCTGTAAACCTGGGAGTGGAAAATGTCAATTTTCCAGGGCCAATAGCCGCTAAATAAATCGGGCAGGATTAGCAGGCCAATTCCAAATAAAACGAGAGCTACCCCCTGTATTAACAAATACCAATGCCAAAGAGGGGGTAATCGCCCTGGTTCTAACTTCCATAAGTTGCGGTATTTCCATAAAAAGTAAGCAGTGATGAACATCGAACCAAAATAAGCCAAAAACCAGGCCGGAGTAGCAATTCTATCGTAGATCAGTTTGTCCAGATAGAAAAGGGTTACAATCGAAACCGTAGCGGTAAAGACCAGGGACATTGGCAAAATCAGACGGCCTGGTAGCCAGTGGTTGGTCAGAACGATTATTACGACTATTGCCAGTTCGGTGAGGTAAATCGCACCTAAAAACCCGCTATTAAAGGGTGCGATATTCCAGGGCCAGCGAGGACGCACTACGTCGGGCAGCCACAAAAGGCCGCTACCGAAAATCACCACTAATCCAACCAGTACAAAAAACCGGCGGGTATTCATTGACAGAGCAGGGTTGGTGCTTTGAATTGACATTGCAACCTCCTTACTGATCTAACCTGGAGCAATTTACCAGCCTTTGTTGTTAGCAAAATAAGACTGGCAATCGGCTCAGTTTGCCATAGCCGCTTCTCAATTTATTAATTTTGAATTGCCGATCAGCAGGAAATCAGGAGAAGTTGGATCAACCAACCTAAGCCAGGCCAGTTTCTCTTATATTTACCCTAATTCAAAAAAATCTTTTCACCCTAATTTCTTGATTAGAATTAATATAGCACACTTAACCTTGTTTGCAACAGCGCCTTGCTCAAGGTTAGTTCAAAACCGTCTTAGCGCTTGGCTTTGAAAAACCGATCTATTTCAGTAATCAAGTTGCTAACTGTGTCGCTCAGACCGAGGACTCCCGGTAAACTGGTTCGATCTAAACGACGTAGTACCGTAATAATTTCACCCAATTTCTGGTTATTTACATCGCCCTCACCCAGAGCCTCGTCTAGTTCAGTCGCCCACTGGCTTTGGCGGGCTTTGCGTAAAGTTCCCGATAACTGGCGTGTAGCCTCGTAAATTTGCTTGTCATTCATATTTCTTACTCTTTTCTTTAGCTTATGGATAATACTATCAAAGCTTATAAACAGTGGTGTTGAGGTTGGGGGAAATTCAGACTAAGACTGTTGCTAGTATAGCATAAACCTCGAAAGCGTTCTAAAACTAAAATGACACAGGGAAAGAGTCAGTTAACTGACTCTTTCCCTGCTCTGTGGACAGAACCAAAGGATAGGCTAATTTCTAAGAATTAAGCTCTAGCAGGCTTAATCGTCGTCGTTGCCGCCCTGATCCTCTTTCGGAATGGCCCGTCCTGGGTAGTAGAAGAAGCCGGAGTAAGGATTGGCCTGATAGGGGAATTTGTCCATCAAAGGTTGGGCAGGCTTATTGACCCCATCACCCAGTTTGTTGTTGGGCGAAATGTCGAAGCCCGGTACCAATTTACCGGCGACCACCTGCAACTCGATGTCAATAATATCGTCGGTTAGCCGTCGCCCGTTGGGGAACCCGGCCAGGTCATTTTGCAACACGCCCAACCGTTTGGGTTTCTCGCTCGGCGGAACGGCTACATTCAACCGCAACTGCTCCGAAGGAGTCACGTTGGTCGGCTTGTTCAAACCCGGTACGCCGGTCAAAAAGACCGTGACAATATCATCGCGAGGAGCGGGTGGCACGTTTAGCCCATAGATCGCCTTGAGCAAACGGGCCGGTTCGGGGTCTTTAACGACCGCCACTACTGCCGGGATAGTCGCATCCTGCCAGGGCTTGAGACCGTTAAAAGCGTCTTTGAGGCCCAGCGGTACAACAATCTCGTTGACCAACGGCATTCCCAGCCGTTGAATCTGAACCCAATCGCCACTGGTGGTCGGGTTCTGGCCGGTGTTAAAGATTTGGGTGGTGCGGCGGCTGCTAGTAATCCAGCTACCAATCACCGCGTTCGGGTCGCTGACGTTGGTCGGGCGGGTGCCGCTCTTGGTCAGCAGCTTGATCGGAACCTGAAGCGAGATAGTATGGACGTTATAGCTGGCGAAGCTATTTACGCCACCACCGGCGTTACCCGGTAGCTTGCGGATAGTCAACAGATCGAACAGCGAGCCAATGTCGGCAAAGAAGGAGTCGGCGCGTGGCCCGGCAAAAACCCGAATACCGTTGCTCAGGTTCTTGGTAGCCGCCGCCGCTACTATCGGGTAGGTCGGGAAGGAGGCTGGCCCGACGTTGGGGGGCGCAACCGGAATATCACTACCCAATGGGGTGCTTATGGCGGTCGGGCAGTTGGATAGCGGCTTGTTCTTGCAACTATCGTTGCCAGGGGCATCCAACCGGGTGACAGTCATCGACTGGCGCAGGTTGTAATCCGGGTCGTTGAGCGAAGTAACCGGGCCGGTGTTGAGCAGGAAAGTGTTGGGGTTGGCGATAGTGGTCTTGAAGCGGAACTGGAAGGCAATACGATCCTGGGCATCCCCCACGTTGTCAACGTGAATTTCGTAAAGCACATCATCACCAAAGCGGTACCAGTTGGGGCCACTGGCCGGGCTTTCAAACGGAATCCAGTTGGTAACAAACGTTACAGTGTCAGGGCGGTCGGGGCTGACAAAGCTGTACAAGTCGGTCGCATCCGCCACAGGGTCCTGGCTGATGAGCGGCGCTTCACGGTGGCTGGAAGCTTCGGCACTGGGTGTCGCCAGAAAAGCGGGTGCAATGCTGGTTACGAGGAGCGCCAAAAGGCCAACACACGTCACCCAAAAAAGGGTTCGTTTGGTCATGATCGGTTGATCCTTTCTAAGTTGTCTCGATTTCAACCTCTAAGCAAATAGCAGCCTAATTTCGGGCATAGCCTAACCAACCCTGGCTAAACCGATTTAGCCAGGAAAGAATATTAAGCTGACCAGACCAAAGGTCTGGGTAATCTAAACTATCAGGTCTGAACGGATTATGATTAACTGCCCGAAACTATAGTAGCCAACCTAAACTAAATAGATAAGCTTGATTGAGGTATTATAAGAGTGGCGTGCAGATTCCACTAAAATCTACACGTGGCCTTCAAGTGAGTAGCAAAAGGGCCAACTTAACGTTGTAAAAGCGCTATAAGGTTTTTCAAGGTTACAGAGTTTGCTGCCGAATTAAATACGTAAAGCCGCACCAATTGGATTAAAGTTTCTTTACTTTTTCTAAAACTCGTTGAGGGCTGGCTTGTGATTTGTACAGCGCAATCGCTTGATCGATTTCTTAAAAACCCGCTATAATACAGAGTGCCAAAGATAAATTATTGAAATGAGGCTCAAAAGTAATTTGCTAATCCAAAGCTGTATGACTGAGTAAGCCACCCTACCAGCATCAGCTACAGCTACCAAAGAAGGTCACTCAACAGGAGGTTTTAACAAAATGGCTAGTTTTAACCCGGATAAAATCCGCAGTGTACAACGTGAACGCAAACGCTGGGAAGATACCACCCTCAAACAAACTATCGCCAAAATGCCCGAACAGGCCGCCGAGGACGAATTTACGACCGTCAGTGGAATGCCGATTAACCGGCTTTATACCCCGGCAGACCTGGCTGAATTCGATTACGAGCGCGACCTGGGCATGCCGGGCGAATATCCTTTTACACGCGGTGTTCACGCCAATATGTACCGGGCCAAACCCTGGACGATGCGGCTTTTTGCCGGGTTCGGAACCGCCGCCGAAACCAACAAACGGTTTAAGTATTTGCTCGAACACGGCGAAACCGGCCTTTCAATTGCTTATGACTTCCCGACCCTCTACGGGCGCGATAGCGATGACCCCCTCGCCGAAGGTGAGGTCGGCACCTGCGGGGTAGCTATGAGCAGCCTGGAAGATATGGAAGTCTTGTTGGACGGGCTGCCTCTGGATAAAATTACGACCTCTATGACGATCAACGGCCCGGCCCCGATAGTCTGGGCCATGTATATCGCGGCAGCCGAAAAGAAGGGCTACCCGCGTCACATCCTGGGCGGCACGACTCAAAACGACATCCTAAAAGAGTATATCGCCCAGAATACCTATATCTATCCGCCCGAACCAAGCCTGAAATTGGTCGTCGATACGATGGAATTCGGCACCAAAGAGATGCCGCGCTGGAATACTATTTCGATTAGCGGCTATCACATCCGGGAGGCCGGAGCGACCGCCCTGCAAGAATTGGCCTTTACCCTGATCGATGGTCTGACTTATGTCGAGGAAGGCATCAAGCGCGGGATGAATGTCGATGATTTTGCACCGCGTCTATCATTCTTCTTCAACTGTCACAACGATTTCTTCGAGGAAATTGCCAAGTTCCGGGCGGCCCGACGGATTTGGGCGCGGGAACTCAAGGAGACCTACGGAGCCAAGAACCCCCGAAGCTGGATTTTGCGCTTCCACACCCAGACGGCGGGTTGCAGCCTGACCGCCCAACAGCCCGAAATCAATATTGTGCGGACGGCGATCCAGGCGTTAGCGGCAGTTTTGGGTGGAACCCAATCGCTACATACCAATTCGATGGATGAGGCCCTGGCCTTGCCTTCGGATAAGGCGGTCAAAATAGCCCTGCGTACTCAGCAAATTCTGGCCTACGAAAGCGGTGTGATAAACAGCGTTGACCCGCTGGGCGGTTCGTATATGGTCGAGGCTTTGACCAACGAAATGGAGCGCGGCTTTTACACCTACAAGCACAAGATCGACGCGCTGGGCGGCATGATGGCGGCGATCCATCAGGGCTACCCGATGAAGGAGATTGCCGACGCTTCCTTCCGCTTTCAGGAAGAAATGGATAGCCACCGCCGGATTATGGTCGGCGCAAACGAATTTGTCGAGAACGAGCCGATCACCATCCCGATTTTGCAAATCGACCCAGAAGGTTATCGCAAGCAGTGTCAGAATCTAGCCCGGTTGCGGCTCGAACGCGACAACCAGAAAACCGGCGCGGCTCTCGAAAAGCTCCGTTCGCAGGCGATCCTGGGTCACGAAAATATGATGCCCTACCTGATCGACTGTTGCAACGCCTACGCCACCCTGGGCGAAATCGCGGGCGTACTCCGCAAAGTCTACGGCGAACACAAAGACCCTTCGATTGTTTAAGCTTTAGGCATGGGCCGGGTAATCTAACCACTGTAGTAAGAGGTTAAATTACCCAGCTTTGTAGACTTAGGGAAGCAAATAAAAATAGTTGCCCCTACCAGAATATTTTATTATTTTTGAGTCCCTTAGAGAAAGCAAGTTTTTAACCCAAATCGAGAACCCAATTCCAATGGTTAAAGGCGGTCTTAGAATAATAACGTCCGATCCCTGCTCTGGTATAGCTGGCACCGAGCAGGTTATTTTTATGGATGTCATCGCTTTGCCAGATCGCTAGGTTATCGGCAGCGTGTTCAAAACCGCCCGCAATATTCTCGCCCACCCAGCGCCCGCTATAGCCGAAAGCCTTGATCCGGGTGAAAATATCCCGACCTTGCGAATCGGTATGGCTGATATTATTTTTTATTGCCATATCCTGAGCCATCCAACGGGCCGACTTAAAAAGTAGTGGCTCGAAAGCAAGCAGGGGTCGTCCATTAGCCTGACGATAGCGATTAAGCTGCTGCAAAAAGTCTTGTTCTTCCTGGTCTGGCCCGTTGACTTCGCTGGCCCGACTTGAGGCGGTAGTAGATAGCATAATTGTAGTTGGAACGGGCGGATTAGTAACTTTTGGGGTCAGAGTAGCTACTCTAGCCTGATTGACTTTTTCGGCAGTAGGACTGGGAGCCACAATCAGGGTTGGAGTAGGTAGCCCGTTGCGTATTACAGTCGGTAAATTGGAGATTAGCTTAGTAGATGGTGGAGCAGTCGGGCTAATTACAATCGGGCTGGCAGTCGGGGTAACAGCCTGGGTTGGGGTGGACAGTGGTTCGGCAGCAGTTGTGTTAGTCGGGGTCTCAGAACCTGCTACGCCCGAAGCATCGCCACAACCCCCTGCTATGAACATTATCGACACTATCAACCCAAGCGCCAACCCTGGCCTTATAAGTCGCTGCATCATAATTCTCCTTTTTGCCAATTAGCTACTATACATAACTGTTAAAAGCGAATTATGTGCCAGCAATAAGAAACGAGGCTAAAGCAATCTTTGAAGGTACGTTATCAGACCCCCACTAACTATAAAAATAGGTATCAGGTAGTTAGCTGATACCTGATACCTGACACCTATCTTATTCTGTTAGCTTCTTAGCGGCGCTTTGCGACCAGGGCCATAAGTCCACCAACCAGGGCGATCAACGCGCCGATCAGCCCGATATAAATGCCGATCCCAACGTTGATCCCTATATCTGCACTCGTCAAGTCTTTGGCAGACGAAGAAACAGTGCTCCATTCGTAAATCATTAGCAAAGTCGAAATCACCCCGGCTACCAGAGCGCCGATAGCGGCGACCCGATTGTTTTTTAGCAGACCGAAAAGGGCGAACACTAAAATTATCACTCCCAGCGTCAAAGCAAAAATTCCATCCTTGACCCCGGTGTTAGACAGACTTTTGGCCGCCGACCCACTAACCGCACCCAAACCCGTCACCGATAGGTCTTGATCTAAAAACTTAAGGGTCAACCAGGGCAAAAACGCACAAACAACCATGAGTAAGCCGCCAACCCCGACGACCGCATAAAGCGAGTTGCGTCCCGCCGCCACCGGGGTGGCCGGAGCATAGCTCATTGGCTGGTAGCCATTATAGCCTGGAAGTGGTTGCTGATACTGCTGAGGTTGCTGCCCATAACCGGGCTGCTGGTACTGCTGAGGCGGTTGCCCATTGCCGGGCTGCTGATATTGCGGCGGTTGCTGCCCATAACCGGGCTGTGGTTGATAAGGGGGTGGTTGCCCATAGGGAGGTTGTTGACCGGGCGGTTGGTTAGGTGGATAGCTCATATTATTCGCTCCTTATTGTGTGAAAGTAGTCAAATTTACGTCCTTTAAAAAACCTATTATCATTATACTGTATCATCCAGCTATAACAAGCACTCGGCAGGTCAAAATAGGCTCAATTTTAGAGTTGCGTAAAGCGGTAAACAATGTAGCATTAAAATCTACATTTGTAATAGCAGGTTATGCTCTATTCACAGGTACATTGGGGGGTCTTTAGGAGTAAAAAGGGGACGGCCCGAACCCGTCTTTGGTAGGGGCGCACTGTCAAATGGTTGGGTGGTCGCCCAGTTCGGGCCACGCCGGGCGACCACCCAACCATTTGACAGTGCGCCCCTACGAAGATCGGTTCTTATTTGAGCAAGCTGGCCAGCCAGTTCAGCGTACGGGTCAAGGTCTCAAGGCTAGTAGCAGACTGGTAGACCTCCGGGCGCGTCTCATTAAAGAAACCGTTTTTGGCGTTGGGGTAGACTTTGAGGTCAAAGCGTTTGCCCTTCTCGCGTAGTCTTCGCTCGAAAGTGGCAAGGTCCTCGCGGGTAATATCGTCGTCCGGCTTGCCGTAAAAACTCAAAATCGGGCAGTTGATAAACGAAAGCATATCGACCGGCGAATTAGGCTTGGCCCGGTTCAATTGCGCTTTGGGATAGGCCAGCGACCCATAAAAGTTGACTACCCCGGCAAAGGCCGTATTTTGGGCGGCGGCCAGTAGCGCAATCGTTCCACCAAAGCCAAAACCCAGCACTGCTATTCGGGAAGGGTCTACAAAACTTTCTCCCTTGAGGTAATTAAAGCCGTAGTTGATATCGCCCACCGCAAGTGGATCGGGGGTTTGGCGTAGTAAAGTGCGGCGAGCTTCCAAACTATCGGTATTGCCTGGGCCACCTTTGGTGGTGTAAAAATCCGGGGCCATTACCGCATAGCCTTCGCGAGCCAACCGAATTACTACATCGTCAATGTGCTGATCGAGGCCAAAAATATCGTGGGCCAGCATAATACCCGGCATCGGCTGAGGGACACTGGGAACCGCCAGCAGCGCATTTACCTCGCGGTAGCCGCTCCGATAGCGCAGGACAGCCGTATCTACGTACATACGCTCTTGCATTGTCATTGCCTTATTCTCCATCAGTTGATAAAATGCACCACATCCAAACTCATAACACTTTAACCTTATTGTAAGCCTTAAATCGCTTTTTGGCTATTTAGAAAAAGAGGCTATTGCATATATTTTTAGGAATGGTAGGGGGTGCGCGTCAATTTTTTGCAAACTGCAAACGAGCCAGGCTGGGCCACACCCGAAACCGGGGAGGTGTTTATAAAAGTGTTACAACCCTGATTAATCCAATTATATAAGGATGAAACGGTCTTATGAACAAACTGTAACACCACTAGCCTCGAAAAGTAGCGCCACCAAAGTACTATTTTTAATAGTACCATTTTGGGATTGTACTATAGTAATTAAACGGTATAATTATAGTAGTTCATATTAGATAACTGCTTAGTCCCATCATATATTTTACCTATATTTTAATCGAAAGACACCTGAGAATTTACCTCATTTCTCGGTCATCTTGGCTAGGATGACCTAACGAGTTGGGGTCGGTTTTGTGTGCCTATCATTCAGCAATGGAGCTTTAAGGTAACGCTTTAACTTCAAGTTAGTCTGGCAGGGCGGCTTAGACTAAACTTGGCATGCTCATAATCATAAGGTGTAAGAATGGCAACTTTTATTCCAGACAAGTTACACTCGAAAGTTGCTTAAGGAGAGGAAGATGCATTTAGTAGTTCTTGAGATATCGGAGCCGGAATACGGCAATCTTCAAGGGAAAATATTTGATTTAAAATCCAGGTCTGGAAAAGAAACCCTGATCCTCGGTCGGCAGGGTGGAAATGATATTATACTTTCGGACATCAGTGTATCACGTCGTCACCTGGAAATTCAGGTCGAGGGGGCCGAGCTATTAGTCCGCGACCTCGATAGTAAAAACGGCACCCGGATAGACGGACGACTATTACCGCCCCAAACTCAGATACGGGTGACACCCGGCAGCAAAGTCCAGGTGGGCGAAGTGGTCTTGGGCTTACAAACCAATTCGCGGCACGAGGCGGACGACCAACCAACCGGGGCTTTTTTACTCAAAGGCGAAACAGCGGTTTCATTAGGGTCAAACCAGTCACTTGTCCACCAAGTCCCTTCTTATTCAAACGGCAGGTCGGGCGCAACTGAAACGGTTGTAGAGCAAGCCGTCTCCAACCATCGACAAGCAGTGGTGGAGGTGGTCGATTTACCAGCAGCCACGCCGTCCACTTCCCCACAACCCTCCAAACAGCTGACGACCTTATCGTCGGCTCTGGCAGTGGAAGTCCTGGCAAAACCTGAGCAAGCCACTACTTCGCTTCAACCCATTAGAGCCACCTCACCAGAAACGAATCTGGAGCGGGTTAATTCGGTCGCCGCGCCCCAGGCGACTGCTGTGCGGCATCCGCTGATCCGGCGGGGTGCGGAAATCTCTGCCCACCCACCAGCACTCCGACCAACCCCGGTAATCGAGTTGAAGGTGGCTAAAAAGGAGCCGCGCAAGAAGCTGGACAAAGCTTCGGATAAAGCCGCTACCACCGTCTTCCCAAATTTCATGCAAATGCAGTCGCGGATACCGCAATCGGTCTGGAATATACTGCGGTTCTTTAGCGTAATTCTGGCAGTAGCGGTTTGCACCTTGTCTTTTGTAACGCCCGATCTGGGTCTGTTCATATTTTGGGGCTTTTTCATTCCACTGTTGCCACTGATCTTTTTTCTTGCGCCAGGGTTATGGCGCAATATCTGCCCGATGGCGACCCTCAATCAGTTGCCAAGAATGGGCGGCTTTACCCGCGCCCTGACCCTACCCAACTGGCTCAAAGAGTATAGCTACGTCATTGGGATTGGCCTCTTTATGCTGATCGTTCCGGCCCGCAAAGCGCTGTTCAACCACGACGGCGCGGCCCTGGGTTTCCTGATGGCAGCCGCCTTGGGAACAGCCTTCTTTATGGGAACCGTTTTTAAGGGTAAGAGTGGCTGGTGTAGTAGCATTTGTCCTTTGCTACCGATCCAGCGTATTTACGGGCAGACCCCATTCGTGACGGTTCGTAATAGTCATTGCCAACCCTGTGTCGGTTGCACCAAAAACTGCTATGACTTCAACCCGGCAGTGGCCTACGTAGCCGACTTGCACGACGACGACCCCCACTATGCGAACTATCGCAAGTTCTTTGCTGGGGCTTTTCCGGGCCTGATTCTGGCTTTTTATCGAGTACCGAACCCGCCGGACATTTCGATTGTGAACATGTATATCCAGTTTGGGTTATACATCGCGGTCAGTATTGGAGCCTTTTTTGCGTTGAGCGCCTTCCTAAAGGTCAGTGCCACCAAGATTACCGCTTTTTACGCAGCGCTGGCTTTTAACCTGTATTATTGGTTCAACTTGCCGCCGCTACTTTCAAAAATCGAATGGTTGAGCGGTATTAGTCTAGGCGAATGGGCCAATTGGACACTCTCCGGGCTGATCCTGGTTCTGACGCTGGTCTGGTTGATACGGACTTATTACAAAGAGCCGTTGTTTATCGCCCGCTCTTTGGTCGCTAGTGCCGGGGCGACTAAAGCAAAATTGGCCGGGTTGCGCTCTCGCCATACCACTAGCCCCAACAAACCCGAAGTTATCTTTATGCCGCAAGACAAACGGGTGGATGTTAAGGCTGATAGTTCGCTGCTCGAAATAATCGAGTGTAACGACATGCAAATCGAGGCTGGTTGTCGGATGGGGATGTGTGGGGCCGACCCGGTTGCTATCATCGACGGGATGGATAATCTTTCGACAGTCGGGGAGGACGAGCAAAATACGCTCGAACGATTGGGGCTATCCGGCAATAACCGACTGGCCTGTTGTGCCAGGGTGCGCGGGTCGGTAACGGTTTCGCTCAAACCAGAACGGCAAAAGATGTCCGACTCAACCAACGGTCTGGCAATCGAAGCTTTTGAATACGACACGGCTGTCCAGCAGGTCGTAATTATCGGCAACGGTATCGCCGGGGTGACTGCCGCCGACCATATCCGCCGTCGCCACCCCGAGTGCGAGATTCAACTGATAGGCCGTGAACCGCACCATCTATACAACCGCATGGGCATTTCACGTCTGATTTACGGTCGCTCGGCCATGCAAGGCTTACACCTGCTCCCGGACGACTGGTATGAGGAATACAAAATCAACTGCTGGCTAAATACCCAGGCAACCCGGATCAATCGGAACGCTCGTCAGGTGGTACTCGGCACCGGGGAGGCCATTCCTTATGATCGCCTGATCCTGGCAATGGGCAGTAGCAGCACTGTACCACCTTTCGCAAATTCGGACTTAAGCGGGGTCTTCGTGTTGCGCGAAGCCTTTGACGCAATGTCGATCCGCTCGTTTGTCCAGGCACACGGGTGTCGCCGAGCGGTCGTAGCCGGAGGTGGGTTATTGGGGCTGGAAGCTTGCTACGCCTTACAAAAGCTGGGGCTAAAAGTTACAGTGCTGGAACGCTCCAAGTCTTTGTTGCGGCGGCAGTTGGATAGCCGGGCCGGACAAATCTTGAGCGCCTATTTGCAAAAGCAAGGTCTCGAAATTGCGTTAGAGGCTGAACTGGCCGCCGTACAGGGTACAGGGCGGGTGAAACAAGCGATCCTCAAAGATGGGCGGGTCTTTTCGACCGATCTGCTGCTGGTCGCTGCCGGGATTACGCCCAATTTAGGGCTGGCCCAGGAAGCCGGTCTGGAAGTTAATAAAGGGGTGGTCGTAGATGATTACTTGCAAACCAACGACCCGGATATTTTTGCGATAGGCGACCTAGCCGAACACCGGGGCCAGCTTTACGGTCTGTGGCCTGCTGCCGTCGAGCAGGCCGAAACAGCCGCCATGAACTCCATTGGTGGTAGCCGCACTTACGATGGTACGATAGCAGCGACGGCTCTCAAGGTCGTCGGCATTGACTTGATGTCCATCGGGCGCTTTGAGCAAACCTCGCCCGAAGACCTGACGATTACCCTGGAAGACTCGAAAGCTTACCGTTACCGTAAACTGGTCATCTCGGAAGGGAAATTAGTTGGAGCGATTTTGCTCGGCTACCCCGAATTGGCTCCCTATATCACCGCTCTGGTCAAAAAACAGCAAGATGTCACGCCTTTTCTGGAAGCACTCCGCGCCGGAGGAGATTGGCAAAAGCTAGTCTAAGTTTGAGTCACTAAAGTATATATTAGAAAAATTTTGCCGGAAATTTTTCTAATATATACTTTAGTGGTTTGAGACGGGGTTTTCACGTTTGCCCATGCCTACTATTTGCACCCGCACAAAGAACTGGCACTCACTCAACCATAAAACCATAACCCAGGGCTTGACAGCGCCCAACAGCCGATTATAATCCTCTTGCAACTTTTATTTTGCTTATTCTAAAGCAGGCGAACAACCGTATAGCCCTTAAACTATAATTGAGTACACAGGATGATAAGGCATGGCCCTGGCAAATTTTAGCTGGCTGATCGAGGGCAAACTGGCGGGGTCGGCCCAACCGGGCAGTCACGGCTCGGAAGAGGAAGACCTACGCTTTTTGCAGGAGCAGGGAGTGCGGGCGATTGTCACGCTGTGTCATCGGCCTTGCGACCCAGCCCTGCTCGAAAAGTACGGCCTGCTTGCCAAGCATCTGCCGGTCGAGGATTTCGAGGCTCCCCGCCTTGAATTGCTCGAAAAGGCGGTCGGCTATATCGAACGACGGTTGGCAAACGGTCAACCGGTGCTGGTGCATTGTCGGGCCGGGTACGGACGCACCGGGACGATTTTGGCCTGCTATCTGGTCCGGCGTGGCATGCCACCCAGTCAGGCCCTCGCCGAAGTACGCCGCGCCCGGCCCGGTTCGGTCGAAGTCAAGTCCCAGGAGCGGGCCGTCCACAGCTACTATCGCCGCCTCCACGCCCACCCCGATAGCACCGAAGAACCGCCCGGAACCAAACTTCCCGGCTAACCTCCCCTGGTCTACCCAGGCAAGATTTATGTTATAATCCCCTCGTCATAGAGGCGCTGAAGTAGACTGCAAAATAAAGGAACCCTCAACCCAGCAGCGCCAATACAATTAGCCGATTTTGGGGACAAGCAAAGCAATATTATCCTGTTAACGCCCGTATGGGTGTGTCCATCCCTGTTAATTCTTAAGGAGAAAAAGCGAAATTGCAGACCATACAAGCGAACGAAGCAGGCCAAGCCGAAATTGACCGGGCGTTAGAGGCAGCCATCGACCCCTGGTTGGAGCATATGCGTTGGCGGCCCGATTTCGAGCAGTGGCGCAAAGGTCGGCTGTGGCAGGAAAACAAGCAAAAGCGTACCCTTGAAATTTTGAGCCTGTTTATGCAACACGCCGGACGCGACCGGGCCGGACAACCGGGCTACTTAAAAGGGCTAAAAGTCCTTGATTTGGGCTGTGGGATGGGCGGGTTGAGTGTGGCGTTGGCCCGCGAGGGAGCTATCGTTCAGCCCTACGACTATAATCCGGCCTACTGCGACATTACCCGGTTGCGCGGACAGCGTTACGGTTTGGCCTTCCAACCCGTCAACGGCGGCGGCGAACATCTGCCCTTCCCCAACGGTCAATTTGATCTTATCATCTGCCTGGATGTGCTGGAACACGTGCAACAGCCTGAAAAGCTGCTGGCCGAGGCTAACCGTTGCCTCAAGCCAGGCGGCTTATTCTACCTGACGGCGATCAACCGCTACGCCTTTAACGACCCGCATTACCATGTTCGGCTGGTCAATTGGTTGCCGCGCCAACTGGCGACCCCCTTCCTCAAGCTGACCGGTCGCCACAAAGATAACTCGCGCTTTACCGACCGCCAGACCCTCGAAGAAATGCACTATTACCGCTTCGACGAATTGCCACGCCTGGGCCAACGTCTGGGCTTTAGCCGCACCGTCGAGCTAGGTGAGCTGGAATGGGGACTGGCGAAAGACGCGCCGCCGACCAAAGCCGCGCAAGGCTGGAAAACTACTATGGCGGACGGACTACGCCGGGCGCATTTGCTTGACCCGCTTTATAAGCTCTACCGCCGCTTTTATAAAGGAACTTACCAGCTTTTGATGGTCAAGCCGACTGCCTAGCCGTGAAAATTGCACTCTACAATCTGACAACCACTACTAAAACCGGCGGGGTCGAATCCTTCGTCTGGGAATTGGCCCGTTATCTGGTCGAGCTTTACCCGGATTGTCAGGTCGATATTATTGGCGGCAACTCGCCTACCGACTTTCATAGGCCGCAGCTAGACGAACGAGTGCGGGTCATCACCCGGCCTTTTGTAGCCCGCGAGCAATTGCGGCGCTTGCCGATCTTGAGCCGCCTCTACGGGCAGACCAAGTTGCTCGAACGGCTCAGTTTTGGGCTGACCACCCTGCGTTTGCTGGCCCACGAACGCTACGATATTCTACACATCCAAAAACCGTATGATTTACCAGTGGCCCAACTCGCCCGTCAACTCTACGGTACCCGTATTTTGTTCGGCTGTCACGGCAAGGATTTCTTTGCAGCCGACCGGCTTTTTACCCGCAATGTAAAGGCGGCGGTTTCGTGTAGCCACTATAACGCCGGGATAGTCGAGGCTCATTACGGCATCCGGCCCCAGGTGGTCTACAATGGGATTGACGTAGAGCTATTCTCGCCGCGCCCGGTGCGGCCTGAGCTTCGCGCCCGTTATGCCAGGCCGGAAGAATTTGTCGTAATGCAGGTCGGGCGGCACGTGCGCTGGAAAGGGGTACAATATCTTTTGCAAGCCCTGGCCCAACTACGCGAACGCCGCTTGCCGGTCAAGGTACTGTTGGCGGGCGATGGCCCCTACCGGCCCGACCTCGAAAGACTGGCCCAGGATTTGGGAATAGCCGAGGCGGTCTGCTTTTTGGGCAATCTGCCAAACCGCGACTTGCCGGATTATTACGCCCTTTCGGACGTGGTAATCGGAACCAGCTTTGCCAACGAGACTTTTGGGATCGCCCTGTGTGAAGCGGCGGCCTGTGAAAGACCGATTATTGCCAGCGATTTTGGCGGCTTTCGCGAAGTTGTGCGCGACGACGAGACCGGCTACCTCTATCCGCCCCAGGATGCCAATGCTCTGGCTGACAGGCTAGAAAAGTTGCTGCTTGACCCGACCCGGCGGGCGGCTTTTGGGCAGGCCGGACGGCAGTTTGTGATTGAAAACTTTACCTGGCCCCATGTCGCCGAAAGAGTTTATACCGAATACCGCCAAATTATGACCAATTAGCGATATAGTTCCCTATTTCACAAAAAGAGAGTTATACTAGGCTTATCATATTAGTACCAAACGCTTACCCAGGAGTATCCTTTATGAGTACCCAAACGGTTGCTATTGACCTCGGACGAACCTATACGGTTGAGGAAGCTAGAGCTAAAGGCTCTTTTTGACTATGAGTGAGAAGAAAACATACTATCAAAGCTCACAAACTGCGGTTTTCAAGCCTGGAAAAGCTCAAGCTGAGACTGTTGATAGTATAGGTAGGAGGAACCCAAATGTCAGAACGGACTGGAGCGACGCAAGTTGCGGGCAGCTTTGAGGAATGGGAGGAACGAACAGTATTACCCGGTCTCAAAAAAGCGCCAGAACGCAAAAAGTTTGAGACCAATTCGGGCTTGCCGATCAAACGGTTATATACCCCGGAAGATGTCGCCGGACAGGTTTACGAGCGCGATCTGAACTACCCCGGTCAATATCCCTTTACACGCGGGGTGCAACCCACGATGTACCGTAGCCGGTTTTGGACGATGCGACAGTACGCCGGGTTCGCCTCTGCCGCCGAATCGAACAAACGCTATCATTATCTTTTGAGCCAGGGCCAGACCGGGCTATCGGTAGCCTTTGATCTACCGACCCAAATGGGCTATGATGCCGACCACACCATGTCGGACGGGGAGGTCGGCAAGGTCGGCGTTTCGATCTGCTCTATAGAAGACATGGAAATCTTACTGGCGAACCTGCCACTTGATAAGATCAGCACTTCGATGACGATCAACGCGACCGCCTCGATTTTGCTGGCCTTTTATATCGCGGTCGCCCGCAAGAACGGCGTTCGGCCCAATCAGCTTAACGGAACCGTGCAGAACGACATCTTAAAAGAATATATCGCCCGTGGAACCTATATCTACCCACCAACCCCCAGCCTGCGCCTTATCACCGATATGATTTCGTACTGCACCACTGAAATACCAAACTGGAATACTATCTCGATTTCCGGCTACCATATCCGGGAAGCAGGCAGCACCGCCGTCCAGGAAGTTGCTTTTACGCTGGCCGATGGTATCGCCTATGTCGAAGCCGCTCAAAAGGCCGGACTGGACATCGATAAGTTTGCGATGCGGTTATCCTTTTTCTTCAACGCCCATAACGATTTCTTTGAAGAAGTCGCCAAATATCGGGCGGCCCGCCGCCTATGGGCCAAAATTATGCGCGAACGGTTTGAGGCCAAAAATCCGCACTCCTGGATGTTGCGCTTCCACACCCAGACCGCCGGGTCGATGTTAACTGCCCAGCAAGTCGAAACCAACATTGTGCGGGTCACGGTGCAAGCCCTTTCCGCCGTTCTGGGTGGAACCCAATCGCTCCATACTAACGGTATGGACGAGGCGCTGGCCCTACCGACCGAAAAAGCGGCCCGGATCGCCTTGCGTACCCAGCAAATTCTGGCCTACGAAAGCGGAGTAGCCGATACGGTTGACCCGCTGGCCGGTTCGTATTATGTCGAAAGCCTGACCGATGAAATCGAGCGCGAGGCTCAAAAATATCTCGACAAGATCGACTCGGTTGGTGGTACGCTCAAGGCCCTCGAAAATGGCTTTTTCCATCAGGAAATTGAGGAAGCCGCCTTTAAGTGGCAAACCGAAGTCGAGAGTGGTGAGCGGGTCATCGTTGGGGTCAATAAGTTCGTGATCGAAGAAAAAGACCGGGTCGAGCATTTGGTGGTCAACCCGGCCCTGCGCGAGGAACAAATGGCCCGCCTCAAAAACTTACGCGCTCGTCGCAACCAGGCCGATGTGCAGGCTCGGCTTCAGGCTCTCGCCAGTGCCGCCCAGGGTAGTGACAATTTGATGCCCCACATAATAGGCTGCGTCGAGAACCTGGTTACGCTCGGCGAAATCTGCGACACGTTGCGCGGTATTTTCGGGATATATCGCCCAATGTAACTGGTCGGGTGGTCGCCCTCAGCATCTGTGCAAAGTGTTCACGGGCGACCACCAGGGTCGCCCCTACTAGGCCAATATTTTTGCAACTTGCTGTAAATCGAATGTTCCTGGCCCTTTATCCGGCGGTATAAGTGATCGTCAGGGCTTCGACAGGGGTAGTAGTATCCTGGGCCGGGCGAACCCGAACCGAAACAACTAGACCGGACTTCAAATCGCTAATGTTCCCGGCACTTCGACTGGTCAGTACGGTAGCGTTACTCAAGAGGGCCGTGATAGCTTCGCCGGTCATGCTAGTGCCGGTAAGTTTGCCAGCAGCCAGTTTCGCCCCCCGGATTAGCAGAGGAGCATTACCGTTGCCGTTAAGCCCAGGCTGTCGGCCCCCTGCCCCGGGAGTGCCATTGTTAGCCGCTCCGGGGGTGAAATTACCACCAGGGAAGCGTCCTACTCCGGGAGTGCCATTGCCGCCAAATTGTCCGGCAGGGTCGGTTATGACCGTAACGTCACGCGCGGTATAAGTGCCATCACTGGCTTTGTCGCCCTGAAGACTTAATACCGTAGTATCGGTTAGAAGTTTGCTTAATTCATCCGTAGTGACCTTGCTATTTTTAACCAGAACTGGATTGCTGGCGGCAATTTGTTGGGTTTTCCCGTCCGTTCCTTTGACCACCAATCTTTTTTGGGCAGCATCGTAACTGTCAACTGTACCAGAAATAAGTTGACCTCCAAATTGGCCCCGTCCAGGCCCTCCACCCGCCGGGGCGTTAGCGCCCGGAGTAGTGTTACCAATATTAGGGTCTGTTGCTGCCGTCGTAGCGCTGGCAGCACTACTCGAAACCCCCGCCGTAGTTGTGACGGCGCTATTAGAAGCCACCGTAGTTGCAGCAGGCTGGCTAGCAGAAGTATTATCCCCACAAGCGCTTAACAAAACGATAGTTAACATAAGGCTGCTAAGTATCATCGGCCATTTATGCAACCGGTATAGAACCTTAAACATTTAATTTGCTCCCTTCAAAACTAATAATTCCTCAATCGCTTAACTACATCTTACAAAAATTTGATTTGCAAACCAGTAATTTTTGATGAAAAAGTGCTTAACTTTTACAAATTTTCCTTTACATCCTCACTCGCTGACTGTTACAGCAAATTGCAAAGAGATTGGGGATATGCCGCCCAATAAGTTCTAATTCCCACTTTGGCTCCAAATAGAGTATAATAATTCAGGCGATTTGCCTATCTGTTCGTATTAGTGTGATTTGATTCAAGACGTGTAATTTACAAAGGCAGATGTGACTTTTTGGCCTGCGGTCAGTCTAAATTTACAGACTGGCTGAGAAGCGGGTCCTTTGGAAACAGCAAACGAACAAGGTCTTGCGGCCCCTGAAAAGGCTCAGGCTGATTAGAGTGTTTAAGGAGGGAGCATTATTATGGATGATCTGGTGAACCAATTGACCTCAAAGGTCGGCATTGACAAAGCAACCGCCGAGAAGGTAGTAAACTTTCTCAAGGACAACGCCTCACAAATCCCAAAATGGCTAGGTAGTGACGCAGCCAAAGGCATTACAGACAAATTGCCCGGCGGTATAGGCGACATGTTCGGCGGTAAGAAAGACTAACTAGAAGTCGGTAAAAGCAGGTTAGAGGCTCGTAGAGAGAAGCCTACCAGCCTCTAACGCATTAAATTATTGCAGAGACAAAAGGAAAGATGGCTGAAAAGGAAGATTTAGCCCGGAGTGCGGCAGAACGGTTAAGCGAAGACGAGAGCTTGCGGGGCGATTTGAGTGATGTTGGCTTTGGGCCGCTCCTGGACTGGGGTATCGCGGCCGCCCAGGCTTACAACCCAAAAGCGAAGGATGCGGCTGCAATGGATACCTACACCACCCGTTTACGCGGAGTTATTCAGAGCGCCGTCGAAACCGCCCAGGCAGGCAAACTTGATGACCCGGCTCCCTTGCTCGATTTTGAGACCGATCATAAGGACAAATTAAAAGCCGACCTGACCGCGCTCAAGCTCGGTGACGACCCGGATGCCAACGCCCAGCAAATTGCAACTGCTTTGCAAGCGGCTTTGACGGCTGCTCCCGCCCCGGTGGAGCAACCGGCGACTACCCCAACCGCCGAGGACGATCAAAAAAAAAAGCTCGAAACAAGCCACCCGGTAGAAAGCGTAGCCCCACCACCGGCACCCCAAGAAAACCCAGGTGATACTCCGGCGGTACAGGCTGAACCAGGCGTAAGCCAGACCAAGTTGGAAGGCACGCCTCCACTGGCGAATCCACCCCAGCCTGACCCACCGGTTGCAATCGCCCAGGCCAACTTAGTAGCCAACCCACTATCTTTTGTAAAAAATTGGTTCAAACGAGACAAGTAGGAGAATGCCGTGAGCAAGAATCGTGGAAGAAGAAAACCCAGCAACAAAGAGCTTGGGATGGCAAGGAAGGCTGGGCAGGGTCTGGTCAACCAATTTGGGATGAGAACGGTCGCGCTTGGTATTTTGACTCTACTGTTCATCGCCATAATTGGAGCGGCGGTCTACTTTTTGGTTCTTGCGCCCAAACCGGCAGCAGAACCGGCTATCGATTCGCCCGATCAGGAAGTGGCGGTCGCCAGAGATGCTGGGCGCACCGACCTGACCGTTGCGCCGGGCGTATCCAGCGCTAATCTTGGTAGTGGCGGCAGTGCGACAAGCGATTGGTACGAACTCCACTTTACCAACCCTAGCTACCCCGATAACAAAGCCAAGCATACGGGAGGGCTTGATACTTATTTGGTCGGCTTGATGAACAAAGCGACCCGTACCCTGGATGTCGCCGACTACGACTTTGACTTGCAAAATGTAGCTGATGCAATGGTCTCTGCCAAAGGGCGCGGAGTAGTAGTGCGGATGGTCACGGACAGCGATACGATTAACAACAAAAAAGATGAGCAAATCCAAACCGCCTTCGGTAAGCTCAAGAAGGCTAACATCCCTATCGTCGAAGATAATCGCGGCCCGATCATGCACAATAAGTTTACCGTCGTGGATAAAGAGTGGCTTTCGACCGGCTCCTGGAATTATACTGATGGAGATACTTACCGGCTCAACAATAATATGGTTATCATCCGCAACACCAAATTAGCCGAAAATTACAGCGCCGAGTTCGAGAAGATGTTTACCAAAAAGCAATTTGGCCCCAACAAGGACAAAGGCGTGCCAAACCCGGTGCTGACTATCAGCGGGTCGCGAGTACAAAACTATTTTTCCGCCGAGGATGGGGTAGCCGACCGCATCATTGAGACGGTCAAGACCGCCAAACAAAGCGTCTATTTTATGGCCTTTTCGTTTACCCAAGAAGGGATCGGTAACGCTATTATCGACCGGGCCAAAGCGGGTCTTAAAGTCGGGGGGGTCTTTGAGACGACCGGCAGCAATACGCCTTATTCCGAATTTGGCAAGATGAAAAAGGCCGGGCTAGACGTATACACCGATGGCAACCCCTACGTTATGCACCACAAGGTTATCATCATAGATGAGCGCACGGTGATCTTTGGCTCCTTCAACTTTTCGGACAATGCCGATAAATCCAACGACGAGAATATCCTGATTGTGGACGACCCGAATATGGCGAAAGCTTTTAAGCAAGAATACGACAAAGTACTTGAATTGGCTAAAAACCCGCCGGTTAAGAAAAAATAGGAGATCAGGCGATGAGCGAAGTAGTCGAACCTCGGTATGGAAAAGCAGTCGTAAACAATCTCGAATTGGCCTGGGTAGAATGGGGCAATAGCGATACCCCAGCCGACAAAACGATTGTGGCGGTTCACGGCATAACCGCTAATCTGCACACCTGGGATGCCCTGGCTCCTGATCTGGTCGAGGCGGGCTATCGTCTGATCGGCTACGATTTGCGAGGTCGGGGTAACAGTTCCAAACCCGCTACCGGCTATCACGTCGGGCATCACTCCGCCGACCTGCTTGCACTGCTCGATTATTTTGGCCTGGCCCAGATTAACCTGGTAGGTCATTCGCTTGGCGCGACTATTGGCCTGTATTTTACGGCCCACCATCCCCAGCGCATCCGAAAATTGGTCTTGATCGATCACGGGATGGATACCCCGCTGGATGCCCGAAATACGATTAGCAGCACTATGTTTCGATTGGGCAAGGTCTTTGGGTCGCTCGAAGAATTTATAAATATCTACCGGGCCGCTCCAATTTATGCTCGTTGGACCCCCGCCCTGCAAGCTTTCTTTACTTATGACGTAGAAATCCAACCGGACGGCACGGTCATCTCGAAGGTACTACCGGCGGCAGTCGAAGAAGAATTTGGCAATCTTTACGTGCCGGAATACCTGCCCAGCCATCACTATGCCTTGATCGAAGCGCCAACCCTGATTTTGCGGGCCAACGAAGGAACCCTTGATGGTGGCAAAAATGGCTTCATTTTGAGCAAAGAAGGCGCAGAATTAGCCATCAGCAGCATCTCCGACTCCAGATTGGTCACTATCACCGGGGTCAACCATTACACTATCGCGCTCGACCCCACCCCCCAGGTAAATCAGGAAATCATGGGCTTTTTAAAGTAATCCTAAGAGCCTAGCCCAATCGGTTGCTGGTAGGGGCGACCCTACAACCAGTTGACAGTTCGCCCCTACAAAGATCGGTTCTTAAGCACTTGTTTGAGAATTATTGGGCTAACCGACAAGGAGAACAGGAATGATGGGCGAGCATCTTTTGAAGCTTTTTGGCCTGGAAGGTCAGGTCGCGGTAGTCACAGGCGCATCCGGGGCGCTTGGTAGCGCGATGGCCCTGGGTCTGGCCCAGGCCGGGGCGAAAGTGGTCGTGCTTGGTCGCAACCCGGAACGTACCGAGCAAGTGGCGGAAAGTATTAGACAGTCGGGCGGGGCGGCCATCGCCCTCACAGCCGATGTACTGGATAAAGCCCAGCTACAAGCAGTATCAAAAGCCGTCCTGGAACAGTGGGGGCAAATAAATATCCTGGTAAATGCCGCCGGGGGAAATGTTGCGGCAGCCACTATCTCGCCTCAATCAAATTTCTTCGAGCTACCTTTGGAAGCATTTCAGCAGGTTTTTGAGCTAAACCTGACCGGGACAGTTCTAGCCAGCCAGGTATTTGGGGCGGCAATGGCCCACCCTGACGCTACAAAGGAGGGTCTAGCGCAAGGTTGTATAGTGAATATTTCTTCGATGGCAGCAGGACGGGCCATTAGCCGGGTCGTCGGCTATTCCGCTGCAAAAGCCGCCGTCGAAAATTTTACCCGCTGGCTGGCGGTCGAACTAAGCTCAAAGTTTGGGGCCGGGTTACGGGTTAATGCGATTGCTCCTGGCTTCTTTATCGGAGAGCAAAACCGCCGCCTGTTGCTTGAAGAGGATGGTAGCCTAACAGCGCGGGGCCGTTTGGTTGTTCAACATACTCCTGCCGGGCGCTTTGGGCAAGCGGAGGAGTTGGTAGGAGCCTTGATCTGGCTGTGTAGCCCTTCAGCCAGCTTTGTAAATGGGGTGGTAGTTCCGGTAGATGGCGGTTTTAGCGTGTTCAGTGGCGTTTAATAGGCTTGTTTTGGCAAAGTAGCGTTAACATATAAAACAGCTAGAGCGGCAAAGAATAGTTCTTTGCCGCTCTAGCTATCTGAGATCAAGCCGAGTAAATATTCAGAACCCTACTTTTTGATATAAATTTTACACTGGCTCTGACCAAGCAGATCGATTAGCGTGCCACCTTCGGTCTGAATATCGTAATCGTAGGTGAATTCGTGCCAATCGCCCTCGGCAGGAAAATTCGGAATATGATAATCACCCAACGAATCATCACTAAAGTTGGCAACGACCGCCATCAGGCTACCGCTATCACTCCAGCGCTTCCAGCCCAAAACCTTGTGTTCCGGGTCGTGGTGGAAGAACTCGATGTTCTCCGTTTTGAGTGCGTCGTTGGTCTTGCGTAAGAAAATCAGGCCACTGTAATAGTGCAATAAATCGGAATTGAGGTCGTTCCCTATTAACTCCCAGTGCAGCGGGCGCGGGTCCATACTCTTATCGTGAATTTCGCCAAACTCTTCGCCCATCCAAATCATCGGAACCCCCACCGAGGTCATGGTCAAAGCGGCCCCAAGTTTTGCTCGACGGAAGGCTTTCTCATCAAGGACTCCGGCAGCCCCAAGCTCGTACATCAATCGCTGATGATCATGGTTGCTGACATACTGGACGGCAGCCGTTGGGCCGATAATAGCGTTGCGGGCTGGTTCGATAGCGGCCATCGTCTTGTCCCAATCAAAAGGCTGCCAACCCTCAAACTCGACCTCACGCAGGTTAGCCGTCATTTGGAAGTAAAAATAATCGTGCCAGAGACCATCCATCGGCTTGTCCACGCCTACAATCGCCGGGTCGATTGGGATATGCTCGGCTACCAGATAGAACGGTTTAAGACCACTGGCCTGCTTGACTGCATCACCCAACCAATGCAAGAAATCAAAGTTATTGATTAGAGCGGTTGCGTCAAAGCGAATACCGTCCAGATGGAACTCGGTGGCCCAATAAAAAGCGACCTCGTTGACGAACTTGCGGGCCGGGAACATTTGTAGATTGTCGTCCCAATGGTTATAGTCAAACTTGGGGCCGAACTGAGCGTCATCGGTGTTTTTCTCGACAAACCAATAGTTATGGTCAATATGAGCCAGTGGGTTACTTACTTCGCCGTGATTAGCAACCACATCGAGAATGACCCGGATACCACGAGCATGACACTCGTCTACTAGCTTCTTCAAATCGGTAGTCTCACCGTAGGCACTTTCGACCGCGTAAAAAAACTTGGGAGTATAACCCCAGCCGACTTTACCGGGAAATTCAGCCAAAGGCATAAGCTCAATCGCATTAACACCCAGGCTGGTCAGATAATCGAGCTTTTCGACCACCCCCTGGAAATTGCCCCCAAAATCGCCCACGTGCATCTCATAGATAACCAGTTCTACATCGGTAGGCAAAGGCTGATTATCGTGCTGCCACTCGTATTGATCGACAATGCACTGCCCGTCCCGGATATGCATAATGGCGTTATCGTTGTTTTCTTCGTTGACATCGGTTGCCATTGGATCGGTTACACAAACCCATTCGCCGGGCTGCCAGGGACTATTGGACTCTACGCAAAACTTGTACTCGTAATCACCATCGGCTAATTCGAGCGTATGACGGAAATAACCATCCTCGCTCTTTGCCATTTCAATATCTTTCCAGTCGGAAAAGTCACCCTGTAAAGCCGCCCGCTTGTTATAAGGCGCAAATAGGGTAAACTCAATCGAAGCAGTTTTCTCCTCCTGCTGATGCAAACGGTTGCTCTTGGTCGAACGGCTAGTTACATACTGATGCGGAACCTTAGCCAAAAGTTCTACCCCACTGCTTATGAGGTTATGTAAGGATAATTTGCGGTTGGTCTTTTCGGCCTCAGTTACCTGACCCTCAATGTTCTTCTCAAGAGCCTCTTTCTGCCCTTTTTCAAGCTTTTGCATCTGAGTAAATTCCTTTTCTACGTTATTAGTCTAAAAGTCTATGTTATCCAAAAGTACAATAGTTTGTCTCTTTCATCACAAGCGATGCAAAAAGCGTGCCATCAATTATTTATACTCAATTAGCTTGTTTGTTTACCCGCCCTGCCAAAAATCTAGCTCGTTTTATTTTTCACTATATTCAATTTATATGTGATTTGAACATTTGGCTGGCAAACTAATGGCGCGGTTTATGCAAAAGAAGTAAATTAGCTTTTAACAAGAATAAGGCAAAGAAGGGAGAAAAAATGGCAGATACTAAACAATTACAGGCGACTTGCCCAATCTGCGGCTATACTGATACCGCAACCGATGGCGAAGCATTGGAACAGGCGATAGAAGAACACATGCGCCTAACCCATAATCAGGTTATGCCGATAACTAAGGCTAATAGCGATTTGAAGCAAACTGGTCGGGAAGTAGATCAAGACCCCGACTTACCGGCGCTGGAACCCAGCGATAGCCTGATTGTTCCCGGCAACACTATTCCAACCAAGCAACCCCTCTAATAAATATTACTTACAAGCTTTAGAGTGAATATCTACATTAGAGCGGTACGAGAAACAGGGTGCGCCCTTATAATAGGGGCGCACCCTGTTGTTATCTCGCATTCTGAGCAAGGTTAAGACTCGCGGAAGAAATCGACGACCGCCCGTTTTTCGTCGGCGCTTTCCATAACCTCAATAAAGTTGACCCGGTTCCAGGGGAAAAGGACTAACTTGGCCCCCCGCTCAAGATAACTGACCGGCTTGCCATCCTTTTTACGCAGATTATTGCAAACAAAAAAGGTTGCACTGGGATCGGGCAATTCCTCCATATCGGCTACAACAGGGTCTTCATTCAAGATGTGCAAAATTACGGTTTTTGCCACGATAGATTACTCCTCTTTAATTAACAGGGATAGACAGGCGGTACAGACCCTTGCGGGCCTAAAATTGAGCTTGCTTACCCCTGGTGAACTGGTTAAATTCAGTAGGGCACTTGCGCCCTGCTTACACACTCCTCTAAACTCAAGCGGGCTGGACTTAACGTCCTAACCCATCGGAACTAAAAATAACCTTCATAATAACGTTACCCAACCGCACTTCGTCTCCATCCTGGATTTCGTAAGGTTGCCCACGCATCATCACCTGACGGTTGATGAAAGTACGATTGGTGCTGCCCAGGTCGGTCAGATAGGGTTGATTATCTCGAAAAGTGATACAGGCATGGCGACGGCTAACCCCAAGCTCCAACCCATTATCAGGAGTCAAATCAATCTCTGGTTGATCGCCAGTAGTTGCATCAGATCGTCCGATAATCACATTTTCCTGGTCAGGACATTCCAGCACGCGCCCGCTATTGAGAACGATCATCCGAAAATTGTTGCGGATCGGTACCTGGTTACGGCGGGGGGTGGTCGTCGCGGGCCGAGGTGGTTCGGTATAAGTCGGAGTTGTCATAGGCCGCGCGGGAGGCATGGTAGTCTTGCCCTGGTTTGGAGTAGTGCGTACCGGACGAGGTGCAGTCGGGGAGGGCATCGGTATTACTGCGCCGGGCGGGTTAGACGGCAAGTCAAAAGTTGGGACGGCGGGGGTTTGCAAGTCAGACCCGCATTCGGAACAAAACAGTGTTCCATTCATTTGTTCCGATCTGCAACTTGGGCAGATTACCATACTACTACCCTTTCACGCCTAACTTTGAGGCCAATTTGATAATGCGATAGTTATACTTTCTGTCGGAAAGGCCGGATACTGAGCGCCGAATAGTATAATAAGTGTAAAACATTTAATATATATCTTAGGTTAAAATCTATTTTATAAACTCAGACCGGTTATACCCAACAGAATTAAATCAAATCTTTCGTTGTCGTAAAAAGCTTCGACCAGCTTTTGATCTATTATACAGATGATAATTCCAGTCGGCAAATAAGCAGGAATGTTCCACTTGAATATAAGCGGAACCTTAGCGAGGGACGAACAGACCCCAAAACTTACTCCAGGAAATCGGCAGTCAAACCCCGTGTCCCATATTTAATCCGTTTTTTACCCTGGCTGCTGGCTGTACCACGTTGCTCCAAATTGCGAACTTCTTGCTGAACTTCCTGGGCCAGATCAACCTGCCCCATACTTAACAAGCGGGTCGAGACGGCCGCCAACCGCTTGGTTCCACTCTTTACATCGCCCTGGGCAATTTCCTGCCAGGCTTTGGCTTGCAATTTGAAAGCAGTTATCTTCTCGATTACATTTTTCACTTCGGAGTCGATTACAACTCCTTTGGTCGATTCGGCAAAAGTCATGCCAAGCGGCAATTCAACTTGTTTGGCTGACCCCGAACTTCCGGCATCCGAGAAAGTTATACTGACACTACCGACCTGATGGCTGCCCGGCGGATGGGGTGGAACTACTGCTTCCATCAAAAGCGAATATTCGGTTCCCTTACCCAGTGGACCAAGATTGGCTTCAAAAGCCCCGTCAGGGGTCTGGAGATAGACCAGTTCGGAGATATTGGGCGTGACCCGATGGATTTGTTTGAGCCGTACTTTAGAACTCGGCTCGAAACGCAAACTACTGGTCTGGGTTAACGTACCACGCAATTGGTTGATCTTCTGCATAAAAATGCGAACAATCTGGTCAGCCGACTCGATATATTCGGAAGAACCCCCGCTTTTGGCGGCGACCGTTTCCAGCAAATCTTCGTTCCAATCGGTACCAACCCCCATCGGGTGGATCACGATTTTGTGGCGGGAGGCTTCCTGTCCCAATTGGACACAGCGGTCGGCATCGCCATAGGTCTGCCCATCGGTCAAGAGTAGAATATAGTTAAGCGAAGTAAACTGGGTCGCCGGGCGCATTTCGGCGATCCCGGCATAAAGGCCATTCGCCAGTTCGGTTCCACCACGTGGCTCGATCCCATCGATAAGCTGTTTTATCATTTCACGGCTGGCAACGCGCTGGCAATTTACTACCGTAGTAGCCCGGTCGTTAAAGCTAATCAATGAGAAATAATCGGCGACCGTAAGCTGGTCTACGACGTGCCGGGCGGCGGCTTTGACAGCGTAAAGCTTGTCCCCACGCATCGAACTACTCTGATCGAGGATCAAACAGACGTTGAGCGGGGTGCGGGCCGCCTCCCGACTAAAAGCGGCGGTGCGTACCATCATCAAGAAATAAACCAGTTGCTCTTCCTGCATAGAAGGAAAGACCTGGAAAGCCGGAATAAAATCCAGGCTAACCGGGTCTTCCATCTGACTCTCGAAGGCTTCTTCGTCTATATCACCGAGCGGTAGGAGTGAGTTATGCTCGTTATTATCTTGAAATAAAGGCCCGCTCTCGTTATAAGTATTCATTTTGCCAACCACTGACCATTTTAACAGCCATCAGATGTTATCATAAGCATTTAGGATAGGTATCTAGCATCATCCAAACAAGTAGTAGCACGTTTAGTAATAAAGATTAAGAGCTTCTGATAGCTTAATTAGAATTTCGCTATAACTACCGTTATATTATCAGCCCCACCGGCCCGATTAGCCGCTTCTACTAGATTTGCGCTGGCTTCTGCCGGGCCAGGCGCATCGCGTAGAATTTGCTCAATTACCTGATCTTCGATCATATCCCATAAACCGTCACTACACAATAGCATATATTTCACATCTACCAAAGAAATAACTTCCACGTCGGCTTCGATCCGCCCTTTTTGGCCTAGCGAAAGATATAGAATGCTGCGCTGAGGGCTATTGGCGGCATCTTCGGCGGATAACTGGCCCATATCTACTAAACGCTGCACCATCGAATGATCGTGCGTGATCTGCCGCAAGTTGCCATTATTTTCCAAAACGTACAAACGGCTGTCCCCGACGTGACCAATAAAGGCGGTCTGCCCAACTAATATGGCACAGGTCAGGGTCGTTCCCATTGAGACGTGAGACTGATGAGCTTCTTGCAAAATAGCCTGGTTCGCATCCTCGACCAACCCGGTCAATACGTCAATCGGGGTTTCCCCATCCCGCCCTGGCGGACGGCCCTCGACCGTCGGCAAATAAAAATACTTTAGCACGCCTTCGGTCATTTTGCGTACCGCTAGATTGCTGGCGACTTCACCCCGCTCGTGACCACCCATACCATCCGCGACGGCCAAAAAGCCAAAAAATAATTCCTGGTTGCCGTCTGGACGCGGGACGGTTCCTAGAAAAGCGCCCGCGCTGTCCTCATTATTGGTGCGTAATTTCCCAACATCGCTCAGATAGGAAGCTTCGACTTGCTGGCAGATAATCCGGCGCGGGACAGATTTAACCTCGCCCAAATCGGTACTACTACCGTTGGCAAAGGGATTAGTCGTCCCATTTTGAGGAAAGCTTAAAGGGACAGTAGCATCCATCCGTTCCGCCGCCGTTTTTGGTTTGATTGCGTCCAAAGCTGGCGCGACGGCCTCAACTCCTACGTTTAGCGCGACCTCGCCCGACAAGGGTAAAGCGGTGGGCGTTTTTGGCGGGCGAACTTTACGCGGCGCAGCCTCGCCAGGTGTTTTAGCTGCTCTGGATTTTCGTTTGGGTTTTTCTTCCATAACCGGCTTGCCCGTCTCTTCTTTAGTACCTGATTTGAATAATGTCATTCATTTTCACTTTTATCGAGCGCTCAACGCATATACACGATAATCATTTGAACCAATATAAACCACACCGTTATCAACCGCCGGCGAAGAAGGGATTGCCCCTTCGGTTGGGTAGAACCAGCGCGGGGTACCTTTATCGGCATCCAACGCATAGACGTTACCGTCGATCCCACCGAAAAAGACCATTCCATCGGCGACCCGTGGCGAGCTAGTGATTTGCTTGCCGGTATCGAATTTCCAAAGCAAAGTACCCTTACGGGCATCCAGGCAATACAGATTGCCATCGACCGAACCGACGTAGAGTTTGCCATTTTGAACAATCGGCGAACTGCTTACATAATTCTTGGTCTTAAACTTCCATAACTGCCAGCCAGTGCTGGTATCAATCGCATAAACATGACCATCCTGCGACCCAACATAAATCATATTATCCTGGACGGTTGGCGAGCTAACAATTGCTTCTAAGGCCCGGAACTTCCATTTTATGTTGCCGTTATTACCGTCCAGCGAATACAAATGACCGTCCATGCTACCGACATAGACAATGCCGGAGATCACTACCGGGGTGCTACGAACCTGCGCCCAGGTGCGTTGCTTCCAGACCTGTTTGCCGGTGCGGGCTTCTGCACAATAGATAAATTGATCGTCCGACCCGAAGAAAAGCATCGGTGCATAATAACGGACTGAACTACGGATCGGGCCACCCGTCCGCAAAGTCCAGACCGGTTGGCCTTTGCCGTTCTCGTAGGCATAGAGGGTATTATCTTCGGAACCGATCACGACTAATTTATCGGCAATACAGGGGGTCGCGGCGATCCCGCCGTGCGCCGCCGCTTTCCACAAAAAGCCGCCAGACCGGGCATCGAGGGCGTAGAGGTTGTTGTCGTAGCATCCGATATAGACCATCCCGTTATGGACGACCGGGGTGCTGCGCACTTCTTCTTCACAAGCGAAAGTCCAGATCAGATCGGCCATCGGCAAATCGGCTGGGGCTACAATAGTTTCGGCTTCGTTAGCATTCGATACTTTGCTTCGACTAGCCAACCCACTGTGCTGGGGCGACCCGGTTTGGCTTTGGCGCGAAGCGGTCGGGTTTATCCCGGTCATACCGACCCCACGAGCAGCCTCAATCCCATTGGTCTGGTAGCCATGATCGTCACCGCGACCCACATCGCCCAGATTACGGGTACCACCGCCTACCGGGGCGTTAGGGTGGCTACTGGCAGCGTTTAGCGGGGCCGCCCGGCCCATCACCTTGAGCAGCGCATCCCGGAATTCTTCCACTGACGACCAGCGTTTGGCAATATCAAATTCCAACGCTCGCATAATTACTTTTTCAGCTTCGGGCGAAATCTTAGAATTGAGGGTGCGGGGCATTCGCTCGTGAAAAGTAAAAGGGACTTCCACTCGTGGGTCGCTATTGGTCAAAAGCTGATGCAAAGTAGCACCCAGAGCGTAAATATCGCCACCGGGCAAGGCCAGACCTTTGTATTGTTCGGGCGGAGAATAACCCTCCGTCCCGATCATAGTACCCTTTTTATCTTCCTGGAAAGTTTTGGCAATTCCAAAGTCGATCAAGACCAACCGACCGTCGGTGGTCAGCATAACGTTGGAAGGCTTCATATCGCGGAAGACTATCGGCTTGGGCTTGTGATTATGCAAATAGGCCAGCACATCACACAGCAGCACGCCCCATTCGAGGACGGTTTGCTCATCCATCGGAGCGGCCCGTTCTTCCAGCATAGTTTCGAGGTTCTTGCCCTCGACAAACTCCATAACCAGATAGCTACGATCGTTGCCGTTAAAATATTCGTAAATCTTGGGGATAGCAACGTGATTAAACATTGCCAGGTAGTTGGCTTCTTCTTCAAAACGCCGGAGTTTATCTTTGCGAACTTCCGGGTCGGTGGAGACATCGAACATTTCTTTGACGGCGCAAACCCTGACGGTCTGGGTGAACAGGGTATCACGGGCGCGGTAAACGGTACTCATCCCACCGTAACCAACGACCTGTTCGATCTCATAGCGGTTACGCAGCAAAATACCTCGGGCTAGGGTATTGCCGGTTCCCAGGCTGTTCCGCAAAGATTCGAGTGAAGTTGTTTCGTCATCCCGCTTGGCTCCCGGACGCTCAGGCTCCCCGGCCGGTTTACCAAGTTGAGAAGTGCCTATTTTCTTTATAATCATTCTACTATGCCTGCAAATCCGATTTGGTTGGTTTACAAAATTTACTTTGTAAAAATTACTTACGAGCGGTCAGGAAATTGACAACGGTTGTTCAAACTTCGTGAGTATTTTTTATCACAAAAGGTTAAAGCCGGACAAAACTACTATTGGATGATTATAAGGCTTCTTTGAATGCAATGCAATAGCCGGGCTAGGTCTAGTTTGCCGCTATCAGGAACCCAAACTAGGTGAAAAGTACTACATTTTCCAGAGGGTGTTGCGAACGGACAAATTGGTTTCACAATTAGCGCATTTGCTAACATCCAAACCGTCGGGGTGGGCATCGCCGTTGTGACGGTCGATTACCAGTTTATGACAGTTGAAACAAAATGTATTGCCGTTAACGGTATTATCAAAGACGGCCGCCGCATTCTCGTCCAGTTCGGTAGTCGGCTTTACGCCCCGTAAATAGACATAATTCAGCCCGATCCCTTCGCCGATCTGTTTAACCCGGCGCAGTTCATCTTCCGAGTCAGGCAAGGCACAGGCCAGATGCCAGGCGGTATTCTCGCCCAAGACCTGTTTGATCCAGTTTGCCAGCAATTGCATCTCGTTGTCGCTATCGTTTACGCCTGGAACCAGGTTAGTCAGAATTTCAACGTGAGCCTTGTAGCGTTTCTGGGCGCGACTGGCGGTTTCCAGCACTTTCTGGAACTGGTTCTGCCCGGTTAGAATGTTAAAGGTTTTTTCATTAAAAGTGTTGACCTCGATCAAGAAACCATCCAAATAATGACCGATTGGCTCGATAGCCTCGGTCGTCACGAAGCCATTAGTAACCAGGGCGGTATACATCCCGTTGGCTTTGATGCTTTTGCAGGCATCCACCAAAAATTCGTACCACATCCAGGGTTCGTTGTAGGCAAAGACTACCCCCCGGCAACGCTGCTCGATAGCGAACCGGGCGATCCGGTCTATCGGGAGCGACCGAGTTGCACCCCCGGTCGGCAAATCTACAAATAATTCTTGCCCAACCGTCGAGGGGAAATTCATGCCATAACCGCCCAGGCTAAAAACTTTGGAACCGGGGAAAAAGTGATAAAAACCGCGCGTTTCAACCAACTCCAAATCCGCTTTGCTGATAAGACCATAGTTAAGGGCGATCAGCTTGCCGTCCTGATTGGTTCGCATCCGGCAAACGCCCTGCTTGCCGGGCGCAATCTCACAACGGTATTCGCATACTCCGCAGCGTTTAACGCCACCCTCTAAATCTTCTACTAGCGGCACGGGTCGGATGGCCTCGGCCAAATGATTAGTGTTCTGCTCGTTCTGCATTTTGATTCTTAATGGCTCATCTTAGTTGGCTGACTGCCTCTTTCGGTGGCTATATTATGTCCTACCACCGTTCAGATGTCAATTCGAGCCGCGCTTTTACCAATATATAAATTCGTATGGGTAGGTGAAATGCTGATTAACACAAAGCGGACGGGTCAACACCCAAGAGGTTGAGCAAGCCTTTCACGATAACCGAGGCCCCTACCAGTTCGATCTCTTTGCAATTGGCTTTATATTCCCCGGCAAGCTGTAAACCTGCCGAGGGCTGCAATCCTTCGCTTAGAAAGAGAGGTTCTGAAATACTCGGCCAAATACATCAGCAACGACATTTGAGCCAGCGACAGTCAGTTCATAACCATTGCGAGTGGCTACCCACTGAGGATTATGAATCCAATCGAGACTACTTACATCCGCAATGTAAACTCGACCAGGGTATCTTGCCGCTACTTTATGGATAAGACTGTTATATTCGTTCTGAATTGTCCTGATACGTTCGGGCGTAAAACAGGGCGTAAAATAACGGAAAGCTCTCAAATCTGGTACGTTGCCTATGATAATCTTGCGATTAGCGTAACGTTGCTCTCCAGTTGGAGCGAGCCTGAGATCTTTCAAGTTGCGGCTCAAAATTGTATTAATCGCCTGATCTAATCTCTGTTCATAGCCCCGCTGAAAAGTTTCAATCGGGATGTCAGGGTTGACCAAACCTAGAGTTAGATCATTCATTACTTGCCACATTACGACAAAATTGATCGGCTGGCTATCAAATTTTGGTAAGATCGAAGTAACATCGCTGATGAAAATGCTCGCAATAGAATTAGAATTCAAATCACCGCCTGCCGTCTGAAACCGTGCAGCCACCTGAGGGGTCGAAGTCGGCACACGCGGGGTCGCAGTTGGAGGCACTGTCGCGGGTGGCGCGTCAGTTGGGCGGGGCGTAAGCCCGGTAAAAACATCTGCCGTATTGTAAGGGAGCGGCGTAGCGGTTGGCAACGGCGTACTGGTTACAATTGGCGTGAAAGTAGGTGCCGGTATACGAATAGCATTCAGACGAACATCACTAAACCAACGTGTCTGAAACGAAGTCAGCCATTGATTAGGAAGCGCCGGTTCCAACTCCGGGATAGGCGGAGGCGTAGGGGTAGGCAACTGAACTGTTTGCCCCACCGATGTTATAATCGAGGTTGGGGTTGGAGTTGGGGTCGGAGTTGGGGTCGGAAAGTGCTGGGCAATAATACATTGGGTCGAGAACGCTGGAAACGGCACGTAATCCTGTCGAAAGTAAGCCCCAGTATTCGGTATCGAATATATACCTAATGGCACTACAAATGGTGCAGCATAAGGTGTAACGGTCGGAGCGGGTGTACCGGTCGGGATCGGCGTACTGGTCGGAGCCGAAGTAAACGGCACTTCATAGAAAGGCCGGGTCGCCGGTAGATTCTGCCGGGGCGGAGTAGCCGTCGGCAAAATAATTGGAATCTCAGTCGGTGTCGGTGTTGGAACCGGCGTGTTAGTTGGCGCGATAGTCGAAGTCGGGGCCGGACCGGGCGTGGGTATTTGCGGTTCCGGGGTCGGCGTATCATTGCCGCAACCGGTCGCTGCCACCGTTATAATCGCCACAATTGTCCAGACCAGACAACGATAGGCCAAACCTTTTGCAGATAGCGTTTTGCCAGACATTCCCCTAACTCCTACAAGTTATGTTTGTTTCGGGTGAAAATTTACGAGCGTACGTGCCGCCTACCCTTATTATACCTATATATGTCAAGTAGATATGTAAAGTTAGCCGTTTCTATTATACTCGTAATATGTCAAGTTGAAAAGGGGGTAATTTGGGCTAATTTGAGGGAAATGGGGAATGAGGAAGGCAGAATGCAGAATAATGAATGATGAATACGGAAATCAGAAGTCAGAATGCAGAACGATGAAGCATGAGAAGAAAACTACTTAATCCACCAAACAAGCTTCCATCTTACAATGGTTCCCTTATTCCTCATTCTGACTTCTGACTTCTGATTTCCTCACGCCGGTACAACCCAGATGCGCTGGGCGGTTTTGCTGCCGACCGTTACGCGGTGGCCTTCGATGGTAACAGCGGTCAGGGTTTCATCGAAAGGGGCAAGTTCTTTGATTTCCAGCTTCATACCGGGAACCAGATTATTCTCCTGCAAATACTTAAGCAAACCCGGTTCGTGTTCGGCTTCCTCGCTAATGTAGGATACAATTACCTGGCTGCCGACCGGGGCTTCTTTGAGGGGCAGACTAGCCGGGTCGATGACAGCCCCGCTACCGGGGATCGGGTTGCCGTGCGGGCAGGTCTGCGGGTTGCCCAAAAATTCGGTCAGGGCCTGTTCGACGCGAGGCGAGATAGAGTGTTCCAATTCGCAAGCTTCATCGTGAGCTTCGGACCAACTCAGGCCCAACACATCCACCAGCAACCGTTCGGCCAGACGATGACGACGGCTCAACGAGATCGCTACTTCGCGGCCCTTCTCGGTTAAGTTCACGCCTTTGCTTTTGTCATCGACCACCACATAACCGCTCTCCTTGAGCCGTTCAATCGTGCCGACGACTGTCGCAGGCTTTACATTCATCCGTTCAGCCAACCGAGCGCCGATAGCCGGTTTGCCTTCGCTGGTCATATTGAGGATCGACTCTAAATATTCTTCAAAAACAGGCGAAACTTTAGTATCAATAGCTTTATTTTCATGATTATGATGATCTACGCCCCGGCTTGTCATAACTGTACCGTCCTTCTACTTTCTTGTTCTGAATATAACTACTTTTATTATATTAGGGTTATTCTACCACTTCCGGCTATAATAAGGAAGATCAAGCCGTAGCAATCCAGAGGAGGGAGGAGGGAGGGATGAAGGTGAGATTGAGTAGTTCGGTTGTAAGACATTGCTCCGCCAATGGTTGTTCCCCCTTCATCCCTCATCCCTCATCCTTCATCCCTTGTTAAATATGGTTCCGCCCATAGAACGGCAGAGTGGGTGAGCGTCAATTTTTTGCATATTAGCCAGACTATACCACACCCTAAACCGAGGAGTGATTATATATTAGAAAAATTTTCTGCGAAAATTTTTCTAATATATAATTTTAGTGGTTTGGAGCAGGATTTTCACGGTCGCCCGTTTTTATTGTTTGAAACCGTGCAAAAATCTGACGCTCACCCCGGCAGAGTTTAGGTCTGGAAGCATTTGCTTATTTGTGAGATAATTAGAGCAGTATGAAAGAGTGTGAAACGGAAAAGTAAAATGGGTAGCAATTTTTTTACTTTCTTGATATTAGATAAGACACCTAAAGGACGAGGCATGGAACTGGATTACAAACTAGAAGAACGCATGGGAGTACCGATAATACATCTGGCCGGGCGGTTTGATGCCGAAGCAGCGGCCTTTGTGAAGGGTCAGATCGCCAATCTGGTAAACGAGCAACAGCCCAATCTGGTGGTCGAGCTAAGTGAGGTGGGTTTTATCGATAGTTTGGGGCTGGCGGCCCTGGTTTCCGGGCTGAAATTATGCCGCAAAAATCGGGGATCGCTCCGACTGGTGGGTGTTCAACCCAGCGTGCGAGTATTATTCGAGATTACTCGTTTAGATCAGGCTTTCGAGTTGTACACCGATGTAGATAGCGCCTTCGCCACTTTTAGCCGGAGCTAAAACCAAAGGGGTAAAAGATGGGGCAAGAAATCAAACAAAACCCTGAGCAGCAATACGGCATTTGGGACTGGTATGCGATCCTGCCCGGAACCCAACTCAAAATGGTTGTGCCAGCCCGGTTGGAACTATTGAGCTTGCTGGGCGCGACTGTCCGGGAATATTGCGCGGCTCTACCCTATTTGTTTAGCATAGCCGAAGCACGAGTCAACCGTTCCACCACCGTCCCGCTCGACCGCGAACAATTTGGGACAGATACCCTGACCTTGCCCGGCCAGGCGGCAGTAACGGTTATCGCTGGTTATAGCCACTTTGTTTACAGCACCGAACTGATTTTGCAAGAGGCCGCCAGTAATATTATCCGGCACGGCTATGGCTCGTCGCAACCGGGCCAATTTTTACAACTGGAATTGAGCGCCGCCAATGTCCAGGATCGACAAACCCGGCTCGAACGGCGGGCCTTTCTATTGCAATTGACCGACTCGGCCCCACCCTTCGACCCAACTGCCGCTCTATTAAGCGACCCTAATCCACAAGAACCACGCGAGTCGGGTTACGGTATTTATCTTATTCGTAAATTGACCAACGGGATTAGCCATCGTTATGAAGATGGTCACAATCAACTGCTACTGGTCAGATATGTCGATACAATCCAGTCGCCGGAATAAGGGCGCAATGGCTTTAGGTTTATGAGTTTCAACCAACAAGTAGCATTATCAGGATCAGCGAGGAATCTTAAATTTATGCAAATCGAACAACGCGAAATCATCATTACGGTCGGCTCACTCCGTCTAAGAGGTCGCCTGGACGGGCAAACCGCCCCTCAACTCAAAGAAATGTGGCACTACTACGAAGGCAAAGGCATCAACAACGTTTTGCTGGATTTGCATCAGGTCGATTTTATCGACAGTATCGGGATTTCGACCCTCGTCTCCGGGATGAAACAATTCCGGGCGCGGGGTGGCGATCTGCGGTTGGTCGGCCTCCAAACCTCGGCCCGCTCGATCTTCGAGCTTATGATGCTCGATAAAGTCTTTGAGATTTTCGATAGCGAAGAACAAGCCCTGAAGGGCTTTTAGCTTTGTAACTACGCAGCCGTGTCACCCTGAGCCGCCGCCCCCAGAGGGGGTGAGGCCACGAAGGGTCTAGATTCTTCGGCGGGAAGCTATCTTTGGCAAAAATCGAGGTGATCTCGCGCCTCAGAATGACATGGGTGTCTAACTACTTAGATTTTAGGGATAGGCTTTGTTAAAACTGAGCCTGATAAAGCTCTACGATCCGCTTGATAAGATCGGTAGTGGAGTGACCGGGTAGGAAGGGGATTAGCTCTATTCGACCGCCGTAGGATTGGACGACCGCCGCTTCCGGGGGGACTTTGGCCCCGACTCGGTCGGCCTCGGCCAGAGTGTAATCGCCACCTTTGACGTAAATTTCGGGCCGAAGTTCGCCGACCAGCTTTTCCGCCGTCACTTCCTCGAAAATCACGACATGATCGACCGAACGCAACGCGCTCATAACCTGCGCCCGTTCAGCCTGACCGACTAGAGGGCGGAGCGGCCCCTTTAGCTGACGCACCGAAGTATCGCTGTTCAATCCCAAAACCAGTAGATCGCCCAGGGCGCGGGCTTCTTCCAGATAGCGCACATGCCCCAGGTGCAGCAGATCGAAACAGCCGTTGGTAAAGACTACCTTTTGGCCTGCTGCCTGCCACTCGGCCCGCCGTAAGACCAATTCCGCCCGACTCAGTATCATAACCCTAGCTTTTCCAATTCTTTTTGCAATTCGTTCAATTGGATCGTCACATTGCCCTGCTTGCGAATAACCACACCTGCCGCCGCGTTCGCCAGTTGGGTTGCTTCGAGCAGGCTGGCCCCCGCTACTAGCCCCAGCGTCAAAAGCGAAATAACCGTATCCCCCGCCCCGGTCACATCAAAGACCTCGCTGCGGTTGAAGGCCGGAAGATGATACAAATTGCCGTCGCTATCCAGGCCAGACATGCCATCGCCGCCCCGCGTCAGAACCACCATTTTGGCTCCCAATTCGGTTTGTAAATCGCGCAGGGCCTGCTCGAAATCGGCGTTAGTATGCAACTCGCGGCGCAAATAGTTCTCGGCCTCGGCATCGTTGCACTTGACCAATGTACAGCCTTTAAACTTATCCAATCCCCCTTGCGAATCGACCGTCACCAATTTGTCCGACTGGCGGGCCGCCTTCAGCCCGGCCTCAATCAAGCGAGCATTGACCACACCGGCTTTGTAATCCGAAAAGAGAATGGCATCGACATAGGGTGCAACCAGGTTGATATAATCAATCGCCTTCTGCTCAACCTCGCCCGCGATAGGGGTACGGTCGAGACGGTCTACCCGCGCCACTTGCTGCGGAAAGATATGCTCGGCCTCGGCGACGATACGGGTCTTGGTGGTGGTCGGACGGCTCGGATCGATCACCAGACCGGCCACATCGACTTTGCGGGCTTCTAGCAGTTCGTAGAGTTCGCGTCCGGCCTGATCGTCACCGACGACTCCCAGCATATAGGCCTGACCGCCCAACGCGCAAATATTGCAGGCTGGGGCGGTCGCCCCACCCGGCACGTTGCGCTGTTCTCGAAATTCCAGCACAGCTACGGGAGCTTCGCGGGAAATCCGGCTAGGCCGTCCCACGATATATTCATCCAGGTAGAGGTCGCCCACCACCAGCACTTTTTTTGACTCGAATAGCGGCAAATAGGCCGTCAATGACATTTAATTATCTCTTTAATCTTAGAACGGCGAGAACTACTCCCAGCGCCCAAAAAATCAGGATGCCGATACCCCCGCCATTAAGTTGTTGGCCTATCGCACTAATCGAGGTAGTTAATAGCTGATCGAAGGCCGGAAGATTACCGGTGGTGGCCTGGAAAATCCGAGCGCCTATCGTCATAGTGCTGACCAGAACCCCGAACAAGACCGCCAGCCCACCGATCACCTGCAAACCCGGCCCGACCCGGCCCTGTGTCACCCGCGAAATCGCTTCGGCTACTAATACGCCAAGCGCGATCTCCGGCAGAAGATGTACGCTACTCTGGATCGATTGGTCGATCAAAGCCGTCCAGTTGCTAACACCCGCCCCGTTGGTAAGAAGCAACTGAGCCTCGGTCAGGCTGGTCGCTCGCCGACCGATCAACCGGGTCAGGCTATTTTCCATCAAAAAGCCCCAGACTACACCCAGCGCCAGGGCCGTCCCAAAGGCGGCCAGTATCGCCACAGCGTAATGTTGAGTTTCTACTTTTTGGTAAGCCCGGTTGTTATGCCAGTAATTGCGAAAGCCGGTATCAGGCCGGGGCGCGTCGCTACCTCTGGCGCTGGCCGCTTCGCGCTCGACCCGCTCTCCGATAGTCCGCTTGGGATTGGCAGCGCAGTCCGGGCAGCGAATACCGACCCCGGATTGCACCATACAGCGCGGGCAAATCGGGGTGCTGCACCGACCGCAGCGCAAGAGGGTCTCGGTCTTGGAATGCCGAGCGCAGTAGACCGCCTCTGGCTCGGTTGCATAGTAGGCTTGCCGGGCCGAATCGACCCTGGCGGCTTCCTCCCCGGCAGCAATGACCTCCCCCTCTTGGACGGGCGGTTGGGCAAAAGCGCCATTGAGCCGCACCATACAATCCTGACAACGTGGCCCCTCGCCGGTCAAGGTCATACAAACGGTACAGATGCGTTTTCCGCAGCCGCCACAAGTCAGCCGGGCTTCTTCGTCCGGGTGGCGGTCGCACTTAACAAGTTGAGTATTGTAATTGCTATAATTGGCAGACACGAACTTGCTCCTAAATTGACCTTGCCCCGGTCTTCGTCGTATAAAGAAAAGGGTATAAAATTTCTCTCAGCTTCAAACGGATTTAGGGACAATAAAATAAAAAGTATTTCTGACTATTATCTTTTCAGGTATCCTATCAAACTGTAGGGGCGATCCCTTGTGGTCGCCCTTTTGGGCAGGCACAAGACCTGCCTCTACCATCTTTTGAAAAAATGATTTTTTAGGTACAAGCAGAGGCAATTAGGCTGAACGCCGCAACCTGGCCCAGACGACTGCCGCTACAAAGCGGGGCAGAGCCAGTTGTCGTCGCCAGCGTCGAGGTTCCTTGTACAGACGATAAGCCCATTCCAGCCCTAGCTTGCGGACACGGGCCGGAGCTAACGCAACCTGACCGGCTTTGTAATCCAGCACGCCCCCCACGCCGATCACGACCGCCGCGCCACAGCTATCTTTATTACGTAACGCCCAGCGATCTTGTTTCATCATTCCGTAGGCAACCAGCACCACATCAGCTTCGGTTTGCCGCACTCGTTCGACCGTTTCGGCATCGCCCTCCGGCCCGGCCCGACCCGCAAAGGTTCCGACGGTTCGGATCGTCGGGTATTGCTCCCGCAAGCGGGCGGCGGCTTCCTCGCCAACCCCTGGCCCGGCCCCCAGCAAGAACAACCGCAACCCGGCCTCACCCGCCGAAAGCTTGAATAATTCCTCCGCCAGCGCCACCCCCGTTACACGCTCCCGAAAGGGCCGCCGCAAAAACTTCCCGGCAGCGATAAGCCCAATTCCATCAGGGGTTACAAGATCGGCAGAATTAACCAGAGACCGAAAAGCCGGGTCGCGCCGGGTCGCCATGACATATTCAGGGTTGGCGGTAACAACCAGGCGGGCCGGAACCGTCCGGTCAGCCTGATGCTCTTTGACCCAGTCCACCACCCGACCGACCGCTTCCGGCATCGTCACGTCATCCACTTGCACACCCAAAATATTGGTACGTTGCCGCGTTGCCAGGGGAGCTAGGTTCATTTTTTGACCGGCAGTAATCTTTCCCACGCCGATTATTATACCACAAGCTGTTTGTGGCCTTCTTAAATACTAAGTTTGACCCAAAATAAAGCCTACTTGCAGACCGGCCTTTGAATTGGCAAGTTATTACAAAGTGCCGACCAAACTCCGCAGGGTCGCTAAGTTTTCGATGTCCTCTGCATTATCGGGGCCTTTAGGGGTTTCCAACACCATCGGCACACCCTCAAAGCGCGGGTCGTTCATCAAAAAGCGGAAGGGTTCGAGACCCATCGAGCCTTTGCCAATAGCTTCGTGACGGTCTACCCGACTACCCAGGGGGGTTTTGCTGTCGTTCATGTGGAAAGCTTTAATTTGCCCGGTTCCGATAAAGTGGTCAAATTCGTTCATGGCTGCTTCGTAGCCTTCCGGGGTCGTTAGATCGTAACCACTGGCAAAAACGTGGCAGGTATCAAAACAAATGCCAGTCCATTCGGGGTGATCGAGCAATTCACGCAGTCGCGCCCAATGCTCAAACTTGTAGCCTACGGTGGTTCCCTGTCCGGCAGTCGTCTCGAACAAGATCATCGTACCCGGTTCGCGGCCTGTCTCCTCGGTTACTTCGCGATGGATACGGTTGACCCCTTCGGCGATCCGTTGTAGCCCAACTTCCTCGCCGCTCTTGAGGTGCGCCCCGGCGTGTGTCACCAGATAGGGTATAGCTAAAAGCGTATTGCGGTCGATCTCATCTCGGAAGGCCGTCAGCGACTTCTCCCAGGCTTCCTCGGTCGGGTTTGCCAGATTTATCAGGTAGCTATCGTGGGTTAGCACCGGCATGATTTGGGTGGCTGCCGCCGCCTCGTGCCAGGCCGCCACCTCCGCCTCGCTCAAGGGCTTACCGTGCCACTGACGCTGGTTCTTGGTAAAAATCTGGATCGTCTGGCAGCCAATTAGCTTCCCGGCCTCAAACGCAGATTGTAACCCGCCCGACACCGGCATATGCGCTCCAATTAACATTTTGTTAATCCTTCTTTTGTTAAAGAAACCACAGATGAAAACAGGTGTTAGGTGTCAGGTAGAAAATTGGCTGATACCTGACACCTGATACCTGATACCTATCTAAATCATAAAACCCTACAAAAAAGCGCCTTCAAATAGCGACCTTCCGGCGCAGTCAGGCTGACCGGATGATCGAGACCATTTTCAAAGACTTCCAGGATTTGCAAAGAGCGCCCGGTGGCGGCACTAGCCTCGCGCAGACAACCCTCGAACTCTTCCAGTCCGATCACCCCGGTACAAGAGCAGGTCAACAAAATACCGCCCGGTTTGACCAAAGGCAGCCCCAACCGATTGAGCCGAGTATAGCCTTGTAAAGCCTTCTCTTTCTCGCGGTTGCTTTTGGCAAAGGCAGGCGGGTCAAGGATTACAAGGTCGTGTTGGTTGCCGCGCTCACGTTCAGCTTCCAGCCACTTAAAAGCATCGGTCGCCTCGAACAGGTGGGCGGCAGGGTCAAGCTCGTTAAGCCCAAAATTGCGGCGGGCCAATTCGAGCGCCCCTGCCGATTGATCGATATTGAGCGTGCGAAGGGCCGGTTGAGCGGCGGCAGCATAGACCGAAAACCCGGCAGTATAGCTAAAGCAGTTGAGCAGGGTTGCACCCGACTCAAGCCTGGCAGCGTACTTTTGGAGGGCCTGACGCTTGTCACGCTGGTCGGTAAAAAAGCCGGTCTTTTGGCCTCGGCGCGGGTCGATAGCAAACTGAAAGCCGTTCTCGCGGACAACCAAATCCAGGGGTAGGTCGCCCATGAGCAGGCGCGGTTCCTCTTTGGTCAGCCCTTCCCGCAACCGCACCGCCACATCGTTACGTAGTAAGATCGCCTGGGGCTGCATCACCTCGCTCAGAGCGGTGGTCAACGGTTCCAGCAGACGGTCAATCCCGGCAGTATGGCTTTGCAAAACCAGCGTCCCGGCGTAGTTATCGACAATCACGCCCGGCAAAAAATCGCCCTCAGCGTTGATAAGCCGGTAAACGTTGGTCTGGGTCGGGTCGAGCATCTGGCGACGCAGGTCAAATGCCTGCCGGATGCGCCGCCGGAAAAAATCCGGGTCTAGCGGTTCGGCCTTGTCGCGGGTGAGGACCCGGACGGCAATGTCGGTTTTGGGGTTATAATAACCGCGTGCCACAAACTGACCTTCCGCATCGTGCAAATCAACCAGGCTACCCGGTTCGACTGACGGAAGCGGCGGCTGGATCGCCCCCGAAAAAACCCAGGGATGCCCACGCCGCACCTGCCAATCCCGGCCCGTTTTTATTTTGAGAATTATCTTGTTTGTCATATCGAACATTATAGCGGTTTTAGACAGGCCGGGCAACCGGGCAGGTGTCAGGTGTTAGGTATTAGGTGTCAGGTGTCAGGTGTCAGGTGTTAGCTATGTAGGACAATATAGAGTTATGGAACGATTGTAGGAGCGAGCTTCTGCTCGCGATTGAACACCCAGCCGTATCTTCAATCGCGAGCAGAAGCTCGCTCCTACAGACAATTCTATAGATTAAGCACTTGGCATTCGGCTACATACCTGACACCTAATACCTGATACCTAATACCTAACTCTCACATTTAGCCGCCGACGCTCCAGCTAACCGCTTTTAGCACTTCTTCGGCATGACCGGCAGGTTTGACTTTGCGCCAGATTTTGCCGATAGCGCCGTCCGAGTTAATCAAAAAGGTCGTGCGCTCGATGCCCATATACTTTCTGCCGTACATATTCTTTTCTTTCCAGACCCCATAAAGACGGGCGACCTTTGCACCCTCGTCGGCCAGTAGCGGGAAATTCAGTTCGTGCTTGGTAATAAATTTATCGTGGGCTGTGACGCTATCCGGGCTGATACCGTAGACCAGCGCTCCGGCCTCGTTCAAGACTTCCATATTATCGCGGAAGTTGCAGGCTTCCGTGGTGCAGCCGGGCGTATCGTCTTTAGGATAAAAGTAAAGCACTACCGAAGTACCGCGCTGTTCGCTCAAGTGCAGCGTTTCACCACCGCTCATCGCCAGTTCAAAATCGGGCGCTTCGTCGCCTTCGTGTAATACTACCGCATCAGCCGATTCAACCTCGCTCATTGGGTTCGCTCCTTTATCTTTACAAAATAGCTTTCTGGCTTACCTCATGTTAAAATAGTAATATACCAGCGCTAACTTAGCAAGTCGTCAATCGGCAAGCAAATTGCGGGCCAATTTAGAGGGTTAATTAATGTCATATATTTTGATGATAGACGATTCCGAACTTACTCTGGAATTTACACGGATGATGCTCGAAGCGGATGGACACACCGTTACAACCACCGCCGATCCACACGAATTTATGCAAATAGCACAAAGTCAGCCTCGCCCCGATCTTATCATCGTAGATTCGATAATGCCTGAAATATCTGGGCCGGAACTGATTTTGTGGCTGCGAAATCACGAGGATAGCGCCCTGGCGGCCCTCCCTATTTTGCTATCGAGTGGCCTGGAAAACCAGGAACCACCTTCCGATGGAGTGCTGCTTTTGCCCAAACCGTTTAGCCCGGAAGAATTGGAGCAAGCCCTTAACCTGGCACTGGGTTAGACGAAGCAGTAGGGGGCATGTTATACTATTCGGACTAGCCACAAGTTAGCTTGTTGCTAATCCCAGGCCCTCATCGGCCAGCAAGACCAGTCGTACAGTGTCTGATTATACACTTGGAACAAGAGGAGATTGACTGCCATATGGCCGAACCTGTATACGATTTTGGCCCACTCGATGAATTAAAACCGGAAGCTATCGGGGTACCGGGCAACCGCCGGTTCCGCTTGCTACTTCGGCAGGGCCGCCGAACTGCCTGTTTTTGGATGGAAAAACAACAAATGGGCGCACTAGCAGATGCAATTAGCGAACTGCTATCCCAACTGGAAGGCGGTCAGGGTCTGCCCGAACCGACGGCCCTCGATTCTTATCCCGAACCGTTCGAGGTGGAAGCCCAGACCGGACGGTTGGCGCTTGGCTACAACGAGCTTACTGATCTTTTCCTGTTGCTCCTTTTCGATCTCGAAACCGAAATTAGAGTTCAGGAAAACGCCACCAGCCCGGAAGAAATCGAAACTTCCGCCGCCAATATGAGTCCGACCTTGCGCTGTGAAGTAACCCGCAGCCAGCTTGAACGCTTCTATGGCGAAGCGGCCCAGGTGATCCAATCCGGGCGACCACCCAAACCCAGTAAGAACGGTCACTTTAGCGCCGATTAGCTAGAAATTAACTACACTTACAGCAAGTTGCAAAATTGTTGACCCGCTTTTTGTACGGGCGACCATAAAGGTTGTCCGTGAACACCGTGCCGGGTCTCCGAGGGCGACCACAAGGGTCGCCCCTAGCAGCCCAATCTCTTTGCAATTTGCTATAGATCAAGCTGGAAAGAAGGGTTGCGGTTGGAAAGCCTACCGCTAGTACTCTACACTTTTTTAATAGAAGTAACCGTTGGCACCTTCGCGGTATTGATCTTGACTGATTTTCGGGGGGAATTGGGCCGAGGCTTTTTAGCAAGTGTCGGGCTGACCGCGCTTGGCCTGGCCTTTTGCGCCCGCCTCAGCCTGAGTGGGATCGATTTTGGGCGTGGGCAAGAGCTTTACCCCGGCCTCGATTTGAACTGGAACGGCCTTCAGGATACCGGGCTGACCGCCTCGGTCGTTTTGCTGGTCGTTTATAACCTGATGGTCTTTGTGGGAACCGACCAGGCGCGGCGGGCAATTGGTATTGTCGCGCTGCTCGCCTGTGCTTTCACGCTCCTGTCGGTCGCCATGCTCTACCGAGGTGACTACCTGGGTGGGTGGATTGCGCCCTTGAGCTTCTTTTTGGGCGCGGCCTCAGTTGGAACCGTGCTGGTTGGCATGCTACTTGGACACTGGTATCTGGTCACGCCAAACCTGACGGTTGCACCCCTAGCCCGGATCAACCAGCTTTTCTTCTGGGCTTTAGTCGGGCAGGCTGGATTGGTACTGGTCAATTCCGGGCCGTGGGTTGCCAACTCGCTGGCGGTCAGCGAGAAATGGGGCGCGATCTACTGGCTGCGGGTGCTGGTCGGGATCGCCTTTCCGCTAGTCCTCTCTTACGCCACCGCTCAGACCTGCAAACTCAAGGCCCACATGTCCAGCACTGGCTTTCTCTATGTCGCCCTCGGTTGCGTCCTGGCAGGCGAAATCGTCTCGCGTGTGATCCTCTTCCAAACCTATGTCCCGCTTTAGGCCCAATATCTTACATCAGCCTTAGAATTGTGGAGGGAATTTTATTTCCACTATTTTGACCTTTTGTGCTATAATTTAGTCTACCAGCCCAAACGAGCCAAGCAAGCAGGAGCAGCCAAATGAGTTTACAAATCCGCCACGAACTTTATAGGGAGGAAGATTTGCCCGAAAGCCATGTCCAACTTTATTTAATGATCTACTTGATCTCGCTTCTCCGCCAACTTTACATTTATGAAAATTGGTACGTCGGTGGCAACCTGGAAATCTTGCCTTTGAAAAGCGGCGGACCCTATGCTTTCTTGAATTTGAGTCCGGATGTAGTACTCTTCAAAGGGGCGGTCTTGACCCCGGCGGAGCAGCAAAGGCTGACCAGTTGGAACCTGAACGAACCGAACCGACCACCTCCAACCGTAGTATTTGAGATCAGTTCAAAGGGAACCTGGTCAGTAGACCTGGTAGAGAAACCGATCTGGTATGGGCAGCTAGGGGCAAAGGAATATTTCGCCTGCGACCCACAAGGAGTTTGGGGTAGGACAAACAGTCGGCTACGTGGTTGGCGCTACACCAACGGCGTGCCGACCGAGTTAGAACTGGACGAGCGTGGCTGGCTGTGGAGTGAGGAACTCGAAAGCTGGCTAGAGCCGGACGGTGTTTACTTGCGTTTGCGGACACCAGACGGCGCATTGCGATTGACCGGGCAAGAATTCGAACAGGCCGCCCGCTTTGAAAGCGAACGGCGCATTATTGCCGAACGAAATACACGCCTAAAACTGGAACACCAGAGTGAGACAGAACGGGCCGCCCGCCTTGAAGCCGAACGCCGCGCCGAAGCCGAACGCGCCGCCAAAGAAGTCGAACGCGCCGCCAAAGAAGCCGAACGCGCCGCTAAAGAAGCAGCCCTTCAGGAAGTACAAGCCCTCCGCGAACAACTCCGTCGAGCGGGTCAAAACCCGGACGGTTTTCCGCCTTCCTAAAGCTGCTACTTGCCAGGGCTGGATAGCTTTTAGGTCTGAGTAGAGTAAGTTAGGCTCCAAATCTGGCGGCTGGTTATTCTAGCACGATACGGAACATAAAATTTTCGGACAAGGGCTTGAACTCGAAAACGAAACCGTAAGCCACTTCGGGGATTTCAAATGTGACCCAGCCCCGTATTTTTTCGTCTTTGGACAAATCCGGCTTCTGACCGAATAGGAAGGGGAATTTGCCGATGGGGGAAGCCTCGTATTTTTGACCATCGCTGTCCTTGATATACATATCGGTCGTGCGTAGCGAGAGTTCCCGATCCATTGCCGTCGCCACTGTTACATCAAGTGCCATCAGGGTATTGCCGGGCGAAGAGGCCGTCATTTTGGTAAAAGCCTTAGCCCGCTCGACCTTGTTAACGCTTATCAAATAGCCGCCTTCAGCTAACGTCTCCTCTATTTTTCCCTTGACGATGATCGGGGCGGCAGAAGAAGCAGTAGCCGCCTTTGGAATAACGATAGCCGCCGTTGTCGCTGCCGGGGTAGTTTTGGCGGCGGTCGTCGCGGGGGCCACTGTTACAGTCGGGTTGGCGGCGACTGGTGCGACCGTCGGCGCAGGTTTAGCCTCCTCACCGCAAGCGGTCAAAACCAAAGCCGCCACTAGACCGGCGACCAGCACCGCGTAAATCCGATTACTCCTAAAAATAAGCATCTGTGTCACTCTCCTTTATAGTTATATATCAAGTAGCCAATAGCTGCTCTCCCTTTGCTGATTTCTAATCTCTAACTTCTAATTCCTAGCCACCGATTGCCGAAACTTTAATACTCGCCCGCTTTTCGAGTCGGATACGTAGATATAGCCGCTCGACTCGTCGAGAGCGATAGCCTGGGGTGCTTCAAGTTGACCATCGCCTTCTGATTGACCGGCCCACTTGAGCAGAAACCGCCCAGTGCTATCGAACTTCTGGACGCGGTGGTTGCCGCTATCCGCGATATAGACGTTACCCTGCCGATCCAGGGCGAGCCCCTGGGGATAGCGGAACTGACCGTCGGTCTCGCCCTGGCTGCCCCATTTGAGCAAAAAGCGGCCCTGGTTATCAAATTTCTGGATACGGTGGTTCAAGGCATCCGCAACATAGACGTTGCCCTGCCCATCCACCGCCACATCACCGGGCTGGCTGAACTGCCCATCGCCGCTACCGTTCTGGCCCCAGCCACCCAGGTAACGCCCAGTGCTATCGAACTTCAAAATACGGTGGGCGCGACTGTCGGCAACGTAGACATTGCCCTGCCGGTCTATGGCGATCCCTTTTGCCTGGTTGAACTGGCCTTCACCACTGCCTACGCTACCCCAATTGAGCAAGAAGCCACCCATGCTATTGAGCTTTTGCACCCGGCTATTGTCGGTGTCGGCGATGTAAAAGTTACCCTCAGCGTCTATCGCGATACCCCAGGGACGGTTGAACTGAAGTTCCTGGCTACCGTACTTACCCCATTCGTCCAGCTTAACCCCGTCGCGGTCGAATTTCTCGATTACGTGATAGATATTGTCCACCATATACAAATTGCCCTGCTTATCGAGGGCTATTCCGCCCGGCTTGGGAGTGCGGTTTTTGCCGTTCTCGACCAATCCGACAAACTCCACTTTGATAACAGGCGTGGGAGTAGCCGAGATAGCCGAATTCGACGGCGCATTGCTGGCTACCGAAATCAGCACCATCAACAGGCCAATCATCACGACTACCAGACTGGCCACCAGCGCCAGTGACCAGTAATTGCGGCGTGGCCTCAATACTAAAAATGGTTCGATCTCACCGAAAGTTTCCGGCAAAAGCGGAATATCGTCGCTAACGGTTGCTAAGACCGCGTTACTTTCAGGCTGCTGGTCGAAGGCGGGTGCGGGCGCTATAAATTCCGAATTGTCTAGCGCTTCAACCTCTGTAAAACCGTTGTGGCCCACTTGCAAAGCTATCGAAAAGTTGGGTTTCCAACCGACGCTTAATTGCTCAAAGAAAGGGTCGGCGCGATAGACGGCGAAAGTGGCCCGCAAACCTGCGTCCTGATCGGCGGCGACCCGACAACTTGGGCTGGCTTCCAGATGGGCCTGCCACGTTTGTAATTCGGCTAGTTCGCCCTCTCCGCGCAGCCGGGCCTCGATTTGGTCAGGGGTGCCACATTCCGGGCAAAACGAGCCATCGGCTAAATTGTTGGACTCGTCAGGCATCGTTGGCTTGCTCCTTCTGGTATAAGTTGGAAAATAAACGCCGCGCTCGGCTCAAGCGCTGCCAGGTGGCTGGCAGGCTCTGGCCGGTAATAGTGGCAATTTCGGCGCAGGAAAAGCCCTGGTCGTAGTGCAAAAGTAGACAGGTCGCCGCTTCCGGGTCGAGACCACTCAAAGCAGTCAAGACCGATAGCCGTAATTCTAATTGGCCTGAAAAATCAGGGCCAGTTGTGGCTGCCTCGATCAAGTCAGGTTCAGCCTGAGAAGTCTCGTCCCAGACGCTAAAGCGGATTTTACGGCGGCGGCGCAACAAATCGAGGGCGCAATTAGTCGCGATCTTGTAGAGCAAGGCCCGCCAACCGCGTCCGTCTTCCCGACGCTCCGGGCGTTCCAGCCAGACTTTATAGCCACGTGCAAAGGTCTCCTGGGTCAGGTCGCGGGCGGTCTCCACCTCGCCGACCATTCCATAGAGATAGCGAATTAGCTCCGACTGATGCCGCTCAAAAAGCAGGGCATAGTCAACCGCCCCTTCCAGGGCCGACCCGGTTTCGTTATAAGCGGGCTTTTCGGCTGACAGAACCACACCTCCTGTTTTTACTTGCTTCATCAGTTTGCTACCCAACTTCTACGCTATCGAGCTAAACATCCGGCCTTAGTACAATGTTAAATACACCTTCTGTACGGCTGCCCGGATGATAAGCGTTTGAGAAAATCGAAAAGTAACCCGGTATCGTAATTCGCATGTGAAGATGCTCGGTCGGATTTGATTCAAAGCGATAGGCTCCCGATTGGTCGGTAAAGAGAGTCGCCCGGAATTCCTCAGGGTGGGCATCATTTGGGCCGACCGCCCACATTTCCAGCTTTGCGTGGGCAATTGGCATGCAATCCCGGCTCGATTTGACGACCCCGGTCACAACGTGTCCATGCCCAACTACCGAACGCACCGGCGCACCTGAGTGATAAGTCGGGCTAGTTATATCATCATGTGTTGGTGTACAGGATGCTATAACTAGCGGGGTAGTTAGAGGACTTGATAAAATCGAGCCTGGCGTAGCCGGAACAACCGAAGCAGTCTCCACCAGCGTAGCCACGGTCGTCTGAATAGCCGGGTTGGACGTGGCCTGAGAAAGTGAAACTGGCAGATTCGGGGATACCGCTGGGGTGGTAATCGGCGTAGTCTCGCTTGTGCCACAAGCCATCAAGCCAATCACCAAAAGCCCCAGACTTACATTAGTATAAAGTTTTCGCATCTTTGCTACCCTGATTTTATTTCAAGTTTTCAATTGCAGTTGCTCTCAATAGATAGAACGAAGCGGCGGTGTGATCCTGACAGGCCGAATTAAATTTAATCTTCATAACTACTTAGCCTGTCACCCTGAGCCACAGTGAAGGGTCTAGATTCTTCGGCGGGAAGGCATCTTTGGTAAAAATCGAGCTAATCTCCCGCCTCAGAATGACATGAGTGTGTAGTTACTAATTTCCTTTGTGAGGATAAATCGGAAAATCTATGGGGAAAATCTATGGGCGGAGCCAGATCGAACAAGGGATGAGGGTTTTGCTGGGATTAAACTAGACCTGAAGTAGAGGTGATTTGTAGGTCTTGACCATCGATGTCCGAACCCCGGTGGCTGCCAATGATGTGAAGTTGTTCTTTGGGTAGGGCTACCAACCATTTTTTTTGCTCAGCGATCCCGATCCGTCCATAGACTTCTGCCGAAACACCGACCATCAAATCGTAGCTAGTAGCGTGGGTGGTTTTGTGGAAAGGCTTATCCAATCTGAGGTAAAGCGTGTAGCTGGTTCCGTGAGCGACCTCGCGGATGATCTTGCCCTCCATATAGTTGCCGTCGTCGCCCCGGTCGCGGGAGCGGCCCAGGATTGTAAAAAGCACTCGTTCGGGCCGGATGCAAAAATCGAGTAGAGCGCCCGGCTCAACCGGGAAAGCCGGATAGGGAGCCAGCACTTCGGCCCGGTGACTGCGTAACCGCACGTAGCTCTCCTGCGGGCCGATTTCGATCACTCGTCCGGCGAAAATATTTTTAGTCCCGGTAAAGCGGGCGACTGCTTCGGTCGCCGGACGAAAAAGCACCTCGTCCCGCCTATCACTCTGCACCACCCGGCCCTGGTCAATTACGACCATCTGCTCGCTCAGGGTGTAGGCTTCGTTCAAGTCGTGCGTGACCAGCACGATAGGCAGCCTGAACCGCTCCTTGATATTAAGCAATTCTTCTTGCAACCGCCCCCGAATAATGCTATCCAGCGCCGTAAAAGGCTCATCCAGTAGCAAAATTTGAGGGTCGGTAATCAGGGCGCGGGCCAAAGCGACCCTCTGCTGCTGCCCACCCGATAGCCGGGCCGGACGACGCTCCTGCAAATCTTCGAGCCGCAGCACTCGCAATAATTCGGCTAATCGGCTTTCCTGTTCGGGTCGGGGCCGCTTGCGCACCCCAAACAGAATGTTATCCCGCACGTTTAGATGGGGAAACAGGGTGTAACTTTGCGGCACATACCCGACCCGCCGCAACCGGGCGGGTACAAAAATACGCCGACTTGTATCAAGCAAGACCTGCTCATTGACCACAATCCGGCCTGCATCCGGCTCGAACAGCCCAGCGATAACCTGCAAGGTCAAGCTTTTGCCCGTCCCGGACGGCCCGAACAAAGCGACCGCGCCGCCTTCGGTTGGCGCTCGGAAGTCGATGTCGAGCGTAAATTCTTTTAGTTGTTTACGAAAGGTTACTTCTAACATTTTAGATATTAGAGATTAGTTATTAGATATTAGCCAGATATATCTGAGATTTTGAGAACATAGCCTAATTTGGGTCTGATGACCTTTTAGTTAAGCCGGGAACGCGCCAGCCATTTGACCAAAAACAGCACGATAAACGAAGCGACCACCAGAATAACCGAAAGCGTCACGGCCTGATCGAGACCGCCGTTGCCTTCTAAGGCCCCGTAAATCGCCAAAGGCATCGTGCGGGTCTTACCCTCGAAGCTTCCGGCAAACATTATGGTCGCGCCAAATTCGCCCAACGCCCTGGCCCAGGTCATTACCATGCCGCTCAAAAGCGATGGCAAGGCTAATGGAACCGTTATCCGCCAAAAAGTCTCCAGGCTGCCGGTACCGAGGGTAGTAGCTACTCTTTCAAAGCCGGGGTCGGTCGCTTCAAATCCGGCTTTAGCCGACTTGATGTAAAAGGGTGCCGCTACAAAAAGCTGGGCCAATATTACTGCCACTGTCGAAAAACCAATGGTCAGGCCGAATTGCTCTTCCAGCCAACTTCCGATCCAGCCGCGCCTACCAAGCGTAATCAGCAAAGCTACCCCCGCGACCGCCGGGGGCAAAACCATCGGCAAGTCTATCAAAGTATCCAGCAAGCTTTTGCCCCGGAAGTCGTAGCGGGCCAGCAAGTAGGCCAACGGCGTACCAAAGACGACCGCCAGCACCAGCGTCACCAGCGTGGTTACAAGGCTAAGTTGAAGGGCGCTGACGACTGCCGGAGCGCTCAAAAACTCGAAAAGCGACCCGCCCGCCACGCTCCGCACTAAAAGCGCCACCAGTGGCACCACCAGAAAGAGCAGCAAAGGCGCTCCTCCGAGCAGTAACCAGACCACGCTCCGATTAAAAGGCCGATAGGTTCTAGCCCGTTTCGCTCGGCGCGTCGGGCTTTCTAATTCGATCTCGGTAAACGCCACAAAGCTACTCCTTCCCGTTTATCCCAATCTAGCTTTGCTTTCAATTTACCACGATCTTATTAATTCGATCAACTCCCCGCCAGGCGCAGTCAATATTACCGAACGGGACGCGCTCGTTTCGTAAAAGCGCAAGGGTGTTCCGGCAGCCTGCAACCGCTCGACCAACTGCTCGAAATTCGGGCCAGTTGCGCTCATAGTCAGCAAGGCCGCCTGGGAAGGCAAATAACCCGGTGCGACCGGACGCGGCTGAGCAGGTACAGAGTAGCCGTCAATTTCGATCAGGGTAGTGGCAGCCGTCTGGACGGTCGCCAACATATGAGCGGTAGCGGGCGGCAAATCCAACGCCCGGTTGACCAGTCGAAGCGGCAGGCTTACCTCGATGCTCTTGGGCATCCCTAACACCTCGGTATAAAACGACATGGTTGCGGCATAGTCGGGGGTGTTTAGCACCATAATAAAGAGCCGTCCAACTTCGGCTCCCTCGCCCGGAACTGGCAAGCTATATTGGGGGTTCTGGCGCAAAATCTGGGTCAGATAGAGCAGTTCGCCATTTGGCCCGGTGGCCTGAAAAGCACGCTGGCCCGGTGGCCCCTCCTGAAAGACTAGATCGGCTGGCCCGGCATAGTGCTTGAAAGGCGAACCTTCGGTCTGCAAGGCCGCACACAGCCCATCACAATCCCGCACCGTAATTTCCAGGGCCGACCAACCGTAAGTCGTCAGGGGCGGAACTGGCTCGGTTGCTGGGTCTTCGATAAAACGCACTGCGCCGGGGCTACCGTCGGGCGACCCTACTACCACAAATCGCGCTCCACTCAAGGCTGCCGCGCCCAGTGCCTCAGCATAACCCGCTTCCAGCCGCCCACTTTCCCGCCCCTCGTAGCCAAAATAACGCCGATACCCCTCTACCGCCTCTTCCAGCGACCGCACCACTACCGTCGCCAGTGTTATATCTTCTATCAAAGACACCAAAAGCTCCTCCAGAAATTGTCGAAACAAGCAGATTTACGATTAAGAACCGATCCGAAAAGTAGGGTGCGACCCTATGTGGTCGCCCTTTTGGGTAGCCACACAGGGCTACCCCTACAATTTACGGATTTTTCGGATAGGCTCCTAATATAAGTGGCTGTGATCCAGATTGATTAACGCGGCGCGAAACCTTCTTTAACTATCTTGCCATTTTCTTTGCTAATGTAGAACACGGTGTTACAGCCTATCATACCTACATTGGTAGATATATACCAATTGCTCCAACTTAATTCTACCTCTACAGGCTCAAGCCACGGCCAGCCATGTTTTTTACACTGACTATGTGCAATAGAAAGGGCTTGTTCTGTTGAAATAGGTGAAGCCTTTTTAGTAAAAAATCCCATACTACTTTCTAGCCTTAGTTCTCAGTGTTAAGATAGGTAAACTCTATTGCTGTTAATTTAGCTTCTTTCAAGCTCGACAAGCTCATAAGTGGTTGCCAGATGATCCCAGCGAATTTTGACAAAGATTAGATCGTCGCCAAAGCACCATAATTCTTCTGGGCCTAACCCATCGACCAGAAAGCGAAAATGATGAGCCTCGAACGTTCCAGCCGGGACGCTCACTTCTTCCAGGCCGACATACTCGACCTGCATGTCCATCGGGCTGAGCATCGGGCCGGACGCACCGTTGGGCAGGAGCGAACTCATCATACCACCGCCTAAAAGTTGGACTGGTTCGGCCTGACTACGGTCGAAGCCGCCCGCACACCAGCAATCGCCCGCCACCGGGTGCGCCCCAAAAAAGGGTGGTCGCCCATTGAGCTTGATTTTTTGGGAGACCCGCCCACCCTCGGTCATAAGCGTTTCACACTCCGCCAAATCTTCGCTAAAATGAAACCAGCCACTCCCCATAAACCGCTCTTTGACCGTCAGCCGAATAAAAGCATCCAGTGGTTGAAACTCTTTATTGACGGTGTAGACGACATCGCGCAATACCTGCGAGTCGTCGATCTCGCACATCGAGCGCATAGTACGGTCGCCATTGGGGTGGCGCGTAATGGTAAACCATTCTCGACCGCGCTCCCCGGCTTTATCACCCACATACAGGATTTTACCCCGATAGGTAGCATGCTCCACTTTTCCACTCTCCTGCTACTAAACAACTGTTAGCTTGAAATCAGCTTTGGCCTTCTCTGTCCTAATATCTCCATCACCCTTTGGCTTTTCTGGTTGGCCTATGATATATTGCAAGTGACGACCCGACAAATTTATTCGCATAGAAGTATCCCTGTTAATATAAGGAGCAGCTTTGCAAAGCGTCGAAGAACAAGCTTATTACCTGTGGGTGTGCAGCAAATGCAACACAACTAATCAGGAAGCCCTGTTGTTTTGCCCGAATTGCGCCGCCAACGAAGGCTTGCCTAATCCCGAAGCAGCCCAGGCCGATAAGACCGGCAAACTGACCGAAGTACTCGGCAACGCTATCGACTGGTCGCTCCGCAACGCTCAAATCAAACCGGCAGATGTGCTGACCCAGGCTGCCCGACGAGGCCACAAGATCGCCAACCTGTCCGAATTGCGGCTGTTGCCGACGCAAGAACTCGAAAAGCTGGCCGATAATTATGTCAACAGCAACCGGGCCGGGGCGACCGGGGCCGGACTGACCACCGGATTACCGGGCGGTCTGGCGGCTTTCGCTACCATTCCCGCCGATATAACCGCGCTGGTTTATTTCGCCTTGCGTTGCGTCAACGGTATCAGCCAAGCCTACAGTTTTGAGGTCGAAAGCGAAGTAGGCCAGATTGTCGAGCTATTGGCTTTCGCCTACGCCTGCCGGATAGAAACCTTTGTGATCGGGACGCGCCGCCTCGAAAGCTTTGAATTAGCCCGCTTTCTTAGCGACAACCCGGAATATGCAAGAGTGGTCAAAGGCTCTATCCTAAAACAATTAGCGGTCTATCTGACGGTCGATTTCGCCAAAACCAGTTGGGCCTCTTTCTTGCCAGTCGTTGGGAGCGTGGTAAATGGGATGGATCACTTCTGGTTTTTGGGCGAAGTCAGCAAGCGCAGCAAGCATTTCTACCGCGCCCTCCTTTCGCACATCGCTCCGGCAGTTCCGGTTGTTCCCCAGGTCAATTTGATTACTATCGAGGTGCGCGAGGAACAACTGGCTTTTTCCGACTGGGCGCTGGATGTTTATATTGTCAATCCACCGGCAGAGCAAGTTGTGCCGCCCGTCCTGGTGCTATGGGAAGGGGCGGCAGGGCGTGAAATAGCCGACCGACTGGCCGAAAATGGCCTAGCAGCCTGGTTGCCCCTGGCAATCCCAACCGCCGCCCAACTGACCGAGCTATTGGCCTACCTGGAAGCTAATAATTTGCTCGCTAAAAAACCGGGCCTGCTGGCCTTTGGTTCAGGAGCGGCAGTTGCGCTCGATTTTTTACAAGAAAATAAAGTTGGGGTGGAAGCAGTTGTAATCTATAACCCGCTCGGAGAAAGCCGCGAACTAATCGTCGGCAGGCCGGTTTTAGTCCAATGGGGCGAAGAGGCGGTTGAGGTAGCTAAAAATTGGGCCGAAAAATTGCGCTCGGATGGCCTGAGTGGAATAGTCTCAGTCAGCAGCTATCCGGGGGTTGGCTACACTTTTACCGATCCAACCTCGCCCGATTACAATCGACAGGCAACCGAATGGGCCTGGGCCGACACGTTGGAATGGTTCCAACGCTTGCGTTAGCCAGACAAGCTAGATTTAGTTATAGATTTTTACGGTCAAAAGCGGCAAGCCGACCTAACAGAGCAAGTGCTCATATTGCTGGTCAACCCTGGCCCGTAAGTCCCTAACCATCAGGGCTAATCGCTCAATTTCACTCTTCAAGAGGGCCACATCCTCCGGCAAAGCCGCCCCTTCTTCAATCAACTGAATTGTCAGGGTCAATACTGTGACCGGTTGGGCCAACTCATTGCAAAGTTTATCGATAAATTCGTCCGTCAGTTTCATACCCTAAATTTACCCCGTTTATGTTACCCAAAACCCATTATTTGCCACTGGTGAGGATATAAACGCAGCTCCAAAGTTATTTAGCTAGTTAGAAAGCTTATATAATCCCAGGAGTCCCACCATGTCTAAATACTTCGTATAAAACTAATATATCATAAAAATTTTGGTAAGTAAATAAAAAATTATTCATAATAGGCGCTTTTTTAATTTTATAAATTATCAATATTAATTTTGTCAGAGTTCATCAAAAGTTAGACATTATTGAACATTATTAGATATATTTTTGAGAAACAGGCTGTGACTATAATTAGAGCTTATGCCAATCGGTTACTTGTGAGCGGGAGCCGTCAGGGGAAAGTCGGTCTTAGTCCGTCGGCAGGGAAGCGTCAGTTTTTGCATGATTTCAAACGTTAAGAAGGAGCGACCGTGAAAACCCCGAACCAAACCACTCGAAAGTATATAAAAGCATAGCTTAGAAAATACCCCGGCAGCAGCGCGAACGCCGAGGGGTTAGCGATATGATATAATCAGCAAATTGGCGTTATAAAATAACTTTTAAGGAGAAAGACTGGTTGCAAACCCGCCCACGCCCACCTGCCGACACCGAGCCTGCCGAAGCGATCCAAACCGAGCTTGAAAATCCGACTCCGCCGGGTGGCGCAGGCTCGAAGCTATTACGCGCCCTGAATATTGGGCTGGCCTCCGTAACGCTTGGCTTGGCTTTTGTATACGTCAGCAAAGGTTGGCAGGGCTACGGTTGGCTACCGGGTGGACGAAAGGTAGCTTTTGGGTTGCTGGGTCTGGCCTGGTTAGGTCTGGTGGGGGGACGACTGTGGCGAGGGCCAGAACGCACTAGGCTCTTACACCTACCGGCTTTGGCCTGGCAGAGTTCCCGGTTGCGGGCCGCCGTACCGGTCGGCCTGATCTTTATCTTAGCCCTGGCGGTACGGGTCTGGGGGGTTAATTTTGGCTTGCCCTATCTCGAACACGTCGATGAATGGAACGTGGCGGAACGGGCCTTAAATATGGTACGAACTGGCAGCCTCGACCCGCACGATTACCGTCATCCCGGTCTAGCCGACAACGACCGGCAAGCCTTCACCTACCCAACGCTTTATACTTACCTGGAAACTGGCGTTTTTACCGCCCGTTTTTTACAGGGGGTCGGGGCCGGGCAGTACGATGGAACCAGCGCCCTGGAGTCGCTTGATGTAAAACCAGATTTTTATGTCTGGGGCCGGGCCTTGACTGCCCTGCTGGGGGCGGGAACCGTTCTGCTGGTTTACCTGCTGGGCAAGCGGGTTTATAGCCGAGCAGTTGGTTTGGTCGGGGCTTTATTTTTGACCTTCTTCTACCTGCACGCCCTTAATTCGCACTGGTTGACGACCGATGTGCCGAGCGGCTTTATGGCCTTACTGCCCTTCTTCTGGATCGTGCCGATCCTGGAAGGGCGCGACAACCGTAAGCTTTATCTGTTGGCGGGGCTGACTGCTGGTCTAGCGGTCGCTACCAAATACAATAACGCGCTGCTGCTCTTGCCGCTCGTGATGGCGCATTTGTTAGGCCGACCGCCCCGCCGTTGGGTCAACTGGAATTTGCCGATGGCGTTGGCGGCTACTTTTGGCGGTTTCTTTATCGGAGCGCCTTTTATCTTCTTCCACTTCCCCGAATTTCTGACCGACCTAGCAGCGATCATCAACCACTATCAAAATATCGGGCATCCCGGCTATGACGGCAGCGACAACTGGCTGCAATATGTCAATTTTATGTTAGCCGAAAACGCGGCAATAGTCTGGCTAGGGCTAGGTGGTCTTTTGCTGGCGGCGGTTCGCCACTCCCGGCGCGATCTGCTGTTGCTGGCCTTCCCACTCTTGACCTATTTGCAACTCGCGTCCTACAAAGTCAACTTCAGCCGCAACCTTATGCCGGTCATCCCATTCTTAACCATCTTCGCCGCCCTCGCCCTCGTCACCCTCATAACCTGGCTCTGGCAAACCCTCACCCCCACAACCCATCCCGCCCCAAACGAGCTAACCCCTCCCTCCCTGATCCCTCATCCCTCATTCCTCATCACTGGCCTGGCGCTACTGGCTGTCCTCAGCCCAGCCCTGGCGATCTTACGCTATGATAGCTATAATGCCCAGCCAACCAACCGGGCGCGGGCGACGACCTGGATCGATGAGAATGTGCCGCGTGGCGCGAAACTTTATATCGAGCCGCTTTCGGTCAATTTGCTGCCACGCGATAAATTCCGGGTGGAAGGTGGCAAAGGCATCCTCTCCAACCCGCCCGAATGGTATGCCGCCAACGGCTATCACTACATCGTTCTGAGCGAAGCCTATTACAAAGAGGCTGCCGAAAGTGGTAACGAGTCGGTGCGGGCCGATTACCGGGCCTATACCGAAGGGCCATATCCGGCAGGGATGACGTTGGCCCAGGACTTTAAGAAGAATACGACCGACCGACCCGGCGCTCGAATGGTCGTTCTGAAGACCAGCCTGCCGTTACTAACGACCGTCGAGGAAGTTGCTAAAATCGCCCGGCCTCTCGATTTTAATTTCGGCGATGCGCTTCGGTTGAGCGGCTGGCAGACCCCGGAGAAAATTAACGCCGGGTCAAAGCTGACGATCAACCTGTACTGGCAGACCCTCCGACCGCCGGGCCAGAACTATACGACTTTCTTGCATCTGCTGGACACTCAGGGCAAAATCGTGGCTCAGATCGATCTAGCGCCGTTAGCCGGAACCCGCCCGACTTCGGTCTGGAAAAGTGGCGAAGTAGTTGCCGACGATTACCCCTTGACGATCCCGCCTAACCTCGTGCCCGGTAACTACCGCCTGTCGGTCGGTCTCTACGTCGCACCCAACGGCCCGCGTCTCTCGCTATCCGCCAACCAGACCGAGGCTGTGATCGGCTCTTTAGAGGTGAAGTAGAGAAGGGTAGGGAAGTAACCCAGATAAACACAGATGGGACGGAGGAACACGGATAAATTTAAAATTAGTAACTACACAGCCAGCCTCAATATTGTCATTCTGAGCCGCAGCGACGAATCTAGATTCTTCGTGGCCTCACCCCCTTTGGGGGCTGCGGCTCAGAATGACAGGACTGAGTAATTACTAAATATTAGCTTTTCTCTGCGTCCTCTGCGTCTCTGCGGTGAGTAGTTACAAAAGTTATCTAAAAGTAGAATGTCGATTACGGCCAAGCAAATTCAAAATCCAAAAGTGAATAGCTCTGGTGTAGGGAGAATTCAAAAGCGGTTGCCCCGCGAGTTAGCCGTAATTGGGGCTTTTGGCGTGCTGGCGCTGGTTTTCACCTGGCCGCTCGCCTTGCACTTCAATCAGGCCGTACCGGGCGAAGATCATCGGGATGCCTGGCAGATGGTCTGGAACTTGTGGTGGGTACGCTACGCCCTCGAACACGCTCAGAATCCTTTTCAGACCGGCCTAATCTTTTACCCGCAAGGAACCGGCCTCTACCTGCACGCCCTGAACGCGCTCAACGGCCTTTTGAGTTTGCCGGTGCAATATCTGGGCGGCGCATTGGGCGGGGCTGCCGGGGGCGCGGTCGCCGGGTATAATTTTATCGTGCTGTTTAGCCTGACGGTCGGGGCGTATGGCGCGTTTTGTCTGGCCCGTTACTTATGGGGCGACCCCAAAGCGGCCCTAGTTGCAGGGCTGGCCTACGGCTTTAGCACCTACAATTTCGACCACCTGCTAGGCCATCTCAATCTCGTCTCGTCCGAGTTTATCCCGTTCTACATCTTATTTTTCCTGAAAGCATTGCAGCCAGGAAGTAGTAATCAGAAATTAGAAATTAGAAATATCCTGGCGGCGGTCGGCTTTTTGATCGGGTTAGTGCTGCTGGAATTGCAGTATGTGCTTTATATGGCAATCTTTAGCGGGCTGTATCTGGCTTATCTGACGGCGGTATGGGGCTGGCAGCGCGGACGAAAACAGGCGAGCGGCTTTCGGCTAACGGCGGTCTACGGACGGGCCGGAGCGATTGCCGTTCTCTTTGTGCTGCTGACGCTCCCGCTGACTCTACCCATGCTTAACGAAGCGCTGAACAACCCCAATACCGTCCCGCCTCGTCAGGATACGATTTATTCCGCCGACCTGCTGGCCTACTTTTATCCCAGCCCGTTCCACCCCTTATGGGGCGAGACTATGCTCCGAGCCATCAAGCCCTTTACCGCTACCCTGATCGAAAAAGTAGTCTTTCCCGGCTTCACAGTCTACCTGCTGACCTTTGCTGGCTTCATACTGGCTTTTTGGAGGGGCAGAATTAACAGGGATGCACAGGATGAACAGGATAAAGATGAAATCGTAAATAGCGGTCTCGACTCCTCTAAGGATAAAGCGCGGCCCACATTAGTGGTAAATCAGCCTGGATTTTGGGTCTTAACGGCAGTCACTTTCGCAATACTTTCTTTTGGGCGACGGCTGCACATAAACGGGGTGGAACACGGCCCACCGCTCCCGGCCACCTTGATTTACGAATTGCCGATCTTGAATATTACCCGTGTGCCGTCCCGGTTTGCGGTCGTGGCGATTTTGGCGTTAGGATTGTTAGCCGCCTGGGGGTTGGGCTGGATCGGGCGCAGGCTGACCGGGCGCGGACGCTGGTACAATCTGGTGGTAGGGGTGGCATTGGCTGCGCTGGCCTTCGAGTTGCTACCTGCCCCCTACCCGCTGACCTTTTATAGCGTGCCGGAATTCTATCGTAGCCTCGCCGCCGACCCCCGTACCGATTATGCGATCCTGGATGTGCCGCTCAATTACGGGCGCTATCAATATACGACCGACTACCTGGAAGACCAGATGACCCACCGCAAGCCTCTGCTCAACGGCTATATCTCGCGCAACCCGGTCTACCCGCCTTATTACGGAGTGCCGACTTTGCTGGCCTTCCGCGATTTGTCGCCCGAAGTCAAGCCGGACATTCTCCCGGCCCAACCGCTTGACCTGGGTGTCTTGCGCTACTTTGGAGTACGTTATATCTCGATCCGCAAGGATATTTTGAGCGGTGGGGAGCGCAGTCGGGCCTTTGAAACCGTCTCAAGGCTGCTGCCCGGTCAAGCGCCAATAGCAGATGAACCGGCAATGGCGGTCTACGAAGTGCCACCCGGCCCGAAAGCCACTTTCTTCTATAACCCGGTCTTGCCGAGTTGGTACGAAGCCGAAAAGGGGCCGGGTGGCAAAATGAGCCGTTGGGCGCAGGGCGATAAACCGACCCTCGATTTCTGGACGGCGGAACCGCGTCAACTAGAAATCGAGTTTTCGGCCCGCAGCTTTCAAGAACCACACTCGGTCGAGTTTTTGCTCAACGGCACTTCGGTCGGGCAAAGCCAGATCGGTCTCGCGCCACAGACCGTGCGGCTCAAGCTGGATTTAAGGCCGGGCCAAAACCAGCTTATCCTCAAAATCGGAGGCCGCGCCATCCGTCCCGCCGACCTCGGCCCTAGCCCCGACATCCGACCCCTCAGCCTTTCGGTAGGCGAAATAAGCTTTATTACAAAATGAGAGCTATGGGGCAGGTATGAGGTGTCAGGTGTCAGACTATCGAATAAAGAATGAGTTTCAAAACCGTAAAGTAGGCTACGACTGGCAATACTCAAAGCAATAGCGGGCAAAGGAAAAGGCTACCCCTTTTGAGCGGGTGAACCCGACCAAAAAAAGTAGCCTTGCTTGCAGAAAACAAAATAAAGAATGCTGGGGTGCCCAATGGGAATTGAACCCACAACCCCCGGTTCCACAGACCGGTGCTCTAACCAATTGAGCTATGGGCACCATGTTAAACTAACTGCCTAAACTATAACCGATTTATAGCTTATAGAAGGATAGAAAGAGAGTAAGCCGAGTTTTGTTCGTGATGGTCATCTATCTCGGTATCCGAGGATACCGGCTACATCGTCGCCTTTGTAGCTGCTCTCGACTTTCGGTCTCGGCGAGTAACCGTCTTTGGCGACCGTTTCGGAGATTGCAGCAGGGAGGATTACCCTTTTCACACCCGTTGCCCCTGCGGGCCGGGTTTGGTCTCTGTTGCTCTACCTGCCGTTGATCCCTTTTATCGGCGAACCGACCAAAGGTCTTAACGACCGGCCCAATCTGGACTGTCGATGGCTCCTTGCGAAACCACCTCCCAGGCTTAAACCGTAGTCTCCGCCTGGCACCCCACTCTATGCTGCTCGGACTTTCCTCTAGCAGCTTGCGCTACCAGCGACCATCCTTCTTTCTACCCTACCGCCCTATTATAGTCCTTCTCTTAAAGAGCGGCAAGCCGATTTTGGCTTGGTTTGGCTCGGGCGCAGGGATTCGAACCCCAACCGACAGATTCAAAGTCTGCTGTCCTACCGTTAGACGACGCCCGAACAATCACGTCCCACGACCTTTCTTGCGATTGGTCTGGACCACCTAAAGAATACCATATTGAGCCGACGCAATCAAGTCTAAGCCCAAAATTGGGTGAGCGTCAATTTTTTGCAAACTAACCAGGCTGGGCCACGCGCTAAACCGAGGTTGAGTATATTAGAAAATTTTTCTGCGGAAATTTTCTAATATATATTTTTAAATGATCTGGAGCGGATTTTCACTGTTACCCGTTTTACTGTTTGAACCCATGCAAAATCTGACGCGCACCCACCCAAATTGATACAGCCATAACAAAGTCGGAGGATCGGCTTGCAGCTTAAACTCAATTGACACGCTCAAGTTGGCTTGTTACAATCAATTTGAGATAAAAGCTAAAAACCTGGTAAACTTACCTGTAAATTGGATTTGTAATCATCCCCCTTAGACTTCTTTAGAATACCCCTGGATCAGATAGGCGGATCGAGGAAAGTGGCCGGTCTTACTGCTACAATTTAGATTAGAAAGTAGTGGCATTTGTATCTAGCCAGAAAGGATTGCATTAGAAAATGGACGTAATGGAAAAACAAACCGGAGCGAGTGGTTCTGAAAAAACTGGTTTCTCGCAAACCACCTCAATCGGAGTAGTACCTCGACCTCAGTTTGGGCCGGGTGAAATTCAGGCTTATGATAATATTTTGCAATTGATGGGCAATACTCCACTGGTGCGGATGCCGCGCTTGACTCGTGGCCTCAAGGCGACTGTTCTCGCCAAGCTTGAAATGCTCAACCCTGGCGGCAGTGTCAAGGATCGGATCGGTATTCGCATGGTCGAAGAAGCCGAGCGGCGTGGCCTCTTGAAAAAGGGTGGCACGATTGTCGAGCCGACCAGTGGCAATACCGGGGTGGGCTTAGCAATTGCCGCCGCGATTAAAGGCTACAAAGCCGTCTTTGTAATGCCCGATAAGATGAGCCAGGAGAAAATTGCGCTACTCAAAGCCTATGGTGCAGAAGTCGTAATTACCCCGACCGCCGTTCCTCGCGAGTCGCCCGAAAGCTATTACAGTGTAGCCGACCGTCTGGCCCGCGAAATTCCAGGTGGCTTTCAGCCCAACCAATATTTTAACCCGGCCAACCCACGCACGCATTATGAAACGACCGGCCCAGAAATTTGGGAACAAACCGCCGGGAAGATTGATTATTTTGTGGCGGGGGTCGGCACCGGTGGCACGATCAGTGGAGTCGCTAAATACTTAAAAGAGCAAAATCCAAATGTCCGAATTGTGGGGGTGGACCCGGAAGGCTCGCTTTATACCGGCGACAAGGTACGGCCTTATAAGATCGAGGGCATCGGCGAAGACTTTATACCCGGCACGGTCGATTTGAGCCTGATCGACGAATGGGTGACGGTCGGCGACCGCGACTCGTTTTTGATGGCGCGACGGGCGGTGCGCGAAGAAGGCTTGCTGATCGGCGGTAGTTGTGGTACAGCCCTTTATGGAGCGCTGGAAGTCGCCAAGCGAGTAGGCGAAGATAAGCTGATCGTAGTGCTACTGCCGGATAGCGGGCGGAGTTATTTGAGCAAACTTTACAACGATGCCTGGATGCGTGACCAGGGCTTCACCGAGCGCTTCCCTTCGCACCCACGAGTCAACGATTTGCTGCATAGCCACAGCACCGATGGGGTACACACTCGGCACCCCTTTATTACGGTTCGGGCCGATGATTCGGTCAGCGACGCTATCGCCCAGCTTCACGCTCACGGTATTTCGCAAATGCCAGTGGTCGGCGAGAACGCTATGAATGGCGAACTGCAAATCATTGGTAGCCTTCAGGAGCGCACCCTTTTGGACAAAATTTTCAAAAACCCGGAGATTGTAAACGCGCCGGTCGAGCAGGTAATGGATGGGCCGCTCCCTAGCATCGCGGTAGACGAGGAAGTCGAGAACATCTTCCCGCTTTTCAATACAGCCGCCCCGGCCCTGGTGGTCGAGGAAGATGGCAAACCGGTCGGTATTATCAGCCGGGCCGATCTGCTGGAGTTTATTGCCCGCCAACGCAGCCGCCAGCAATAATAAGGGCGGAGTACTAAATGGTAAGTAGCTTGACTATGCTACTTACCATCTCAATAATTGTGGAGGAACCAAGAAATGACACAACTAGAGATTATTGAAGGCTTAAAAAAACTTACAACTGAGGAGCGATTAGAGGTAATTGAGGTTACTTTACAAGCTCTCCAAAAAGACTTTCAACGAACCCAAAAGCTGCAAGAGAGAGAAGAACGCAGGCAGCGTTTAGCCGCTTCGGCAGAACTTATGCTGGATGATTACCTTAACGATAAAGAGTTAACTGCCTTGACTGTACTTGACGCTGAGGATTTTTATGACTAGAGGAGAGGTATGGCTGCTTGATTTGGAGCCAACTGTTGGAGCGGAAATTAAGAAAACTCGCCCAGTTGTGATAGTAAACGATGACAGGATTGGAACTCTTTCGCTTAAGATAATAGTACCTATCACAGACTGGAAAGATCACTATTCTAAAGTTGAGTGGCTGGTAAGGTTGGAGCCTAATAATGATAATGGGTTAAATAAAATCTCAGCAGCAGACGCTTTTCAGATACGTTCAGTAGCAAAAGAGCGGTTCATTCGGCGATTAGGTAAGCTTTCGGATGTAGTAATGGAAGAAATTACTGAAACATTGGCCATCGTGCTGAATATATAAGCTGGAATCTGCTACTGGTCAGTGCAGTCTCTAGCAACAATAAGCGCGAAGTGCCGTATATTGAGATAATTATTTATGCAAACTGGCAATTTGAATATAATGTTAGCTGAATTATGTCCCCGACTGGAAGCTCTTTATGAAGAGCGATTAGTACGGCTAGTTTTGTTCGGTTCGCAGGCTAGGGGTGATGCTGAACCTAACTCTGACATTGATATACTGGTCATATTGAAAGAACCCGGTCAATCCAAAGAGGAAAGAGAAAAGACGCTGGATATTACAGCTGAACTATCGTTGCGTTATGATGAGGTAATTTCTACAATCTTTGTATCAGAAGATCAATTTTCAAAAGAACAAAGTCCCCTTTTGATAATGTACGTCGGGAAGGGGTACTTCTATGATGTCTGAACAAACTGCCCTCTTGCAAAAGGCCCATGACAGTGTTCGAGGAGCAAAATTGATGTGGGAGAAGGGATTAAAGGAGAAATAAATGGCCGGTTATGTGATCGTCAACATCGACGTAAAAGATGCAGCAGCTTACGAGGAATACCGAAAAGTCGTGCCAGCCTCAATTGAGAAGTATGGCGGCAAATTTGTGGTACGGGGCGGGCCGTTCGAGGTGGTAGAAGGCGACTGGCAACCACAGCGATTGGTAATTTTGCAATTTGAAAGTGCGGCCCAGGCCAAACGCTGGTATGACTCTGAGGAGTACCGCGAACCTAAAGAAATACGCTTTAGGGCGGCAACCGCCCAGGTGGTCATAGTAGAAGGTCTTTGAGCTAATTTAGTGGGTAGTTGAAGGGCTAGATGAGTGAAATATAGCAGGGGAGGGCAACAATGCACGAAGACCTTAATTTGGAAAGAGATCTGATCGACCTCAAGACGATGCGAAAAAACCTGACCCAGATCGTGGATGAAGTCAGCAACGAGCATGCCTATAAAGTTATTATCAAAAATAACAAACCGGCAGCCGTTCTGGTAAACGTCTCCGATTACCAAACGCTCCAGGATCGAGTGCTGGCGTTGGAGTTGCAGATTGCCTTGCAAGAGACAATAGAAGCCGACAAGCGAGGCGAGTTGTTCGATTGGGATGAGACAATCGCCGAACTTGGGATCGAGCTTTCTGACGAGGGATATGAGAAGCCGGAAGGCTACGATCACATGATACCCAAGAGGTACCGGGATGCCTCCTAAAAACCCAACTTGGTCAAATGTCAAAATAGCTTACCGAGGGCGGGTCAGAGATAAAATAGGCGAGATAAAAGCTTATATTGATGAACATAATGGCAATGACCCGGAAAACACCACCGGTTGGAAAGTTGTTCTGAAGGTTTTTGATGAAATCGAGCGCATTCGGCGTTGGCCCTGGGCTAGTCCGCATGTTGAGAACTTAGAAGAAAATTATCGGAAACAGCGCGCTGGTAACTACATGATCTACTACTATGTGGTAGACCCCAAAAGCCTGATCTATATTATCGAATTGAGACATACCAGCCAAAAGCCGCTTCAGCCGAGTACCTTAAAGAAATACAAGCGCGAAGTTGATAAACAAGAAGCTCAAGAATAAGGAAGAATAGACGAGGAAATAGACTATGAAGGGTGATTATAACCAGAGCGGATTTGAGACCCGTGCCATTCACGCCGGACAGCCGCCCGACCCGACGACCGGGGCGGTAACGGTTCCGATTTACCAGACTTCGACCTATGCACAAACAGCGGTTGGGCAACACAAGGGCTATGAATATTCGCGCACCCATAACCCGACCCGGACTGCCCTAGAAGAATGTATTGCTTCGCTGGAAGGTGGGCCGGACAGCTACGGGCTAGGCTTCGCCAGTGGCATGGCCGCCATTACGACCTTGATGTATATGGCCCGCCCCGGCGATCATGTGGTGTTGAGCGACGATGTCTACGGTGGGACTTACCGGCTGTTCGCCCGCATTTTGACCAATTACGGTATTGAATACGATCTGGCTGACCTGACCGATATGGAGCGGGCGGCTGGTAAATTCCGTAGCACCACCAAATTTGTCTGGCTGGAAACCCCGACCAATCCCTGGCTGAAAGTTATCGACATTCAGGAAGTAGCCGATCTGACCCACAACGCCGGAGCTAAACTGGTGGTGGATAATACTTTCGCCTCACCCTATTTGCAGCGTCCGCTCGAACTGGGAGCCGACGTGGTCGTCCATAGTTCAACTAAGTACCTGGGCGGGCATAGCGACGTGGTAGGCGGTCTGCTGGTCACAAAAGACCGCGATTTACGCGATCAGGTTGCTTTTCATCAAAACGCTGCCGGCTCTACCCCTGGCCCGTTCGATTGCTGGCTGGTACTGCGTGGCCTCAAGACCTTGCCGCTCCGTATGAAGGCGCACGGCGAAAATGCGCGGGCTATCGCCGAGTTTTTGAGCGAACATCCTAAAGTCGAGCGGGTAATGTATCCGGGTCTACCTTCCCATCCGCAATACGAAATAGCCCGCCGACAGATGAGCGGCGCAGGCGGTATGGTTTCTTTTATCGCCAAAGACGGTTACGAAGCCGCCCTTGAGATGGTTTCTAAAACTAAAATCTTTACACTGGCCGAAAGCCTGGGTGGGGTCGAATCGTTGATCGAGCATCCCGGAGCGATGACCCACGCCAGCCTCGCCGGTAGCCCTATCGAAATGAACTCGGCCCTGGTACGTCTCTCGGTTGGCATCGAGACTACCGCCGATTTGATCCGCGATTTGGAACAGGCTTTAGGGTAGGTGGCGGATGTCAGGTAGCAGCGATTACGAAAACAAATAACTGGATGCAGCTAATTGAGAAAAAATCAATAGAGGGGACTGACGCGCAAGCTCCAACAAACCTCCTGACCCGACCTTTGCCCGGTTGGGTCAACTCCACAAATTTCGTGTGGCTGGCGGCGAGTTTGCTGGCAATCATAGCAGCAGGTTATTTGCTGGTGGCGCGGCCTGTGACAGTCAAGACCTGGAATGTCGATAACCTGACCAACACTGTCCCCGATAAGAACGACTACCAACTTGGCCCACCCGAAACCGACCCGGCAGGCCGACGCTTTGTCTGGACTAAGACGGGCAAATCGCTTCTGATTGTGCCGGTCAGCCCTAATGCAAACCGCCCGATCAAGCTTACGATCCGGGCGCGGGGAGCCAGCGCCGCAGGCGGGCCGGTCAATCCAACCAAAGTCAGCGCGAATGGCATCGCTATTGGCGAGATCAAGCCGACCCCTGGACAGGCCGAATTCCAGGATTTTAGTTTCAGCTTTGTTCCAGTCTATACCGACGAGCATCGTATTCGGTTGATCTTTGAAACGCCCGCCTGGAAACCCCCAAATGACCCCCGCGAACTAGGTTTTATGCTGCAATCGTTTTCGGTGGACGCAAGCGAAATCTGGTCGCCACTGGCGCGACCGGGCCGGGCCGGGCTAATCTGGCTTTTGCCGCTCCTGGCCGGGCTGATGCTGGCGGCAAAACTGGTACAACTTTTTGCTTTAAGGCAGGGCGCGGCAGGGGCTGGCCTGGGCTATGCGACGGTCGGGCTGACCTTGGCAACGGCAGGCTTGCTGGTCTTCTGGTTCTTCTTATTGGCCCGGGTTGGCTACAATGGTGAACTCAACCTTGATTTGTTCTGGCTTTATGCTGCTGGGTCGGTGTATTTGATCGGGTATTTTGGCTGGTTAGCGGTGGCAGGATGGAGTTGGGGCAGGTCGGGCGAAGCAACTTTGTTCGAGCGAACCGCCGCCCGAACCCAAAGTTGGCGCATCGCCCACCCGATAGCAACCGCTTTCACCACTATCTTCGTCTTTAATCTGGCTCTTAGCGCCGTCTTTGTCGGCAAAATCGTTCTGGAGAGCGGCAACATCGGCCCGGTTTTCCGCTATCTGGACGGCCCGGAATACGTCGTGATCGCCAATAATTTTTACGACCCGAAAGAGCCGTTGCTGGTCATCCCCGATTTTGGGCAACATTCAGAATTTTATTGGGGAGCGCACTTTCCAGGCTTTTCGGTCGCTCTTATGCTGGTCAGGCTGATTGTCGGCTGGTTGTGGTCGCCCTTGCTGGTCAATTTCCTGGCCTCGACTGGCTTTGCCTGGGTCTTTTATCGGCTGGTACGCGACTTTGGCTATGCTCGTTATCCGCTCTGGCTCTCGCTGGTAGCGCTGGTGTTGCCAGTGCGCTGGCTAATCTATCATAACGTTGGTGGCAGCGAACCGCTTTTTATGCTGTTCCAAATTTTGGCGGTCTACTGGTTCAAAAAAGAACGCTACTGGTTGGCAGGTCTGGCCGGATTTGGGGCGATCTTTACCCGACCGCCGGGGCTTTTCCTGTGGGCCGGGTTGATTCTCTTTTTGCTGTTCGAGGCTGCGCTCAAGACCTGGAACACCAACGGTCTAACTTTGCCAAAGCTAATAACTGCTTTCAACTGGCGGGCTTTCGCAGCGCTGCTTCTGATACCGCTTGGCCTGATGGTCGTCTTTGGCAGTTATGCCTGGCGTTATGGCGACTTTCTGGCCTACTTTAAGATTACCGAGAACGTCACACACGTCGGGCTGATCCCGTTCCCGACTCTCATGACTGGTAATTTTGAAAGTCCAGCCCTGATCTATACCTACATTTTGGAAGGGGCCGGACTGATCGCACTCTGGCGACAACGGCGCTTTGATCTATTTTGGGTGGCCTTCGCTGCTTTTTTCTATACCATTTTTTTGTTGCACAGCGACGTGTTACGCTACTCAATCCCCTTCTTTGCCCTGGCCGTACTGATACCATTTGCCGAGTATGCCAGTGGCAAGGTAGCCCGGTGGCTGGCCGCCCCGGTGCTGATTGCTCTTCTGTTCTATAGCTGGGGTGTCTTCAACCGTAACCTGGCCGGTCTGGATACGTTTGAAATGATGAAGAACATTTTACAGATCAGCCTAAAGTAATTTACAACGGACTGTGATTGCCTGAGCGTGTTATAATCTATGCAAAAGTAGTAGGACAGAAGCGTAGCAAGCAACAGGTTATTAAGAGGCAAATATTGTCGGAAGCCGGAGTGTATATTCTCCAGGCTTGCTTTGACTTATATCCTAAACTCATTATGACACGAAAAACTGTGAAACCTTCTAACCCACTCCCATCACCCAATCCTATCCGGCAGGATTATATCTCGCTGGAAGAATTAGCCGCGCTTCCCAGCTATTATGCCCCGGCAGCTAATTGGAAGGGCGACCGGATCGCCTTTTACTCCGACAAATCGGGCCGGATCGAGCTATATTTGCTCGAACTCAAGACCCGCCAAATCAAACAACTTACCAATGGGCAGGCTCCCCGCTCGGTGCGCTCGAATCTATGTTGGAGCCATTCCGGGCGTGAGGTAGTATTTGGCAAGGATTTCGACGGTGATGAGAACCACGACCTGTTCGCTATCGATGTGGAGAGTTGCGAAATTCGCCAGATCATCCACGACCCGACCAGTCAGGAATACCCGGTCGAGTTTAGCCCGGACGACCAGTGGCTGAGTGTCTTGTCGAACCGCAACGGTCAGCTTAACTTATGGAAAATAAAACCGGACGGCACTGAATACACCCCGCTGACGGCCTATTTTAACCCGGTGCTATCGGGCGGCAACTGGAGTCCCGATGGACGCTGGCTGGCTTTTAATGTCAACCAGTCCAACGATTTGCTCAACTTCGACGGCTATCTAATCCGGGCCGATGGCACTGACCCGCTCCAAGGTGGGCGGCTTATTTTCCGGGTGCGTGAGGGGGCCGACGATCAGGTAGGCTCCTGGCATCCTTCGGGCAAACAGATCGCCGTTACGTCAGATGCTTCCGGCGTACCGCGACCGGGTATTCTCGACCTCGAAACCAACGAAGTGCGCTGGTTGGGAGGCCCGGAAGATGCCAGTATCGGCGAAACTAGCGGCAAATTCTCGCACGATGGGCGTTGGCTGGCCTGCGAACGCAATTATGAGGCCGAGTTACGCTCGGTACTCTATGAGGTGGCAACAGGCAAACGACGTGAATTGCACCTACCACCCGGTCAAGCCCTGGCGACCGATTGGTTGCTCGACGATAGCGCCCTCTTGATTTATCTGGTGACGGAAGACCGTCGCCCCGAACGCGGGCTTTACTGGCTCGATAGCGACCGCTACGAACCGCTCTTACCGGCAGAATATGGCAAGCTCGACCCGACCCGTTTCGCAGCCGGAAAGCATTTTTATTATCCGTCATCCGATAAACGCCCTATCCCGGCCCTGCTCTATCATCCCCACAAACTGCCAACCCAACACAAGCTACCGGCAATTATTGTGGTTCACGGTGGGCCGACCGACCAGCATTTTCGGGTGTTCGACCCGTTTGTACAGGTGCTGGTTGATCGGGGATATGTCGTTTTGGAACCGAATGTGCGTGGCTCGACCGGCTATGGGGTGGAATTCCGGGATGCCGCGCTTTACGATTGGGGCGGGGGCGACCTGGAAGATGTGATCGCCGGGGCCAATTACCTCAAAAGTCTTTCCTATGTAGATCCCGAACGGCTGGCGATTTTCGGGGGTTCCTACGGCGGTTATATGACCTATGTAGCCCTGACCCAACGGCCTGACCTGTTCAAAGCAGGGGTCGCCTGGGCCGGGATTACCGATTTGCCGCAATTGTACGAGGATGTGCCGGTTCATTTCAAGTATTATTTGCGGCAGCAACTGGGCGATCCAAAGGAAAAGGACGACCTGTGGCATAACCGCTCACCGATCAATTTTGCCCACAATGTAACCGCCCATTTGCTGATGCTCCAGGGTGAAAACGACCCGCGCACCCCGCTTAATCAAGCCAGCGTTTTCCGCGACCGACTGGTGGCGTTGGGTCGCCGCGATAATAATGATTTCGAGTTTGCGGTGCTGGGCGATGAAGGACATGGCTCGGAGGATGTCGAGCAAAAGATTCGGGTCTTCAAGTTGTTGGTCGATTTCCTGGCCCGCAAGCTATAATCTGACCAGCCAATCGAGGAAAAGAAAGGAAGCCCTCTTGACAACCCCTGCTAAACTAGCCGAAATTACCGCCCTCCTCAAAGATTTACCGATCCTCGAAACCGAGCGATTATTGTTGCGTAAACTTAGCATGCACGATGCCGAGGATATGTACGAGTATGCGATAGACCCGGAGATTGCTTCGAGGGGTCTATGGCTGCCGTTTCATTCGCTTGAAGATAGCCTGGCTGATTTGAGCGAAACTTTGGAAATGTACGCTAAAGGCGAACTACCCTCCTGGGCTATCGTGCATAAAGCCGATAACAAGATGATTGGACGTTGCGGCTTGCAGCGTTACAGCCCTACTCATTTCCGGGCCGAACTCAGCTACGCCATGAACCGCCACTATTGGGGGCAGGGCTATATGACCGAAGCAGCCCGCCGCCTGGTGCAGTTCGGTTTCGAGGTGATGGAGTTAAATCGGATCGAAGCGGTTGTATTACCTGAGAATATCGGCTCGATCCGGGTGCTGCAAAAAGTCGGCATGAGCTTTGAAGGGGTGCGGCGCGAACATACTTTTATAAGAGGCAAATTTGACGATTTGCAGATGTATTCAATCCTTCGCCCCGAATGGGCCGGGCCAAAGTAATATCAGCCTGGAAAGACCCGGCGGCGTGGCCGGGTTTTGGTTTTATAATAAGTGGCATTAGAAAAGCCGGAGCTAAGAATATAGGAATGATATAGGAAAGGAGTCCCTAATAAACCCTGCCATAGATACTATTTGCAAGGGTGGCCCGGTTGGTTTATACTTAAGCTGACGCGGTAACTGCTGGTGCAGCGCAAAAGGTAATACAGGAGGTGGCAAGTAGGCTTTGTAAAACCTGTACCCGGCGCTCGGTCTGTAGCAGTGTAAGTATAAAGTGACGAGGTAAACATTGTTTAAATCCTGGCGGCAACAGCTACTCGGTCTGGCCTTAACCCTCTTTTTTCTGGCCTTGATCCTCTTCAACCTCAAATTCGAGGAAGTCGGAACCGCTTTCAGCCAAGCTAACTATCTATATCTAATCCCAGCCATCACGATCACGATGCTGGCTTATTTTGTGCGAGCCTGGCGCTGGCAAATCATCCTACGTCCAACCAAGCCGGTCTCATTTCAGACCTCGTATGGGGTAATGATGATCGGGTTTATGGCGAACAATTTGCTTCCGGCCCGGATCGGCGAGTTCGTGCGGGCCTACATTTTGGGAGCGCAGGAAAAGATCAGCAAAAGCCTGAGCCTGGCGACTATCGTACTGGAACGGGTCTGCGACGGTCTAACCTTGATCGCCTTTATGGGCGTGGCCCTGGTCGCCTTTCCTTCGCCACGCCAGGACGGTTGGACTCAATTTATCGAGATATTCTCGACTTCGGTCTTTGTAGGAGCGACCTTCTTCCTGGTCTTTTTGATCGTGCGCGAGAAATTAGCCTTGCGGTTGGTCAGCTTTTGTATGCGCCCCCTCCCCGACCGGCTTGAACACAAGGCCCATAATCTGCTGACTAGCTTTGTGCTGGGCTTGCATGTGCTGAAACGAGGCCGGAGCGTCTTAGGACTGGCCCTCACTTCCGCGCTGGTCTGGGCGATGGAAGGGTGCAGCTATTACCTGATGCTACGGGCTTTCAATCTGGACAGTCGCATGAACCCAATGCAACTAATCGGGGCCGGACTGCTCTTGTTGGTCTTTGTCAACCTGGGGACGATGGTTCCAAGCGCACCGGGCTACTTTGGGGTTTATCAGGCGGCAGCGACGGTTGCACTAGGGGCCTATGCCGTCAACCAATCGACTGCCTTCAGTCTGGCGCTCTTGACCAACACTTTCCAATACGTAACGGTGACAGCTATCGGTCTGTTCTTCCTGAGTCGTCGCCGCCTCTCCCTATCCGCATTGCGGGCTAACAAAAAGAGTGGCGATCAGGAGCAAGAGCAAGAAACCGAGTTGGCGGCTACCGAACTGGGTCTGGAACTGCCTACCAGCGACCACGATCAGCCGAAGATTTATTCGGCGGCGGATAGCTAGAAATTAGAAATCAGATATTAGAAATTAGTTTTTAGGGCCAAACGGCTGAATTTAGAGTGTAGCGCATCGATTGAACCAGCTGCAAATAGGTAGTTTTCAGATCACTTGACTACTAGCCAAACCCAAAGTTACATCCTGGCTAATATCTGATCTCTAATTTCTATTAACCCAGTAACTTTTCACGTGCTGCTCACGTCTTATATTCTAGTGAGATAAATAACAAAACTGCTAATTTAGAGAATCAAGCTGACCGCGCAGGCGGTCGGCTGATTGCTAGTAGAGGGAGAGATGGGCCTGTTTAGTAAAAGTAAGTGGAAATTCTGGCTTGGGGTGATAATCGGCCTGTTTTTCCTGGCATTAGCCTTTTGGGGGCAGGATTTTAAGGCTATCGGGCAATCCTTGAGCGAAGCCAACTATCTGTGGTTGATCCCGGCCCTGGTCGCCTATTTTATCGGAGTGGGAGTACGGGCGGTACGCTGGCAATATCTGCTCAGTCCAATCCAAAAAATCTCAGTCCAACGCCTCTTCCCGGTCGTCGTGATCGGCTATATGGCAAACAACGTGCTACCGGTACGGATGGGCGAGATCGTGCGGGCCTATGTGCTGGGACGGCGGGAAGGCGTTCGCAAGACGGCGGGCCTGGCTACTATCGTGGTCGAACGCATCATGGACGGCATCACGATGATTTTGTTTTTGTCGGTCTTTTCGCTTTTTGTAAAGATCGGGACAAGCATCGAGGGGCTTGAGAAGATTGCCGCCGGGGTCTTTTTGGTGGTAATCGCGCTCTTTTTTGTGGTAGCCCACAGCCGCGAATGGATGAAAAAGCTGGAAGGGTTTGGCCTGAAGTTTGTTCCGGCCAAGTTACGACCGCGTGTCGCTGGAATTGCCGACTCATTTATCGACGGGTTGCAAATATTACGGCAATGGCGCGATCTGTTGATGGTCTTTGTGCTTTCGGTGCTGGCCTGGGGGTTTGAGGCCGGAATGTACTGGATGGTGGCGTTGGCCTTCAACAATCTGAACCTCAGCCTTGCGGCAGTCTTTATGACCCTGGCGGTCGCAAACCTGGCAACCTTGATCCCTTCTACGCCGGGTTATGTTGGCCCCTTCGATGCTGCCGCCAAGTTGGTGCTGGTGCAAATCTTTGCTATTAGCCAGAACCTGGCTTCCAGCTATGTCATTTTGCTGCACGCAGCGCTGTATCTGCCCGTAACGTTGCTCGGCCTTTATTACTGGTTGCGCGAACATTTCTCTTTCAAAGAAGCCGACCAATTGCGCGAAACTACTATCGCCGAAAAAGAAACCTCCAAGCACCGTCAGGAACTCGCTTCCGTCCGTCTCCACGCAGAAGACTGAGGGGGAATGCAGAAGTCAGAATGCAGAATGCAGAATATAACAGGCACAACTTAGAGTGCAGTATAGCTATTTCGGGACATTTTTGTCCCCTGAATTTTAATTCTGCATTCTGCATTCTAACTTCTGCATTCCTAATACCGGTTGTTGCTTCGGCTGAGGAACTTGATGAGTAACCAGATGCCAATCCCGATAGCGGCCAGGGTTATAATCGTAACCACAATCGAGACAATCGTTTTGGCGACTGCTATCAGTACTACAATGCCGATTAAAAGCAGAATGCCCTTGACCAGCAAAGAACCCATGCCGGTTCTACCACTACCATAATTTTGCATAAATATTTTTATCCCCTTATTTCGCGACCAATTTAGCTGACCTTAAAGCGACTTATACCGCCGCGCCCCATTGCTTTATTTTTATAAAGTCTCTAAAGGTGAGAAAACCATTCCCTTAGTTGGACTGCCTATTCTACGCAAGACCGACCTGCTTTGTTTCGGATTTGCCGATTTCGGAAGCGCATTTCTAGCTAAGGCAAATCACAATTAAATTTGCAGATTGCCGCTTCATGAAGTATAAATACAGGGTAATAAATAGCAATAGATGGTCAGGTAGATGTCGTTAACTCTAAAAAGTGTGGGAGGAAGCAGATGGCGGTTAAACGCACCAGCATCGAAGTTTTTGTAGAAATTCCACGCGGTTCGCGCAACAAATATGAATATGACAAAGAACGCGGTATTTTCAAACTCGACCGCGTACTCTATAGCTCAGTGCATTATCCTAGTGATTACGGCTTTATTGCTGAAACCCTCAGTCTGGATGGCGACCCGTTGGACGCGCTGGTAATTATGGACTTACCGACCTTTCCGGGCTGCGTGATTGATTCGCGGCCTATCGGCATTCTGGATATGAGCGATGAGCAGGGCCACGATGAGAAAATTTTGACCGTCCCGACCCACGACCCCCGCTATCGCCATATTACCAAACTGGAACATCTCGGCCCCCATTGGCTACGCGAGATCGAAAATTTCTTCGCTACTTATAAAGCGCTCGAAGACAAATGGACTGAGCTAGTCGGTTGGAAAGATGAAGTTGAAGCCTGGGTGGTGATCGAAGAAGCCGAACAACGCTGGCAAAACTATCTTGAAATGAAAAAAAACGCCCCCAAACCGCCACCGCCGCCCACTCGTGAAACTTTCCAGGTCGAACCAACCGACTCGGTAGTACTTGAAGCTACCGGCGAGAAAAAATAAAATGACTGTTATGGATAGCCAATCTGAACCTCAACCTCAATTGGATACTCTACTCGCCGCGCTCCAGGCCAGCGAGGGCGAGGTACGCTCTAATGCAGCGATCAGTCTGGGGGTGTTGGGCGATAATCGGGCGGTCGAGCCACTCATACAGGCTCTAAAGGATGTGGACCCCTCGGTACGCTCTTACGCTGCCGATGCGCTGGGCCGGATCGGAGATAAAAGGGCAGTCGGGCCATTGGTCGAAACCTTACAGGACGAGGTGGAGTGGGTGCGGGTACAGGCGGCCCAGGCCCTCGGCGGGTTGAGCGATAGCCGGGCGGTCGAACCGTTGGTACAGGCGGTCTTAAAGGATCAGGCCATGCCGGTCTCGTTCAGTGCCGCCAACGCCCTCGGCTGGCTAGGCGACCCGCAGGCTATCGAACCACTGGCCCAGGGTTTGCGCTCTGATATGGGCCGGGTGCGCTATATGGCAGTTGAGGCCCTGAGCAAGCTTGGGGGCGCGGGTGTAATCGAACCCTTGATCCAGGCTCTTACCGACCAGGACTATTCCGTCCGCCGGAGTGTCGCGCAATCATTGGGCAGTCTGGGCGACCGCCGCGCCCTCCCAGCCTTGCGACAGGCCCACGAGAACGACCCGGACGAGTGGGTTAAAGAAGCGATCAGCCAGGCCATCACTCGCCTGGAATCCAGCTAAGCTTATTTTAAATCGCCTGCAATCATAATCGCGACGGTATCGCCAGAACGATAGTTAGCAGACTTAATAGCGCGGGTCAGGTCGTTATCGAGGGCTAATAACTGGTCTGCCGAAGCGATACCCAGGATGATTTTGCTACCACTGCGGTTAAACCCAAGCATCGTAAATTCAGCCTTGCCCGCATCTTTAGGGCGGGCCGGAGCCGCTAATTCTTTCCAATTACGTTTGGTTACAAAAGCGTTGCGCCAATAGACAGCGGCATCCGCCGGACTATCGCGCAGAACATAAACCGCTACGTCAAGCGTCTTATAATTCTTAGTGTCTTCCGGGAATTGATCTTTAATAGCGTTCTGGTTGGCAAAACTGAGCGGGAAGCGAACTGCCCCACTTGGAGCCGGTAAATCTTCTTTTATGCCGTAGAACAAAGCACCGTACCCGCAAAACATCGTACCAAGTACCAGGACAATCGGCAAAATAATCCGGCGCAACCTCGGTTTTGGTTCCACTGCGCTCCCCGCGCTTGCTCCAACTGACAATTCCCTACCTCCCAACTACAAGTTATACTTTATTCGTGGCTACTCGCCTCTATCTAATTTAGGTATCAGGTATCAGGTTTCAGGTAAAAACGAGCTTGGTTGATACCTGATAGCTACCAATTTAGGTTCTCAAACTCAGGTCAATAGCATTAAACGCCCTAATTATACTCCAAAAGAAGTCTAAAATGCGACGCTCCGAAGGTTAGTTTGCAGTCTTTTTCACAAACAAAGCTGGTAAGTTATAGCAAGTTGCAGCAATATTGGCCCTTGTAGGAGCGAGCTTCTGCTCGCGATTGACGCGACGGCTGGGGGTTCAATCGCGAGCAGAAGCTCGCTCCTACAGAGTAAGTATTTAGTTTTGTCATTCTGAGTAGACAGTCCAGTAAGTCTTGTCCCAATTGGTTAGCCATTTTAAGGTCAATTGATCGAGAAATAACTGACAAGACTTACTGGACTGTCTACTGAGCCGCATGACAAGGGTGGCTGACTTACGTGTTATTGTAAGCATGGTCAGAGGGCTGAGTAGTTACTATCAATCTGCTATAAGCTGGTTAAAAGCTACACAGAGCTATAAAAAGAAAAAGGCGGGGCCACCCTTTTCAAGAGCGCCCCCGCCTCGCCTGAGTCTAAAATCTGCTAGACGTTGACCGAACCGAAATATACCCAACCGCCGCCATCGGCATCGTCGATCAAATACCAGCGTGCGCCAAGCCCAGCGTCCGCGCCGCTATCGGTATAGGCGCTAAACCGCAAGGCCGTTCCCTGGTTCAAGCTGCGGATCGTATTAGCCGTTAGCTGGGGTCTATCGCGTACAAGCGTGCCGTCGTTGATGACCGTTCCGGCTCCCAGCCAGGCCGCTACCCCGTCCACCCCTTGCGCCCAGGTCGGATTAAACCCGCCAGGCGTGGGCGCTTCCGAAGCCGACGGAACATCAACCGCCGGTAGTATCTGGATCGTGCTTGGCTGGAAGAGTTCCGAGGTTGGCTGCGTAGCAGTTGGTTCGGGCTGGGCCGGAGTGTCAACTGGCGGCGTGGCAGTCGGTTCGGACTGCACCGGAATATCAAGCGGCGGCAGTATTTGGATCGGAGTGGGAGTCGGAGTCTGGGGTGCTGCCGGGGCAGGGGCGTTCATTGCCTGTACCGGGGCCGCCGCCGGTATGTTTTGTTGGGCGACGGCGGCCCGAATTTTATCCAGCAAGACCCCACCGTCCTCGCGGTCGCCTTCAAGGTCTTTGTGCGGGACGATTTGTTGGGGCGTTAGATTATAGCGACGGGCAATATCGACGCACAAGGCCAGCATCGCGCGGGTCTGGTTGGGGCCGACGTTTTCGTTTACCGCCCCCCAGCGCTCGATCCCGATGCTGATATAATTCATAATACCCACATCGTTGTAACGCCCTTTGTAAAGCGTACCATCGGGAGCAGTCCAGGACGAAGGGAAATTAGCCGAACCCCCGGCATGATAGGCGACCCCATTCTCCGGGCAGAGCAGATATATTTTCGCACCGAGCGACTCCGGCCCAACCAAATAGTGAACTGAAATACCGCCTCCACCCTGGAACCAGCCAATCGTAGAATTCTCGCGACCCTGGAAATCCAGTTGTATATCGTTGCGGTCGGGCGCGTTATCGCTACCAACCGTGTCGTGCAACACCAAAACCTTCACATCGTAAGGAGCGCGACTGCCAGTATAGACCGAGTCTGGCGTGCGGCTGGTCAGATCGATAATATTGGGCGCACCAACCGGGGCCGGGTTAGAAGCGGGAGCCGAGACCGACATCGCCGAAACTTTGGCAGGAGCCTCGCTTGACACCTGAATAGCCTTAGCTGTATTAAGCACGCTTTCGATAGATTGACCATAATTGTCGCCGGGGACGGCCCATTTGCCATTCAAATCGGTCATTACCTGGGCGCGGGGCCAACCTTTGGAAGCGAAAGCGCCCCGTGCGGCGGAATAGCGCGGGTCAAGTTGGCTGGCATTGTTGCGCTCGTCCGCGAAACAATAGGCCGACATGTGACCGTAGTGGGCCTGTACCGCCGCCCGCCAATCGACAAAAGCATAACCAGCATACCACTGGTTATCCTCCGGCTTAAAGGCCCAGGCGACGCTATTCGGATTAGCGGCCTGATGAGCGCCGGTCACGCCGATCCCGGCCATATTACGACGGGGTGGTTGGCTCCACCAACTTTTCAAAAAATCGGTCTCATGGAACATCTGGCAGACCAACACGTCCGCCCGAATACCCCATTGTGGCTCTAGCTCGTAGTAGAGGTCGATAACCTCCAACGGCGGGCTAGGATTGCGCTGGGTTAAAAGCTGCTTCATTTGGTCTTTATTAACGGCAGAAGTGCCGAGGATAGGTAAAGTCATGGGTCGCTCCTGTGAGAATTTACGATTTGCCATTTACGATTATAAACAGTTAAACCTTACAAAATTCTCTACAAATGAAACCAGGGTTTTTGCAACTGCTCAGACCTGAAACATCTTGTAATGGTAGACTCTGCGGTTAAACTCAATCGTAAATCGTAAATCACCTGGGGTAGTTAATATTCGTTACAAATTGTGCCGCACACACCACAAATCACAATACCCCAGCTTTGCCCATAGCGGGTAAGCTTGTAATGGTATTGGTCGCTTATACCGGTGCAAAGCCTACAACGCTGGTTGCTCTCGACACCATCTTCGCTTTCGATTTCGGGTAGCCCTTCTGGTAACAACCCGCACATACATTCGACCCCCTGGCGCACAGATTTAGCGCAAGGCTCGATTCCATTGCGTGACATGTTTTGCTCGTTTTAGAGTGCTAAAAGATTATTTGAATTGCCCTTATCTATAATAAGCCTCGAAACCAGATTTGTAAATGATTTTAGCTGTGCTATTGCCAAATTAAAGCTTGTTTCAAAGAATTGGGCCGGGGTTGAAACATCTTAGAGCTATCTACGTATCTAATAAGGCAAGAAATTTGCGGGGTTAAACAGTTCGTAGTCGCCCAAAAGCGGCCCAACCAAGCGAAACCAACCGGGGGTAACAGTACTTTGTGGTCGAATTTCAACGAGTGTGCAATTTGCTGTTGAGTCCGAGCCAAATTACCCGTATAATCGAGTAGTAAGAAAGTGACCCAAAATGCGTATAGGGTTGAGCTATCGTAAAGCTCTTATAATTTGGATTTAGGACAAACATGACGCTTTATTGCCCCAATTGTAATCACGAGTTCGCTCCGGATGACCGGCATTGCGGATATTGCGGGATGGAACGCCCGGCGGCTATTCAAAAAGTACCGACTATGATCTTGAGCCAGAACCTACCGACCAAAAGTGAACCTTCTATTCCTACGCCTTCCCCGGTTCCGGCTATCGAGACTGGGTCGGTAAGCTTACCGCCGATCCCATCTTTCGCCTCGTTATCGATCCCAGAGCCGAAAATGGAATTTAACAATGAGGAAGAAGCCCCCAAGTTGGGTGAGTTGGAGGATGAAATAACCGATCCTTCGATCCCATCCTTTTGGCAATGCGCTCAATGCACCTTCCTCAATCCAACTACCGTCGAATATTGTGAGAATTGCGGTGCAACAGGCCCCTTGACCGACCCGGTAAAGTTGGGCCACGATGTACCAACCCTACCGGCAATCGAAGCCCGGCCCATTCCACAAGACAACCGTGCGGATGTTTCGACCGTCAAAGTCTCGACCACTGCCGTCAGAGAAATGTTGGCGGAAACCGCCCGGTTTCGATTGGTCAGTAGCAATGCTACCCACGAAGGTCTAACCCGCAAAGGCTCTACCAACGAAGATAGTCAGTTCAGCTTAGAATTGAACCGCTTCTTTGAATCGCGCCGCGAAAATTTTGGCTTTTATGTGGTAGCAGACGGTATGGGTGGGCAGGCCGCCGGAGAAGTCGCCAGTCGGATGGCGATTGAACACGTTTCATCGATAGTATTGAGCCAGTTGGCTGGCCCCTGGACGGGTGGGGCCGCTATCAAACGCGATCAGGTTGAGAAAGTCTTGCGAGAGGCGGTCTTATTAGCCCACACCAAACTGCGCGAGTACAACCAGCGCGAAAGCCGGGATGCCGGAACAACCCTGACGGCCTGTTGCGTCGTAGAAAATTGGGCCGTTTTCGCCAATGTCGGTGATAGTCGGACCTATCTTTTCCGGCTAACCCTCGATGCTAAGAGCGACATGTTTATGTCCAAAAAGAACGGCGCGGACGCTTCTCTTGCAATCGAAAGGCTGACTAACGAAGACCGTGTAACCGATAATTTGAATGACCCTGACCGCGTAACCGACCCGATTATTCCGGCAGCCACGATCAACCAGGTACGGACAAATATGCAGGTCAATGCGCCCAGATTGATAACCGAGCGCGTGACCCGCGATCAATCGCTAGTGCAAAACCTGGTTGACCACGGTGAATTGACCAACGATGAGGTTTATACCGACCCACGCCGTAACGTCATTCTCTATGCGCTGGGCGCACCGGATGAGCAGTTGCCGGTAGACTTATACTACCGAGACCTGGAAATGGGCGATACCATTTTGCTTTGCTCGGACGGTTTGTGGGAAATGGTACGGGATAAAGAAATTGCTGAAAAGGTTGAGACTGCGCCTAGTTTATGGGATTGCAGCGAAGATTTGATTGCTCTAGCTAACCAAAACGGTGGGGCCGACAATATTAGCGTAATTGTAGTGCGATTAGAGAGAGACTAAACCATGAAATGTCCCGTATGCGGTAAAGGGATTAAAGCCAGCGACGAATTTTGCGATAACTGTGGGGCGGTCCTCAAGGGGGCCGTTCCGGTCGCCATAGCAGCAGGTACACCCCGGACGGCTTCTACCCCGGCCCGTGGAGCAAGCTCGACGGCTACCACCGGAGCAGTCAAGACCTGCTCTAACTGTCAGACCCTGAACAGCCCGCAGGAAGATTATTGTACAAACTGTGGCGCGGCCCTTAATACCGTGCCTGTGCCGGCAAGTTCGCGCCCGGTGACAACTACTACTAATGGGGCGACTGGCCCAGCCACCGGCGCTATGGGAGTGGCGACCGACTGTCCGCGTTGCGGCAATATGATCGCCGCAAACGACAAATTTTGTCGCAAGTGCGGCTATGCCACCACCAGTCTGACCAATCTTGGTGGAACCAGTAGCGCAACTGCACCGGGTGGGGTAGATAACCAGCACCTCGAACACAAGCTGAAAATCGGGGTCGGCAGCAAGTTAGGCGACCGGGGCCGCTATGAGATTACCCGCCAGATCGGTTCGGGTGGAATGGGCGCGGTCTTTTTGGCCGAAGATAGCCTTTTGAAACGTAAAGTCGTTATCAAAGCCCTATTGCAATCGGACGACCCGGAAATGGTCGAGGCCAGTATTAAAGAACGCGAATTTTTGGCGGCGGTCAAGCATCCCAATGTCGTCCAGATTTACGACTTTTTGCAAATCGATACCGATGGCTATATCGTGATGGAGTTCGTCAACGGCAAAACCCTCTTTAGTATTATGGAGGAGCGCGGTCAGCCCTTTTCGCCCGCCGAAGCGATCCAACATATTCTGGGAATTCTGCCCGCTTTTGCCTATATGCACCGGCTTGGCCTGGTTTACTGCGATTTCAAGCCGCAAAATATTATGCTGGAAGAGCATAAGGATGGCAGCAAAAGCGTCAAATTGATCGACCTGGGGACGGTCATCAAGTACGAGAAAGACCCCCTGGCGGTCTACGGAACCCAGGGCTTTTACGCCCCGGAAGCCGTCAAGCACCCTTCGCCCGAAACCGATCTGTATACCATTGCCCGCTCACTGGCCTATATGGTCAGTCTGATGGACCTTGATCGACCTCAGTTTGGGATGCCTCCGGCAGAGCATTACCGAGTCTTTCGAGATAGCCCGGTGCTGTACCGCTTTTTGATAAAGGCTACCAGCCCAATACCGGGCAAACGCTTTAGCACGGTGGAGGGGATGACCGATCAGTTAACCGGGGTGTTGCGGGTGATCGCAGGCGGACAGGCCGGTATTCCGGTTAGTAGCAAGCTTTTTGCGACAGCCTCCCTCACCACTACTGGCAGACTTGGAACCGGCAGCATCGCTAGTCTGGACGAAAAAGACAAAGCTTACGATTTGCTCAAACAGGGCGATACGGCCCTCAAAAGTGGGCAGGTTACGCAAGCATTGGCTTTGTACAATCAGGCGACCGGCGTAAACCCTAATAGCGTCGATGCTCATTTGCGCTTAGCCGAACTTTATATGGAGCGCGACCAGTACACCCAATCGCTGGCTGAAATTACCCGTGTCCAAAAGATCGATCCCTCTAACTGGAAGATTGCCTGGTATACAGGCCGCTTGCTGGAAGCCCAGGGTAATTTGCCCTCGGCCCTCGATCAATACAACGAATTGGTTCAGGATTTGCCGGGCGAATTGCCACCCCTGTTGGCGATGGCCCGTGTCCACGCCAAACTTGGTCATTTCCGCGAGTCGGTCGAGACTTATACTCTGGTGACAAAGGCCGACCCGGATAATAGCGAGGCGTTGTTTGGAGCGGCCTTTAGCCAGATGAGCCAGCAGCAATTCCCGGAGGCGGCGACCACCCTGAGCAAAGTCGGGAACGGTAGCGCGAAGTTTTTAGATGCCCAACAAGCTATCTGCGACATTTATTTGTACCAAAAGAAGCAGTTGGATGTGAATGACCTGAGCCAGATTTCGACCGCGCTTCGCAATCTGCAAGACCAGGGTAGCGAAAGTTTGCCTTTCTTGCTGGCACGCGCCGATTTCTATAAACAGACCTGGGAAATGTCCGGCACCGCTCAATTGAATAAGCCGTTTATGCTACCCGATCAAGACCCGGATAGTCAGGTAAAAAGCTTGCCGGGCAAGCGCCAATTGGGTAAGTTAGCCGAAGAGAGTTATAACGAATACTTGAAGCGTCTGCCAGCGAACGACCCGAATCGGGAGCAGGTAGTACGCGAAAAACTTAAAGTCGCGCCCTGGCGGTTAATCTAAGCTGTCAGCCAAAACTGGCAAATTATAATGCTGATAGCTGATAGCTATTAAAGGAGTTGTACCATGTTTGACGTTTCAGCCTATCAAAACCCTTACCTGCGGGAGGGCGATACAAGGTTGCAAGCTGTTCTCTCGATTAATCTTAATACGTCGGTACAAAGCGCCCCGGTTCCGATAGCCCTGGCGATTGTAATCGACCGCAGTGGCTCTATGGAAGGCAAGAAAATCGAGGCCGCCAAAGATGCTGCGATCCGGGTGGTACAGGCTGCCGATGAAAGTACCGCTTTTATGCTTGTAACTTTTAATGAAACGGCAAATGTAATTGTAGCACCCTGTGCCGCTACCCCTGATAATAAGCAAAGAGCGATTCAGGCGATCCGGGCGATCTATAGTAACGGCGGGACTTGTATGTCCACCGGGCTTTCGGCAGTCGCCCGCGAGATGGGTTCGGCCCAGGGTCGCGCTCGTAAAGTCCTCTTTTTGACCGATGGCAAGAACGAAGGCGAGAAACGCAATATTTTGGAACGGTCGGTGCAGCAATGCAAAATGGTTCAGGTCGAGGTTAGTGCCTGGGGGATCGGAACCGACTGGGACGAGGACGAATTGCGCTATATCGCCCAGGAAACCCAGGGCGATGCCGATATTATCCCTTCGCCCGATCAGGTCGCCGGAGCCTTTGCCGCCGCTTTTTCACAGTTCCAGGCGACTGCCGCTACTGATGTACGCCTCAATCTATGGACACCGCAGGGGGTCACTATCAAAGGTTTGCAGCAGGTCTACCCCAGCATTTTACCACTTCAAAGCAAGGTCGATCCGACTACTCCGAGGGTCAGTCAGGCCCGACTTGGTTCGTTGGCGCGGGGCGATCAGCGTGACTATCTGGTTGAATTGGAAATTCCGGCTTATGCGCCCGGTCAGCAGTTCTTGATGGTACGACCTAGCCTGATCTACAATTCGCCGGGCCGGGGCGAGGAAGAAGAAAAAACCGACCGCAAAGCCTGGGTCTTTGCCCAGTGGACAACCGATCTGCAACTGGCGGCCCAAATTGACCCGCACGTCGCCCACTATACCAACGAAGAAGAACTAAGCCAGACCGTGCGTGAAGGTCAGGCAGCGTTGGCGGCGGGCGATAACGAACGTGCGACCCATTTGCTAGGCAAGGCTTTGCAATTGAGCCAGCAGACTGGCAACGAGAATATGACCCAGTTGCTCAATAAGCTGGTCGTTAAAGAAACCAACGGCACGATGCGGCTTAACAAGAATGCCAGCGCGGTCGAACGTAAGACAATTGCGATCAATAGCGGTAAGACCAGTCGGCTCAAGTAGTAAGAAACAAGCTAAAGGGGATTAGCGATTTACGATTTGCGATTTGCGATTTACGATTATTGGCGGTCGGTAACTAAGGGCTTTTAATTTGGTTGCCACCGCGAACACTAATCGTAAGTCGTGAGTCAGGACTTCGTTCCCTTTGAAGTAAATTCAAAATCGTAAATCAGGAGAGGTTTTCATGACTATCAAATGTCCACAATGCAGCCATAACAACTCGGATGATACAGAATTTTGTGAACAATGCGGCGCTCAATTGCCTAGCCCGGTGGCGGTCGCTACCGGAGCGGCGGTCGGTAGTGGCGTAATAGCGGGGTCGGCTCCTTCCGCCCCACCGATGCCTACTGGGGCCAGTTCGCAACTGATTTGCCCCAGTTGCAACGCTCCCCTGACAATGGGCGATGAATTTTGTTTTAACTGTGGTAACGATGTCCGGGCGCTGACCGGGCCACAGCCAATTGTACCGACAGCGCCCCAACCGGGCCAGTTGAACGACGATGCCATCAATAAGGCTCTAGCCGATCTGGACAAAAAGGTGGAAGTGGCTGATACGGACGATGCCGCGCTTGCGCCCGCCCCCCCTCCGGCCCCAACGCCTGTAGTGGCGGCAGTCTCCGCGCCTGTGGTAGCTTCGGCTCCTGCGCCTGTCCCAGCCCCGATACTAGCTTCGGCTCCGGCGGCTAACGCTTTTAGCGCTCCGGTCGTACCTGCGGCGGCCCCACCGGTTCCGGCAGCAGCACCGGGTAGCTTTACTTTGCATATTGCCGGGCCGTATGGTGATGAAGTGATCGAATGGTCGGGCCGGGAATTCTTGCTTGGTCGCAACGACCCCAAGACGCGCATCTTCCCGGATGTCAATCTGGACGATAGTGCCGCTTCGCGTCGTCACCTGGCGATTTGGAAAGAAACCAGCGATGGATTATACTATGCTCAGGATTTGGAAAGCGCCAATGGTACGATCCTAAACGGTCGAGACTTAAAGCCGGGAGAGCCAACCGAATTACATCATGGGGATGTTTTGAAAATAGGCACACGCTACACTATTCAGGTGCGAATTGGTTAAGCGACCTAGAGATTTATGAGCAGTTTTGGTGACTGGTTGCCAGGGTCAAAAGAAGCGAAAATGCGGGCCGATGCGGTAATCAAACGCCGCATCAGCGCCACCGCTTTGACAACCGATCTCAACCTCGAATTAGAAGACTTGCAAGTTAGCTTGCAACTCGATCAAAAAGACTATCAGTCGGTCGATTTGATGCCTTTTCGGGCTGCCCTCGAACGCGCCCAATCTGTAATGGCCCTAATCTATAATGATGTAACCCTGATCGCCGATAGGCCGGTTCCAGAACGGATTACCGATGCTCAGGCCTACGAATTTGTACAACCGGCCTTGCGGATCGAGGCGCGAGTGCAAGAAGCCAGCCGACTTTTCGAGAAGGCGCGGCAGGCCCGCGAAGCCCTAAACCAGCCCCGTGAAAACGCGGGCGGATTGATCGCGGAAGCTGAACAGCGTCGCTTGCAGGCTGAGATCGATCTGGCGGGGGTCAGGCAAATCGCTAGTCGCCTCAAGGCCGAGTATTCGGAGACCTATCCGAGGGTGGAAGCAGCCCTCTTGACCGCCGAAAGCGAAACCCAGGCGGCGACCCAGATGGTCGTCTCGGCCCGGCAAGCCTTGAGCCGCAAGTCGTGGCGCGAGGCGCACGATCTGGCCCGACGGTCGATGACCCTGTTTGATTCGGCGGCAGGTAAATTTGACCTAATTCGGCAGTCCGAAAACGATCATGCCCAGGCTTCGGTAGATGCCGACGATGCGCTGGCGGCAGCCTTACGGCAGCTAAATTCGGCACGGGCCACCCTGACCTCCCAGGCGAAAATGCTGGCAAACGAGCCGAATTACTACTTGAGCGCAGCGGTGCAACGGCTGGGTGAAGCACGGCGAGCCTTTAAAGCCGCCCCGCCTTTGTATGTCACCGCCTTAAAGCTGGCAAAAGAGGCCAGCAGCCTGATCGATCAGGCGTTGACTCAAACCGGCAAAGAAGTTCAGAAGCTTCAGAACAGCCGGATGGATGCCCTTCAAAGTCTCGAAATGCTCAATGAGGCGGTTCAAAATTTGCGGATTAGTCTTAACTCACAACGAACCGTGCCGGTCAAGGCTAACCGTTGCTACGAGCAGGCCCGTGCTGAACGTGATCGCTTGCTACCCCGTCAGGCCGAAATTAATACTCTCTTTCTGCCCCAGTTGGTCGAGTTAACTACCGCCGCTCGGCTGGCACTCCAGACCGCCCAGGAAGGCCAGAAATTGGTCGGGAAATAGTATTCTCAAGTCGCAAATTGCAGTTGCCGCCAGCCAGGAGAGACCGGGCTGGCCCCGTCCGCCCAGATATAAATCTTGCCGGTAGCATCGACGTAAATATCGCCATAAGAGCGAGTGCCGACGGTAGGTTCAAGTCCGGGATAAACCTTGAGCGGCACGCCGACGCTGCTCTCAGCCAGCACCCCGACCCCTCCGTAACTCCGACCATGCACCCCAAAACTGTAACCGCTATCGCCATAGATCGCCGTACCATTCAAATTAGCGCCCGATACGCCCAACCCCGCCGCGCTATCACTAAAACCGTATACCCCAATGCCCAACCCGGTATTGACGTAGCCATACACCCCGATCCCCAAATTATCGGTGTTATAGCCCAGTACGCCGATCCCGGCATTGGTATTTAGCCCAAACACCCCCACTCCCCTGGAAGTGGTACTGACCCCGCTTACGCCCGTATCGCTATCGATAAGATTGCCCTGGTCGAAGTTAGCATCACTACTTGCCACCAACCCGTAACGATAGCCCGGCAGAAAACCCGTAATAGCCGCCCCTTTTGGCAAGATGTACGCGCCAGGGTTAGAGCCAGCGACCACATTGGCCTGAGCCGTCCCTGCTAATGCGCCGGAACCAACCACCGCTACACCCGCCAGCATCACACCAGCCAACCTGCCAAGCATCCGGCGGCGGGTAGTAAGTGGTTCAGGCGGGGGGATAATTTGAGGCGGTACGCTCGATTTGAGGCGGGCGATTTCTTTTTGCTGCTCGGCGACCTGCCGTCGCAAGAGCTTTAGCTCGGTCAAGACCTGAGCCAGGACTTCGGATTCGGAGGCTTGTTCGCTCATAGCCAGGCTCTTCCTCTGCTTATAGCAAAATGCAAAGCAATGGAGCTTATCACTTATCTGTAGGAGCGAGCTTCCGCTCGCGATTAAGCGAGTGGGTAAGTGTTCAATCGCGAGCAGAAGCTCGCTCCTACAGGGTCAATATCTTTGCATTTTGCTTTAACAATTTACATCTGCAACAATACTTTAAGCTTGCCTTTGCCAAAAGCAGTCTCGAAAGCGGTCAGGCCATCGTTCAGGCTAAATTCGGCACTAATCAACGGTTCGACCTCGATCAAACCGCGTTTGAGCAACCGCAAAGCCGGGGCGAACGGCCCACACCGCGAACCGATCACCGTTATTTCGTCCACCACGTACATACTCAAAGGGACGCTCGGCTGACCGTGATAGGTGCTTTTCAGTACCAATGTACCACGAGGCCGCAGCAAGCGTTTGGCTGTTTCCAAACCTGCCGGACTACCAGTACACTCTACCACCACATCAAAATCGGCCTGTTGTGGCTCCGACCCGCTATAGTAGCTCACTCCCTGACGCTGGACAATTGCACCTTTTTCAGGGTGACGGCCTAATAGCCCCACCTCCGCCCCGGTCAATCGCAAAACCTGAGCGACCAATAACCCCAACTTGCCGTCGCCAATTACCAGCGTTCGGTCGGTCGGGCGAAGGTGCAATTGCTGCAAAATCTCGCAGGCTGCCGCTAATGGCTCGACAAAAACAGCCTGTTCGTCCGGCACGCTCTCCGGCACTTCGACCAGATTCACAACTGGCAACCGTAAGAAATCGGCGAAAGCCCCATCCAGATTGAAAATACCCAGTGTTACTCGATTCGGGCAATGGGTTGGGCGGTTCGCCTTACAGGTCGCACACTGACCACAAGCCGCGTTAATATCACCGACCACCCGCCGCCCGACCCAAACCGTATCTTCCGCCGAACCGACCGCCACAACCGTCCCGACGAATTCATGCCCCAATACGCCCCGGTAGGCCATATAACCGCGTGTAATCTCCAGATCGGTATTGCAAATTCCGGCCCGCCGCACCTGGATCAAGGCCCAACCCGGCCCAACTTCCGGCTCCGGGTATTCCTCCACCAGTTGCAACCCTTCATCAAAAACTAACGCTCTCACCTTCGGCTCCCTCTAAAGATATTCGGGAAAGATACGATCACTACTCAGCCCGATTGAATAGATGAACTGAGATTGTAAGGCGGGGAGCCACCTTTAGCAAAAATCAGGGTAAGCTCCGGCCTCACAATGACATGGACTGACGGCTTCAAATCGTAAATCGTAAATCGTAAATCGCGGCCTCGCCCCCTCTGGGGGTAAATCGTAAATCACTTAAGTCCCTTCAAAAAGCTCTCGACAGCCTGATTAAAAAATTCCGGGTTTTCCAAATTGGACATATGCCCGGCGTGTGGCACGACCGAAAATTGCCAATCAGGGATCGCCTGGGCCATCTTGCGTGCGCCATCGGTTGGCATCAACTGGTCATCCTTGCCGTTTATCACCAGGGTCGGCACTTTGATATGGGCCAGAGTGGGGGTCGAGTCGGGGCGGTCGGCTAAAGCGCCCGCCGCCGCAATAATCCCCGGCGGATGATTACGCTCGATCAGCCCGGCTAGTTGAGCCACCAGATCGGGCCGGGCTTTATAAGTATCGGGCGCAAAAAGGTTTGGAACCATCGTATCAGCCGCCGCCCGCGCTCCCTCTCGCCGAACATTCTCGATCAGCTTGAAGCGGTTCTCACGGCCTTCGGCGCTATCCGGTTCGCTGCGTGTATCACACAGGATCAAGGCCCGCACCCGTTCGGGATACTTGCGATAAAAGGCGAAGCTAATATAACCACCCATCGAGAGGCCCATCACGACCGCTTTTTCGACCCCCAACGCCGTCAGCAAAGCGGCCAGATCATCAGCGTATTGCTCCATCGACAAATAGCGGTCGGTCGGCGCACCTGCCGCACTCTCGCCAAAGCCGCGCAGATCAGGAGCGATCATCCGATAACTACGCCGCAACTCCTCGATTTGAGGGTTCCACATTGTGCTGGTCAGTGGAAAGCCGTGAACCAACAGTACTGGCGGGCCACCACCCTCGTCCCGATAGGCCATTTGGAAACCATTTACAGTTGCTTGTTTCATCTTCTTTTCCCCCGTCTTATTCGGAAAAAGCTGAAAATGCCGCTCTTCGTCGGGTATAATAACGAAGCACAGCTAATACTAGCATAAAAGAGGTCAGAATGCAGAAGAGGGGAGTTATAACACAGATGAACACCGATGAACAATGCAGAAGGCAGAATGCAGAATGCAGAATAGAAATGCAGAAAGAAGTAGTAACCGTTCACGGGAGTCTGAAAAATCGTATTAGATGAGCTATGCTTATACAACATCTGGTATAGTAGGCCAAATTAAATATTTTGGCATAGCCAAACTAAATCAATATGTTGTAGTATACCACAGGTAAAACCACAAAAAATTTACACCCCGTGAACGGTTACATTAATTTAATATAGATCATCAGAAAATAAAATAGCATCCGGGGTTGCTACCAGACTCTGCTCTAAGCCAGTATTTCTGATTTAAAATCTGATGATCTATAGTAGCGTGGCCAAATACACCCTTGAAAAAGAAAAGGACAATTTTGGTTCTGGCACAGTTTTGCTGAAAGGAGGCTGCTACTTGCTGAGCTAGAGAGCATTCATTTCCGGGGGCAAAATCCAGGTTTGGCTGAAAATTAAGCCGCCGCTTTTTGCTCCTTTTTGACCTCTTCTTGTTTCATTTCAGGATACCAACGACAAAAATTAGCTCTCAATTCCTCGTTCAAAACTTGAATTCTAACCTGAAGAAGCTGGTGTGCTCCTGGTTTGGTCCATCTCATTTGTTGCCGCTTAACAAACCGTTTGCTAATAACTTCATTTACGGTTGACTCGACAAAGGGTTCAACTCAGCCTCATCGTAATCCTCAGTCGCCTGCTTCCCTTTCTCTTTTTCTTTAGATTTGGGATTGGAGTTAGGGAGTAAACCTTTTACGAATTGAGCAAGGACGGTGAAGCGCATGGCAATATGGAACCAATCCAACAGGTATTCGCCTTGCGGATTGAGATAAAGTTGCAAATCTCGGACAGTGTCCCCGCCGTCGGACAGAAAGGTTACTTGTTGGTTGACTTGCATTCCTGGCTTTGCAAGAGTTCAAACAATCTTCTTTCAGGCTTGGTATCATAACAATTCACGTAACCAAAACGTTTATTGGGTCCCTGCCCCTCCCCAGGTATACTCTTTCCAACAATCACTTCAAAGTTGCCGAATTTGCGGTTCTTGCTTTCGCGTCCGTGGATATAACCACCATCTACTCCAACAGTAAGCGGCGGGGCTGGCGGAGGTAAAGCATCCCACTCGGCCTGATAGCCTTCGATGAAGCTTGGTTTTTCCTCGCCCAGTTCGCTGTCTGAACGTAGGGCGACCTGCTTTACTTTCTTGGAGAGAACTGAAGTACTGAGTAGCTTATCCAAAAGGCAGAACTTCTTTCAAGATTTGGGAGGTTAAACCGTAACTCATCAAAGCAGCCCATTTTGTTTGCAGATAAGTAAATTCTGGAGCCGTTCGCTCCGGCAACAACTCGGCTAAAGGACTAAAACTTGGCCTTTTCTGGTTCTTTTTGGGTGGCACCTTCATTTCACTCTGGCATTCACAGTGGTAGAAGCGGGGGCTATCCAGCTTCAATTTGCCAAACAAAGTGCTGAAAGAAATTTTATGCTGGCCTTTGTGTCGGTAGACCTTGTGGCATTGCGGACAGTTGCTCTTGTTTGAAAGGTAATTTGCCACTTGTTCACTGACCAACTTTTTCTGGACCCCGGCTAATAAAGATTTGGCTTCATCCAGTGTTAAACCAAGATTTTCAGGGGCAATTTGGGCGCTCTCATCGTTGCGTTGAAAGCTGAAGATTTCTTCAACGATGTGAAAATTAACGGTTTTGGTTGCTTTTAGTATAACCTATTTTGCCATATTTAGTAGAGCTGGCCCCGGAAAAGAATGCTCTCCTGAGCCAGGGGAAACCGCTCTAACACCTTTACAGCATGTTCGTTTAACAATATTTCCTGCTGATATGCCTGTTTACTAAGCAAATCAACGGTGGGAAACGGTAAAGTTACTTTTTGTTCCCCGGAAGTATGGTTAATGAGTACGTAGAATTCTTTGTGCTGATTTCGCCGCTGGCATAGCTCCACCCCATTGGGTAGAGGCCGGAATTCTGTAAAGGAATTAAGACCGCTCCTTGCAACTAAATCTCTGGTAAGTCCTTGCATTAAAGCCTCATCAAACCAGGCTCCATAATAAGTTATGCTGCCCTTACCCACACTTCGTCTGACCAAAGCCGGTTGATTATCTAACCAGCCGTTAGAAGGGCCATAGCGTAATAAAACCTCGGTTGCCGGGTCGTTAACTTGCAACCACTCGGCCCAAATACTGGCAGTTCCGCTTAGCTCTGGGCCTTGCACACTAATTGCTTCATGAAGAGCATAATATTCCTCTACATATGCGCCCAGACAAGCGGTTAGCAAACCTGGCGAACGGGTCGGCCATAAAGCATTGTAAGTATCCTTAAAGCTAAATCTTACCCCCAGGACGAGATGGCCGCCGCCTTCCACATACTTTATTAGCCGTTTTGCCAATTCTTCGTTCATAACGTGCATAGCCGGGGCAACCACCAACCTGTATTTCTCAAGCGAAGCTTCAGGAGAAATGACATCAACGTTATGTATTAAGTTTCGTAACGGCTTATAAAAACTCAAGCCATATTTAATATACTCAAAATCCGGGTGATGGGGTTGATAGTATAAAGACCAGCGTGAGTCATAGTCATGTAGCAGCGCCGCTTCGGAAACCGGGGTAGTATCGTTAAAGTAGTCGTTTAAGCGAGCCAATTCCTGACCAATTTGGGCTATTTCAGCATAAATAGGACGAGGAGTTCCATCCTGTCCGACTAAGGAGCCGTGATATTGTTCCTGCCCGTTAGGAGCACTACGCCATTGCCAGTAACAAACACCGTCTGCCCCATGTCCGATATCGTGCCAGGCCATTGCTCTGGTTTCCCCACGATGCAAAACCATCCCTGAATTAGCCCAGCCAGGTTGGGTTTCCATTACCCAGTAGTTTTTTTGCTTAAAGCCGCGCATTATACTACTCTCGAAACTATGAGCTGGCACATCTGGCACAACTGAGCCTGCATAATGATCCCAGGAAACCAAATCGAGGTCAGCGTTTATGTCATAATAATCTAACGGTGCTACAAAGCCCAGACAATTATGAGTTATAAACTGCTCAGGCAGGGCGTGACGGCGAATGGTATCTATTTGCCCTTTGAAGAAATCACGATATACCTGCGTAGTAAACCGTTTGAAATCGAGCATTAAGCCTGGATTATGAGAGCCGACAGGTAAGGGTATCTGGGACCACTCAAAATAAGTCTGACTCCAGTACTGGGTTGACCAATGCTGGTTAAGAGCTTCTAAAGTGCCATAACGCTTTTGTAACCACTTCTCAAAAGCCTGTCTGCATTCCTCATCATATGACACCGCCCAGCACTCGTTATCTAATTGCCAGCCAATCACACCTTGATTTTGACCATACCGTTTTGCCATTTCTTCGATAACTCTTAATCCCAGGTGCTGGTAGACCGAACTGGTAGGCGAGTAATTGCCACGGTTGCCGTGGGCTGTTCTTTGCCCCTCGGCGTTAATTTGGACTGTTTCAGGGTAATTGTAAGTAATCCAGGCGGTAGGCGAGGAAGTGGGGGTCCCTAGAACAACCTCTAAGCCGTAACTAAGCGCTAAGTCAACTGCTTGATCAAGCCAGTCGAACTTAAAATGATTATCTTCCGGTTCCAGACTACTCCAGGCATACTCTCCTACTCTCACTACGTTGAAGCCCGCCTCTTTCATCAGACGTAAATCCTCCGGCCAGCGGCTTTCAGGCCAATGTTCGGGATACCAGGCACAGCCTAATTTAATTGCCATCTTAATTTCCTTTCTGATTGTAGTAATAAGGCTCCAGGAATAACCTAATTATTGCTGCCGTCTTAAGGATTTCGTTTCTGCCGCCGCCACCCGCAAAAGTAGTGCTCAATGAGGTTTGAAACCAGTAGCAAAAGTTGGTCAACAACGATAATACCAGGGTAAGCATTTCAGTGGCGCTTCTACTTCTTGGACATTCGGTCCGTTGACAATCCGGCCATTTTCGGCTTCCCATTTGCCAGGTGGAAAAACTACCTGACGACTGGTGCTTCCCTTGGTAATAACCGGGGCAACCATTACCCTATCACCAAGCATAAACTGATCGCTAATGTTTTGATAGCCCTGATTCGGAAAGACATATTCAAGATGTCGTATAATTGGCTCACCACTAAGGGCGGCCTGAAAAACTAATTCCTCAATCAAGTCTTGCATTCTCAGGTGTAAATTAGCTGCTTCCAGGCAGTAGCCGAGGTATGGCTGAGGCAACAGACGCCAGGGAGCGGCTGAAAATTGCATCATTGGAAATAGGGCGCTGCACTGCGCATAACGTACAAATAGCTCGGCATCAAGCTTGAAGTCAGGCTCAAGGAAATTATTAAATTCTCCGCCGCCGATCATATCCGGGCAAACAAAAGCATAGCCCATTAACCCCTGCGCCAGCGCGTTGGGTATAAGAGTATTCAGGCCGTTTTCATCCCAACTATGATGTTTATCTCGAAGGCGTTGGACCAGAGGCTGTCCAGCTAGTTTCCAGCAAGCCCGGTATTCGTTAAAAGAATAAGCCAGGCCAACTTGTCCCCAACTTTCGCACTGAGTGTGAGGAGTAGTAGGTTGGTTGGTAAAGTCCTGGGGTGAGTAAAAAGGCGGGTCGCCCGCGTCAAATTTAAAACCATCTATATGGTAAACCGACTTCAGTCTATTTAACTGCTGGTGAAGCCAGTTTATAGCTTGTAAGTTAGTACCGTCTAAAACGGCACTGTAGCCATCCCACCATTCCCGGACAACCGGCTCTCCGTTCGGGGCTTTTATCAAATAGCCCTTTTTGGCTAAGGTGCGGAAAGTAGCACTATCCGGGCTAATAAAAGGACAAATCCAGAGCATGACCTTAAAGCCAAGCGAATGTAATTCCTCGACCATTAGTTGAGGTTGAGGAAACCGTCCGTGATGAAAAGTCCAGTTTCCATAATCTTCAAACCAGCCAACATCAATCATGATAATCCCGGCAGGAAAGCCAGCTTTTAGTACGGAATGAGCATAGGAGATTACTTTTTCCTGGTTCGGTTCGTACATCATCTCGATCCAGGTATTATATTGGGGAGCTTTAAACATTGTAAGATCGGGGTTAGTGCCATTTGCAGGAAAATATTTGTTGGCTACATATTGAAAGACTTTGCAGAGTGTGGTATAACCTTCTCCGGTTTCGATTGAGCCTGCCTTGTGTTCAATCCTTAAAAGCCCTTTTTCAACCTCAATCTGATAAGGTTGTTCTAACCAGATGTAGCGACCCTGGTTAGAAATAAGAATCGGATTAGCCTGGTTAGCGCCTAAATCAAGCCTTAAATCACGCTTATAGTTGTTGGCTCCAAAGGGCATTAGTATACCATCGTCGGCCACGCCGCCCCACCAATATTCATCCTCTAATAAAGTTAGCTCAAAGATATTAGCCACAATCTACCAGCTTTCTGTTTTAATCACCCCTGAAAATAGGTAGTAGAAGCCCGCTCAATCAACTTTACCCCTAGCATAGTTTGCTGGTAAAAACGGCCTGGCCGATTTAGTCGCCCAATTAATCGTTCTACAGCAAGCCTTCCTAAAGCTTCAATATCGGTATGAATAGTAGTCAGTGGCGGGGAGATAAGGGCTGCAACATCTATATCATCAAAACCAATCACGCTAACATCCTGCGGAATTTTAATCCCTGCCGCCGTAAAAACTCGGATTACCCCAATAGCCGTCCCATCGTTAGCACAACATATTGCCGAATATTTAAGACCACTTTTAAGAATACGCTTGGCAATTTCCTCTGCGCCTCCAATAGTCATATCACTTTCAAAAACCAACTCAGGCCGATATTCTATGTTAGATTGGATCAGGCTAATTCGATACCCTTCCAGGCGAACGCGGGCCGAGTAATCTTCCGCCGGGCCGCCAATAAAAATAATGTCATAATGTCCCAGCCTGCTAAGATATTGCATCGAAAGCTTGATACCTTCCGAGAAATTACAGATTATCGAATCTACCGGCAAGTCGGGTAAATGATTGTTGACCAGTACTACTGGTATATCAAGTTGAGAAACTTTCTCGATTAAAGTGCGATTGTTCAAGCCTACCAACAGCAAACCATCGGCTTTGCCGCGCCCAATAACAGCCTCAATTTCCCAGAGGCTTGTTGGCTTATCTTTAACGCTACAATAAATCATATTGACATTACTGTAAGTACATTCGACTTCAGCACCGTGCAAAACATGGGAATAGTAGATATTACGTGAGATAGGAGTTTCCATTTCGCGGGCACACATTACAATCGAGTTAAGCTGAGTTAAGCTCTTTCCATTTCCTTCACTGCTTCTAATAATTCGTCGTTTGGGAATATGGATATAACCTAAATCTTTGATTGCCAGTAATACCCGTTGCTTGATGTTACCATCCACGTTTGGAACGTTATTTAATACTCTGGATACTGTACCAGGTGACACCCTGGCGTGTTGGGCCACGTCCAGGATAGTAATTTTTTGATTGAGAACTTCCATTACTTTACCGTTGATGAACCTTAGTAGTTGTTAAGCCATAATCTTCGTTAAATATAACGCTATATACAATGAAAGTCAAGCTATTTCTATGAATTTAGAATTTTGCCCCAACAAACCTCTTGCAAAATAGATTATTCTATGCTAGTATCAGTTATAAGATGAGAATTTGAAAAAACTCTCATAAAAGAACCCGTTAAATATAATGAACGGTATCGAATTTAATTAAACTGCTTTTTTCTTGAGGGTCTGATGCCCATTTACTCATCCGGGTCAGAGAGTAAGTTGAATCCTTTCTTTCTGAGGCACCAGTTAAACCAGGCACCAGCAAAACTCAGTATCCTTCCTGAAAGTACTTGAACTAGCATCATAATAATTCAACATGGCAAAAGTTAGCCAGGCTTAAATTTGCTCATCGGTAAATCTAACCTATCTCTGCTATACTTTCTGTTGATGCTTGTTCGTGATTAGGCTTTTCGGGCTGTTTGATTAAATTGAAACCGCAAAGAATGTAGCTACACTTCATTCGCTTAAGGTGATATTTTCGAGTAGTTATGCTTCAGGTCACACCTCTACAAACTCGAAAGTTTCGATGCAGAGACAGATCAAGATTATTCAAGGAGGAACTTAACATGAGCGAGCATAAGCGGCTTTCCAGGCGGGCCTTTGTTAAGAAAAGTGCTGTCTTAGGAATTAGTACCGCTGGTATAGGGGGGTTACTGGCCGCCTGTGGCGATAACACTCCCACCAACCCGGCTACAACTGGCTCTACCAGTACTACCAGTGCTGCTACCACTACCGCAGCAGGGGCTACTACCACTGTCAGTGCCGCTACTACGGTAGCAAGTGCCGGGAAAACAGTTGAGATTAACCACTGGGATTGGTTTGTGGCTTCTGGTCCGGTGCTGGACAACGAGATTAAACTTTTCCAGCAGGCTAACCCTGGTATTGTAGTTAAGCGCACTAACAATGTTAAGGACAACTACGATAATTTGTTTGGGCTGGCCGAAAAAGGTGGTAACGCCCCGGATGTCTTTGCGATTCCGAGTAATCCTTCTTTTGCTGAGCAACTTGCCAGTGGGCGTTTAGCCGACCTGACCAAATTTCCTGATTGGGAGACTTTTAAGAAGACTTTCCCGGACCCCAACCAGAACTTCGCCGAAGGCACTAACACGGTTGATGGCAAAACTTATTCAGCTCCGCTAGGCGCTACTAACGATGGTATGTGGATTATGCTCTGGGTTAACACCAAAGTCTTTAAGGACGCCGGGTTAGTAGATGCCACTGGTAACGCTAAATTGCCCACCAGCGCAGAAGATATTCTGGCCGCTTGTGAAGCGATTAAGACCAAAAGTGGCGGCAAGGTTTACGGCTATGGCTTTGCCGGTAAATCGGACGTATGGCACTGGACGACTTATTTAGGTTCGTTAAGCGGTAATCTTGATGCGATGAGCGGGGCGGAAGGCGGCTTCGACAGCCGAACCGGCAAGTTTGTCTTTAGTTCCAATCCGATCTATAAAGAGTCGGTTAATTTGTTGCTTCAAATGCGCGATAAGGGTTATATTCTGCCAGACTCGACCACCATTGATGATGAAGCTATCCGGGTTTTGTTTGTACAGGGCCGCTTTGGCATGTATCTTAACGGCGGCTGGGTTGTCGGTAGCCTTAAGAAGATTGATCCGAACTTTAAGGACTTCGTACCGGTGCAGGTTCCACTTCTGGCAACGGCTGAGCCAAAAAGCTACTTCTATACTTCGCCGGGTGGTTTTACCTACGCAATCAGTGCCAAAAGCAAAAACCCGGATGCGGCCTGGCGCTGGTTTAAGTGGCTGCACACTCCTGAAGTAGGCAAACGCATTTTGCAGTCGGGTAACGGCGCTTCGGTCTTTCCAGAGGCTAACAAACCGGAGCTTTTGGACGATCCGGTGCAACGTCAATTGCTGGTACTGGGTCCCAAATACTCGCGGGTAGGCCCTCAGCCAGTCCTACGCAATCCGAACGTGGGTAAAGTTCAAACCACGAAGATTAATCCTGACCTCAAGCAGGTAATTCAGGGTGTTTACACCGGCCAAATTACCAACCTTGACCAGGCTCTAAAAGACCTGGATGCTGCCAAGCAAAAGGCATTTGAGCAGGGTATTGCCGATGCTAACGCGGCAGGGGCTAAAGTAAGCCTGCAAGATTTCGTATTTTCGGATTGGAACCCAACCCAGAACTACCTTACCAGGAAAAGCTAACTACTTTACACCGGCCCTGCTCACTAACTGCTCTCCTCGCTGGAGCAGGGCCGGCTTATTTAGAAGCAGGTTGTTAAATGGCAACAGTTCTTTCTTCTAAAGAAGAAAAAGAAGTGCGACCTCGGACGAGGTCTAAACCACTTTTGCAGAGAATGCGCGAACACATCTGGGCCTATATATTTCTCATTCCATTTTGTGTGTTAACGCTTGTCTTTGTTATTTACCCGATTGTAGGCTCAATCCGTTATGCTTTTTATAACTGGAACGGTTTCAGCGATCCAACCCAGTTTGTCGGCCTGCGTCACTTTTTTGATGTTGCTGGCGACAAATATTTCTGGAACGCTTTCTGGCATAGCGTCCTCTACACCGTTGTGCTGGTCCCGGTGCAACTTACCCTGGCTCTTATTCTGGCCCTGGTCCTCAACAATCCCCGACTGCGTTTTGTAAAGTTTTACCGGGCGCTGTATTTTCTGCCGGTTGTTACCAGTATGGCAGTAGTCGGAATTGTAATTGGGCTTTTGCTTAATCGGATCGGTAGCGAGCTACCAGCCTGGCTAGTAGATATTGGTCTGGTTAAACCCAGTCTGGGTATTCTGGGTGATCCAAAGCTGGTAATGCCGATCATTATTGGAGTGGGCATCTGGCATAGCCTGGGTTTGAATATGGTTTACTTTCTGGCGGCTTTACAGGGGGTGCCTAAAGAATTGTACGAGGCAGCTACGGTAGACGGCGCCGGGAAAACCGCCCGTTTCTGGCATATTACCATTCCCATGATTAGGCCGGTGGGAGTAGTAATCTTGTTTCTGGCCTTACTGGGTTCGTTGAGTGTGTTTGATGTAGTATGGGTCTTAACCAGAGGTGGTCCGTTTTACTCGTCCGACGTAGTAGCTACTTACATTTATAGTTATGGTTTTAGCTCGGACCGGGGCACCACTCAGGCTAATTTTGGTTATGCCTCGGCTGCCTCGCTCTTTATGAGTTTCTTAGTGCTGGGACTGACGGTTGTGCAAGCCGTGACGATTCGATATGCCAGAGGCAAAAACAACGAGTATGCCAGTAGTACCGGCCACAATTAACCTTGTGACAACCAGTTCAATCGAAAGGAACTTCCGATGGCGACCATAGCTAACAAAAAGAATTTTGGCAATTTTGACGGTAAGACCTTGCTAAGTCAACTTCGGCCTGTAAAGCTAATTACTCACTTTATTTTACTGATAATAGGCTTTTTCTACGTCTTTCCCTTTTTATGGATGATAGCCGGTTCCCTAAAAACCCAGGGTGGGTTTTTCTCGGAAGGTTTAAGCTTGTTCCCTAAAGACTGGCATTGGGGAAATTATGCTGAAGCCTGGACCATCGCTAAGTTTAGCACTTATTTTGCCAATACCTTGTTTATCACGGTTTGTGTGGTTATCCTGACTAACCTGTTTAGTTCAATGGCCGCTTTTGCGCTGGCCCGTACTCAGGTGCCGGGCAAGAAGCTAATTATGGGGATAATAGTAGTAACCTTTCTATTACCTAAAGGTTATACAATTTTACCTGTTTTTGAGGTAATTCTGAAAATAGGCCTGAACAATACTTTGTGGGCTGTAATTATAGTCAATACGGCTGGTGGCCTTATTTTCAATACTTTCCTTTACATGGGCTACTTTAATACGCTCCACCGTGAACTAGAAGAAGCGGCCAGGGTGGACGGTGCAAGTTTCCCCCGCATTTACTGGAATATTATCATGCCGCTGTCTGGACCAATGATTGCGACAGTCTCGTTGCTGAGTTTTATCGGTAACTGGAACGATTTCTTTACGCCGTTGGTTTTTACGCTGGGTAATCCTGAATTACGAACACTGGCAGTTGGTATGTTTGCTTTTGTAAGCGAACATAGCACCGACTGGTCGTTGATGTGTGCCGGGGCCGCTATTACAATTGTTCCTATCATTATTATCTTCTTGTTCTTGCAACGCTATTTCATTGAAGGGTTGGCCGGGGCAGTCAAGTAAATAATTAGCCCTGACTTTCGCCAGGACCACAGTTTCGATTAAGCTTTCTGTTTCTCTGTTTCAACCTGCGTTCAAAATATTTTGATTTGATCAAAATCAGCAAGCAAAGTAATCTCCGCTGCTGGGTTGGTTTTGCTTTGCCTGCACCACCGGGCAATTTTGCCCGCTAACAGGGAGGTTTACATAATGTCAATGTCAGACATTAGGCACGAAGCCGGGCTTTCTAACCCGACAGTTAGCCGCTTAAGCACACCTGGTTTTAGCGCTAACCGGGTTGTTAGGATCAGCTTGTTAACAATGATTATGATGGTGTTGAGCCTGGTCCTGGCAGTTACCTCAAACTTGCAGGTAGCCCAGGCCGCCACAGTTAGCGCTACGGTCAACTGGGGTAGCACTAGCGGTTCGACGACCTCTTACAGCTATGGTATTAACGTCTTTCAGGGCTGGGATAACGATGGTAACGGTAACTTTGTGGCGGGAGACCCGAACTATAAGAGTAGCATGGCCTTTATGAATAACGGCATTCTTCGTTATCATCGGGCTGACCAGATGAACGGCTCACGGGTTTCGTGGGTGACTAATCCGACTACTTCGGCTTACGCCTGGGATCCTGCCAAAATTGCCGGAGTACTCTCCCAGACTCTCAGCACTAACCCGACCAGGATGGTTGATATTACTAACTGGCCGACTTACCTGGATGATGGTCGCGGCCACCTGCGTACCGATATGTATGACGCTTACGCCGCGTTTTGCGCTCAACTGGTCCAGATTGTTAACCTCGATCAGCATCGTGGGGTGCAGTACTTTGAGGTCTTTAACGAAAAAGATGGCGACGCTAACGGACCTTACTGGAATAACCAGGCCGAGTTAGCTCGAATCTATAACAAAGTAGCGGCGGCAATGAAGGCCAAAGATGCTTCGATTAAAGTAGGTGGGCCAGGATTTGGACGGCCAGACCTGACCGACCAGGTAACTACCTTCCTCTCGAACGTTAACTATACCTACCTGGATTTTGTCTCTTATCATAGTTACGAGAGTGGCAGTACCAGCGATGCTAATTCGCTAATCTGGGATAAAGCTCAGAAAGTAGGTCGGCACACCACCAAGATCAAGTCGATCTTGAGCCAGTACACTACCAAGAACGTCCAGACTTTCCACGATGAGTTTAACATTAGCTACAACCCACCTGATAGTCGGATGAACAACATCAAAGGAGCAATTTTCGATGCCCTGGCTTTAACTTCGATTGCCAAAGCCGGTGCTACCGGAACGATGGCCTGGAACGAGTCTGACGGTTGGTACGGTAAACTTGACCCTTATTCTTCTTACGCCAGACGGCCTTCCGCTAACTTGTATAACTTCTTGAACACCGATATGGGCGGGAACATTGTTTCAACCTCGGTTAGTGATGCGACTAAAATAGACGTAATGGGAACTGCCGGGGGTAGTTGGAAGAAGCTGATGCTGATTAATCGTTCGGAAGCTGATCAGTCTGTAGCGCTCTCATTTAGTGGCTGGTCCAGTCAAATTCCCGACAATACGCTGTTTACGGTAAAGCGGGTTTATTCCTGGGGGCAGGCATACGAGTCAGTTACCTATGCTCAGCTTAAATCCAGCTTTAATTTATGGGCCGATACCATTACTATTTTGGTGCTCGACGAGAATAACAAATCTTTTGCTACCAATTATTTAACTAACGCTGATTTTAGTGCTGGTTTGACTGGTTGGACCAACTGGGCCGACAACCCAGAGGCTGCCTACACCGAAACCTGGGCCGGACGAAATGGGGCCCATTTAAGCCACTGGAAAAACAGCGCGGCCTATCGTGTTTATACTTACCAAACCCCTACAAACTTACCAAACGGGACTTATACCCTGAGTGGTTGGTTTAGTTGCAGCGGTGGTCAATACTCGGTCCAGTTTATCGCCAAGTTCTATGGAGGCTCTCAACTTTCTGTCAATATACCTTCTACTGGAACATACAACTGGGTCCAACTAACTATTCCCAATATCAATGTCACCAACGGTCAGGTTGAAGTTGGCCTATGGTCGGATGCAAGTGCCGGGAACTGGGTTTATATGGATGATGTGACGCTCACCAAAAACTAGTTAGCCGGGTTTACCAGCTATAACTCAGGCTATTGCCCATAAAGTAATGGCCTGAGTGATGGACAGGCAAGTTCCTTATTAGAGGTTGATGCCAGTAGCTAATAAGCAATCGAATTGAACCGACTTATAAATAGAGAACAAGGGGAAATAATGACAACTTCTAATCAGTTTATGCTGGACCAGGTTAGCCGTTACATTGAAGAATGCTGGCAGTTATGTGTCCGCACTCAGCCTCATGATGCAAATACCTTGCTGGGTTTGCCCTATCCTTATACCGTCCCGTGTATAGAGGGCGATTTTCAGGAACTTTATTATTGGGATACTTTCTTTACTACGGTGGGTCTGTGGCAAAGCGGCCACACTGATTTAGTGCGTTCTAATACCGATAACTTGCTTTATATGGTAGATAAATACGGGCTTGTGCCTAATGGAAACCGTTCTTTTTACCTTAATCGTTCCCAGCCACCCTTTCTTTCCACCATGGTTCGGTTTGTCTTTGAGACTGAAGGAAATATTGAGTGGTTAAAAACGGCCTATGAAAGCCTTAAAAAAGAATATCGCTTCTGGATGAAGCGCCGGATGACCCCGACTGGCCTTAACCGCCACTGGCAGGATGCCAAAGACGAGGATTTGCTGGGCATTTACCGGGGAATTTGCGGAAGGCTTAAAATTGACCCGGCTAAAATTACCGACGAGGCGGCCCGTATTCAACAGGGGGCCCACTATATGGCCGAGTGCGAAACCGGCTGGGATTTTACGCCTCGCTTTGCCAGACGCTGTGGTGATTTTGTGCCGGTAGACCTTAACTCTAATCTCTATGTTTATGAGACAAATCTGGCTTACTTTAGTCAGTTATTAGCCAATGGCGAGGAAGCTGTTTGGCTCGAACGGGCCGGGCAGCGTAAAGCTCTGATTAACAAATTTTGCTGGCAAGCAGACGAAAGAGTTTTTAAGGATTACGATTGGAAGAACCAGCAAGCCGGAGCGCTAATTTCGGCGGCTACTCTTTATCCGCTTTGGGCCGGTCTCGCCAGCCCGGAACAGGCCGCCTCGGTAGTATCCCGGTTGCCGGTGCTTGAAAGAGAGTTTGGGCTGACCACCTGTGAACCAGGCGAACGTTCCATGGCTTACCAGTGGGATTACCCTAACGGCTGGCCGCCTCTGCAATATATTGCTATTGAGGGCTTACTTCGCTACGGCTACCAGACGGAAGCTTATCGGTTGGCCCACAAGTATGTCACCACTGTCTGTCGCTGTTACGAGGCTACCGGCAATTTATGGGAGAAATACAATGTTGTAAATGGCTCAACCCAGGTGCTGGCCGAATACGATATGCCCACCATGCTTGGCTGGACCGCCGGAGTATTTGTGTATGCGGCGGCGCTGGTTAGTTTGGATTACTAAACCTGTCAAGCTGGCTGAATGGGACTAACCGGGCCAGTTGACTCTCGAATTATCAGTTGACTGGGTAGCATTGTATGGACAATTGGGCGACGAGGGTTTAAGGCCCTTTCAACCAGGTTCTGCACCGCAATGCTACCCAGTCCTTCAATACTAGCGTGAATTGTTGTTAAAGCTGGTGAAATCAGCCTGGCGTTATCCAAATTATCAAACCCGGTAACACTGATTTCCTGCCCAACTCGCTTACCGATACGGGTAAGGCTGCGAATAACTCCAATTGCTTCGGCATCGTTAGAGCAGCAGATTGCTGTGTGTTTGACGTTACTCTCAAGTATTTGCTCAGCAACCAGTTCCCCTCCCAGAATTGTCATATTACCCTGAAAAATTAGCTCTGGCCGATAAGGTATACCGGCTTCTATTAAACTTAAACGGTAGCCATTCAGTCGTTGCCTGGCTGAATAATCGTAGCGATTACCGCAAACAAAGACAATATCCCGATGGCCCAGTTCGATTAGATGGTTTACAGCTTTTTTAGTACCTTCGATAGAATCAACGGTAACTGCTTCTACTGGTAAATCTTCCCAGAAATTGTCAATTGAAACTACCGGCACTTCTAACTTAAGTACCTGTTCTATCAGTTCGCGGGACTTAAAATCTACCAACAGCAAGCCGTCCATTTGGTTTCGGTCGAGGAGGGTCTTAAGGCTTGCGATACCCTCCGGCGTGTCCTTAATAAGGGCGTTAGTAACGTTTATACCGTGAGTGGCGGCCTCGCTAACGGCACCGTGTAACATCAGGGCGTAATACGTTCTACCCAGATCATAGATATCCTCATCCATCAGTGGAACCGAACTCTTTGCAGACCAGTGGGGTTCCAGGTCACGCAAGCCAAAAACGATAGATTTTAGGGCCAATCGGCTACTTTCAGCCGTAATAGGGGCATGTCTTTTTTTAGCTATGTGGATATAACCTAAATTGTTGGCCGCTTCAAGTACCTGGCGTCGGTTTTTTTCATCTACGTTAGGAGCATTATTAAAAACACGGGAAACCGTACCAACCGAGACCTGGGCTAATTTAGCCACATCCTGGGCAGTTATTCGGTTGGCTGACACTAATTCGCTAGTCAACTTAGTTTTAGTTACCATTCGTTATCACTCGCTTAGTATTAATGTTGGTTTGAGTTTGAAACCAGCTTATCTAGACACCTTTCAGGCTTTTAGGTATTACTAACAAATATTTTATGCAATGTACTAGTTTGGCTACTACTTGTCGAAAAAACCACTAAGCAAAGTATCTACCAGATAATCGCCCAGCCGAGCCGCGCCAACCATTCATGGTTGGCGCGGCTCTTCATCTCACCTTACATTGTGTGGTATCCAGCTTTTGTTCACTTATATCACTCGATCTTCTCTTCTAAAATCAGCACCCCAAACGGTTCAAGCTCAAAGTGCCCACCGATTAGCCGGTCAGTTAGCAAATCGCAGCGAGTAGAGTCGGGGAAATTTAGCTGAACCGGGTCGGCGTTATGATTTAATACAAACTGGTAGCGAACCTGCTCGTTCTGGCGGTTTACCACCTCTACCCCTGCCGGTCCTGCCACAGAAGTAATTCCAGCCTGGTTACAAATCTTTATCAGTAGTTCGTCCATAAACCGGCTATCGGGTTGCGTCCCAAGATAATAACTGTGTCCCCGGCCAAAACTATAATGGGTGATGGCGGGCTTACCGGAGGCAAACCCACTACCAAAGGTTAGTAGTGTTTCAGCCCCTTCCAGATGGATAATTTCAGACCAGATTTTAGATTGGTAGGAGTTGGACTTATCGGCCCCTTCAAGTTGCCCAATTTCACCGGCGAGAAGTGGCGCGAATTCTTCAACCCATAAACCCAGTACTTTACGAAATGGCGCCGGATAGCCGCCTAGAAGAATATGTTCATTTTGGTCCACGATACCACTAAAAAAGGAAACAACCAGTTGACCACCACTTGCCACAAATTCTTCCAGTTTCTGGCCTAATTTATCCCCTTCCCTGACCAGATAAAGGTTAGGTACTAGTACGACCTGGTAAGGCGATAGATTATCACCGGGCTTAATAAAATCTACGGCTATATTATTCCGGTACAATGATTCATAGTAGCTATCCAGTTGGTTAAGCATCCTAACCTGGTCGGATGGTTTACTATCTAGCTCAAGTGCCCACCAGCTTTCCCAATCAAATATAATAGCAACTTTAGCCTTGACGGTAGTTTCTAAGATCCCATCAAGCTTACTCAGTTCCTGGCCTAGCTGTTTAACCTCGCGCCATATCCTGGAATTCTCGGTTCCAACGTGGGGAACCAGCGCCCCATGAAATTTCTCAGCCCCGGCTTGCGAAGCCCGCCATTGGAAGAACATAGTACCGTTGGCTCCCCTGGCAAGTGCCTGATAACTCCAAAGGCGCATCTGGCCCGGTCGCTTTAAGACATTCTGGGGCCGCCAGTTCACCTGACTGGTGACTTGTTCCATAAGAAGCCAGGACTTACCGTTCCCCAGTGAGCGCATCAGGTCATAACTAGTAGCCGCACTAATCAAGGTAGCGGGGTTGGCGGGGTCAGGGTAACAGTCGTGTGATATAACGTCCTGGCTTTTAGCCCATTTCCAGTAGTCAAGTGGTTTGAGAAACCCCATAAAGTTAGTCGTAAGGGGGATTTGGGGGGTTAACTCTCGTAGAATACGAGCCTCTAATTCAAAGCATTCCAAAAGCGCGGTTGAACTAAAGCGTTTCCAGTCTAGCTGCTGAGTAGGATTAGCGTAAGTAGGAGCCTGACGAGGCGGGTTTATTTCTTCCCATTCGGCGTAATGCTGGCTCCAAAAAGCAGTTCCCCAGGCCTGATTGAGTGTTTCAATCGACTCGTATTTTTGTCTTAGCCACTGCCTGAAAGCGGCGGCGCTGACCTCGCAATAACACTCTGAGATATGACAGGCGTACTCGTTATTTATATGCCACATTGCCAGGGTCGCATGATTGCGATAACGTGTCGCCAGTTGCTCAACCAACCTGGCGATAGCTTCCCGGTAAGCCGGACTGCTTGGGCAATAGTGTTGCCGACTACCGGGCCAGAGAGTGGTTCCTTCACGTGTAACTGGTAAACTCTGTGGGTACAGGCGTGCTAACCAGGCCGGCGGTGAGGCCGTCGCCGTGGCTAAATTTACTTTAATGCCATGCTGGTCCAGTATGGTCAGCACCCGGTCCAACCAACCCCAGTCATAGTGGCCCGGTTGAGGTTCCAGTTTAGTCCAGCTAAAAATCCCCAACGATACTATATTTACTCCGGCTTCTTGCATAAGTCGGGCATCTTCAAGCCAGGTTTCTTCCGCCCATTGCTCCGGGTTATAGTCGCCCCCATAAAAGATATGAGGTAATTTGGGTGACAAAAGCTGAGTTGAGTCCTTATAATCGCTCATTCAAACCTCTCTCTTTTAATAAGATTGTTAGCTACTGCGACTTGTACACAAAAGGTTTTGTAACCAGTTCAACGGTTATAACACAGATTTAATACAATGAATATACCGATAAAATCAATAAATGTCAAGGCATCTTCCTTATTTTTAGTGAATTTAACTGTGAAAACCGCCAGGAATATCTTTTTTTATGTTAACATCCCCATATTATAAGAAAAGAACTTCTCGCTCTCTTCCCGATGAAAATATATACTGCTAAATTCATTGAAGAAAAGCCACACAGGGAAAGCTAACTCACAATGATACCCGCTGTAGTAGTTTTGCCGTACCGGCAGAGTACGAACACTTGAGCAAGGAATGTATTTTTGTTTCTGTCTCAAGCACTCGAATTGAGTTTGCGCCTCGTAGGGGTCTTACACAATTTTAGTGGTAACAAATTTAGGTTGGCTGCGTATTATAAGAAACCTAAATTATTCCGGTTTAACTTGAAGGAGAAAATTGCTATTCTAAGCGATATTTTGTTACCTCAAATTCCTGGGCTGAAACTGGAACGGCTGATTGATTTAAGACCTCAATTGCTACTCTTACTTACCAGCCTTAACCCTTTCGCCGCTACTTACACCTTAGATATCCAGGGTAATCGGATAGCCAGCAGCGAAAATATCAATGGTCAGTCCCGCAATTTAGCTTACAACTATGACGAACTCAGTCGCCTGATCACCGAGACAAGCTCTATCAACAGTGCGTCGGCTATTTCCAGCACCTATGTTTATGACAAAGTGGGCAACCGCACCCAGATGAAGAGCTATACGCCGCCCAATACCAAAAGTGGAACCAGCAAGCTCATTTTGACGACCGATTATAGCTATGATAACGCCGACCGGCTGACTTCGCGGGTAGAAAGTGGTAATCTTACGCCTTTTGCCGGGTTAACCTACAACTATGGCTACGATAACAACGGCAGCTTGACCAGTGAGACCAACACGGCATCAGGCGGAGAGGTAACCAACTACAGCTATGATGCCCGTAATCGGTTAATCGGTTGGAATAAGCAGGCCAAAGGTACTATTCTCAACTACGCCAGTTTCACTTATGATGGAGCCAACACTCGTTTATCGATGAGCTATGGAGGTAAGACTACCAACTATCTTCAAGATATTGCTGCCGATTTGCCAGTAGTGTTGCAAGAGAGTGTGATAAGCCAGACCATCAGCAGCTACCTGTTACCCGCTCGGCTCGACCACGCCTTTGTACCAGGATGGTGGAGCGGGGTTATGGTATCATGAGGATGGGCTAGGCTCGGTACGAGCTTTGACCAACGGCAGTGGGGCAGTGGCAGGCGATTATGCCTATAGCGCTTTTGGCCTCAAGCAGGCGACCGGGGATACAGGTGTAGTGGGCAGTGGCGGCAAGATCGCCAACGACCACCTATATGCTGGCGAGCAGCTTGACCCGACCGGCTTGTACTTTAACCGAGCTAGATATTATAGTTCGTCGTTGGGTAGGTTCATTGGGCGGGACGTATTTCCAGGCTTTCCAGAATTACCGGGTAGTCTTAACCGCTATAACTATGTTCTTAATAACCCCACTAACTTAATAGATCCAAGTGGTTACGCTCCTCAACTAGACGATTGTGATGTAGGTAACTGTTCACTCGAAGTAAGGCAGGAAAATCTTCATATTTTTGTATTGTATACTGGTCCCGACTATGCTAGTAAAAATAATACTATTAGGCATATCAGGTTCGATGGAGAAGATAGAGGAATGGGTTATAACCTTATTGGAGAAGATAAACCTCAGTTTTTTGATTTGCCTATTCGTCCTAAATTCCCGCCACCATCACTTAGTGAATCTTTAGGCAACCTACTTGGTTTCAAAGCTCCTCTTTGGAAAGAGCAGTTGAATGCGGAAGAACAAGATTATGATGTTTCATTTTATCACCCTAAAACAGAAGCAGAGAAAAATAAGGAGCCTAGCGTAAATATTTGGAATGCGGTTGGTCAAGCGTGTACTGACAAGTTGAAATGCCTTCGAAATGCTATGAAATTGATTAACAGTTGGCATATTCCATATACTAATTTAATATTTGGGGATTATAAAAACAGCAACTCCGTAGCTAGGACCTTGCTTGCTTTATGTGGCATTAGTAATCCAAAAACGCCAGATGGTAGTTCTGGACCACCGGGTTGGAGTAGAATACTTAATGCTGGTGATAAACCTAATTATCTATGGGACAGGCTACCCAGCTCTGATCAACGATATCCAACTGATCCTATAACTATCTGTCGGTTATTTAAGATTTGTTTTTAGAGCTTTCGTTTGCCTGTTTTGATAGGGGGTTAGATATGTATCAAAGTCTGAATCCATTGATCTTAGATTACATTACCAAAAACCGAGCGCATAAGTCTCGTCATGATATAGATTTGACTCTTCTAAAAGAAGGTTATAACCCAGACGAAGTTGAGGCGGTTTGGCAGTATTTTTCAACAAGTGCAGATAAAAGAGAGTTTAGCTTTAAGTATTTAATTGTATTAGTTTCTAAAATTTTAGGTATTAGTAGTAGTTTATTTGGTCTAATCGCAACAATATTTATTGTATATCCCTTAACTAAAGGGGGCGGTGGTGCTACCAACGAATCTGGACTAGGGTTGATTGCATTTAGCAGTTGGATTAGTGCCTGTCTTATGGGTATTATAGGAGGATTAACTGTCACAACTAATTCGCGTCGTGCTAGATGGCTTTTTATCACAGCGGCTATTCTAGGTTTTTTTGGTTCGCTAGGTTATTTACTAATGATTGTGCCAAGTGTTGGTCTAATTATAAGTGCTATTTTATTATTTGCAGCTATATCTGATAAAGATGAGCAACCTTGGAGAGAAAGGGAATTAGCTGAGCTTAAGGAAATGGTTGCTAAACAAGAGTATGCCAAAGCATTGCCACGTATTTACAAATTGTCAAGAACTAACCCAGATGATCCAGAAGTGCGTAAATTAATTCGTATCTGTCGATTTAATCTCGGAGAAATTAAATTTTAGAACGTGTTTCAAAAGAAACCTATAGATTTCAATATAAAGAATGAGACAAAACTTGTTAAATATAGGTACAGAGCTATATCTAATTTGGCTCATTCTTTTTTTGGAAAACTATAGGCTCAAAAATAGATTGGCTCAGGCCAAATCCAGGATGGTAGTAGTGGGCTGTGGTATCATAGCGATGGGCTGGGCAGCGTGCGAACCTTGACCAATAACACTGGCTCGGTGGTAGGCGACTACGCTTACAGTGCCTTCGGCCTCAACCAAGCCACCGGGGATAGCAGTGTAGTGGGTGCAGGTGGTAAGGTCGCCAACGACCACCTCTTTGCTGGCGAGCAGCTTGACCCAACCGGCTTGTACTTTAACAGAGCTAGATATTACAACCCAACGCTGGGCAGGTTTACCAGTCGGGATGGGTTAGCCGGTGAGCTTGGAGAGCTTTACAAATTGCCGACCAATTTGGGCGCTCTTAACTTTGTGCGAACGTCGCGGGTTAAATTGAGTAGCCCCGGAGGGAATCGAACCCCCGACCTGCGGTTTAGGAAACCGTCGCTCTATCCCCTGAGCTACGAGGCCATTTTATTACGGCTAAAATATAGCACTATGCCGAGGGCAAGTCAACCTTGTTTGAACCTGAGTAAGGGCCTTTTTTGCACTATTATCAGATGGCGCTATCTTCCAAATCGGATTTGACCAAAGGGTTGGAACTTTTCTAAAAGTCTGTAGGAGCGGGCTTCTGCCCGCGATCAAGCGCCTGGGTCGAGGTCGCGCATCGCGGGCAGAAGCCCGCTCCTACAGGTGAAATATGTAGCTGCCAACCCTTAGTTTGATAAAGGCTTAGCGCGGAGCCATCCGGATCGCGCCATCCAGTCGGATCACCTCGCCATTGAGCATTTCGTTCTCGATGATATGTTTGGCAAGGGCAGCGTATTCGTCGGGTCGGCCCAGGCGAGGAGGAAACGGCACTTGCTGGCCCAGCGATAGGCGGGCCGGTTCGGGCAGCCCGGCCAAAAGCGGCGTATCGAAAATGCCGGGGGCAATCGTCATTACCCGGATACCGTAGCGGGCCAGTTCGCGGGCTATCGGCAAGGTCATCCCGACGATCCCGCCTTTTGAGGCCGAATAAGCCGCCTGCCCGATCTGTCCATCAAAAGCGGCTACCGAAGCCGTATTGATCAGAACCCCTCGTTCGCCAGCCTCGCTGGGTGGGTTGTTGCTCATAGCGGCAGCCGATAGCCGGATCACGTTAAACGTACCAATCAGGTTAACCTGGATCACACGGGTAAAGGAGGCCAGACTGCCCGGTCCGTCCTTGCCTAGCACTTTTTCGGCAGACCCGATCCCAGCACAATTGATCGCTACGTGCAAGCCGCCAAATTTATCGGAAGCCGCCTGTACCGCCGTCTGTACCTGGGTTTCGTCCGTTACGTTAACCTGTACGAAATGCGCCGCTTCGCCCAATTCGGCTGCCAGGGCCTGCCCGCCTTCGGCATTCAGGTCAGCAATGACCACTTTGGCCCCCGCCCCCGCCATTAACCGCACGCAAGCCGCGCCCAACCCGGACGCACCCCCAGAGACCAGAACTACCTTGTTCTTCAAATCCATCTTCAGTTTCCTTTCGATTAACCTGTCTAAAATTTCAGGTGTATTATACCCTGCGAATTATACTACAAAGCGTTCAATAGGCCGAAATTCGTTTTCTTAAACATCCTTCTATACCCGCTCTAATCCAAAACCTGTGACTGCTATCACTATCTTTACACTTCCATAACAATTTAGGCAAAATAGATAATCTTTTTGTAAACATAATTAACTTTTGACAGAATCTTTTTTAATAGCTGCCCGGTATACTTAGACTCAAGAAGGGAAAACGAGTAGGTAATAGACAACAGGTGCAAGAGCATATAGACACGGTTTCGAGCTTCCCTATCTTTGGAACGAACTACCCCAGTTCGACCACATACAAAAGTTATTATTTTTATTCTTAATTTGTAATGGAGCAATTAAATGGAGCAGCCTATTCCAAACCCTGACCATTCTCGCGGATGGCAGGCGAACCTGAACGAAGCAAGCAATTATTCTCAGGCTTATTCCGAGTATCTTTATGCCGTTCCTTATCAGGCACCCCGCATGCAGGCCAAAAAACAACGGCGGCCCTGGCTGGCTTTTATTGTGGCGATAGTAGTGCTGATGGCGGTAGGCTATTTCAACACTTTTCACACATCAGCCAGCCCGACCAAAACCGTACCGACCGTCGCAGAGCGGGAGGGAAGCGGTTATGGTTTCGCATTACAGCCCAACGACCCGCTTTACGCAAACCAGTACGCGCTGCAACATCTCAATGCCCCCGCCGCCTGGCAGGTTACACAGGGCAACCCGGATATAGTGGTGGCGGTCGTCGATACCGGGGTGGATGCTAATCATCCCGATCTCAAGGGCAAATTGGTCCAGGGTTATGATTTCGTAGATGATGATACTACGCCGGAAGATACGCTCGGACATGGTACGTTTGTTGCCAGTCTGATCGCGGCGAGTGGCAACGATAAAAACGGGATTATAGGATTGGCTCCCGGTGTAAAGATTATGCCGCTTAAGGTCTTGGGCCGCAATGGGGCCGGGGATAGCCTCAAGATTGCCCTCGCAATTCGTTATGCGGCGGATAATGGGGCTAAAGTTATCAATTTGAGCCTGGGCGGGCCGAACGCTTCAAGGGCGATCCGGCAGGCGACCGACTATGCGATAGGTCGGGGAGTGGTAGTGGTAGCGGCGGCAGGCAACGAAGCCCAGCAAGGCAACCCGGTCGAGTACCCGGCCTCCTTCCCGGATGTGATCTCGGTAGGGGCAACCGGCCCGACCGACCGAATCGCGTCCTTTAGCAACCACAATACCGGCGTGAATGTCTCGGCTCCGGGTGTAAATATCCTGGGAGCGCGTTCGGAGCAGAACAGGATGTGCCGACCTTACAACGGCTCGGCCTACTGTGTATCGAGCGGAACCAGCTTTGCCGCTCCCTACGTTTCGGCGACTGCCGCCCTGATGCTATCGGTCAATCCGAAACTTACCCCCCAACAGGTCGATAGTATTCTGGAAAAGACCGCCACCGACCTGGGGTCAAAAGGGGCCGATGAATACTACGGCGCAGGTCTGGTCAACACTGCTCAAGCCGTCAACGCGGCAAGAGCTTGAGGGGAAGGCAGAATGCAGAATGCAGAATGTAGAATGCAGAGTGCAGAATGTAGAATAAAAAGTGCGTCGGTTTACAATAACTGTAAACCGACGCACTTTTTATTTTCAGATGAAGAACGAGCTACTTCATCCCTCATCCCTCATCCTTCATCCATCAGTCAAGCCGCTCGATAATCGTACCGTTCGCCATGCCGCCACCTTCGCACATGGTTTGAAGGCCGTAGCGACCGCCGGTGCGTTCTAGCTCGTGGAGCAGGACGGTTAGAAGGCGTGCGCCGGATGCGCCGAGGGGATGACCGATAGCAATCGCGCCACCGTTAACATTCACCTTCGATAGGTCGGCCCCGGTCTCATGTTGCCAGGCCAATACCACGCTGGCGAATGCCTCGTTGATCTCGACCAGATCAATCTGGTCGATAGTTAGTCCGGCCCGGTTGAGCGCCTTGCGGGTAGCCGGGATCGGGGCGGTCAGCATAAAGATCGGGTCGTCGCCCACCACCGAGAACGAGACGAACCGGGCGCGAGGCTTGAGGCCCAGCTTTTCGGCAGTAGCCCGCTCCATAATCAAAATCGCGGCGGCTCCATCGCTGATTTGGGAAGAGTTACCCGCCGTAATCGAGCCGTCCGGCTTGAAGGCCGGTTTCAGGCTTGCCAGCTTTTCCAGCGTGCTTTCGGGCCGGATACCCTCGTCTAGCTCGAAAGTCGCCACTGACCCGTCTTCGTTCTTGACCTGGATCGGGATGATCTGGCTCTTGAAGCGGCCTTCGGCGGTGGCACGGGCGGCGCGGCGGTGACTTTCCAGGCTCAATTCGTCCAGGTCGTTCCGGTTCAAGCCCCACTTTTGGGCAATCAATTCGGCGCTGATCCCCTGATGAACCAGTCCATTATCGTAGCGGCGTAGCATCTGGCTACCAAAGGGACGGCCCGGCCCATGCTCGGAAGAGGCACTCATGGGAACCCGCGTCATCGATTCGACCCCACAAGCGATCACGACATCGTAAGCGCCACTGATTACGCCCTGGGCCGCGAAATGTACCGCCTGCTGGCTCGACCCGCACTGCCGGTCGATAGTAGTACCTGGCACGCTTTCGGGGAAACCCGCCGCCAGCGCCGCGTTCCGGCCCACGTTTAGACTTTGTTCGCCGACCTGCACCACGCAGCCCGCAATAACGTCTTCGACCAGCCCCGGCTCGATCCCGCTACGTTGTACTAGGGCCGTCAGGGTCTGGGCCAGCAAATCGACCGGGTGCCAATCTTTTAGCCGCCCTCCACGACGACCGACCGGCGTGCGTACCGCCTCTATAATAACCGCTTCGCGTATGGTTGCCATGCTAGTCTCCTCCTCGAAACCCCAATTTGAATAATCTTCCCGATGTAGAGTTATTGAGCCAGTTTAGAAGCTCGCTCCTACAAATGATTGTTTAGCTCGGTTGCTTTGCCTTGTGCTATAAAAACCTGCTTGAGCAGTTTGATAGATCAAAATTTTCGATAGCTTTGAAATATTCTCTGGACCGAATGAGGTTATTTCCAGGGCTATCTTACCACAAAATAGGCTCAAACTCACAAAGAGTATATCAAAAACTGGCAGGCAATTCCAGCCTCATCGGCGGAAGGTATTACAGCAAATTGCAAAGCACTTGAGCTATAGAATATTTTGTAGGAGCGAGCTTCTGCTCGCGGTTGAACACCCAGCCGTCTCTTCAATCGCGAGCAGAAGCTCGCTCCTACAAGGGTCAATTACTGTGCAACAGGCTTTAGTGTAGCTGGGGCTGGCAATCTTTATACTTTCTTGATGTATCCCCACCTATTTTCTTGATACTTTCCTGACCTTTTTCGAGGTTTAATTAGCTGACATTGGCTAGAAAAGGCTTATCTGTTAGTAACTACTCAGCTTATCTACTTTGGGCGACCCTTGTGGTCGCCCGGTCTGAGTAGTTACATCTGTTAAGACTATTCGAGCCTGACTTGAAAAATGTGTACGGTAGTGAAGCTTATTCCTACCCTTAATTTAGGTCTGCCTGGGATAATTGTCCCGGTTATACATCTCAGCAGGACATTCTGCCCGTCAGAAACAGGTCAAAGTCTCATGACATTATTTGTTCTTCTTGTTATGCTTTAGATAAGGATAAAGCGGTAGTACCTCACAATAACAAACTCCGCGCCGCGATACCTTCGGCTGTTGATTACTTTCAAGTAAACCTAAAGGAGAACATTTATGAGAAAGCTTTGGACAAGCGTCTTAGCCTTTACCTTGCTGATGCTAATGGCCCTTCCAGTCGCGGTGCAAGCCCAGGCCACCGATCCACTCTCGGTCTTTAACGCTTACATTGCCGCCTACAATAAGGGGGATGTCGAACAAGCCGTGGCCTACTTTGCCGATACGGCCACCGCGAAAATAACTCCGGCCCCGCCTTCAGGTGGCAGTTTTAGTGGTAAGGAACAACTACGCGCCTGGACCCAAAATGCGGCTAATAATCACAACCGTCTGGAAGCAGTAGGCGCACCACAAGTGTCTGGCGACAAGGTTAGCGGCATTATGCGCCTTACTTCCGACGAGTTTAAGCGTTTAGGCGTGGATTTTCTGGATAACAATTTTGAGGCGACAGTTGCCAATGGGAAAATTATCACCCTCAATCTTGGTGCTACTCCTGAGTCACTAGCTAAACTGCCCAGGCCGGGTGGTGCGCCTGGTAGTGCCACCGGTGGAGCGCCCAGTAACGCTCCGGCGGGCGCACCGGCTGCCGGGGTTGGCGGTGCCGCCACTAACGTTTCTACTGATAACACTATTGTGGCCTGGTTAATCGGCTTAATAGTCTGCGGTGGTCTGGCGGCTTTTATCGGAGTACGCATGGCAAAACGCAGGGCTTAACCACTTAAGCCAATCGCGTAATAGCCTAATCTCAGGCAATTGCGCGATTGGCCCAGGGGATAGGATTACTAAAGATAAAATGTAAGGAACTCCCTGTGGTCTGGTAAAGAAGTAAGACAACTTTATACGGCCAGGGGAGTTCCAAATTGTTAAAACTAAGTTAGCTACTTGCCGGGCTTTCTTTTTCAGGTTATAATTTAATATATCCAACTCAAATTTAATAAATACTTGAATGAGGGCGACGTGTTATGCTGGAAAATGTCGAGGTAAAAACAAAGAGTAAGCTCCCCTTCCAATTCCTCAAATTCAACAAATCTGATGGTAAATACTTGACATGGCTCGGCTGGCTGGCCTGCTTACTCAGTCTGATATTTACTCCGATGGGCTGGTGGCTGGAAAAGTTAAATGCTCCTTACCTGGCTCAGTTACAAATTGCGACCCATCCGATTCAGGCCGTGATGGCCGTTACCTTACCACTGATAGGGGCCTTGATTGTAACTTTCAAACCCACCCAACCAGTGGGCTGGCTGTTGAGCGTCAGTGGTTTTCTCATGGGCGTAGCCTGGGTTTCCCGCCAGTATGCTCTTTACAGCCTGCTAACCAGCCCAGGGACTTTACCGGCCAGCCCTTTAATTGGTTGGTTCTATTTATGGTCGTGGATGAGCGCGCTGATAGTGTTGCCTCTGGCTATTCTCCTCTTTCCCACCGGCAAGCTTCCATCCTCCCGATGGTCCTGGTTAATCTGGGTTAATCTGGTAGCCTGGGGTTTAATTGTTATTCCAGTGGCAGTGCTTTCCTGGCAGGTCATGGGTGTCAGGTTACTGAATATCAAGCCCAATGAGTTGCTGGGAGGAACTATAGTCCTGACCATATTGGGAGTGGCCCTGATGGTGATTGTAGACGCAAGCACAGTTGCTTCTCTGGTGGTACGTCTGAGGAGATCAAAAGGCGATGAAAGACTTCAGCTAAAATGGTTTACCTACGCAGTAGCTCTGGTGTTACCGACTGGTGCGATTAATGGAATTGCCGACGTAACCCAGGACCGCTTCTTTCTTGAAGTCACCACCGTCATCACTTATTTTACCTACGCTGCCGTACCAGCTTCGATTGCCATCGCCATTTTAAAGTACCATTTGTTCGATATTGATCTGATAATCAATCGGACGCTGGTGTATGCTTTGCTAACTTTTGGTCTGGGTAGTTTATATGTGGTTATAGTGAGTGTGTTTGGATTTTTCTTGCAGGTGCAAGGTGACCTGGTAGTAGCCTTCTTTGCCACCGTCCTTATTGCGATTCTTTTCCAGCCACTCTATGGTCGAATCCAGCGGATGGTCAACCGATTGATGTATGGTGAGCGTGACGAGCCTTACAAAGTACTTTCTCGTTTGGGACAAAGGCTGGAGGCAACCCTGGCGACCGAGACAGTTTTACCTGCTATTGTTGAAACCGTCGCACACGCCCTTAAACTGCCCTATGCCGCGATTATCCTGCCAGCGCAAGGAGAAGAAGCCGAATATATTGCAGCCAGTTACGGTATAACCGGTAGTGGTAGCACCCAGACTACCGATTTACTTCTTAGCTACCACCACGAACCAGTTGGCAAGTTGGTGTTGGCCCCTCGCGCTCCTGGCGAAGTATTTAATCCGGCTGACCAGCATCTGCTGGCTGATCTAGTACTGCAGATTGGCGTAGCCGTCCATGCCGTCCAGCTAACCCTGAATCTTAAAGAAACTGCCCTGGCTTTACAACAGGCCCGCGAACGGTTGGTTAATACTCGCGAAGAAGAACGCCGTCGCCTGCGCCGTAATCTACACGATGGTTTAGGCCCGTCGTTGGCGACCCTTAGCCTCAAAGCTGAAGCCGCCCGTGACCTGATTTATGTTGAACCGGTTGAAAGTTTCAGGTTGATGGATGAATTGAGCGCCCAAGCCCAGACTTCGATTGCCGATATTCGCCGCCTAGTCTACGACCTGCGTCCACCCGCGCTGGATGATTTAGGTTTGGTCGGGGCTATTCAATCCCAGTTTGCCAGCTTTGAACAAGCTCGGTTAGAAATTAGCCTAATTACGCCGGAGAAATTACCACCACTCCCCGCCGCCGTTGAGGTCGCGGCCTATCGGATAATCCAGGAAGCACTTACCAATGTGGTGCGCCATGCCGATGCTCGTAAGTGTTGGGTCAGACTAGAGCTAGAGGAAGGCTTGGGAATAGCGATTAAAGATGATGGGCAAGGTTTGCCGCCTAAACTTCGCGCTGGAGTCGGTCTGCGCTCAATGTACGAGCGGGCGGCGGAGTTGGGAGGCAGCTGTCGCGTGGAAAGCTTGCCGGAAGGCGGGACGGGGGTCTGGGTTATTTTACCTTTACCCTTAGTGCAAAACCAGCCAGAGCTTAGCCAAGTTGCCGGAGCAAGCTAACTTATGGAAACTATTCGGATACTGGTAGTAGATGATTACGCACCTTTTCGGGAAGGGCTTAGAGCAATGCTGCGTTCAGAAGGCGACCTTCAACTAATTGGCGAAGCGACCAACGGTAAAGAGGCCCTTGAATTAGCCGCTCAACTCCAGCCAGATGTAATTTTAATGGATTTACAGATGCCGGAGATGAGTGGAATCGAGGCGACTGGTGCGATTGTGGAGACCAGCCCGCATATTAGCATCCTGGTGCTGACCATGTTCCAGGACGATAATTCGGTTTTTACCGCGCTGCAAGCGGGCGCACGCGGCTACCTGCTCAAAGGAGCGTTAAAAGCCGACATTTTGCGGGCTATTCGCGGGGTTAGCCGAGGCGAGGCTATTTTTGGTCCGACTATTGCCCGCCGCCTGATGACTTACTTTGCGGGCTTGAAACAGACCGTACTCCCTCCACTGCCGTCACCGTCACCCAAAACGCCCACTTTTCCAGAATTAACCGAGCGCGAACATGAAGTATTAAATCTGATTGCCGAGCAACTAACCAATGGCGAAATTGCGGAACGCCTCACCCTTAGCCCTAAAACCGTCCGCAACCACGTTTCTAACATCTTCAGCAAATTACAGGTAGCCAGCCGGGCGCAGGCTATTATGCGAGTACGGGAGACAGGCTGGAAGCGCCAGCTGGATTAGCCAGATGGCGCTGTGACCAATTGCATGAGAAACACGAGTCGTGGGGCAATTGGAGTAGGCTCCTAATCCAAAATAGCGCCGTCCTCGATTACAAGTGGTTCGGGTTGCTGATTGACCAGTTCTACCCGGCCTCGTGCCGTAATATCTTTACCAAAGCGCACGTCCCCCTCGATCTTGAAAAGTTCACACTCGGTAAGCGAGGGCGCACCGTTCGGGAAACGACCTTGCAGATCAAAAATGAACTTGTAGTAGCGGTTATCGAGTTGTACCAGAGGCAGGCCATACCGATTCGCCGGATTGAGGATCACCTTGCTATCTGCCGTCAGCAAATAAGCATCCGACCAGAGCGTCAGCAAGTCCGAGCAAAGTTTGACCGGGGCGAAGCGGCGGCGCGGCACTCGCAAGGCCCCCGCCCCTTCAAATATTTCGATGGCGGCTCCCATAGCCGTTTCAAGCTGGTAAACTTTGGGAGAAGCCGGGTCGCGTGGGTCGAGCGTCTTGCTATTGCGGATCATTGGCAAGTGCAAAACGTGGTTGTGCCGTTCGAGTGTGGCGTGTAGGGCCGGCAGATTTAGCCAGATCGAGTTGGTATTAAAATAGGTGTAGCGCTGGATGTCACCAAAGGCGCTCATCGCTTCGGGCGGGCATTGGGCTATCTCGCGTAATAGCAACCGCCCATCACTAGCTCGGCGGGCCAGATGACCACCTTTGCTATCGACGGGGGTGCGGTCGGCGACTTCCATCATAAAAGACAATTGCTGGCTGGCGAAATAGCCCAAAATCTGTTCGTCCATCACTGCGCCCAGGTTGTCGGCGTTGGAGACAAAGGCGTATTGGTAGCCGTTCGCCAAAAGGGTCTCAAGCATGCCGGAGGTTTGCAAGGCGGTGTAAATGTCGCCGTGACCGGGCGGACACCAGGCCAGGTCGCCGTATTGGTCAGCCATAACCGGACTATAGTCGGCTTGTAATATCTTTGGGATTTTATTTTGGATAAAGTCGAGCGGGATATTCGAGGCTAGTTCAGGATAATGACTCAAGGCTGCCAGCGAATCGGCCTGAGTATTAAAGCTGTTCATGAGTACCAATGGTACAAGGCCGTTACTTTGTTTTCGCAAGTTTAAGACTTGCCGGGCGATAATATCCAAAAACGATAGACCGTCCTTGACCGTCAACAAAGATTTGGCTTTGTCGAGACCCATACTGGTTCCCAATCCACCGTTAAGCTTGAGGACGACCGTATGCGGAAGTGCCGCCCGCCCGATCTCGCCACACTCGGTCAGTTGTTCGGCATCGGGTAGACCGATGATTGGGCTGATCTGGTCTTCCCCGATCAGCCCGGTATTGCCCTGTACCAGTTGAGTATAGTAATACTTGAAAGTGTCGATCACCACTTGCTCCAGGCCCGCCGCCTGCATTTGGGTCGCAAATTGCTCAAATTGCCGTTCGATTTCGTTTTCATTCAAGCTACTATTACTCATTCTCTATCCTCACCCTCTATAAGGTCAGACCGGCATCTACTACAATATTTTGACCGGTCAGGCTATCGTTTTTCGCCAGCATCACAAAAGCAGCGGCGGTATCTTCAATCCCGGTTACGCGCTTGAGCGGGGCCATTTGCTCCATCCGCTTGATCGCTTCCGGGCCATGAAGGTTGCCCCAGCGCGTGAGCAAAAGACCCGGCGCGACCGAGTTTACCCGGATGTCGGGCGCAAGTGCCGCCGCCAGACATTTGGTCAGATGGATTAAAGCCGCCTTCGAGACACAGTAGGGCATACTGCTCCCGGCGGGGCGGATGCCTGCCACCGAAGTAGTATTGATGATATTACCCCCTCCATTACGGCGCATTACCCGCGCTGCTGCCCGCGAAGCAAAAAAGACCGATCTAGTATTGACCGAGAAAAGCCGATCCCAATCTTCTTCTTCCAGCGCGTCCAGGTCGGTCATTGGCACAAAGCGGGTGGTTGCCGCATTGTTGACCAGTAGATCAAGCCGTCCGAAGGTGCTATCGACCTGCCCGATCAGAGCTTCAATTTGGGTGGTGCTGGACACATCCGCCTGGATTGTGACGGCCTTGACTCCCAAGCCTTCCAATTCAGCTACAGTTTCCTCGGCTTCCTGCTGTGACCGCGAATAGTTGATTGCAAGACTCATACCTTCCCTGCCAAGTTGTAAGGCGATTTCACGGCCCAAGCCTGTGCCGCCCCCGGTTATCAGTCCCACTTTGCCGGTTAATTCCATTTTGCTCTCCTTTTTTAAATGCAGAATATAGAATGTAGAATTCAGAATGCAGAATATTAAATGCACGATCAAAGCTAACGGTTGCGCCTGCAATCGTAAATAATACTACAGCACATTGCACAATTAGTGATTCGTTCTTTGTAGGAACGAGCTTCTGCTCGCGATTGAGGCAGCAGCTGGGTGTTCAATCGCGAGCAGAAGCTCGCTCCTACAGGGGTCAATTGATTTGTATTGTAAATCGCTCTTAGCGGTACAAACCGGATGAAGTACCTTGCAACCCGTAAAATAGGACGAGCAGTTCGACTATGATAACTGCTCCGACGATCCACCATTCCAGCGCAAAATCGCGCACTCGGACGGCGAAACTCTCGGCCCCAGGGCCTATCGTGCGGCGTACCTGTAGCGGCGAGAGCATATAACCCAATGCTAGACCAGCCAGTATTCCGCCCAGGTGTCCGCCCAGGCTGATCCCCGGTATACTAAGGGTAAAGACAAAGTTGAGGCCGGCGGTAAAGAGCAGGCTTCGCAGATTAGAGCGACCCCAGGCCCCCATCACCTCTCGGTTGCGATAGAAATAGCCGATTGCCGCCCCCAGTAGGCCAAAGATTGCGCCACTGGCCCCGGCGGTAATCGTGTTGCCACTTTGCAAGGCCAGCGCCAGGATATTGCCTGCGATCCCGCTTAGAAAGAAGATTAGCACAAAGCGCCGCGAACCGATTAGCTGTTCCAACTGCATCCCGAAAGCGTATAGCGCGATACTATTAAACAGGATATGGATCACGCCAAAGTGCAAAAAGATCGGGGTGACAAGCCGCCACCATTCGCCCGCCTGTACTTTGCTTTTGACCATCGCGCCTGCTTCGAGCAACTTGTCTATCGACGAGCCATCAAAGCCGCCCCCTGTTACCATCTGCCCCACAAAGACAGCCGCGATAATCCCGGTGAGAATATAAGTCCAGTGCGGTACGGTGGTGCGCCGAGGGTCGCGGATGACACGCTGCTGCGTTGTAGTGGCTGGGGCGGCTTGCTGCTGATAATAGCCTGGCGTTGGTTGGACGTTCGGGTAAGAATTAGGTGGCGGGGCGCTATATGGGTTGGCCTGATAGGGGTTGGGTAGCGGTGTTCCATACGGATTAGCCTGATAGGAGTTGGGGGTTGGGTTGTAAGGATTGCCCTGATACGGGTTGGGCGGCAGGTTGTTTTTAGCGTCGGCATCGACAGCCGGAAAGCCCTGGTAAGGGTTCAGATAAGGGTTGGCCGGGCGCTCACTCTCCGGGCCGTCGTTCGAGGTGGGTTTATCCATTTTATCGCCGTTTCTATAATAAGGGTTGTCAGGTTGTTCCACTTTTGGCCTATCTGTTCTAGCTAAGATTTAAATAAAATCAAAAAATACTCTACTGGTGTAATCTACGTAGCCAGCCCAGACTGGTTACAGCCCAGGATTAAGATTGGCTTAGACACTCGACCGCGATTCAAACCAGGTGGGCTGACTAATCTCAGCTTCAGCCGGATGTAAAGGAACCCTGACCATAATACACAGACCACCTTCGGGCGCAGGAGCAAGTTTTAATTTACCCCCCAACCACTCGGCTCGTTCTAGCATCCCAGTTAGACCAAAGCGAGGCCGTCCGTCTACCCCCCGCCAGGGCGGAGTAAAATAGGTCGAGTGGGCGGCAGGAGTGGCCTTTTGAAAGTAGTCGAGTAACTCCGGCGACAAGCCTTTGCCATTATCGCGTATCTCAAGCTGTACTTCACCCTCAATATCGAGCCTAACCCAGACTTGTTTGGCCTGACTATGGCGCTGGACGTTTTCTAGGGCTTCCTCGAAGATCGCCATTACTTCGTAGACCAGACTAAAACTAAGCTCGGCATCCGAACCGTGCGTGGCAAAGCTAACTCGCGGCTCGTAAGCTAATTGCCAACGTTGCAAATATTCGGTGATTAGTTGAAAGAGCGGTTCTTTGTAACCTTCCCGCAAATCTAAAATGACTTCCCGCAACTGCTGGCCTTCGTTATGACAAACATCCTGGATAAAGCGGGCTTTCTCGCGGGCCTGACTGTTTTCGGGTGAGAGGGATTGGGCCAGGGCCGCCGCGCTATATTCGACTCCCAGTAAGGTTTTAGCGACCCCGTCGTGTAGTTCGCGGGCCAGACGAGTGCGCTCTCGTTCGGCGGTCAACAACTCGATCCGGGCGCTACTCGATTGCAACTGGCTGACTTTTTCGCTAAGGGTTTGATTAGTCGCTTGGAGCGAAATCATCAACCGCAAGATCAAAAGGGCGCTGGCCCCCGCCAAAATCGAGATCACAAAAGTTAATATTACGCTCGGTACGGTTAGCTGTTCGAGCGGTCGGCCCACACTGAGCCAGGTTGCCAGGTAGAAAGAAATCGTGGCGGCAGCGCTAACCACGATCACCCCAGACATACCGTAGATGATAGCTGCCAGCATAATTGGAAGATAGTGAACGCCAGCCAGCGATATTTCATCACGGGTCACATAATCGAGGACTCCGATTACCAGTTCGGAGAAAATTATAAACACAACCATCAGGGCTTTATGGCCCCGTATCCAGTTGATTAAATCTAGTACCCGCCGTGTAAAGGTCACAACCTTAAACCTCTTACCATACTTACTCCCTACTACAGCAAATTGCAAAGACATTGGGCGATCCACTTATCTGTAGGAGCGAGCTTCCGCTCGCGATTGAACATCCAGCCGTTGCTTCCAATCGCGAGCAGAAGCTCGCTCCTACAGGGGTTCAATATTTTTACATTTTGCTATAAGTCTTATTAGATAGGTCTTTAGACCCTTTTGCCGTATGTTATACTATTTGATGAGCAGGCACAAGTCCAGCGGGATTTGTAAAAACAAAGTTCTAGGTCGAAAAATTGCTAACAAGCGTTCAAGGTCAAGTATGAAAGTAGCAAGCCCGGAGAACACTGAAACAACCGAAGTAGAACAGGGCAGACGAACCCGTCTGGTTATTATCGACGATAATTTTGTGATGCGTAATGGGTTGCGAAGCGCTCTCGAATTGGAGCCGGATTTTGAAATAGTCGGCGAAGGCGAGAACGGGTTGGATGCGGTGCGGCTTTGGGATGAACTACAACCCGACCTGATAATAATGGATTTTCGGATGCCCCGGTTGGATGGGGTGGGGGCGACCCGGCGCATTATCGAAACCCATCCGCACGCCCGTATCTTGATGACGACCTGGAACGACGAACCCCAAACGCTGGTTGAGGCGATTCTGGCGGGTGCTAAGGGTTATCTGGTGCATGGTCGATTTAGTCTGGCCGAGTTAGTAGCGGCAGTCCGGGCGGTGCGTGATGGTGGAGCCTTGATAACTCCTTCGTTGGCCCCGGTCTTGCTCGATATGGTTAAGAGCAAAGCCGCCCCCAGTTCTCCGACTAGCGAAGAAAAAGAGAACTCGACCGCTATTACCGATTCGTCGCTCGAAAACCTCCTGACCAAACGGGAACGCGATATTTTGGAAATGGTGCAGCACGGCAAGAGCAACCGTGAGATTGCCGAGGGCCTTTCGATTGAAGAAAAGACTGTCAAGAACCATATCAACAGTATCTATTCCAAACTGCACCTACGCAATCGCTATGAGGCGATCACTTTACGAGTTACCCCCCGCCCCTAACCCGATTACAGTAAAACACAAGTCAACCACTTATCTGTAGGAGCGAGCTTCTGCTCGCGATTGGACACCCAGCCGTCTTTTCAATCGCGAGCAGAAGCTCGCTCCTACAAGAGGTCAATTTCTTTGCTATAGGGTAGAGAAGTGTGTGGATAAGTTAGGCCCCCGGCCCATAGAAAATTGGGTCTGTGGGCCGTTTTATTTTAAGCTCTTAGCTGTTATCCTTAAGAGGTCAGAAATTGACACGAACTTATCTTTAGTAAAACTCTTAATAACCCAACTACATTTTACTTACTCCTATAGTCAAGAGCGAGGTTGAGCCGATACAATCTCGTTCTTTCATTTTATATTTCCTCGAAAGTTAACAGGGATATACAGGATAAAATTACCCCAATTTTTGCCAAAGATAGCTCCCCGCCGAAGATCCGAGGCCCTTCGTGACTCCACCCCCTCTGGTGGCTGCGGCTCAGGCTGACAGGCTGAGTAGTGCTATTTGTTAGGTTGATAACTTCCACAGCCTGATTTTATTATCTGCTCCGGCGGAGGCCAGCATAGTTCCATCTGGGCTAAACACCACCGTAGGGCAACCCTGGGTGGTTGCCCTCGGAGACCGTGCTTGGTGTTCACGGGCGACCACCAGGGTCGCCCCATAGCCGTCAACATAAGAATAATATACTATTAACAAATTGTGAGCGTAAAGCAATTGAGTTCAAAGGCTTAAATCAGTAAGTTCTGGTAAGAGACTGAAACAATGCAACGGTATTTAGTTTTGAGCCTGT
>JBBQWM010000002.1:0-218332 GCA_038210655.1 Chloroflexia bacterium
AAGCTGGCTTGCACTGGGCTTAACCACATCAAAACTTAAAGCGTTGGCAATCAATAACTTCTCCAGACCGTTTTTGATTGCTGAATGGCACATCGCTATCGATTTGACAAATTCATTCTAACCTTAACTTGTAACCTATGCTCTAATGCCTGATTGTGTGACATTGCTCCGCCAATGGAGGCTCCCCTTCATCCCTCATCCTTTCCCCTCAGTGGTTGGTAAAGCGTTGCTGAGTGCCGTCGTCGAGGTTTTGATACTGACCGTCGGTATAGTCGGCGACTACACCATGCCAGAAAGCCTTCGCCCGCAAATTACGGGCCAACTGGAAAACCTGCCAGTTTCCACGATAAAGCTCGAAAGCGGCAAGCGCGGCTTTGCGCCCGATACCCTGCCGCCGATATTTGGGCGCAACATAAAAATCCATCAGTTCATAATCTACATCGGGCATGAGGTGAGTTTTATCGGCCAGAATTATAACAAATCCGGCAGGCTGACCATCAGCCCGAATGAGATAGTGCTGGCAGCTATCCCGTATCCACCAGTTGAACCACACACATTCGTCGAAGGTAGCCGGGCCGGGCAGACCAAAAGGCTCCCACATCGGCAGACCATAGTCATTAATAATCAGATTATCGTCAAATTCGGTCATATCATAGAAGTAGGCTACGAAGAAGTTTTTGACGATGGGCATGTCCTGTTCAGTCGCCAAGGTTAGGTTTATCTCCATAATAAAATTTCCCTCGATAGATTATAGATTTTGTGAGGTCATTAGCCCATCGCGGGCAGAAGCCCGCTCCTACAACTCGTCCTCAACCTATCGCGGGCAGAAGCCCGCTCCTACAATTCATCCCTCCCCTTACGGCCCACCTAGCACGCTGACCCGCGTACAGATAAATTGGTGGCCTTTGCCGACGATTTGGAGGGCTGGGCCAGAGCCAGTTGTGCTGTAGATATTCAGACCTTGCAGCAAGTTGCTACCTGACAGGGTAAGCGGGCTGGTCGGGCTGGTCTTGATCTGGACGCGATTGGCGCAGGGGGCCTGTAGTTGGAGGTTAGCCGTGACGGTTAAGGGCGCAGTTAGGGAGATGGTCGGGCTGGCTCCCAGAGCCGGGTCGAAGGTGATGATCGCGCCTCCAGCTGTCCCCGAAGCGTTGGATACCGCTTGCCGGAGCGTTACGGGCAAGGTCGGGGGTGGGCTGGCGGCTATGTCGGTCACACTGGTGACGAGTAATCCAATATTCGCCTCCATCGAAGCTTTGGAGAGCGCAAGATTAGCTTTAGCTGACATTGTGTCATCGCCCAGGAAGTTAGAGTTTGGCACAGTGTAGGGTAGCGGCGGGAATACAGGAGCCGAAGCCCGGTAATCGCGCAAAGAGCCGGTCAAACGGGGAGTGCCGTTTGCCAGTAAGGTATAGCTGCTATCCAGCACCCTGATCTGGTAATCCACCAGGGCCGTCTTGGTGTCAAAGGCGACGCTCTCGCCCGGCGTGAAGTCAGCATTTTGGGCAAAGATAGTATTTTCCCAAAAGCCTAGCTCGATACCGTTAAAGTCCTGCCCGACCACAATCGCGCTAAATCCGGCCCGGTCGTTGTTGGGGCCGTGCGTCTCGCTGATGACCCGGACGGTGAAGTTAAAGCTGTAGCCTAAATTTCGATCCAGGGCCGAATAGAGCGTGTTGGTAATGGCATACCCAGCGTAGTTTGACAGGGAAGCAGTGGTATCTAACAGGGCTACTTTGTTGGCACTATCGAAGGTACGGCTGATACCAAAGCCCACCTCTTGATAGAACATTTTGGTCGAGTCGGGCAGGGCGTTGCTGGATCCCGCATCGTAGCCCACTCCTTTGGTGTAAGTCGGGAGGGCGGCTTGTGGGCTAACTCGGCTGTACCCGGCAGCCAACGCCGAGCCGAGCGGGGCCAGCAACGTCAGCAGGCTAAACAGGACGACCCCCAGGTAAAGCGGATAAAAGCGACTGCGAGAACTATTTGTAGTTGGCATGATTTCTCCTAGAAGATTAATAGCGATAGACTGGCTAGAATTACTTTTCCTCTTGAGGATTATCCACTAAATATTAAATTTTTTCAATAGCTCTTTACTGCTAATCGGTCTTATAGGGTTAAATGGGTTATCTTCTCGATAATTATGTAAAGTACCGTTCTAATTTGCATGCCATGATTGCATGTAAGCATGCTAGATAGATCGATTGGCAGAAAGGATGAAAGGGGAAACCTCCATTGGCGGAGTAATGTCGTACAAGACACCCCGGCTCCCTCTCACGGCAACCTCTAACGATTGTCATTCTAAGCGGCAGCCCCCAGAGGGGGTGAGGCCACGAAGAATCTCTCCGGTTGGGCTAGAGCCAGCTTTTGCAAGAAGATTCTTCGCAGCGGCTCAGAATGACAAGGGCCGAAAGTCAGAGGTCAGTCCTCAGTCCTCAGTCCGCCTTCATCCCTCATCCCTCGCCTTCATCCCATAGCATTGACATAGCACTCCGCACCACGTATCATGTGAGAACAGGCGTATTATAGAGTAAATTCCACCGCCGGGCGTAGGCTGAGAAGGAGTAGAGGCATGTCGAATTGCCGGGTAATAAGTTGTTCTAATATGAAGGGCGGGACGGGGAAGACTACGACGGTCAACAGCCTGTCGGCCCAACTCGCCCGGCTAGGCTACCGGGTGGCTTGCCTCGATCTTGACCCTCAATCGAACCTGACCATCGGGTTTGGGATCGACCCGCAGCAGCTAGAATACTCGATGTTTGACGTGCTGGCCCCCCAGAGCTTGCCACTCGAACAGGTGCTGGTCAAAAAAGAAGGACTGTCTATCGCGCCTGCTCACATGAACATGGTACGGCTCGAAATGCAGCTTGTCAGCCAGTATGGACGCGAGACGCTGTTGAATAAAAAGCTGCTACCGATTAAAGATCAGTTTGATATTGTGTTGATCGACTGCCCGCCGAGCCTCAATATTTTTACGATCAACGCCCTGTGTGCCTCGGATTATGTTATCATTCCGATTCAGTGTTCGAGCTATTATGCTCTCTACGGCATCGCCCAGCTTTTAGAGTCGATCAACTGGGTACAGCAGGAGCTTAACCCTTCGCTGGAAGTGCTAGGAGTGGCTCTGACGATGGAGAACCGCACGCGGATAAGCACCCAGATCATGGACGAGGTAAACCGCCAGTTTAGCGGTCTGGTCTTTAAGACGGTGGTACGCCAAAACGTCAAGCTTTCGGAAGCCCCGGCGATGGGAGCTTCGATCTACAGCTATGCCGCTTCCTCGCAAGGGGCGGACGATTATGCCAAACTAGCTCAGGAGGTGGTGCAACGTGTCGGCCTTTAATCTAAACAAGGGCAACCAGACCGCCCAGAACCGCTTGAAGCTCCAAAAAGAACGCACCGAGATCGAAGAATTGGCGATGCCGGATGCCCGGCGCGTCCCACTTAGTCGGTTGCGCCCCAACCCATTTCAAGTACGGCAAGACTTTGACTCGCCTGCCGCCCTACAAGCCCTGCAAGAGTTAGCCGACGATATTCGGAAGCGTGATCTTTTGGAGCCGCTAGTGGTACGGCCTATCGAGGAAAACGGCGAAGAACTCTATCAAATCATCGCCGGAGAACGCCGCTTTCGAGCGGCAAGGCTGGCTGGCAAAACTCATGTGCCGGTCATAGTCCGCGACAACTGGACAGACAGCGACGCGCGGATGGCTAGTCTGGCCGAGAATTTGCAGCGCCGCGACCTGACGTTAGTTGAGGAAGTTCATTTCTTTTTAGAACTGGAAAACACCTCTAATCTGGCGGCGGCTCAGATCGCCCGGCTTATCAACAAATCGGAAAGCTACGTCAGCAAACGGCTCCGACTGGCCCACAACCCCCAAAGGCTAAAGGAACTTAGCGAGAGAAATCTCGGTCTGACCGAAGCCTTGCTTGGCTCCGACGACCCGACCCTAGATGACGGGCCGGTCGTCGAAAGAGTTGGGCCAAAGCAAACCGCCGCGCGTCAATCGGCCCAAAACCTGCGACTGGTTCCTTTCGTGCGCTTCCGCGACGTGCTGGAAAAGACTTCTCGCCAGCTAGAGCAAAAAGAGTTAGCAGGTGATGAGCGCGACCAACTGCTTGAAGAACTCAGCCAGATCGAACAAGACCTGAGCGCTCTTAAAAAGACTCTCAACAAGCGGACGAAATAAACCCGGCTATCAAGAAAGGCCAACGACCCAATGCCCACCAGGAAGGACTACTCGACGCTACTGTGGATTGCCCTGCTAGTTGTAGCAGCCTTAGCCGTCGGCTTCATTCTTATAAACCTCTACGCCCAGTCGCGCGGCTTTACGACCACCGCCCCGGCGACGATCAGTACCACCCCTAACCCGCTCAACTGATTTGTGAAGAATATCACTTTTCTGTCCGATAGACGTAATTGTGACAGCTTTCACGATCTAGGCGTGGTCTATAGTCGGAGCCTGGTCTTACAAGGGATGAGGAATGAAAGGGGACTTAGGACCAATACTATTCAAATAAGCGGATGAATGTCATTCTGAGGGGCGTCCAATACCCAACTTTTAACTTGAGATAGACTTAAGCCCCGAAGAATCTTCTTGACTGCACCGGGTCTTGACCTAAAGCACTGGATTGGGCCAAAAGATTCTTCGGCGGGGTTAGGTGGTCAGTTTCTAATCCAATTAATGCCCCGCCTCAGAATGACAATTCTCGCGCTTATTGGAATGTTATTGGACTGAGGACTGAGTATTCCAGTTGTGTGACACCACTCTATCGGTGGATAGAGTGGTGTCACACAAGACACCCCGGCTCCCTCTCACGGCAACCTCTAACAATTGTCATTCTGAGCGGCGACCGCCAGAGTGGGTGAGGCCACGAAGAATCTCTCCGGTTGGGCTAGAGCCAGCTTCTCCAAGAAGATTCTTCGCAGCGGCTCAGAATGACAGGGGTTGGGAGTATTTGTGTGACCTTGCGCTGCCACAGGGGTTGGGAGTATTTGTGTGACCTTGCTCCACCAATGGATGTTTTCCCTTCATTCTGCACTCTGCATTCTGCATTCTGCCTTTCTTCGTCTCTTATCCTTTCCCTTCAAAGTGGTCTGTCTGACTCTTAAACGCCGTCTAAACAAGCTTTTACCAGCTATTAGTCTTTTTCCAGATGTAGAAACCAACGGGTTTTCGTATTGGACTGGTTTATAGCTATATATAAACCAATCCAATGTAAAAAGTGGTTGGTTTCGGGTATGTAGACGTAAATACTTATAGACCATCTGACCAATCTTTAAGGACGACATTTTGAGACTGACCATCTTGTCAAAGCCGCTCACTTTGTAAGGGGGACATTGATCGACAACCAACTCTAGCGGTTGCCAGGGTTTGACCCGCACCAGACGACCTAGCTCGGTCGGGTTTAGATAGACTTTGGCTGGCGTAACTTCCGGCGTTTGGAGCGCCGCCTGTAGACGTTGGATGGCTTCAGCTTGCCGAGACTGGTTTTTGGCTAAAAGTACGGCCCGGCCTCTCGCCAACGTTTCGGCCTGGGCCAGGCTCATATTGTTCTCTCCCAAAAGCTCTTTGGCCGTTACTAGCCGATTGACCGGCAACCATTCCTCAAGTGGCGTAGCCGTCACCAGTAAGACCCGCAGAGGTTGGTCTGCCGACCGCAGAGTGGGCCGTCCCCGTCCGATAGCCTGGATGATCGCTGCCCGTTCGCAATGCTCGATGGCGGCCTGTACGTCCTGGTCATGGTCGGCCCGACAGCGTCGCGCCAGTCCACGCCCTTGCTCGTTCTGCCATCCATAAGCCCGCAACTTCCATAACTCAGCCTGCTTTCTAATCCCCAGGCCCGGTTTTTCGTTCGCTCTACCAAACCTAAAAGCCTCTACCTGGGCCTTTAGAATATCGAGCGGATGGCAATAATGCCCGACGACCGCGATAAGTTCTACCTCGCTCAAGCTGTTGAGAGCCTTATTATCCCGGTCGAAATGACCCCATGTCACCTGGGTATTGGGCGTATCGGCCCCCAACTTGAGCGGCCCCTCGCCGATAGCCGGGTTAAACGCCTTGTGACTAAAGACCGCCGCTGACTTATAACGGCTGATTTCCTGGGTCAATACTCGACTAACCTCGGTCAGCCCACGCCCTTCCCGCGCCTTTAATTCGTCCTTTGTATAGAGCGAATTGGTCAATTGCGTGACCTCGATATGCTCGACAACCTCAAAGTTGACCATCTGGCTACTCGCACCTAGCACATAGTCGAGCATGAGCGGGGGCGGTGTAGCATCCAAAAGCACGACCGTCGGCGGTTGCCCAAGCTGATTTTTATAGCTAACCCCTTCGCGGCCCTGTAAGATGTCCAGGAGATGTTGGCGCGGCAAAAAGACCTTCAAGTTGCCTTCTACATCTAGCCATAGCCGGGTGTCGGCCTGCTCCGTGCTACATTCCTGCCCTAACGCCTCGACCAACTCACGCGCGAAGTGAAGCGGGAAGCTCAAACGTCCGTTGGGCTGTGTAAAAGGCCGCTCCCAGCCGTACCGCCCGGTCTGCGACCCAGCAGGCACTGCCCGACACTGCGCGATTAAACCCGCCAGATCAACCTTCTGCCGCTTGGCGGCTTCCTGCAAAAGCGCCCTCGCCGACCACAAACGCTGACGGCCTCCGGCCTTTTCGCCGCTCAACTGCTCGGCATGGAGGGCCAGAGCGCGTTCGACTAACTCAAACAACGCCATAAAAGGTGCATCCTCATCGTAGTCTTGCCGTTGGATACCTTCGCGCCAGACCGCCAGGGTTTCACGTGTTACAACGATCTGTTCGAGCAGATGCTCCAACACGCTCTCGTCAACGATAATAATGTCAAACTCGGCTAACTCCTGCGAATTATTCAAAAAGCTCGCTTTGGGAGCCAGTACCAGTCGGGCCTTGTTAGCCTTTTCGACCCCGTTCCAATAGCCCTCTTTACCACAATCCCAAAGCATCGGTATATCAGCAGATTGCCCAGTCGCCGCCAGATAAGCCCGCCAGTTCTGGAGCGAAGCGAACGGACAACTCGCGCAAACATCCCAACTCGGCGCATGACGTTGCTGACCCGCCGCCTGACATTCCGCCTTCTTCCGACACTCGAACTGTCCGGCCTCACTCTGTCGCCCCTCACGCACTGCCACCCAACCGGATTGGGCCGCCTGATAGAGCAATGCGCCCGGCTGTAGCCACTGCCGATAAACCTCTTTATTGTCCGCCAGATAAAGAATACGCCCCTGTGGGTAGCTCTGGACTGTCGCCAGCGCCTCGGCTAAGGCCGCATAAGTCTTGCCCGTCCCCGGATTAGAGGTCACTATCAGGCTCTGCCGCCGTTGCCCCAGGCTGAAAAAATGCTCCGAGAAAGTCTGTCGAAAGAGTTTTGCGTGCTGCTCTCTGGCCTCCGCCACGCTCAACAAAGACCGGATACCCCGGTTTGGCCCCTTAAAACGCCGCGCCGTGATCGCCTCCGGCTCCAACTCGATCAACCTCTTGCCCGCGCTTTCCCCCTCTAGCGGCGAGAAAGGTTCGAGCCATTCCAGCCGGTCTAGCCCCGCCCTCAACAAATCGTCATAACCCTTTGCCGCCTCCAAAGGCCAGCGCCGCACCCAGACCTCGAAGCCTGCCGCTTGCAACTGGCAGCCCATCTGGTATAAGTCGCGGGCTACCCTTTTATTTTGCTCAAGATCGGCATCGAAAGCGATCTCGACCTGCTTTGCCTCCAGCGCCGTCAGGGTCGAAATCAAGTGGCCTATCCCACCACCTGCCCGCCAATTACCCGTCCCCTGCACCCCCACACAGACCATCCCAGTCGCCCAAGCGATATAATCGGCCTTCTTCTCGCCCTCCGTTATAAGGACTGAGGACTGAGGGGGAAAGGATGAAGGGGGAGGGATGACTTCCAGCCCCTTGTCATTCTGAGCCGCAGCGAAGAATCTAGCCTCTGATACCTGATCTCTGATTTCTAATTTCTGATCTCTAGCCTCTGGACGCGCGATATGCAAAGGAGTACCGAGCGATGCACCACCGAGTGACCCGGCAGAGAGTACCCGGTAATGGCGTAACGACAGGCCAGTCTTCTCGTTAAGGCTTGTCCAGCGCCCCTTCAGCCCGGCCAAGCGCCCCGCGATGTCCCTGACTGGTATCAGCAGCAACTCATCCCGCGTCGCCGCAAACTGAAAATAACTGCTCCCCGCCCGGCCCTTCTTCTCGTACAAAAAGGCCAGGCCACGCGCCGCCTCCGGACCCACCAGTCCGACAATCTCACGCGCTAACCCGGCCCGACCCTCACGAGGCAGCGTCCGATAACCCAACTCCAAAGCCTGTTCTGGCGCAAAACCCTCGTTCTCCAAATACTCCCGATGCGCTTCGCTCAACCCCAGGCGGCTAAGTAGCTGGCTGATCGCCTCATGCCGCACCTCTATCGGGGCTAATTCAACCTTCTTCGCCTCCTTGATCGGGCGCAAGTCCGCCACCGTCGCCCCGATTTTCGCTCCCAACGAATGAAACCAGCCCCCTTGTCGGTAGCTGGTTGGTCGGTCGCTAGATACTCGCATACAGTGGGCCGTCTGGCCGTCCTGGGAAACCTCACAAAAGTCGGCATGCTGGCAAATCGGACAAGGATTTCGACGACTAACCCGCCGCCACCCCTTATAATCAGCCGAAATAGAGCTACTAGAGCCGTCTGGAAATTGCTTGAGGGCCGCGCTATTCATCGGTAAGTCTCCTTAAAGCCATAAGGAGCCAACCATCAACCTAACGATTTTTAGGGGATATTAGAAATTAGAAATCAGAAATCAGTTAAATCCACCGACGGAACGGTGTCTCACAAGGGCCGGTCGTACCCTGTTGGATATGGCTCTGACCATAGACCGGGCCACTACAAACCCCCCCGACCCCTTGTCAGTCTGAGCCACAGCGAAGAATCTAATTTCTAACTTCTAATCTCTGATTTCTAATCTCTAATCCCCCAAAATCGTATTAAAACTTGACAACACAAAACCACTCCCTATTGACAAGGGCGGTCAAAGTTGCTAAAATAAAAGAGCTTGATAGAACTGACCTGGCTTTCCCCCTAAGAGGGCCTGGCAGTAGTTTATCTGGATGATCGAGAGAAGCTCTTTTGCTTGGCGGCTGGAGCTTCTTTCTTTTTGTATCAGACTCTTATATTCGGTTTTAAGGTCACATGATTGACTTTTATCTCATAATTCTTCCTCTAAACCTTATAAGAAAACCCCCGCCCTGTCCTGTCCACGCTTACCAGGAGAAGCTTTTAGACTGTCCTGCCCTCACAAAGAAGGATTAAGGCGAGGGTTGTAAAACAGTTAGAAGTTAAGCAGTGCTAACTTCTGGCTACTATTCTGGCATAGAAAGCTAGAAAGCCAAGAATAGATAGAACATTTTAGCTATATTGCCCGGATGATTTACGTCCCTAATCGTTCTCACCCGACCACTTGCCTCATGCTCCGGCTAATTCATTAGCCAGTGATACGCCTGCCGCTCTCTCCATTTCGAGCAACCGCGCCTCAAGTTCCAAAAGCCGCTCTAACTCTTCGACATCGATCAAAGCCGCAATGGGCAGATTGCGCCGGGTTACTAGCAGTGGCTCCCGGCTTCCGACCACCCGTTCCAGCGCTCTGGTCGGGTTGGCCTGAAAATCACGGATACCGACCGCTCTCTCTCTTAAGGCCCGTATACTCAAGCTCATTTTCCGCCTCGATCTGTGTTATTAGCTCTTACTCAGTCAAGACATATTCAGCGATTGAGTAAAGCTATCGACATAAAGAAAGCCAACTTTCGGTTCTTCCCAGCCTGTCCGTCCCATGCACGTAAGAGGCTGAGTCAAGAAGGATATGCCAAACTACCGACTTGACATAGTTCTAACTGAATCTAGCATAGAAAAAACTCACATGCAAGAGGTTATCCACATCATGTTTAAAACTTGCGACCAATTGGCGAGCTTCTTTCGAGCTTTGCGACCTCCCGGCGAGCTTCTTTCGAGCGTTGCGACCCCCCATTCCTTGTTGGACACTGCTCCGCCAATGGGCGGTTCCCCTTCATCCCTCATCCCTCTCTTTACCAGAGGCTTGGTTGAGCCGTTTGGGGCGGGGCTTTGGTGGGGCGAGTAGTAGCCACCGGGCTAACCTTGCCCCGATTATTGGCGGTTTCCAGACGTGCTTGTAAGCGGACCGGTTCATCGAAGATCGTACCTTGTATTGGTTGCTCCGCGCTCAGTTCCGGCCCACGTTGCTCTCTTTCGGCTATCCCGTAGCGAAGGCGTAACTCGACCATCTTCTCTCTTAGCGCCTGTCGGTAGCGGTCGTCAATTGTAGTGCGCCGTCCCCCGGCATAAATGCGCTCGTAGCGAGGTCGCAACTCCGGGAAATGACTATCGAGAAATTGGTAGAAATATTCTTCCAGACCCCGCGCAATCCGTAACGGGTCGGCGGCGACATACTGTACTCCCATCTGAGCGGCTTGTTCTACCAGCCTTTCTAGCTCGTCCGGTTGGTCAGTGATACCCGGCAGTACCGGCATAATAAATAGCCGGGTTTTGATACCCGCCGCACTCATCCGGGCTATTGCCTCCATCCGTCTAGCCGGGTTGGGTGCGCCGGGGTCGATCAACCGCGCTTTGCCTTCGTCCAAAGTCGTCAGGCTCATATTGACCGCCACCCGCCCATCCGTGCGCCGGTTGAGTTCGATCAACAAATCCAGATCGTCCCCAACCATGTGCGACTTGGTGATAATCTCAAGCGGGTTAGCCGCCTCGCACAGCACTTCGAGCAATTGACGACTAAGCCGGTAGCGCCGTTCCGCCGGTTGGTAAGGGTCGGTCGCGCTACCCAGGCAAATAGTCTCACCCTTCCAACTTCGGCGGGCCAGTTCCTTACGCAATAGTTGCGGTGCGTTGATCTTCACAAATATTCGTGATTGAAAATCCAGCCCGGCGTTCAACCCATAATAAGTGTGGGTCGGGCGGGCAAAGCAATAGACGCAAGCATGACGACAGCCCCGGTAAGGATTGATCGTCCAGCGCATCGGCATCATGGCCTGGACCCGGTTGAGTATCGTGCGGGCCTCCACTGGCTGATAATGTACCGGGCCATCCAGGGCCTTATCGCGCAACTTTAGCGCTGGCGCAGCTACCATCTCGCCCCGTGCTAACCCGGCGATATTAGGCTGTTCCTGCCCTTCTTGCATAACCGACCTGCTTTCCCCTACTACGAATAAATGTTCTGGCTTGATTATACCATAGGCCACGTTTCAATAGAATAGGCATTCTCAGCGAAACAATAGTTTTTAAGATACTAACCATTTACCCGGTGTTATGCTATAATTTTACTGTAGCTAAGCTGGGGGACGGCCCTTGTAATACCAGGTCCTAATAAGTAGGCAAGATTTGTAGTAGAGAATTTATTCTCTTTAGCCTTTTGCAAAAGGAAAGAGAATAAATTCTCTACTACTCTACTTTACCGGACTTGGTATAAGACCTTGCTCCACCAATGGATGTCCCCAAATCATCATCCCTTATCCCTCATCCCTCATCTCTTCTAAGGAGGTTCCTATGCGTCCAAAGAAAACGAAACGCTGGCAAGTTTTAGCAATTCTATTTTTAACCTTCAATATCTTTAGCAGCCTGTGGCTGACCGACACCCGACCAGCCTTCGCCGATACCCAGAGCCGAGTTCGGGCGACGGCGGTCAATCCTATCGATGGCAACTTGTGGGTCGTCTGGTATAATCCGGCCTTAGCAGGTCAGGGCCGTACCGCCGTCAGCGTCTTTAATACCCAGGGTAAATTGGTCAAAAGCACCAGCTTTCCGGCTGTCAATATTCAAGAGCTAGGTTTTGTCTTTTTGCCGGGCGAAGTTCGCTATTATTTTGCCAATATCAGTGGAGTACGGGCTACTATCCTGGGGCTAGGCTATTACGACCTTTTGCAAGATAAAACCGTCCCGACCGATACTCAGGGCAAGCTTACTACTTGTAACAACACCTCGCTCCCGCTAACCTATAACCCCCGTCTTGGTCATCTTTATATTCCCTGCTACGTCAATGCGGCCTTTTTGACCGCCAACCCTAAAAGCCAGTCGTTAGCGGTTGATGTAGCCTCCAACAAACTACTGGGCGGCTTGCCCTATACTCCCCTCGGCTATAGCCCGGCCAACGGTCAGCTTTACGCGCTACGGGCGACCCTCGACCCTGCTATCGCCAACTCTTACCGCAGCGACCTGATTACAATAGACGCTCTCAACGAGCAGGCCACCCCTGCCGTTCTTTACCCGGCCCTCTCTGGTCAAAGTACCTTTAGCTCTTTCAATATTAATAACCGTAGTGGGCTGGTCTATCTCTGGGGCCTTTGTTTTACTGGCAAATGTGGCTGGCCGGAACAACTCATCTTTAACGTGCTTGGTCAACGTCTGACCGATGTGATCTACACTGCGCCGCTTGTCGAACGCTATAGCGGTCTAAACGAAGCTACCAACCAGCTTTATGGTCAGAGGCTTGCTTCATCTATTGGCGATACTATTGCAATAAGTGGAAATAGCCCGATGGAACAAAAGGCCAGCTTTTCGTGGCAAGTGCTGGCAGTCGATTCAAATCGCAATCGGGTCTACGGCCTGGACACCCGTTTTATCTCGACCGACTCGCCCAACAAAGGGCTGGGCATTTTGGTGATGGACGGCACTAACTTCGACATTATCCAGTACCTGCCAATTCAGTCCCCCGAATATTCTTTGCTCACTCACGCCAAACCCTTCGACAAAGCTCCCGAAGCTTTCAACGGCAAATTTTTCTACCAGACCGGGCATACTCTGGGCGGCCCGTTCCTGACTTATTGGGAAACTCATGGCGGGCTGGCGGTCTTTGGCTACCCGATCACCGAGCTTTTCGACGAATTCAATCTGGACGATGGCAAAGTTCATCGTGTCCAGTACTTCGAGCGTAACCGCTTCGAGCTACACCCCGAAAACGCCGGAACCCAGTATGAAGTGCTGCTTGGTTTACTTGGCAAAGCTTTTTCGGCTCGAACCGGCCCGGACATCACCGCCAACTATGGCTCAGGCGAAACTAGCCCGGTTCCCGGCGGTCTGCTCTTCAAAGAGACCGGCCACACCCTGACCGGCAAATTCCTCGATTACTGGCAAGCCCACGGTGGGTTAGCCATCTTTGGTCTACCTCTGACCGAACCCTTCCAGGAAGTCAGCCCGACCGACGGTCAGACCCGCCTAGTACAATATTTCGAGCGCAATCGCTTTGAGCTACATCCCGAAAAGGCCGGAACAGAGTACGAAGTTCTGCTCGGCTTGTTGGGCATCCAGGTCTTACAATCACGCGGCTGGTCGGTCTAAGGAGACTTATCCCTTAAATAGGAGGTAGGCATCTACCTAAAAGATGTTGGTAGGGCAGGTCTTATACCTGCCCACGATAACGATCCCAATTTAATGGCCCATCACCGGATGAGGTTGATAAGGCTGTTCGAGTTGCTTGCGTTCTTCCTCCGACAACTTTATATCAAGTGCCGCGACCGCTTCTTCAAGCTGGTACATCTTGCTGGCCCCCATAATTGGCGCAGTCAGGCCCGGTTGATGTAACAGCCAGGCCGTCGCAATCTGGGCCGAAGACACCCCGTGTTGTTCCGCCAGCGTCGCCACCCGCTCAACCACCTTAAAATCGCCCTCCTGAAAATACATCCCCTGGGCCATTGTGTCGCTCTTAGCGCGGGTGGTTTCCCCCGACTTGTTTCGGTCCCGGTTGCCCGCCAAAAATCCGCGTGCCAACGGACTCCACGGGATAACCCCAACCCCCTCCGCCCGGCACAGTGGCAACATCTCGCGCTCTTCCTCCCGATAGACCAAATTATAATGATTTTGCATTGAGACAAAGCGCGTCCAGCCATGCTGGTCGGCGACATACAGCGCCTTGCTAAATTGCCAGGCCGCCATGCTCGAAGCTCCGATATAGCGGGCTTTCCCGGCCTTTACCACATCGTGCAGTGCCTCCAACGTCTCTTCGATAGGGGTCTCCTTATCCCAGCGATGTATCTGGTATAAATCGACATAGTCCGTCTCCAACCGTCGCAGCGAAGCATCGATACCCTGCATAATATGTTTGCGCGAAAGCCCCCGGTCGTTCGGCCCCGGCCCCATCGGGTTATAGACTTTGGTGGCCAGCACTACCTCGTCGCGTTTGGCAAAATCGCGCAAGGCCCGCCCGACCACCTCTTCACTCGCCCCCGTCGAATATATATCCGCCGTATCAAAAAAGTTGATCCCTAGTTCGAGCGCCCGCTTGATAAATGGTCGGCTGGCCTGCTCGTCCAACACCCAATCGCGCCACTCGGTCGAGCCATAGGTCATCGTCCCCAGACATATCCGCGAAACCTTTAACCCAGTCTTACCCAAGTTGACATAATCCATTATTCCAATCTCCCTGCTACTATCCGCTAAATACGCGCCAGTTCAAAAACCAACTCACAAACAATCTTCCATAATCCCCGCCTCTTTGTCAGACCTTGCTCCGCCAATGGATTTCCCCCTTCATCCCTTCGTGTGAGACTTACTTGTTTTCTAGCTCGTGTAGCTTTGCGGCCATTTCCTCTACCTGTCGCTGTAAAAGCTCTTTAGCTTGTCGCTCGGCAGTCTCGCCTTGGATTGCGGCTTCTTTGGCTTGCCGCTCGATGGCTTCGCGTTGTAAGGCCGCTTCTTTGGCCTGCCGCTCGATGGCTTCGCGTTGCATGGCCGCTTCTTTGGCTTGCCGCTCGGCTTCTTTAGCCAAGCGCTCGGCTTCTTCGCGTTGCATGGCCGCTTCTTTGGCTCGTCGCTCGGCAGTTTCGCGTTGCATCGCCATTTCTTTGGCTCGTCGCTCGACTTCTTTGGCTCGTCGCTCAAGAGCTTCGCGCCGCTCTGCCGCTTGCCGCTCGGCTTTTTCCTCTTCTCCCTCGTTTAGCCAGCGCCGCCCCAGCCGATCCTCTAGCCAGATCGACTTCCCATCCACCACCAGCCAACTTTCTAACTCTTCACTCCACATCCGCCGATTTTCTTCCAATTCGATTGGCTCGTAACGCCCGCCTACCATCCGCCAGCCCTTCAACACTGGCTCTTTGCGCTGACGTATCCGACTTCGCGGGTCGTACACAAAGTATTCCTTTACGCCCCAGCTTTCGTAGCGCAGGGGCTTTTCTTCCAGGTCAGTTTTCACCGTCTTCTTTGACACGATCTCGAAGATGACCGCCGGTGGTGGCCCATCTACCCCCAATTGATAACCGCGTTCTTGCGGAATTTCTTCGTTCGTTTTTAACACAAATACATCGGGATAGAGCGGGGTTTCTTTTTTGTCGGCTGTTTCAAAGAAGTTGATCTCGCGGTCGATCTGATAGCCTTCGAGACGGTAATGCCATTGGAGCGTCTGCTTAAGATAATCGACCACCCGGTTATGTTTAACGTTAGGCATATCGCCGCGCTCCTGGCGTAGTTTGAGATAATTATTTTGGTCGTCGTAAAAGTAATCGATCTCGTCTTCCTCAGTTTGAGCGAGGTCGAGAGCTTGAGCGTGTAGGATTGTTTCGGGTTTGGCAGTCATAATGCTACCTGCCTTTCGTTTAGTGAAAAATAAAGATAAAATAATTGCGCCTTGCCATCGGCCCTATTATAGCTTACTTGCCCTAAAATTAGTAATGACCAACCCATTGAAACTGCTTCGTAAGTTGAGCTTGTTCGGTAGGAATTACCCTTCTTAGAGGCTTTAGGGTGCGAGCCTTTTTCGAGCAATTGCGAGCTTTTGGCGAGCTTTATCGCTGTCCACATATCCCAATGAGATTATAGCGTGAAAGGCTCCACGTCTGATCTTTACTGTACTTTGCCTCGTGTAGCTACCGGCCAGATCGTCTCGATTTTACCCTTGCGGCAGCCGTAATAATAATCGTGTAAATTGACAGTCGTGTCGATATGGCTGGGTATCATCTCGATTCGGTCGCCCAGGGCCGGAGCGGTTGTACCTTCCTCCCATTCTAAGATACCGTGTTCGTCGCCACCGGGCCGATAACGTAGACCGGGCCAGCCTTTTGGTTCAGCCATCCCGCTATCGGTTGAAAGCGACTTGAGGCCCGCATCGATCACCGCCTGTCGTGCTGCCGGTCGGCTGATGACAGTCGCCAATATGCTTAGGGCGTTGCTAAATGAGCCGGAGCCAAGCGCGTTGCGATAGTCGGTGTCCATAAAGATAAAGGAGCCGGGCTGCACTTCGGTCACACCCTCATAGGCGGCGCAAATCTCGGCGGTGCCTGTTCCGCCCGTCGTGACGATAGAGATCGGGTAGCCTGCTTTTTTTAGTAGCTGGGCCGTATCGGTTAGCTTTTGCATGGCTTGTTGGCAACCTTCCGCGCGGTCGGCCCGGTCTTGGACATGCTGAAGGTGGCCCTCGTAACCCTGCAAGCCGACCAGTCGTAAACTATCCAGATCAGCCAATTGGCGGGCCAGCCGCAAAGCCGCCTCGCCCGGTTGCACCCCGGTGCGGTTCTGCCCAACATTAATGTCAATCAATACTTGTAGCGGTTGAGCCTGCCGACCGCCGTTGGAAGCCTGTATCGCCCGGTGAATCGCCTCTGCCCCCTCGATATTATCCACCACTATCTTGAGTTGAGGGTGAGCTTGGGCCAGCCGTACCAACCGCTCGACTTTGACTGGCCCGACAATCTCGGTTGTGATAAGCAAGTCCTCGATCCCGGCTTCGACCATCACCTCGGCTTCACTTATTTTGGCGACACAGCCCCCAATCGCCCCCGCTGCCATTAATTTGTGGGCCAGCGCCGGGCTTTTGACCGTCTTGAGATGGGGCCGCACCGCTACCGAAAAGCTCGCCAGTAGCTCAAACAGCCGTGCAATATTAGCCTCCATCAAATCAAGATCGATCACCATTGCCGGAGTATCCAGCTTTTCTAGCGGGTCGCCTACTTGAGGGTTATACATAATTTTACCTTTTAAAATATTACTACCCACTAATCCTGTTGTTTGAGGCGTTGAGACCATCTTTTACGTTCCTTGCGCGTCCAGGCTACACTATTCTTTAAATCCTCACGTTCGGCCCACATTCCGAAAGGAAGCCTCGTAAAATCATCGTCTAGGCGAGGTTGTTCTTCTGGAGCTTCCAACGCCGCACCTATTCCCGCCGGTTCTATTTCTGCGATTACCGCAGTACCTTCTGGCAGATCAAGCGGCTCTGAAAATACAATTTGTCCGTTTTTGATGTGTCCACGTTTGATATACAGCATTTGCGTTCCCTCCTGACACTATTATACACGATCTTAAATCGCGGCTACACCCCAAACGCCGCTCGAAAACTGGTCGAAAGTACAGGTCGAAACCTGGCTTTCTAGTTCCTTGAAAACGCTCAAAAGGAGTTATACTGTTAGATAGGGGTCTGCTAGATAGGAAATAGCTCTTAAAATTCAGGAGGAGAACATGCGTTATAAGCTGCTAGGCCGGAGCGGTCTGCGAGTGTCGGAATTAGCTCTGGGAACCATGACCTTTGGCGAGGATTGGGGCTGGGGCGCTTCCCGTGAAGCCAGCCAGCAAATGTTCGATGCCTATGTCGAGGCGGGCGGTAACTTTATCGATACCGCTAATAATTATACCAATGGCTCTGCCGAGAAATTTACCGGCGAATTGGTCGCCGCCGACCGCGATCATTTTGTGGTGGCGACCAAGTTTACCCTCATGAACCCTGGCAAGCAAGATTTGAACGCCGGGGGCAACAGCCGTAAGAATATGGTTAAGACGGTTGAAAATAGCCTCAAGCGGATGAATACCGAATATATCGACCTGCTCTGGTTACATCTGTGGGATTTTACGACGGCGGTGGACGAAGTAATGTACGGTCTGGATAGTTTGGTGCGGTCGGGCAAAGTGCTACATATCGGTATTTCGGATATTCCCGCCTGGATTATCTCCCAGGCCAACACGCTGGCCGAGCTACGTGGCTGGTCGAAATTTGTCGGTCTACAAGTCCCGTATAGCATCGATAGCCGCGACGTAGAACGCGATTTGCTGCCAATGGCAAAGGCGTTCGACCTGACCGTCACCACCTGGGGGGTGTTGTCCGGCGGGCTATTGACCGGCAAATATACCCAGGCCGATGGCGAGCCGCGCCGCTATGAAGACGTGACCCTCAACGAGCAAAAGCTGGCGATCACTGCCGCAGTCAAGGTGATTGCCGAGGAAGTCGATCACTCCCCGGCCCAGGTTGCGATCAACTGGGTACGGCAGCAACAACCACGCAGCGAGATTATCCCAATTATCGGAGCCAGAAGCCTCAACCATCTTAAAGATAATCTGGCTTGTCTGGAATGGCAGCTATCTACCGAACAACTGACCCGCCTAAATGAAGTTAGCAAGATCAACTTAGGCTTCCCGCACAGCTTCTTCGACGACCTACAATCGCTGGCCTTTGGGGACAAGTTGCCTTTGTTGGATGGCTTGCGGCGCTAAGAATTTAGCTGGGGCCGAGGGAAATCCATTGGTGGAGCAAGGTCTTACAAGGAACCGGGTATTTTGTTGGATATGGCTCCGCCCATAGACCCGCCCATTGGCGGAGCCATATCTAACAAGATTTTAGATCAAAGCAAATAAAGCGCCAGCTTTTCCAGCACGTCTGTCGCCGTCACGATCTGGTTGATGTCTACCTTTTCATCGGTAGTATGGGCATCGCTGAGATTGCCGGGGCCAAAGACGACCGCCTGTTGGTTGCCAGTCAGGACGGCCAGCATCGCTGCATCGGTGTAAGCCAGAAAGCCCAGGTGTTCGGCAACTTGCCCGGTGATCTCTTGATAGGCCCGGTCGAAAGCCGCCAGCAAAGGCGAATCGGCCTGACACTCGACCGCAGGGCGGTCGGCAGACTGATGCCGCACGATATATTCCACCCCGATTTTGGCGGCAGCTTTTTGGGCAACCCCCTCGATCAACTGACGCACGTCTTCACCCACAAAGGGCGGTGGTACTCGCATATCGATCTCGGCCCGGCAAATCTCCGATACAATATTGGTCTTAACCCCGCCTTGAAGCCGCGAGACGACCAGCGTCGGGCGACCCAATAACGGATGAGGCTGACCCATCGAGGCGGCCATTTCATCGGCGGCTTCGTACCAGCCCAAGATCGCTTCGGCCATGGCCCGGTTAGCGTCGGCCCCGATTTGCGGGTTGGCGGCGTGCGCCCCTTTGCCCAAAAACGTCACCTCAAACCAGTAGGCTCCTTTTTGGGCCGTATTGAGCAGACAACCGGTCGGCTCCATCGTCAGCAAGTACGCATCGTTGGGCAAAGTCTGCTCCTGCCCCAGCGCGTGCGACCCCTTCATGTAGGCTTCTTCCTCGTCGATAGTGCAGGCCAGGATAATATCGCCTTTCAGCTTTGTGCCGCTCTGCTTGATACGAGCCATTGCGACCATCGCCGCTGCCATCCCGCTCTTCATATCGCACGAACCGCGCCCGTAGAGCAAATCGCCCTCGATTTCGCCGCCAAACGGGTCATGTTTCCACTTGTGATAATCGCCAATCGGCACGGTATCAAGGTGGGCAATCAGCACCAGCGGCGGGCCACCCGCGCCCCGCACCCGCCCTAACACATTCGCCCGGTCGCCCTCGACTGGTCGCACCTCGACCTCAATATCATGCTCACGCAACCATTGGGCCACGTAATTACCCAGCGCAATTTCGTCGCCGGTCGGGTTCTCGCTCGGTATCCTTACCAGCGTCTGCGTCAATTCGATCACTGCCTCGCTACTGTAAACGTCGCTTTTGATGAGGGTGTCCATTTTAGAACTCCTTTTTAGGGTTATCAGGTTTTAGCCATCAGGTGTCAGTTACTATTATACCAATTCGGGCTGCATCTTAGAAATCACCTCACGCTGCTGATATGGTCATAACAAGTTACCTTTACATATAATAGAAGTAACTACTCACCATACCACACTTGGGCGACCACATAGGGTCGCACCCTACAACGGATTGTGGGTATGGGCGACCCTATGTGGTCGCCCGGCCTGAGTAATTACTAAATCCCAGCTTTTCTCTGCGTCTCTGCGGTGAGTAGTTACTAATAGAAGTATATTCTGGCTTCTCATTTTTGCTCAAGCAAAAAGGGATGCCCTTCGACATCCCCCAAAGTGACCCATTGGAACCCGGCCCCATCAACCCAACGTACCTTACCCTTACCCGGTTTAGTTCTATAATAGCACCCATTTGCTAATCCATTGGCAGAGCAATGTCCCACAAGGGAACCGAAATATCTTGTTAGATATGGCTCCGCCCATAGACTGTTCCCTGACAGAATAGTTCCATTATATCATGCTTCGTCTTTATTAGCATCAGGGACGACGGTTTGGGCGACCTCTTTACGCTTGCCGAGATAGGCTTCTTCTACTTCGGGCGATTGTAAAGCTTCCGGCCCAGTACCCTGCCAGACGATGTTGCCGGTCTTGATAACATAGGCGCGGTCGGCGATCTGGAGGGCGTACCGCATCTGCTCGACCAGCAAAATCGTGATACCCTCTTTGGCTCGCAATTCCCGAATCGCCTGCATAATTTCGGTCACGATGATCGGAGCCAGACCAAGCGACGGCTCATCCAACATCAGCAACTTTGGCCCCTGCATCAAGGCCCGGCTAAGTGCCAGCATTTGCTGCTCACCACCCGAAAGCGTTCCGGCTTGCTGCTTCATGCGTTCCTTGAGGCGCGGAAAAAGCTTGAAGCAATACTCAATCCGCTCCTGGACTAGCTTGTCCTTGAGGCGGCGGCTATTCAGCCCCAGGTTCAAATTATCCCAGACGCTCTGATCGGCAAAGATTTGCCGCCCTTCAGGAACCATGTTCAAACCGATCCGGGCGATATTATGGGGAGCCTGCCCGGTAATATCCTCGCCCTCGTAGAGAATCTGACCCTCGCGCGGCTTCAAGACCCCACTGATCGTTTTGAGGGTGGTCGTCTTACCGGCCCCGTTGCGCCCGACGATCACCACGATTTCGCCCGCATTGACCGTCAGCGAAATATCTTTGATCGCTTCGATGCGGCCATATGCCGCCCGCACGTTTTTAACTTCTAGCATCTAGCACCACCTCCGGGCCGAAGTAAGCTTCCTTGACTTTATGACTATTCTGGACCTTGATTGGGTTGCCTTCCTCGATCTTCTTGCCATAGTCCAGTACCGTAATCTCGTCCGAAATCTCCATCACCAAATCCATATGATGTTCTATCAAAAGCACGGTTACGCCTTCGGCCTTGATCTTGCGGATTAGCTTAACCATCTCCTCGATTTCCTGTGGGTTCAGACCGGCGGCAGGCTCATCCAGCAGCATCACTTGTGGCTCAACCGCCAGAGCGCGGGCGATTTCCAAAAGACGCTGGTAGCCATAGGGTAAATCTTTGGCCTTGTTGTAGGCTCGGTCGCCCAGCCCGACAAAATTCAAGAGTTCCATCGCCAGGGCCTCGATCCGTTGCTCCTCAAGCCGGGCCTGGGGCAAGCCCAACAGCGAAGCCCAAAAACCCTGCTTGATATGCAAATGGAACCCGACCATGACGTTCTCGATAACGGTCATATCGCCAAAGACCTGCAAATTCTGGAAGGTGCGACTAATTCCGGCTTCGGCGATTCGGTGTGGCTTAAGGCCGTCGATACGTTCGCCCCGGAACAATATTTCGCCAGATGAGACTGGATAAAGACCGCTAATCAAGTTTAAGACTGTCGTCTTACCGGCCCCGTTCGGGCCGATCAAAGCATGCACAGTCTCATTCCGCAGGGTTATCTCGACCGAATCGACCGCCCGCAAGCCCTTAAAGTCGCGGGTAACGCGGGCGACCCGCAAAACTTCCTCGTGAACCTCGGAGTGTTCGCGGTGGAAAGCCAACGTCCGGCGGTTGGCGACTACTTCCGGCCCACTCGCGTCGGCAGATGCGCCCTGGTTGACCGGTTGTAGCCGTCGGTAGTTGATCTTGTGGCTGGTTGGGAAGAATTGGTCGATATACTTACCGAGCAAACCGCCAATTCCGTTGGGAACCAGATAAAGGAAATAGAGCAAGATCGCCCCATACATCGAAAGCAAAGTCGTGACCGCCTTAAAGTTTGCGGCATTATCGCTGCGGGCGAAGCTGTAGCCGAGCTTAAAGAAGGTTGGGATAAACAAAATCGCCACCGCCGCAATCGTTCGTACCGCGATAAAGCGGGCCGTTTTGGGTGAAATCACCAGCCCGGCGATAATCATTACATAAAAAGCTATAATCGGGAAGAGCCAGTCGGTTATATCAAACTTGCTCTTGGGGAAGCCGACCCCGTTGACACTACCCAGGGCCAACGTTAGCGATTTAAAGATTTCAAAGCTATTGAGAATAACCACGATCCCCGCCGCCCAGCCAATATAATTGGCGATCCGTTCGTTTTTCATCCCGCGCTTGACCGCCACAAAAGCGATAACCAGTACTAGCAGTAGGCCGGTCGTAAGATAGCCGTTGTAACCGTCAAAAGCAAAGACGAACTTGGCGGTTGTCTTATCCTCGGTCACGTTTTTCAGAAATTCCGGGATAATCGTAATCAAAATCGCGCCGAGTACCGGGCCGTAAAGCGTGCCGGAACCGCCCAGGATCAACATCGTGACATAGCCGACCGACACCGACAACAACGAGATAGTCGGGTCAATCGTACCAAAGCTGTAAGCCAGCATCACGCCGCCCATCCCGCCGATAGCCGCGCTGATGACAAAGGCCAACGTCTTGGTGCGCGTTACGTTAATACCGACCGAACTGGCCCCAATTTCGTTCTCCCGAATAGCGATCAACGAGCGACCCCAGCGTGAGCGCATAAAGCTGCGAATTATATAGACGATCAAAATGGCGATAGTGGCAATGATAAGAGCCGTCCAGAACAATTCCGTATTATCCTGACTCTTGAGCCGGGAAGGATAAATCAGGTCGGTGTTGGGGTCGCGTTCGCTTACCGGGCGAGGAATCGCCCCCAGACCACCTTGCGAACCCAATATTCCCTGGAGCGTGGTTGAGTTTACTACCTCGTAAACAATCGTGCCAAAGGCTATCGTAACCATCGAAAGGTACGGCCCCTTGACCCGTAAAGCCGGTAGCGCCAGAATATACCCAAAACTGCTTGTCACAACCGCGCCCAACGCCAGACAGACCCAGAAGTTTTGCAAAATCCAGAACCCGGCGAATAGCAACAGCAAGCCCACCACGATCAAAAAGCCCCCACCGATAACGGTACTCAAAAAGAAGGCTCGTAAGGTCGCCGGACGATCCCAAAAGCTCACTCGCAAACGACCTGTATTCTGGTTTGACCGCAGATAGGCGTTGCGCGAGAAGTAGTAGAGGATTACAAAGACCAAACCCCAAACGGCGAATACCACCCACGACAACCCCACTTTTGGTTTGCCCGGCCCGTTGTCGGCCTGGCTGATGACCGTCCAGAGGTAGATCAAAACCGCTCCGCCCGCCCCGACGAATAGCAATCCCCGCGTCAAAGGTCCCATTACCTTAGCGTTGTTCCAGAAGTGAGCTTGAGCAACCCCGCCGCTCCGCTTGACTTGCTGCCAGCGCAGATAGAACAAAACCCCTAACCCGACCGTCAACACTACCACAATGATGAGCAGGACGGTCAATAAATTGTTGGTATTATCGAGGGCCGCTTGTCGGGCTGCTGTCGCCCTGATCGGGTCTTTGCGCTCATCCGCCTCGTAACTGGCGACTTTGCGGACATACAGATAATCAATCCAGTTGGTTTTGGCGGTAATCCGGCCCATTAAAAGCCCGACCGTGTAGCCGCCCAACGCGACCAACCCGGCCTGACCGAGGGCCACCTGCCCGATGTAGCCGACTACTAGATTGAGGCCACTGGCAACGATAATTGCTACCCCAATCGAACACATAATTTGCAGATAGTAGGGGTCGTTGGCGTAGAAATTGACTGCACCATACAAAGCCAATGCAATTAACGCCAGTCCAAGATAATCTTTGACCCAGAGTGGGGCCGGGATGCTCGCCGTGCGAGCCTGGTTCACCCCCGGTCGGTTCAACTTTGAATCGAGGCTTGCCATTTCTCTGCCCACCTAAACTTTCTGCACTATCGTGCGGCCAAATATACCGGTTGGTTTTACCGCCAATACCACAATCAATAAGACGAAGGTCAACGCCCGATAGAGGTCGATCCCAAAGTTGGAAGTACCCAGGTAGAGGTAGTTTTGGATTAGTTGCTCGGTCAGGCTGTAGAGGACGGCGGCAATGGCGATGCCCATCAGGTTATCCAACCCGCCGATAATAGCGACCGCAAAGGCGGCAATCCCAAAGCCCGTCCCGGTTTCTGGCCCCATCCCGCCGATCACCGGGGTCAGGGCCAACCCACCAATTGCCGCCAACCCGCCGCACAGCGCAAAAGCGAACATCTTGACGAAGTTGACGTTGATACCCATCAACCCGGCGGCAGTCGGATTAAACGCGACCGCCCGCACCGATTTGCCCAGCATAGTACGGGTAAAGAAAAGCTGGAGCAACACAATAATCGTCAGCGTTAACCCCATATTAAAGAATTTTTGCCAGTCTACATTTTGTCCGGCAATGGTGACACTGCCCGTAACTACCGGGTCAAGCCGATTTTGCTGGCTGCCGATAAAGTTTTCTACTATGTTACGCAAAAGTATGGCGATGGCGACCGTACTCATAATCCAACTGACCGAGAGGCCGGTCGAGAAGGGCCGCATTACAAACCGTTCGAGTAGCACCCCCAACCCGGCCATAACCAGAACCGCTACGATATAGCCGACCCAAAGAGGCCACAAAGGACGTTGCAAAGAGGTTAACGCGCCATCATTTTCCCAATTCATGACCAGAAAGATACCGATCATGCTGCCGAGCATTACAAATTCGCCCTGGGCGAAGTTGAGCGTCTCGGTTGTTACAAACGTCAGGCTAAAGCCGAAGGCGATCAAAGCATAGATCGAAGCGTTCGACAAAGCACTGATTAAACATTGAATCAGGGTTTCCATAAATCTCTCAAATCCCCCTCAAAATATCGTATACAACTGGGCTGCCCACTTTGGCAGCCATTGGGTAATTTTTGTGATCGATGCTATAAGCGAACAAAACCCCAATCCATTGGTGAATTGTAGCAACCTTATTTGCGACTACCCAGATTTGATTTACGCAGTGTAAGTTGTCGTTAAAAACCAGATTTCCCCGGTCATTCACGGCGGGCTATCCCACCGTAAACCGCCAAAATCGCTCTTATTCTATTTAAATTCGGACTAAATGCGAATGTTATACCAAACGAGAGTAGTCCCTTTTCAGAGACTACTCTTACACCAGTGTGCTACTTATTTTCGAGCCTTACCAGTTTGTTATCTTTCCAGACCGTAAAGAAGAAATCTTTGTCGGTAAAAGCATCCTGGGTCGGAGTGGCGAACGGTTTGTCGTATTTCTTGATGATGCCATCGTAGGAACCAAAGCCCGCCATAGCCGCCCGCAATTTCTCGCGGTCGTCGGCAGCCCCCGGTTGCTTCAAGGCTTCACCCAAAATCCGCATCAAGTCGTAAGACTGAGCCGTGCCACTGGGGAAGTCCACCCGCTCTGTCTTATACTCAGCCTTGTAGCGGTTGATAAATTCCACCTGCTTGGGGTTGGTGGTATCGACCGAGAAGCTCTGAGCTACCAAAGTTCCAGCCTCGGCCCCGTTGGCTATGGTGCTAAACTCTGGCATCGACAGACCCCACGAACCGACCATCTGGAAGTCGCTGTTTAACTCCTTCATGGCCTTTTTGATGTTGCCTGCCGCTGGGCCAAGACCCCAGTTGATTACCACATCGGGGGCTGCTTCCTTGAGCCGGTTAATCATCGGCTTCATGTCGTCGGGAGTACCGGCGACTTTGTAAGCGATAGGGTCAAGGGCCAACGTGATATTCTTCTCTTTGAAGCGGGCCAACAGATCGTCCCGACCGAGCGTACCATAACCGCTATCATCGTGGATTACCGCGATTTTCTTATACTTGCTGGTGACGTAATCGGCTACGAACTTGGTCTGGTAGCGGTCTACCATCGAAAGCCGGAAGATAAAGCTTGGGCTACCCGGTTCTTCAGTGACCTTCGTACCGGTCGTCACCGGGACTAGCCAAGGGGTTTTGGATTGCTGGACAATCGGCGCCTGAACGACACCCACAGCAGTATTAGCAGTTCCAAAGACCGCCAGCACTTTCTCTTTGTCGATCAAGTCTTTGATGTTGGTTACACCTTCGTTGGGGGTAGCTTTGTCGTCGCGCTCGATCAGCACGATTTTGCGACCGTTGATACCACCGGCCTTGTTAATATCATCGACGGCCAGGGTTGCGCCGCGTTTGATCGAAAGTCCCAGGCTGGCACTACCGCCGGTAAAAGGCCCCATCAGGCCAATTCGGATGTCCCCTCCCCCAGAGGTGGAAGCGGCAGCGGCGGTCGTCGCGGCGGCAGCAGTCGTGGCGGCGGCAGTCGTGGTGGCAACCGTCGCGGGAACAGCGGTGTCGGCACTAGGCCCACAAGCCGATAACAGGATGGTAGTGAAAACTGACAACACTACCAAAAGACTAATGCGGGTGCGTTTAATCATAACGCTTTTTCTCCTCCTTGAGTCACTTCACGTAGTTCAACACACTCAAACTCTATATGCCCGGCCCGGCCAACTAAAAATCAGCCCGGTCAGTCATAATTTTTGCTTGTTAATAAACCTTGCAACCTAAACAGATTGTATAATAGCTTAATAACTTCTGATTACCTCTTTGTAGGCGAAGTATCCGAACAAGTATGCTCTGAACAAGGTCACTACAAAGCAATCTAGCCTCAATTGTTAGGCTATTTGGCTTTGGGAAAAAATTTACTACAAGCTTATACAGTTGAAATCTGCGCCAGCCGATAGACTGCTTTTGATCTCTGTACAAACCTGATGCGTGAGAAAGTTGACTTGATTGTATCAAGCTATGTAAAGTTGTCAAGCTGACTGCGTTGTTAATCGACTTTTAACACTTTACTAATGCTAGGAGTGCAGACCGACATCTAGCTTAATCCTCGGTTTCGACCTCGCCGATTCTTAAATGGGCGATCTCGTTGAGCGAAACTAGGCTGGATTGCCGGTCTTGCCAGCGTATAATACTGACGGAGGTGTTGTAGATGGGGAAAAAGAAATCGCGTTCCAGGCCAAGCAGTTCGGCGGCATAAGCGTTGATAACTCCGCCGTGCGAAAAAATCGCCACCCTTTGCCCTGGATGGCGACTGCCAATTTGTCCGATGACCTTTAGGACGCGCTCTCGAAAGGGGGCGCTGGCCTCGCTGCCCGCTATCGCCGACCACTTGCCGACCTGTCCCGCCCGCTGGATAATTTCGTCCATCCGAGCGCGGAGGGCCGCACTCGTCGCTGCCGGTTCGTCGGCTGGGCCTGGCCCAGCAAGGTCCATATTCAGACGTACTTCGCGCAATTCCGCTTCGGTCACGACCGGCATTTGTAGGATTTGGGCCAAAGGTGCGGCAGTCTCCTGACAGCGCCGGAGTGGGCTGCTATAAAGCGCATCAAAGGTCACGCTACTTAGCCACTTGCCCAGCGCCTGGGCCTGTCGTTGTCCAAGCTCGCTAAGAGGCTGACTATCGTAGCCGCCACCCGGTATAACCGTTTCCGCCCCCGGCAAAGCATCTCCATGCCGGATCAAATAAAGTTCGGTTGCACCCTGCTTACGGCTCAAAAGCGGGTTGAGAGTCAGTTTTTCAGACATACATCTCCTGGCAAGTTTTAAGAAAATTAACCACAAACTTTTTGGAACTATTCACCGCAGAGACGCAGAGAAAAGCTGGAATTTAGTACTTACTCTCTTTGGGCGACCACACAGGGTCGCACCCTACAACCGATTTTGGTAGGGGCGACTAATTCAATATTATACGTTGCTCAACCAACATAGCAGTCGCCCCCTACAACGAATTTTTGGTAGGGGCGACCCTTGTGGTCGCCCAATGTGAGCAGTTACCAGACTTTTAGCTATCTGCTGAGTGGCAGACCTGAAGGGCGCGACGGGCTAAAGATGGTACACCTTCTTCGAGCAGGGCATAGAACTGATCGTCGGTTGTACCGGCCTTAAAGCGGTTGTAGTTCCCTTCCAGCAAGATCGCCAGCTTCCAGATTGCCAACGCTTCGTAAAAAGCCAGGTTGCGTACCGGGCGACCGCTCAATTCTTCGTAACGGGCGGCGACCTGAGCGCGGGTTGGAAAGCCGGATTGCTCGGTGACATCGGCCAGTTCGGAAGTGACGGCGGCGGGTGGATCGCCTGCTTGTCGCCAGTGCGAGATCAAGTAGCCCAGGTCGGCTAACGGGTCGCCGATAGTCGCCATTTCCCAGTCCAACACCGCCAGCACCCGCGCCGGACGCTCCGAGGCATAAATCACGTTATCAATTCGATAGTCGCCATGCACGACGGTCGTCTCCGGCGAGGCAGGTAAATGCTCGCGTAGCCAGACCGTGACGGCATCCAGGTCGGGCAGGTCGCGCTGGCGTGATTTATCAAGCTGACCGCTCCAGCGTTTAACCTGACGTTCCAAATAGCCTTCCGGCTTACCGATCTTATCCAGTCCAACCTCGCGCCAATCGACCGCATGAAGTTTAACCAGAGTTTTGATTAGCGCGTCGGCGAGTTCGGCCCGCCCTTCTGGGTTGGCAAAATTGGGCGGGACGGTACTACGGATAACTACCCCCGGTACATAGTTCATTAAATAGAAGGGCGCACCGATTATGCTTTCGTCGGTGCAGTGTAAAATCGGCTGCGGCACGGGTAGTTCGGTCTTTATCAACGCGCTAATCAAGGCATATTCGCGCCCGACATCGTGGGCGGTCGGTAAGAGCGGGCCACGTGGCGGGCGGCGCAAAACCCAGCTTTCGTCCGCCCCGCGCCGGATGATAAAAGTTTCGTTGGAATGACCGCCCGCCACTCGCTCGATATTGAGCGGAGTCGCAGCATTTGGCCCCGGCAATTGTTCGGCCAGATAACGTGCTAAATTCACCTCGTCAACGAGGGGCGGAAGATTGGTCATAGTTTTACTTTCCCTATCCTGAAAGAGCTTCTTTGCTTTTTAGCTACGTGCTTTCTGAGCGGTATTTTGCGGTAGTTAAGCCAGATTGTCAAGGCAGAAAAATAAGCAACTTTACTATCACATGCCAAAATTCGTTTAACCTTGTAATAGGTCGTACACCTTTTGATCGTAGATAACAACGATAAGTTGGTCAAAATCAGGCAAATGTAATTCTAGTTCATTTCGCATAACCTCATAGGCAGATTGAGGGGCTAGTCCGCCGCTCCCGGTTCCCAGCAAAGGAAAAGCGATTCGCTTTAGCTGCTGTTCGGTAGCCAGTTGCAAGGCGTTTTGGGTTCCCAGCCGAATCATTTCGAGGCTCGAACGACCCAGCAGACCAATTGCTGCGACATGAATAATTGCCCGGTAAGGTAGTTTCCCGGCCCCGGTCAGTACCGCATGGCCCGGTTTTAATGGCCCGTACTTTTGAACTTCGTCGAAAACGGAATGGCCTGCGACCTCTTTCAACCTAGCCGACACACCATGCGGCCTTAATAGCCGCCAGGGTAGCAAGTTGCGGTTCCAGGGATTGACAATAGCCTCAGCTTCTATGCTGACTAGATCACCCTGTTTTAGGTAGACCTGGGAAGCCACTCTAATTCTCCTGGTTTAGCGTTTAGCTTTCTGTTCGGTGATGCCCAATGCTTCTTGCAAAATTTTGGTTCTGGTCGGATCTTTGGTGGAAGCCAGCAACTTTTTCAAGTCGTCTTGCTGTTTGCGGGCCACCAGGTCGATCACTAGATAGCGATAAAGATTTAGCAGCCGGGTTTCAGCCAGGAAATCAAAGATAAAGCCGGTATATTTGGCGTTGTCCGGGTGGGTCAGCAATAGATCAAACAGGCCGAGCAGCATAATTTCGTCGTTGCTATCTTCATAGCGGTCGATCAGCGTCGGAAGCAACGAGGAGGGCAACCGGGTCAGGCTCCGCAGACATTCGCCGACCACCTCCGGCCTGCTTTCACCCTCGCGGATAGCGTAGGCATAGAGCGGCAAGTACTGGCCCTGGGTAGCCAGCACCTTTGCGGCGGTCACTGCCGGTTCGCCCGACATTTTAGAGGTCTGCGGGTCGATCAACAGGCGGGTGGCGTAATACCCGGCCAGCGTTTCCTCAATCTCGTTGAGAGTCACAAGCCCAATTGCCCGCAATCCTATCGCGACTTCGCCCCGACCGGGCGGTAAATATTCGTAAGTCGAAACTGCTCTTTCCAGCAGAGGAATATCCTCGACCCGCGCCAGAGGTTGCAAGGCTTGTAGAATTGCAACCCGCAAATAGCAACCGGGATCAAGTTTGGTTCCGTCGCTATCATAATAACGGTATCTTTCGAGCAACACTGGTCGAGCTTTTGGTTCTGCCACCTCGGTTATAATAGCGAGGGCGGCCTGTAGCAACTCAAGATGGCTTTCGGTCTTGACCAGTTGCAGGGCGTACTCAAGCTGCTCGGCGGGCGTATCGGCTAGTTGGCGTAGCTGGGCGATTTTGTCGGTTGGCTGGCTGCGTGCTTTTGGCATTGTTACCTCGGCTAAAGTTCGCGCCCGGCGTATTCGACCGCATTGCGGAATATTTTCAGGCCGTCACCCTCCCCGGTAGTACCTCGACGGGTCCAATGGGGGTGCTGCCAGGCTGAGACATAATTTTCGGGGTGCGGCATCAGACCCAGCACTGTCCCACTCAGATTGGTTACGCCCGCAATATTATCGACCGAGCCATTGGGGTTCCAGGGGTAGGGGGCGTTGGTGTTGCCGTCGGGGTCTGCATAGCGCAAGGCTACCAGGCTTTCTCCCGCGCCACCCTGACCCAATTCGACCCGCCCCTCACCATGCGCGACCGGCACATACATCCACTCGATGTTGCGCAGGAAGATCGAGTTGGTACCCTCGTTTTTCAACAGCGTCCAACGGCACTCGAATTTGCCGGAACGGTTGGGCTGCAAAGTCAAATCGCCAAATAGCCCGGCCTTCGCCAGTACTTGAAAGCCGTTGCAAATCCCCAGCACTGGCCTGCCAGAAGCTACAAACCGCCCAAACGGTTCTTTGAGCCGGAACAGCAGTTCGTTCGCCAGCAATTTGCCCGCCCCCAAATCGTCACCATAGGCAAAGCCGCCCGGCAGCGCCAGAATCGCATATTGGTCGAGCTTGTCCGCCACGCCCGGCCCGGCTAATTCATTAATATGGCGTATATCGGCTTCGGCCCCGGCCATCTCCCAGGCCGTCACCATATCGGCCTCTCGGTTGGTTCCGGCGGTGCGTAGCACCAGCACCTTTACTTTTTTTATCTGCATTTTGCCTTTATTATTCTTTATCCGCTTTCAGCCCAATTTATTTTACGCATTTGCCCGTCGCCGATTTGCCAGTAATCCACCTGCACGGTACTAACCCGCACGACCTTGCCCATTCTTAGAGCTTTGGTGCGAAATTCGGGCAGTTTCAGCAGCCGACGCAACAGGTCAGGTATTAAATATTGCTCCTTGCTTTGCAAAGGAAAGTAGATAAGACAATATCGAGTATCGCGTAAACCTCTATTCCAAAAAGCATCATCAATTGTTACAAAAGTCGGTTGCCTCAACTGACATAAGAGAGACGGAACTCTCTCATCTTTAATAACCTGACCCGGATGTAACTTTCCTAAACGTTGAACGGTTGTCCAGCGTTTGATTGGTTCCAACACTTTGTCTTCGTAAATATGGTCATCCAGGATGATTTGGGTCATGAAGCAACTTGGACTACAGCTGCTTCAAGGTTGCCATGTTTTTCTTTTAGAGCCTGCACAGCCAGATCAACCGCTTCTTCGATTGCTTCCCGGTTTATTTCAGGCCAGCTACTATTTAGTTTTTCCATCGGTTCTCCGACTGACAAGAAATAGAGTACGGTATCGACCGGGACGCGCGTTCCCTTGAAGGTTAGCTGTCCGTGACAAATTTCGGGGTCGATTACCAGATATTTACCGATTTCTATGCGTTCCATTCCGTACCTCCTGCTTTACCGCTTATTCGGCATTGACGGCTACCCTAATAATTATACCAGAAGGGTAGCCTTAGTTGCCTAAATTACATAATCGGGGTCTGCCAGGCCGACTTTAGCTCCGAAGCCCGAACGCGCAAGACCGTAGCGGTCGAGAGACCCAGGACGGTATATTCGTCGTCGCCCAGGACAATGCCAATCTGTTCACAGACGCAGCCTTGCATGAGGGTCTCGAACTCGGTGCGGCGCTCTGGCTCGATCTCCACAAGGAAGCGCGAGGGTGTTTCGCTAAAGAGCAGGGCCGCGTTTGTGCGGTCGGCCTTGCTCCCGGCGTAAGGGACGTGGGTCAGGTCGTAGCGCAATCCGAGACCACCCGCAAAGGCCATCTCAGCCGCAGCGACCGCCAACCCGCCTTCGGACAGATCGTGGCAACTTCGCACCAGCCCGGCCCGGATCGCTTTGTGGACGGCCCGGAAATAACGCAACGCGGCCCCCGTATCGACCTTTGGCACTTCACCCTCAAACTGACCGTGATACTTGGCGTAATACCCGCCACCCAGTTCAGGCCGAGTGCGACCGACGATATAGAGCAAGTTGCCTTCCCTCTTCAAGTCCATCGTAACCACTTTCGTCACGTCGTCGATGACGGCTAGGGCCGAGATCAAAAGCGTACCGAGGATCGCGCTGCTTTCGCCGGTCGTCGGGTCACGATACTCGTTGTTGAGCGAATCCTTGCCGGAGATAAAAGGCAAGCTGAGGGCCAGCGCGTAATCGCGGCAGGCCAACGCAGCGCGGGCCAACTCGCCCAACCGCTCCGGGACGTTCGGGTTGCCCCAACAAAAATTATCGAGTAGTGCCATCCGGTCGAGACTGGCCCCAACCGCGACCGCATTACGCACCGCCTCGTCCAGGGCGCACATCGCCATATGATAGGGGTCGAGCAAACCGTAGCGCGGGTTGATCCCGTTGGAGATCACTAGCCCTCGATTTGAGTTAGGTAGCGGCTTGATAACAGCGGCATCGCCCGGCCCGTCGTTCGCTATACCGACTAGTGGCTTGATGACCGTGCCTCCCAGCACCTCGTGGTCGTAGACACGCACGACCGCCTCTTTGGAAGCAATCGTTGGGTCGGCCAGAATGCGTTGGAGAATGGTGGCATAACCCTGATAGGGCCGATGGTGTTCGTAATGAGCGCGATTATTTACGAGCCTCGGAGCGGGAGCCTGCCAGGTTGCTTGCATCCGGCGGCGGGGCAAACCGTGATGCAAAAATTCCATACTAAGCTGACCAACCAAGTGTCCGTCATAAAGCAAATTCAATTGACCGTCGCCGGTAAACTCGCCCAGATCAGTCGCCTCAACGTCTTCGATCTGGCATAGCTCCAAAAATTCAGGCAGCTTATCGGGCGCAATCGCCAGCACCATCCGCTCCTGAGCCTCGCTGACCCAAATTTCCCAGGGTTCCAGTCCGGCATACTTGAGCGGTACCCGAGCCAGTTCGACCCGCACGCCCAATTCGGCCCCCATCTCGCCAACTGCCGACGAAAGACCCCCCGCCCCACAATCGGTAATCGCGTTGTAAAGCTGTCGGTCGCGGGCCTTAAGTAGCAAATCAAGCACTTTCTTTTCTTCAATCGGGTTGCCGATCTGGACGACCGTCGCCAGTCGCGTATCGGATTTTTGGGCTTGGCTGGTGATTTCGCCGCCAAGCTCAATCGAGCTAAAGGTCGCCCCGTGAATACCGTCGCGGCCTGTCCGCCCGCCGACCACCACCACCCGGTCGCCGATTGCCGTTTTGTGCGGGTGACTGCCATGCGGCGCGAGACCGACCGTCCCACAAAAGACCAGTGGGTTAGCTACATATCCCCGGTCGAACAGTACCGCCCCGTTGACGGTCGGGATACCCATCTTATTGCCGTAATCGCGCACGCCATCCACCACGCCGCGCAACACACGGGCCGGATGCAACACTTCGGGCGGGATAAATTCGGCGGGCGTATCGGGACGGCCCAGACAAAAGACATCGGTTGCCGCTATCGGCTTGGCCGAAACTGCCATCACATCGCGGATCACCCCGCCCAACCCGGTATTGGCTCCCCCAAAAGGTTCCAACGCGCTAGGGTGGTTGTGCGTCTCAACTTTGAACGAGACATCGTAGTGCTGATCGAAGTTAATAATCCCGGCGTTATCGACAAAGGCCGAGACAATCCAGCCTTTTTGTAACTGATGGGTCGGGTCGGCAATATAGGTCTTGAAAAGGCTGTCGATCTCGCGCTGGCTGGTAATATTGCCCTGTGCGTCGCTTTCGGTATAGTCGATCAAAGCTTTAAAGGTCTTGTGGACACAATGCTCGCTCCAGGTTTGGGCCAGGGTTTCCAGTTCGACATCGGTTGGGTCGCGCCCTTCCTGCCGATAATAGTTTTGGATGGCCTGCATTTCTTCCAAATTGAGCGCCAGCAGGCCGGTCTTTGAAATCCGTTCTAACTTGTCATTGTCAGCTTCACGCAAAGCAATCAAGCGAGCGCTGCCGCTTCCGGCCTGCCCGGTGTTAAACTGAGCTTCGGCGAAACGCTCGAAAGCCGCCGCATCGAACGCGCCCGGCCCGAAGGCCGCAAAATCTTGCACCAATTCGTTGACCAACCGGCGGGTAAAGGCGGTTAACTGCTCGGCAGTCGGGTTTTCTGCAAAGTGCAGCGATAGCAAAGAAGCCGTCCGAACCCGCTTCAGATTGGGTAATTTCTCGTCCGACCCTGCCGCCAGCACCAGATAACCTTGCCGGGCGCTCTCACCTTCGGCATCGGTTACACCGGGCCGATAGGCGGTCACAACCAGGGCCGCTTTGCTCTCTCGGCTCAAGCCTTCAAACAGCGCCTGGATCGGCCCGGCCCGAAAGGTCTGGACAACCGGGTCGCTAAAAAGAGCTTGTGCGGCTTGCCGCACCGCCTGGTTCGCCTGTTCGGGCGAGGTTTCCGGGTCGAACTGAAGCAAGAACAGTCGGCGGCTTTCCAGTCGGGAAGCTACTCCAAAAAAACTAGCAGCTTGTTGGACTAAAAGATCGCTAGATGCGAACGAATTAACAATCTCTCCGGCCTTTGCATCGGGTTCAATAACGCGGGATACCGACTCACCTCGGTTAGATGTGGTGTCCGAGGCAATACGAGGCAAAAGCTCCACATAGTAGAGCATATCACGACCCTTTCCTGATAACTGTCAGAAACGTATCTATCTAACAATGTGTAATTTAAGATAGGCGAGTTTTAACTAGCAACTTATGGCCCTCTATGACCTGGCTTATTTTATTACATTTTGTTTGCAAGGGCGAATCGGTCTAAGTTCGTGGGTGTGCCTCAGTTTTGCACGATTTCAAACCATAAGAACGGGCGACTGTGAAAACCCTACTCCAAATCACTAAAAATTATCTCTTAGAAAAATTTCCGCAGGAAATTTTTCTAAGAGGCTGTCCAAACTCAATTTTGAGGGTGATAGAGCCTCCTGGCATGCAAAAATGATGCTCACCCTAAGTTCGACATTGCCCAAAGTTGGGAAGGGGGAACCTAGCGAACCAATTTTGGTATGGGAGAGCCTACCAACCCGCTCTTTTTGCAAATCACTGTAGGTAAATAGTTTTCTTTTTGCAAAGCATGTTTAATGTTCTGCTAACCAATTTGGGATTGACTTTAGATCGGTTTAGTGCTACTATATAAGGGTATCAAAAGTTTACTTTTTGATACCTCAAAGAGCAATTGCCGCTCTGAAAGGAGGAACGCTATGTTTCCAAACGTCAAACGGCACGTTTACTTGATGAGATATCAAGTGGACAGGTGAGAGCTTTTTGGATAAATTGTCGGCCAGGGTTCGCCCGAAGGTGGCAAGCTTCCGAAAAGGGGCTGTAACAAGTCCATAAGATAAAGCCCCGTAGGCCGAGAGGTCAGCGGGGTTTTTCCATTTTGCACATGAATTACGGGATGAGAGATGCGAGAACTGGAATTTTTGATAAATCTGATAAACCGGCTACCCGAATTGGAATTGGAAATCAATTGTACCTTTTTGGTCGGCGGACGGGTAATCGAGGGCGAGTTGATCCCGGCGCGGGTCTACTATCGGCTGTTGTCGGAACGCCTTCAACGTACTGGCCCTTATAGCGACGAGTCGGCCCGCACGATTGTCGGAGCGATGGTCAATATTTTCGATAATTTTGCCGGTATTTCGATTAATATCGTCAATCCGCGTGAAACGCCTTCCCTAAACGACGAAGATTATACCGAGATTTATCTTCAGCGGGCTGTATTACGCAATGATCGGGATGGCGATCAACAACTTGGCCTGTTCCACCTGCGACCCCTGGCAGTGCAGGGTTTCCGGCTTGGTTCCAGCCGTTCGCTACGGTAATAGACCCGTCCATAGACCGGTTTATCCCGGTTAATTTTACGAAAGCAACAGCATGAGCGGAGAGCAGAAGCGGCGAAAAGGGCGGGGCAGTCGAGCCGTGATCCGGGCCAGCGAGATTGGGGCTTACGTTTATTGTCGCCGAGCCTGGTGGCTCAAACGGGTCGCCGAATACGAGCAGCAAGGCCGCACCGAAGTACTCGAAGCGGGTGTTAGCGCCCACGCCCGCCATGGCCGAACGGTTCGTCGCAGCCAATGGCAACGCCAAATAGCGTTGGGTTTATTCGTAGGAGGGTTACTCTTGATCGGGCTGGCCGGTTTTAGCCTCCTGATCCTTAAATAAAAGGAGATAAACCGTAAATTCTTGCTATCTGTTAGCTTTATCGTAATGTTGAGTTGCTACAATGTACTCTTAACAAGTTAATATTGACAGGCTATAATATCTATAGATGGGTTATGGGACTTATCTCAACGTCGAACTATTCAATTTACTAACAAGGAGCCACCAACCATGAACCTGACCGAATACAAAACTTTTAAAGAGGCTATTACGCTGGCCCGGGCCGGGCAAAAAGAAAGAGCCTATCAGGACTTCAAAGCTCTGCACGCTCATGCCGCCGAGAATGTTGAATTGCTGATTTGGACCGCTTATACTACCCCCGATCTACAAGAAGCGGCTCTTTTTATCGCCAGTGCCGCTTTGCTCGAACCAGGCAATGATGATGTTGTTCATGCCCAGCGCTGGTTGGTAGCCCAAAAAACTGCCAGAGGTTTATCGGCTATGCTTGCTCAGGGCTAATCTACCCTATTTTATCCCAAATTCTACTTTTAAGGAGCAAGTCCGGCGTGGACTTGCTCCTTTTGGCAATGTTATAATAGACTATCTTTTCTTCGTTAAATTGCGAAGAAGATATTTATTTCAACCCAGGTGGCTAACCGCAAAGGTAGGAAGAGGGCGTGATGGCTTTGACTAATAGTGAGAAATCATATATAAGCGAGAAGTTTGTTAAATGGAAGCTGGGCAAGATACATTATTGGGAGTCGTTACCTGTCAACAACCCCGAAAGCGATGCTAAACCAGCCCTTTTGATGATCCACGGCTACGGCGCGATGCTCGAACATTGGCGGCAGACTTTCGCCGGTTTGCACGGGCAGTACCGGTTATATGCTTTTGACTTGCTTGGTTTTGGTGGTAGCGACAAGCCGAACGGTAATCAGGTGCGTTATAGCGCTCAGTTATGGGCCAAACAGGTCTTCGACTTTCTTCAGTATAAAAACGAGGACAAGGTTATTATCGTCGGTCATTCGATGGGTGGAATGGTCGCGCTGGAATATGCTCGGCTGCATCCCGAAAAGGTAGCCGGATTATCCCTGATTGATAGTGCCGGGTTGCCCGATCAGGGTCAGGCCGAAGTTGAAGCGGCCCGCTCTGGGAATCGCAGTTCCAATCGGATCGACATCAGTGGCCTGACTTATAATCTGATCAAAACCCGCTTTATAGGCGAAACAATGGCGGCGGTCCTGACCTTGCCGAACCAATGGGCGATTCGTCGTTTTTTGCAAAACGCCTATTACGACAAAAATAAAGTTACGCCCCAATTGGTTGAGCAGTTTCTCCAACCGTTTCGCACGCCAGGGGTAGCCAGTTCGTATCTGGCAATTACCCGCAACTTTGCCGATTTCCAGCTATCGCTCAAGCCGGGCGACATCAAGGGGCCAGTCCAGATTATTTGGGGCGAACACGACCGCATGATGCCGCCTGCTAATATGTTGCCACGCTGGAAACGGTTGATCCCCCAGGCCGAAACCCATCGCATTCCCGATGCGGCCCACTGCCCGATGGACGAACGCCCTGATCTGGTGAACCCTCGACTGGTACGTTTTGTCGAGCAGGTTGCGGCAGGAAGCTGGCAACCCGCCGCTCAAACCGAGGGGCAGGAGCTTAGCGCATGATAGGCCTATCTTTCATAGGTAGTGACTTATCAACCGGGCGGGTAAGAATTGGCAACCACCCGCCCCGCTTCTATTTTGTAGAAGGGTCAGCCTCGCCTGACATGGACGGGTAGCCGGGTATGCAAATTTCGCAATCCGGCCCGACTTCTGCTCTAGCCCAGCCCAGCCTTAGCCCGGTCTATCGGATCGAGGGGCTGACCAAACGCTATGGCAAGGGTAAGGCCCTCCGAGAAGCTAAACCGGCTAACTTCGAGATTAACCTGGATATTTTTCCGGGCGAAGTTTTTGGGTTGCTCGGTAGTAATGGAGCCGGAAAAAGCACCTTGATCCGTCAGATGGTCAACCTGACCGCCCCGACCGCCGGGCGTATCTTGTTGATGGGTCTTGATATTGCTCGTCACGCCGAAGCAGTTACCCGCTATGTCGCCTATATGCCCCAAAAACCCCATGCTCTACTAGATTTGACGGCCCAGGAAGCGATTTATTATACCGGTCATATGCGCGGTATGAGCCGCCCGTTGGCCCGGAGTGAAGCAATCCGCCTGGTAGAAGAGTGGGGGTTGGGGGAGGTGCGCCATAAAGCGGTACGCCATCTTTCGGGCGGGCAGCACCGTCTGGTCAATTTGGCGACGACCCTGATCGGGAAGCTGCCCGTTTTGATTTTGGATGAACCAACCAACGAACTCGACCCGGCCTTTCGTCGGCAGGTCTGGGAGCGCCTGGTCGAGATCAACGAGCGCGAGGGCAGCACGATTATCCTGGTGACACACAACGTCCAGGAAGCCGAACGAGTGATCCAGCGGGTCGCTATTATGAATGACGCTCGGATCGTTGGGTTGGGCCGGGTGAGCGAACTAAAGGCGCGTTTGGATCAAAGCGTCGGGTTGGAGCTTTTCTTGCGGCCCGAAACCGCCGCCGAAGCCGAAGCGATCCTCCAAAACCTGCCCCAAACCCGCCGGGTACGTTCGCACGAATGGAGCGTGCTGGTCTCGCGGCAGGGTGGAGAGGAAGCGATCCACCATATTCTAAGCCAGGTACGCCTTGACCGCCTGGAAGATTTCCGGGTTCACACCGCCAGTCTCGAAGATGTCTACATGGAACTGACCGGACATGCTATTATTACAGAAGAAGAAAGTGCTAAAGAGAAAGAAGGCAGTACCAAGCCGATCTAATTTTGTTGTGTTGCACTCTTCGCAAAATAGGAGCATTTAAGTTATGGGTTGGAAGGTGGTCGAACCTAAAATAAGCCGAGAAAGGACTTTCAAAGCGCGGGCAACCCAGGAGCGCGATTGGAATCAGAAGTATGGCGAAGGTAAATGGTTGGTCGGGTATATCATTGACGGCGAGTTTGTCAGCGAGGAAGATGCCCTTGAGTCGGTCTACTATCGGAGCTATGAAGTCCATTTTCAGGCTAACCCTGGTGAGTTGCAGGAGCTAATAAAACTGGCTAACAACTTGCGAAACCCCCACGCCGAGGCTACCACCGCGATTGATTTACAGGTTCCGATCATCATGAGCTATTTGCAGCGCCATAGTTTAGTGCTGATGGGCTATGAAACGGTGGATATAGGCTCCTGGCAGGGGCAGGCTTCGCATTCGATCAGCTTGCGTTTAAGCCCTTCCCAGATCAAGTACGCCGATAAACCTGAAATGACCCTGGAAGAATTTTGGCTAGACCGCAAAAGTCTGGCAGTTTGGGAAAAGGAACAATAAAATAAAAGCCTTGAGCAATCGGCCTGCTTTTGAGGCTGTATTTCACAAATCTTTAGGTTGAATATCACTATATGAGTACCGTTATAACGGAAGAGAAAATTGAGCTTCGCAAACTAAGTTGGCTGCAAGTCTTTTGGGATTTGTTATTTATCCAATTGGCGAACTGGCGGTGGGCCTGGGCTCCTACCGTTATCAACGGACTATTAGTTCCACTGACGGCCCTTTTTTTCCTCAAGGCGGCGGCAGGCGATAGCGCTGCCTCGAACGAGTTTTTGGTTAGTGGCAATATCATTATCTCGCTGATCTTTACTACGATGTACGGGACGAGCGCCCGGTTTGCTTTTATGCGGACTTTTGGTGTGCTGGATTATTACGCGACGTTGCCGGTCTCGAAGATTTTGCTGGTGCTGGCGGTCAACGGCGGCTTTTTGCTCTTAACTTTGCCGAGCGCCCTTTTGACGATCTTGATCGCCCAACTCTTAGGTCTGAAATTTAGCCTCAACATTTTCTTTTTCCTGATCGTACCACTGGCTTCTTTCTCGCTTTCGGCGGTCGGCGCTTTTGTAGGCGTAGCCGCCCCCAATTTCGATACAGCCAACACGATTACCGCTATCTTACAATTTGCTTTTATGGGTTGCGGGCCGGTCCTTATCCCTGCCGAAAGGCTGCCCGACTTTCTTAATATCATAGGCCACTTTTTACCCAGCACTTATGCCGCCGACGCTTTACGCCGCAGCCTGAGCAACAACTTTGATCTGACTTTTGTTCTCGATCTGACCTTTTTAGTAATGTTCGATCTGCTGGCAATGCTCTTTGTAGCTCGTAAGATGGAGTGGCGGCGTAATTAATGTTATAATTCATGTTGTAAATTTATCTGTTAGAAATCCATTATAGCAAAACCAATGAATAAACCAGCCGATGCCAAAGTCCGTCAGGCCATAGAAAATATCTTTGGCCTTACTACCAATGATGATTTCGGGTTATCCCGTGTTGATAGCGGTATCAAAAGCCGCACATTGTTGCGTCATTGGCCTCTCAGCCGGGTTGAGCGGATTATCTTTCGGTCGGAAGAATTACCGCCGGTGATATTGAAAGCGGTAGTCGAACCGCTCCAGGGTGAATTGACCACCTACCAGGATTTGTTTAGCGGCGTGTCCAACGACGAGCAACGCTGGACTCCGACCCTCTACGGTCATACCCGCTACAACAACGAGCTATGGCTCTTTTTGGAAGATATTGGTTCACGCACCCTTAAAAACGAGCCAACCCCCGAAAATCTGCAAAAAGTAGTTACTACCCTGGCCGGATTACACGTCACTTTTGGGCGTGAGGTTGCCAATGGAACGCTCCAACGGCGTAGCCATCTGGCAGTCTTTGATTATAGCGCCTATATCAGTGGAGCGCGGCAGGCGCTGGTCTTAACTCGCGCCCTCGTCAACAAAAATATTTTTACCCGTGTGACCCATCGCCATCTGGCTAAACTAGAAGCGATTGTTTCGATGTACGACCGGGTGGCAATTGGACTGGTCGGAGCGCCTCAGACCCTGGTTCACGGTGATTTTAATGCCGATAATATTGCCTTAGAGGAAAATGGCGAAAAGGTCATTATTCTCGATTGGGCCAACGCCCACATCGGAACCGGCCTGATCGATCTGGTAGACCTGGCAAGCTTTGCGACGGCTGAGTTCGGCCCCGAAACTTTACCGCGCATGCTTCAGATCTACCGGGCCTCTTATCGGGCTTCCAGTGGTGAGCCTCTGCCGACCGAACCGTTGGAAGAGCTTTTTGTTTGTAGCCAGATCGAAAAGAAAATGCACCTGATCCGCTGGTTTTGCCAATGTAGCCTCAAATGGATGCCTTCTGGCGCAGAAGCCTACAACTTTATGGTTGCCGGGCTGATCGAGGAAACTTACGAGCTTTCGACTATCCTGACCTGATTCAGCTTTATGGGTGCGCCTCAATTTTGTATGGTTTCAAACAATAAAAACGGGCGACCACAAAAACCCCGGTTTCGGCTGTGGCCCAGCCTGACTAATTTGCAAAAATCTGACCCTCACCCTCGAACTTAGGCTTTTTGGGGTATCGTTGACATGCAGCCTTAAACTTCATGCTATAATGAGCTATCTCATAGGAGAGATTTGTTAAAACAATGGCTGTTCCAATTTTGCTGACCAACTCAAATTACTTGTAGTATATTGTGTATCAGACATGACGGGTGGCTTCATATGTAACTTGAATGTAAGCCAACCAGAGGAGAGAGTTATGCGTATTATGAAGCGTTTTGCGGTTTTGACCGTATTGTCGCTGATGCTTGGACTATTGGCAGCCTGCGGTGATCCGACCGCTACTACCGCTCCCGCCGCCACGACTGCGGCAGCCACCACCGCTGCGGCTACGACCGCCGCCGCTACCACTGCTGCGGCTACCACTGCTGCGGCTACCACTGCTGCTGCCACGACTGCTGCAGCTACCACTGCTGCGGCTACCACTGCTGCAGCTACAACGGCAGCCGCCACAACTGCGGCAGCTACGACCGCCGCCGCTACCACCTCAGCCGCCGCCACGACTGCGGCAGCCGCGCCCGAATTGGTTATTCCTGCCGGAGCCGGAACCGAGCCAGAGAAGAAAGACTTGATAATGGCGCTCGTGCCTTCCCGCCAGAGCGACGTGATCCAGACCCAGGCCGATAACGTAGCGGCTTTCCTGAGCAAGGAAACCGGCTATAATATCAAGGCCGTAGTGGTAAAGAGTTATGCCGCCGTTGGCGAGGGTATGGGAGCTAAGAATATCGACATTGGTTGGGTCGGCCCGTTGGACTATGTTGTAACAAACAAGAAGTTTGGCGCTTATGCTATTACCGGTTCGATCCGGGCTGGCATTTTGGGCTACCCTTCGGTTATTATCACCCGCAGCGATAGTGGTATCAACAGCCTGGCTGATCTAAAGGGCAAGACGATTATTCTGGGGGATGAGCTTTCAGCTTCCAGTAATCTGTATCCTCGGGCCGCTTTGATCGAAGCCGGGTTGAAACCCGAAACGGATGTCAAAGTCAACAAAATCACCAACCAGAGCGCTATCGCGATTGGTGTGGTCGAGAAGGCCGCCGATGCCGGAGCTTTCTATAGTGATGCCCGCACCAACAAGGAAGTCACCGATAAGTACCCCGACGTGCAGAAGACTACCAAAATCCTTTACACTAGCCCGCTGATCCCGGCTGACCCTCAAATCCTTCGCAAGGATTTGAACGCGGCTCAGGCCAAGAAAATCTACGCCGCGCTGCTCAAGCTCTCGGCAGACGATAATGGGAAGAAGTACATCAAGGACTTGTTCACGATTGACGCGCTGGGTGCTGTCAAGGACTCGGACTATGATGGCCTCCGCAAGGTCATCCAGGCCGTTAAGCCGGACTTGCTCCAGGGTTAGAATTTGAATATCGAGGCTGAAAGGTTATTGCAAAATAGCTTTTCAGCCTTATTTTGTAAGTAAGACGACTTTCGTTTTGAGCCTATAGCGATTGTGCCAGGCGAAAGCCCTAAGTAAATAAGGTTGGTTTGGTCATGTACGAAAAAAAACCCCTGGATCGAGGCAGTTCTCATATCACAGTTCGGCAACTCAGCAAGGTCTATCCGAACGGCTTTCGGGCGCTGGAGAACGTAAATGTTGATATTAAAAAAGGCGAATTTGTGGCGGTCATCGGCTCGTCCGGGGCGGGTAAATCGACCTTTATTCGTTCGATCAATCGGCTGGTGCAACCTAGCTCCGGCAGCGTAATAATTCACGGGATTAATACCACCGAGGCTAAGGGCGGCGACTTGCGGCGGTTGCGGTTGGATGTCGCCATGATCTTCCAGCAATTTAATCTGGTCAAGCGTTTGAGTGTGCTACGCAACGTATTGTTGGGGCGGTTGGGCTACAAGACTGGTCTGGGGGTAGTTTATCCTGTCTTCACCAGCAAAGATATAGATATGGCGCTTGCCAGTCTGGATCGGCTGGGTATTGCGGAAAAAGCCTATGTCCGGGCTGATCGGCTTTCGGGCGGTCAACAGCAGCGGGTCGCCATCGCCCGCGCTCTGGCCCAGGAGCCAGGTGTTATGTTAGCCGACGAACCGGTAGCCAGCCTCGACCCCGAAACTTCGCTGGTAGTGCTGGATATTCTCAAACGGATCAATCTCGAAGATGGCATCACAACTATTGTAAATTTGCATCAGCTTGACCTGGCTAAAGAGTATGCCGACCGGGTAATCGGTTTCAAAGGCGGCAAAATGATTTTTGACGGCTCACCCGATGAAGTAACGCGGGAGGTTTATGAAAGAGTATACAAGTGACCAGGAGCGGTCGCGGACTGCTTCCTCGGAAATAGACCCGCTCGAAAGAGCTACCCTTACCATTCCCGAAGCCGAGGCCATCGCCCCGAACCTGGAAGCACCCGCCCAAAGATATCTGCCACCAACCGGGCCAATCGGTCGTCTGCGTCATTTTATGCGGCAGGCCAGCGTCCCTCGCAAGCGTGACCCGCGTCTGGCGGCGGCCCTACAAATCCTCCCAGGGGCCGGTTATATCTATATGTGGCGGTGGGGGAGCGCCGTCCTGACCGTCTTTTTGTTTTGCGTGGCCTATATAGTGGTCGGGTTGCGCTTTTTGGCGTTTACGCCAGAGGCATTGACGGCTCGGCAAACCCCAATCTCGCTCAACCCGGAGCCGGATATTTGGAATTGGAGTGTGTTGACCGGCGAGTCGATCCTGACTGTATTAGGAATACTCGCGCTCCTAATTTTGAACTTGATGGGCCGGACTTATCGGGCCGTCCAACTCGACAACTTAAACCTGGAGTCTAAATTATCGATCAGCGAACTGCGAAAGGCCAACGGAAGTGCTTTAGATAGGCTGCTTTATTTTAACTATCTGGCATTGGTGGTTTTTGTGCTGGGGTTATCGCAGGTCGTCAAAGACTCGGAGGTCGATATTGGGCGCTTGATTGCCAAGCTGGATAACATCGGCAAGTATGTAAGCGGCCTCTTGAACCCGGCCTGGGATGCCCTGTGGACTCCGAAGGGGATTATGTTCCGGGCGCGTGAGACGGTCGAAATCTCGATCATCGGTACGATGTTAGGCGCATTATTGGCGGTTCCGCTCAGTTTGTTGGCGGCTCGGAATTTGATGGGCCGCAACCCGATCACCAACGTTTGTTATTATATCGTGCGCGTTATACTCAGTATTCAGCGCTCGATCCCGACCCTCTTTCTGGCTATCATCTTTGTGGTCAGCGTCGGGGTGGGGCCGTTCCCGGCGGTGCTGGCCCTGGCGATCTTTTCGACCGGCCTGATGACCAAGCTTTTTAGCGAAGCGATAGAGTCGATAGATTGGGGTCAGGTCGAGGCAGTGCAAGCTTCCGGCGGTAGCCCGGTGCATGTGGTGGTTTTTGCGGTTATTCCGCAAGTAGTACCCTATTTCATCTCGCACATGCTCTATTGTTGGGAAGTAAACGTTCACAGCGCGGCGGTGCTGGGTCTGGTCGGGGCCGGTGGTATCGGTTCGTATGTTCAGGACGCTATCGAGACTTATAAGTACGGCAACATCGGCATGGCTTTGCTGGTGGTTATCATCATCACAATGGCGATTGACTTCTCCAGTGCCTACATTCGCGCCCGGATCGTTTAACAACGCTCATTCACAAGGGCAGAGGGTTGCAAGAAGATTAGCTTCCAACCCTCTTTTCGCCCCTTCTCAATAACCCGACCTATCTTCAGCCTCGAAATTAGCGGTTCCCTAGCAAGCGATAGCGATTGAGCCGGAATTGGAAGTAGAGGAAGCAACCGACACAGAACCCGGCCAGGGCGACCCCGGCGGCAACCGCGACCATTCCGGCCAGCATCCAGCCCAGAATATTCAGGCCGAGGATAAAAGCGATTTGGGCCGCACCCAGCAAAATAGTGGCGATGCTGTTGTTGAAACGCTGTAAGCGTCGATCTTCTTTGGGGGCGGTTAGGTTTTGGCGGGCGAACAGGCGTTGACCGAGCTTGAAAATCAGGCTGCCGCGCTGCCCGAACAGCGTAGCTGGTAGCAAAATAGCGAACAAAGCAGTCGTAATCAAAGGCTGTTGCAACACTAGCCCGCTTAACACCCCTATCAGTAACGTCCACCGATTTAGCTTTACAATCGGTAGCGGAATATCCAGGCAGCTATCTTCCGGCTGCGTGGTTGGCAGTGTACTCATCAAATACTCTCCTCTAATTAGTAAGTTTATCGAGATAGTCATATTCTACTCTGGTTAGGAGAATTGGTCAAGTCTGCTTTTTGCACAGATTCAAATTTAGAGTCTTGCACGACCTGCTTAGTTTGCCAAACTCTGAAGCTCACCCTTTTGTGGATAATTCACTACTCTATTACAGCCGGTTGTAGATCGGGTCTTATTAGCCCTAAATGTAGTATAATAAGAGTCTATAACGATTTAACTGATGATTTCGGAAGGAAAGAGGAGCATGGCTGAGAAATTAGAAGTAACGGCGGAAGGCAAAGCTTCGTTGGAAGCAGAGTTAAAACGCTTGCTTGAAGTAGAGGAACCCGAAACCCTATCCCAAATGTCTGCTGCTGCTTCGCAGGGTGATTTGCGGGAGAATTTTGCCTATCACGATGCCCGGCGCGAATTGGGTATGATCCGAGGGCGGATCGCTGAATTGAAACAAACTCTGGCTAATTCTAAAGTAGTCGAGGCTTCGGTGGTGGATGGCAAAGCCCGACTTGGTTCGACCATTGTTATCCGAGAAGACGGCACCGATGACGAAGAAGAATATGTTTTGGTGAGCGCCGCCGAAGCTGGCAAAAACCGTTCCGACGGCAAAACCTCGCTTTCGATTGTGGCTCCGATGGGTGCGGCCCTGGTCAGTAAGAGAGTTGGTAACAAAGTTACTATTACGACCCCGACCGGCATGAAATTGACCTTTATCGTAGTAAAAGTAAGCTAATTGCCCTTGAAATAAACCCTGGCAATTCTTTAGAGACGTTCTTTTGAGCATACCCAAAAAACCTTCATACGGGCAGGTCTTGGGCCTGCCCAGGCTATGCCCAATCTGAACTGTTTATCTGACACAGGAACCAACTACAGCTACGATACTCGCAACTGGCTGAATAGCCGGAACAAGCAGGCCAAAGGTACTATTCTCAACGCGGCCAGTTTCTATTGCGTTGAAGTAATGAAGTCATATAGATTAGTGAAATCGACATTAAGGCCTATGAGCAAAAACTCAATCACACTCATACTCTTGAATATTGTTAGACTTTCCATGATTTAGTCCTACCCAATTGAGATGCGTGAATAGGATTTAGCCATGAGATATCAAGTATCTAGCCTTAAAGAAAATAAACTAATTACGATTCTGAAATTTCTAATTTTGCCCGATTTTTTGGCTTTGGTCAGTAGTTTGATAGTATTAAAAGGTACATCTGTTTTATTAAATTCATGGCCTCATGTTTTATTTTTATCTTCAACTAGCTTTTCAATTATAAAGATTACCTTTTCAATTTTTATACTAGTGCTTATTTGGAATTTCTTAAATAAAATTATCAAACATCACTTTAGTAAATTGTTATTTGGAGCCAAAATAATATTAATTCTAAATTTGCTTCAAGCTATTTTTATAGGTTCTTTAATTGGTGGGCGACCTTCTACAGAAATAGCTAATGTAAATGTAGATAAGATTGATTATCATTTGGTTTATTCTAGCGGATGTATAGACGCTTGCTCTAATAATCTAAGCCTATATCGATGTGACTCGCTTAAATGGGTCTGTTCTTCCATTGATTTTAAGTATTATCCATACTTCCACGATGGAAGATCACAACAACTGCCATTTGACATTAGTCATATTAGCTTAGATTTTGATAAAACCAATGAAAAAATTTATATTTTAGATTTAGATAAAACAGTAATTGAAATTTTTAAGACCTCTTAATTTGAATATGACTTATGATAGTAAGACCACCAATTACTTGCAGGACATAGCGGCTGGCTTACCGGTGGTGTTGCAGGAAGCTGTAGTCAGCCAGAACACCAGCAGCTTTATGTACCCGCTTGGTTCGACTTTATCTTTGTACCAGGATGGCGGTAGCGGCTTGTGGTATAATGGAGATGGGCTAGATTCGGTGCGGGCTTTAACCGAGTGAAGTAAAGCTAAAAATAGCTTACCTCAAAACATGAAGAAGCAAAATTCGATTGGGCTTATTTTAGCCTCAAAGAAAGTTCGTATATCGAACATGCAACAGCTCTGGTCAATTGACTTAGTTTCAAATTAGATACAATGAATTTAGACTACTAGTTGATAACTTCCTTCGATAAATTTTGTTAGGGCTACCATTCTTTTCTTTTAGGTTTTCTTGTGTATTGTGTAATAGGGAAGGAAAAGCTGTGAATTCTGATTTAGAAGCTCTGTTTGAGAAAATAGCCTCGGTAATACCAACTTTAGATCCAAATAACGATAAATTCCTTTTTTCAGCTCAAACTCTGCCTGTTCCACCTACTCATCTGACGACTTCAAAAATAGTAATCAAAAAAACCTACCATGATCATACCATTGCATTTGAAAATGATTTGTGTAGCACAATCAGGCAGGATGCGTTGTGGATACAGGCATCAAAGATTACTTGCCGGAATTTAGCTCTACTAATACTGGCCGGACTTTTCCACCCTTCGCCAACTGACATACAGGTAAATTTAGTACATTCAGCAACGCAGATTAAAAATTTAATAATTTTAACTAATTACATCAATATAGAGAAGCTTTGGAATTATGCTACTCAACCTCTCGCTTACGGTTACACTCCTAGTGAGACCGCGAAACATCCGTGGTATAAAGGAGTTAAATCTCCTGATGAACTACCAGTCTTTTATTTATCTAACTCAGACGGTAGAGTAACTTATACTGAAAAGGATTGGCGAGATAGAGATACAGTAATTGGTTTTGGAAATGACAGGGCCAGTGTAAAATTTGCCGAACTATTACTGAATGCCAGTCTGCCAGAAAATCCGGTCGTCGAGTATCAGCTTGAAGGTGAAGAAGGTGTTAGAGGGGTAGGAATAAACAGCACCGAAGTGCAAATATTTCTACCTGGAAGCTTAGGTTGGGATGGTTCATTAGAGGAATAATCAGTCTAACCCTTTTACCGCTGGTTTCACTTATGATGGAGCCAACACCCGTCTGTCGATGAGCTATGGCGGCAAGACTACCAACTATTTACAGGACATTGGGACAGGCTTGCCGGTGTTGCAGGAGGCGGTAGTCAGCCAGACCATCAGCAGCTATCTGTACCCGCTCGGTTCGACCACGCCATTGTACCAGGATGGTGGCAGTGGCTTGTGGTATCATGGGGATGGGTTAGGCTCGGTACGAGCTTTGACCAACGGCAGTGGGGCAGTGGCAGGCGATTATACCTACAGCGCCTTCGGCCTCAATCAGGCTACTGGCGATACGGGTCTAGTGGAAGCGCCATCAACACCACTAACTGCCTCCCAATACCAAGAGCGGTGGCACCTCATTTAATAGACTGCTGCCATTAACCGTAGTACCAACTACAGACGATCTACCCTCGCCCGTTTAAGATTAACTGGTTGCGGCCTTTCGACCGATTTTTTTCTGCTTCAAGCCATCAGATAAATAGAGGGAAATTATGACTCAATTGGACAACGGGCGACCGCTGATTCAGATAGTGCGTAAAGGTGAGGTTGACTTGTATATTCCGGCCTCCGGCGATAAATCGGCCCGGCGCAAGCCCCTGATGTGTAGCCGCTGTGGGCTGTGCTATACCGAACATCGCAGCCAACTGGCGGATGCCTGTGTCTTTGTCGAGAACCGTTATGAGGCGCTGGAAGAAAAGCTGCACGGACGAGGTCGTCAGGCCGGTAGTGATGAAGATATGTTTGGTATCTACCGTCGGATGTATGTCGCTCGGATGGCTCGCCCGTTAGAAGGGGCGCAATGGAGCGGGATGGTTACGGCCTTAGCCAGTTTGCTTTTGGAAAAGAAGCTGGTGGATGGTGTGATCTGTGTCCAATCCAAGCCCGGCACTCGCTTTAACCCTCAGCCGACCCTGGCGACCAATGTCGAAGGGGTGCGGGCGGCAGCCGGTAATAAGCCTTGCTTGTCGCACAACCTGTCGGCCCTCAAAGAAGCCGAAGAACTCGGTCTGAAACGGATTGCCTTTATCGGTAACGGCTGCCAGACCCACGCTTTGCGGGCGATCCGTGACAAGCTGCCCTTCGACAAAATTTATCATATTGGGTTGCCCTGCACCGATATTGTCAATTACCAGAAACTTATGAAGTTTTTGGGGCTGATTAGCGAGTCCGCCGAGTCGGTGGTTCATATGGAGTTTATGCCCGATTATCGGGTCTGGTTGCGCCACGAGGACGGTCATACCGAGAAGGTTAGCTATTTCTCGTTGCCGATGGATAAGATGGGGTCGGATGTTTTCCCGGATAGCTGCCTTTCGTGCTTCGATTATACCAACGCCCTTTCCGATCTGACGATTGGCTACCTGGGCGCTCCGATGCCCTACCAATGGATATTGGTACGAACCGAGACGGGCGAAGAGCTTTTTGAGATGCTGCGCCCCTATCTCGAATTTGGGCAGCTTACCGAAAAGGGCAAGCGCGAGAAGGTTATCGAGCAATCGATCTACATGATGGACAATCCGCGCAAACCACTGCCGCCCTGGGGGGTTAAGCTGCTGACCTTTGTCGTGTCGCACTTTGGCCTCAAGGGGGTAGAGTTCGCGCGTGGCACTCTCACGATGAAATGGGCGCGTAACTTGCGCTTTATCCGTACCAAGTACCCCGAACACGAAGCCGAATTGGTTCCGGGCTTTGCCAAGCGGGTACTGGAAAAGTACGACTCGAAGCTTTAGGGAAGCAGATAAAAATAATCGTCCCAACGTAGGGGCAACCCTATGTGGTTGCCCTCGGAAACCCGGCAAGGTGTTCACGGGCAACCACACAGGGTTGCCCCTACTGGAATGTTTTATTATTTGAGGGTAGCGTTATAATTCGGTCTAAACCGGGTTTTTGGCATAGCCGGTTAACTCGACATAGGCTTGCCCTTTGATAGGTTGCCCATCTTTGGTGCCGCCGACTTCGCAAGCGCCTTCCCAATAAATTACACTGGTCGTCCGGCGCGTATTGAGTTCCTGGTCAAGAATTAGCGGTTTGACGTTCAGGTCGAGGGCCGGTACGCCTTTGGCCTTGATCGCTACGTTCCAACCCATCGGGTAGACCCCGCCGGTATGTGGGCTAGTCCATTTGTCGGTTGGTTTGATCGCAAAATCCTCCCGCCGCAAGTCTACCGAAGGGGTTGGTTTGCTATTGGTCAGATCGCAGGGGGCCTTGCAGGCCGGTATGTACGAACCGAAGACATCCACCACGTTATTTTTGTCGTCGCGCAAATAATAGACCATCAACTCGGTGTTGTCTTCTAAATACAGACTGAACCAATCCCAACCGCCCGCCAACGGCAAGAAATTACCCCACTGATGATCGAACCAGATTATCCCATCTTTGATAGTTTTGGATTGTCCACCTACGAACAGCGTGCCGGAAGCATTCATGCGGGGCCGCGAATAATAGTAAGAAGACCCTGCCGGGCCATACGAAAACTGTCCGCCGCCGTGTAACACGACTCCCTTTGCGTCTTTAGCCGTAAGATCAATCCCGAAGCTTGCATCGGTCATGGTGGCTTTGAGACGGTCGGTTCCGGCTACTCCTTGCATCGTCCAGTCGCCCAGGGCCAGCTTAAACCCATCTTTACCTCCGAAATCGACCTTGCTTTGCGAAACCATAATCTTTTGATCGTACTTAAAGGTTTTTTGGTTTAGATCGCTAATCGCAAAATGGCTGACGTAACCAGGTGGGAAAGTGCCGCGAATCCCCTGAAAAATCACATACTCAAAACCATACTGCCCGCCATCGGTCGTATTGAAATGTCCGGTATAGTACCACCATTCGGTAATATTGTTATGGGGCGCTTCATCCAGCGGAAAATTTACGACTGTACCGGGAACCGGGCCGGGGGTGCTATTAGGGATTTGACTTGCGGTCGGATTAGCCGAAGGTGACGGAAAAGCCTCGCGCCCGGCAGTATTATCGCCACAGGCCGCCAACAACAGCGAGACTAACACCAGACCAATCCATAAGAGATTAATTTTGAAAGTTTTTTTGAGCATTTTATTTTTGCCTTAACTTCTAACTTACCAACTTGTTCGTTATTATTTTAACATACTTCCAGCCGGATTAGATTAAGAATGGGGAAAGGCTTGCAGTCGGTGGTAACGTTGGAAGCTTTTAGCTTTTCGGCTTGATTTTGCCCCGGATACGTTTAAACCTATGATTGACCCATTGGGAGGTGCGGACGGTACGGGTAGCCTGAAGCGCTCGCAAGTCCTGCTCGAAACGGGCCAGGGTTTGACTGAGTAGCGCTTTTTCTTGCTGGGCCTGCATCAGTTGTTGACTTAATTCGCTCTCGCTTTTGACCAGAGCAGCATAATTTAGCTTTAGTTGGCGATAATTAAGATTTTCGAGGTCTTGCAAATTTGCCTGTAGGTCGGGATGCGGCTCAGGGGCGATTTTTTTCAAAATAAAGATAATCTCGATCCCATTTTGAAAGCTGGCGATCACATCAAAATCAAAATTAAACTCCCGTTTGAGCGTCACGAGCAACTCAAATAACTCTGCCTGGGTCCAGGCGTGAAAGTGAATGCTATAATTGAGTTCTAGCAGGTAATTAAGGTATTCCTCGATACGTTCGGTCGCCTTATCGACCTGCGTGACCCACTCCATAAAATGCTGTCTTCTCGACCAGGCCGGGCCTTCGCGGTGGTCGCGTAAGAGGTGTTCGATAGAGGTAACTTCGCGGTCGCGGTCGGCAGTAAAACGCATATCCGGCACGCCCAGATACATCACGCCGCCCACTTTTAGTACCCGCAGCCAATTGCCAAAGGCCCGGATGGGGTCTTCGCAGTGTTCGATTAGATGGCTGGAAATTACAAAGTCTTGTGAAAAGTCGGCAACAGTCGAAAGGGTTTCCCCATCATCGACAATATCAGGTTCCCTGAGAGGTTCGTCTTCTAAATTAGGATATTGTTCGCGCAAGTCGGCTACCGATAGACGGTCTACATAGCGGGCCTTCGCTGTCGCGGGGAGTGGGAGCGGTTTGTTCAAAGCCCCGATTTCCAGCCCTTCGCCGTAAAGATAATACTCCGCTATCACCTTGCGGCGGGCATCACCTTCCTGGGCCGCTTCCGGCACAAACTGCCGATTTAAGAGCGAGGCTTGTGAGTTAACTGATGACATAATTTCTCCGTTTCCTAACCCCCTTTGGAGTGCAAAATATTCCAGATTACACTAGGCCGAACAAGTTATAGCAATCTTTAGCTTAAAAAAAGCTGATTTATCCAATCCATCAGCAACTTGGCATTTGAAGCATCGGCATCAAGATTTTTTGCTTTAATCGCTATTCCAAATGGTTTACCCGGTTCTTTTTGCCAGGCCAGCCAGGTGTAAATACGTGCTTTGATGGTGTGTTCCTGGGGAAATCGAAGATCGATTGCAGCCGCTTCTTCTACACAATGTACAGCTTTGTTCCACAGTAAATCGCCCGGTGGTACAAGAAGACTCACAAAATCTTCCAACATTCCGTGAAGCTGATTATCGGGCATAAGCCAGAAACCAACCACCGGCAAATCAGTTTGTCTTATAATTGTGCCTTGCGGTTTCGGCCTAATCGGTACTTTTCTTTTTTCATAACCTGAGCTGAGTAAAATATCTCGTAAAGACTGCCAACGAGATGCTAAGTCAAAATCAGCGTCCACCACAACGCCTATCCGTTCTGGATTGCCTACTTTGACAGCGACTTTCAAATACTCCTTCAAACTTTTTTTGACGCTATCGATCCCTACTTCAACTTCTATTTTGAATGGTAGTAGAGAATCATTGGTGTGATGGTTCCAAAGTCTTTCGACTACATTCTTATCGTCTGAGCCTTCTACCAGCAGTATATGCGAGGAATCAGCCACGATTAACGCACCTCAATTTGTTTACGAGTTGCAATTTCTAATTCCTCCTCGTCCAAGAAAGCAGCTTCAATCTGTCCTTTTTTGTCTTGTAATCGAATAAGCAAACCTTCCTTCTGCTGATCTTCTTGGGCTGCTTTCTGGAAGGTTTGAATACAATCCCAACTGTGCGTCGTAGCAAAGACCTGGACGTTGAGCCGTCGCGCTAGGTCAAATATCAAGCACCAAACATCCTGTTGGATAGAATAATGTAAGCCAGTATCAATTTCGTCCACCAGTAGCAAGCCATCTTTAGCGTTTACTAGTGCTAACATAAGACTAAATAAGCGATTTACCCCATCTCCAAGTCTGCTTAATGGGACAGCTTCATTAGTTCCCTTCATTTTGACAACAGGAAACCGTCCCGTATTTGTTTCTTGATTACCAACAAAATTTACACGCTCGACATCAGAAAGAATTAGATTTAAGCCTTTAGTTATACTGTCCTCCAGATTTGTAAGGACAATATTATCCCATAACCGGCTAGTTTGAATTTTGTTTAATCCAGTTGCACTAACTATTTGGCAATTAATTGGTCGTATTATTTTCAATACTCGCTGGGCATTTTTCTCAAGCTGAGAAAGTTGCTGGATATTTTGGTCTAAAGGATAAAAAACCGGCAGTTGTCCTTGCCCGATCCAGATTGCAAGCCCCAGCATATAATCGGACACATTTAGATACTCTTCCGGTTTTAACGGTACTAATTGCCGCTTCCCATCGTTATCAAGGCGCTCTGCGGCCCAATCTATAGTAATAGATAAGGTTCCCTCTTGTGATATGGCAGAACCGATTTGAATATGCTCAGAAATCTGCTTGACCTCTATTTCTTTACTGCCATAAAATAGATACCTGATTGAAGACCCTATATTTTCGATATTATCTTCTCTCGAATTGAAACCTCTCGCTATTAACGAGCGCTTGATTTCGTCGCGTGCGTCTAAAATCTGCCAAATGATAGCGGGAGAGCCTCTATAGGCATACAGCCACAACGCCTCTAGCAGGCTAGTTTTCCCCACATTATTCTTGCCGACGATCAAATTGACCCGGCCCAACCGTTCGATGGTCAGATGCTTGAAGGCCCGGAAGTTTTTAATTTCGAGGCTATCGAGCAGTAATTCTCCCATAATATTTACCTTCTCTAATTGCTTGATCCCTCCACCTTACCCGGTCAGGACACCCCAGTCGGCATAGAGTTGCTCGATTTCGTTCGTAACTTGCTGGTATTCGAGGCTGAGACGCGAGAGAGCAGCGAGGTCTTGCTTTTCACCGGCGGCGGTCATTTCCTCGGTGATTTGGGTTAGCCGGATTTCTTTTTGGGCGATAGTTTCTTCGAGTTGGGTTACTTTGCGCTGACGCTGACGTTCCTCTTTGCTGATGGTTTTGAGGTTGTTGTTAACAATAGCAGGCGGCGGCGCAGTTCCGTTTTTGGAGACGACCACCCCACCCGTCTGGATTTTAGCTTGCTGGCGGGTCGCTTCCGCCTCGCGTTCGCGTCCGCGACTGAGCCAGCCCAGATACTCGGTATAGTTGCCGATGTGGACTTTCAAGTTGCCGTCGCGGATCGCCCAAATCTGGGTTGCCAGGGCATCAATAAAGTAGCGGTCGTGCGAGACAATCAGGATGGTACCATTATATTCGTTCAGGACTTCTTCGAGGGCTTCGCGGGCGTTGATGTCGAGGTGGTTGGTCGGTTCATCCAAAATCATAAAGTTGGCTTTGGTCAGAGTTAGTTTCGCTAGGGCTACCCGGCTACGCTCTCCGCCCGACAAGTCGGAAACTTTCTTAAAGACATCATCGTTGCTAAAAAGGAACCGACCAAGAAAACTGCGGGCTGCGCCTTCGCTCATCGGCTGTGCCCACAAAATCTCTTCTAGCACCGTATTGTTAAAATTCAGCCCCTCGTGGGATTGGGCATAGTAACCAACTCGCACGTTTGGCCCCAACTCGACCAGCCCTTCCAGGGGGGTTAGTTCACCCATAATCGTCTTGAGAAAGGTCGATTTGCCGCTACCATTTGGCCCGATAATCGCGACCCGTTCGCCCCGCTGGATTTCCAGGTCGGGCGCTTTGAACAAAGGTTGTGGCCCGGCTTTGGTACGATAGCCGATCCTCACATCTTCGGTCGTCAGGGCCAGTCTGCCACTCCGCAGATCGGTTTGGAGCGACAGGTGTAGCTTATCTTTCTCTTTTGGGCGTTGCACCCGCTCTAGCCGATTGAGGATTTTCTGGCGGCCTCGGGCCTCTTTGGAACGCTGTCCGGCCTTAAAGCGTCGGATAAAGTCTTCGGTTTTGGCTATATGTTCTTGTTGCGCTTCGTAGACCTTCATGGCTCGCTCGATCCGTTCGGCCCGCAAACTCAAATACTTGGTGTAGTTGCCTGGATAATCCTCGACCCGCCCAAAGCTTAAATCCATCACCCGTGTCACAACCCGGTCGAGGAAGAAGCGGTCGTGTGAGATAATCAGCACTGTCCCCGACCAATTTGCCAAAAATTCTTCTAGCCATTCCAGGGCGCTCAAATCGAGATGGTTGGTTGGCTCGTCCAATAGCAAAAGGTCGGGGCCTGCTAGTAAAGCACGGGCCAGCGCAGCGCGGGTCTTTTGACCGCCGCTAAACTTGGTGAGCGCCATATCCCACATCTCTCGCTCGAAACCCAACCCGGTCAGGATTTGTTTAACACGGGTTTCGTAATCGTAGCCGCCGCCTAGTTCAAACTGATGGGTTAGTTCGCCATAGCGTTCCAGCAGGTCGTCAAAGTCGTCGCGCCCGGTTTCGCTCATGGCGTGTTCGAGGCTGGCGATTTCCGCTTGTAATTCGCGCACCCCATCAAAGACGGTCAGCATTTCATCGTAGAGGTTTTTGGTACTCTCGAAGGTCGCTTCCTGGGGTAGATAGGCGATTTTCAAGCCTCTAGTCGTGACCATTTCGCCAGTATCGGCCTGTTCCTCCCCCGCGATAATCCGCATCAGGGTGCTTTTCCCGGCTCCATTGACCCCGACCAGCGCGACTTTCTCCCCCGCGTTGACCTGAAAAGTAACGTCCTTAAAGACAGGATAAATATTAAAGGCTTTGCTAAGCTTGTAAGCTGATAATACAGACATTTTGCTATTAACTCTTATTCCCCGATTTTTCCAGCAAAGGACTTTCGCTTGAAAACACCGTCAAACTCAATCTCTGGCGAGTTGGGTTCAATTTTCATCTTCACCAGCGAAGGTCCCGATTATTCACCGTCAAATTATAACATAGCTGACCGGGTTTGTGGCCCCAACCAAAAAGGCAGAAACCTTAGCTTCTGCCTTTTAATCCAAAATCCAAAGTAACTACTCATCGGAGAGACGTAGAGAAAAACTAAAATTTAGTAACCAAGTGCCACCGAGTCATTGAAAGTAGCGAAAACCTTATTTTAGACTTGTCTGGCCCTGTGGCATAAAAATGCCGGGGCTTGGTAGTGTTTTTTCTTGCCAGGTTGAATAGTTACAATCTAAAATCCAAAATCTAAAATCGTAAATGGGTCAGTGTTGGCGGTTCACCTGACGGGCGATCAGGTAGGCGGCGAAGTCAATCGCCTCTTCCACATCTTCGCCATCGGAGAAATAGCTGACGCTGCGGGCGATGTCGTCGCAAGGCCGTCCCTGGGTATATTGAAAAAGGACGTAGGGAAGCCGTTCAAACAATCGTTCGCGCCCTCGGAAAAACCGCACCATTCGTTCATCGATCAGCGAACTGAAGAGGGCGGCCTGGGCCAGCACCGGTTGGGTGTGTTGGCCTTTTTCAAGGCCACGCAAGATACGTTTGACCTCTTCGGGGGTATATTTATGACGTTTGGAATGCGTGCCTTGCCCGGTATAGGAACCGAGTTGTCCATCGTGGCCTGAGCGGGGGGCGCTAGGTGATTGGGCCAACCGCTGTTGACCATTCCAGGATTGTCGATTTTGGTGGTCAGTACCCAGGTCTAAGAACAAATGAATTCGGATAAATTCTATGAGTTGCTTTAACTGCTTATCTAATCTAAACATTACTTCAAACCCTCCGTCGTATACAGCGGTACTTCTGCCGTCAGGCTGTACAAAGCGGGTCTTACAAGGATACTTCTTTATCGCTAGGGCTTCCCTGTTGAACAGGCTATTACTCCGACCGGGAGTCTTACGTCCTGACCTGATCCAAAAGCCTATCCAGACCACTCTGATACACCGCACTGGGCGGCTGGTAGCCGGATAAGCTCCTCCACACGACTGCCTACGAGGTTAGCTGCTGGGTGCGGGTTGTGGAAGAGCCGGTCGGCAGTTTGGCCTGATATAGCCAATTGCCAATTGCCACTTTACTTTTACCCTACACCGAGCTTTTTTTTGGCTTGCGCCACTTACGCCGGGCGATTCACCCCATTGTTGTAAACCTCACACCTTATAAACGTTAGGAGCGCTTATAAAGTTTTACGGTTTGGTTCCCCCGTTTTCAATTACAGAAATTCGGCGTTCCTGGTAATCCGAGTTGTTATTAATAACAGTACTGTCTAACATTCCGACGGTGTGTAGGTCATTCTACACTTCTAAGCAAGTTTCAAAGATTACGAAGACTATAGCTGATCGCATCTTACTTAATCTATTATAGACGCTATCTCTTACGATCTACCTTACGAGCGGCTATAATTATCTAAATGCTATCGATTATATCATATAGCACAATTCAGGCCAGTCAATGGACTAATGGCCTAAAAAACGCTAACTTCACTTTGTATTAATTTTATCAAAACGTAAGCCGATTGGCGGATTGACGGGCGCTTTCGAGGGCTGCCTGGGCCGTTCCACCGGGAGCCAGGGCCGTCACATGACCGAGCTTGCGACCGGGCCGCGCTTCGGCTTTGCCGTAGAGGTGGACACTGGCCCCTGGAACAGCCAACGCTTCGCTTAGACCGTCCGGCCCGCCCTTACGCCGGTTCTGGCCCAACAAGTTGACCATCGCTGCCGGGGCGATCAAATTAGTCGAGCCAAGCGGCAAATCTAAAATAGCCCGTAGCAAATTGTCGAACTGGCTGCTGGGGCAGGCTTCGATGGTATAATGACCGCTATTGTGGGGGCGGGGAGCCAATTCGTTGATTAGCACTTTGTCCCCAACCAAAAATAGTTCGACCCCAAAGACTCCTACGCCCTGGATCGCCTCGATTGCGCCCTGAGCTATTTCGAGCGCCCGGCGATTGACCGACGCTGGCACATCCGCCGGAGCTATCACGGTATGGCAGATATGATTTTGCTGGGTAGTCTCGACCAGAGGATAGAGCGCGACCTCTCCGCCCGGTCGTCGGGCGACCATCACCGCTAACTCTCGCTCGAAAGGCACAAAGGCTTCGACCATCAGCCCGGCCCCCAATTCGGCAAAGGCGGCCTGAATATCCTGGGGGCCATCCAATTTGCGGTTGCCTTTGCCGTCATAGCCGTTGCGCCGGGCCTTGAGGATCAAGGGCCAGCCGTGTTGAGTGGCAAAATCGGTTACATCCTGAGCGGTCTCGACCGTCGCAAAAGGCGGGACAGGCAGACCGTTCATACCCAGTACCTGTTTTTGGCGGGCCTTGTCCTGTACCAGCCTTAAGGTCAGAGCCGAAGGGTAGACTGGTAGACCGCTGGCTTCCAATCTTTGCAAGACTTCGGTATCGACAAATTCATTTTCGAGCGTGATAACATCACAACTGCGAACCAGGGCCTCGATTACGTCCGGGTCGTTCCATTTGCCGACAATCTCAAAAGCCGCGATTTGACCTGCCGGGCTATCCTCTTCGGCTTCTACCACCGCTATTTTGATATTGAGTCGGTTGGCCGCTTCGACCGTCATACGGGCTAATTGTCCGCCGCCCAGGATACCGATGGTTACATTTGGTAATTTCGATTTTAGATTCATTTTCAGATTCATCTTTAGACCCAGACTTTTTAGTTTTGACTATTGCTAACTTGCACTATAATACCATTATCTTAATTTGAAAGCGATAAGGATAAGATGAGCCTGAAATATGCTTTGCTAGGGCTGCTGGCCCAGCAGCCCCGGCACGGATACGACTTGAAGCACAGCTTTGAGATCAATTTTAGCCAGATGCGGCTGCTTAACGCCGGGCAGATTTACACGACCCTGGCCCGCTTGACCACCGAAGGGTTGGTTAGTAGCGAAACAGTCGAGCAGAAGAATTCGCCTGCCAAAAAAGTTTTTAGTCTGACCGAAGCAGGCCAGCAACACCTGATGACCTGGTTGGCGCTGCCGGTCGAGAATACGGTTGAGCCAGTACATAGCGAGTTTTTTATCAAGCTGATGGTACACGCCCTGGTCATCGGCAGCCAGACCGACGGAGCCGGCAGCCGAACCATGATCGAGCAACACCGCCAACAGTTCCGGCAAGACCTGGGCGATTTGCGCCGGATACGCCTGCACCTCTCGTTGGTGATAGCCCCTGGTGAAGCCGACCCGCGTTCGTCCCAGGATCAGGAGTCGAGCGAAATCCGTGTTTTGTTAATCGAGGGGGCTATCCTGCATCTGGAAGCCGATTTGCACTGGCTTGACCTGATCGAAGCCCGTCTCGACCGCCTCCTGACCCAGCGCAAGGAGATACGGACGGCACAGGCTGAGTGAGGCTAAAAGCAAAGTTATAAAGCGGCAGTACTACTTCCGTTTCCACAAACCTTGCGAAGGGATGCGTAGAGCGCGGTTGAACTTGCTGGAAGCGTTCTCCCAAGCTATCACTTCGGTCAGTTCGACCAACTCATCCTCGTTGTAGAAATGGCGCAACCGCTCGAAAAGCTCGTCGCTTACTTCGCGACCGGTGATCGTCATGCACTCGGCGTATTCGAGGCTCACCCGTTCGACTTCATCATAAAGCGGGCTGGTGGCGTATTCAGCCAGCGCCAGGATTTTCGCGTCCGAGACACCCAGTTCGCTACTCACGGCAGCGTTGATGTCCTGTCAGAACTCACAACTGTTGATCGCGGCCACCCGCCGGTTGATGAGGCTTTGTAGCTTTGGGTCGATCAACCCGGAAGCATCGATCCCCGTCCACATCCCGCGCACTCCTCGGAAGATGGTGGGTCGCCGGGCATAGACCAAATGGTTGAGCAAAGGCGCTCCCCATTTTTTGGTCTGAGCCTCGAAGACCTGCCGGATATACTGCTCTTGAACTTTGGTGGGGTCTACCCCTTCGATACGTGCCATCGGCTTATCCTCCTATTTTGTCTTATAAAGCTAAATGTAAGAGACAGCTTATTATAAGCTTGCCCACTTTCCTGTCACTGTACCAGATAACTACCAGACTTAGGCCAATTTACCTACTTTTACCCTCGTGTTGCACAGAAATTACCCCAGTATAATACTCCTGATTCTTAATACAGGACTGGTAAGTTCGCACAATTATGTTATAATCGTGAAGACACAAACTTGCGCCCGTCAGGTTACGGGCGCGTATGGTTATGCTGATGTAATCAGGCCGGACGACTGGGCGGTGCAGATTAGGGGAGGAAGGTTTACTCGTACTGATGGGTGTTTTAATTAAGGGAGGGCAGCGCGGTGCGTCTCGACTGGCCCTGGCAGTTTGTTTTTTACTAATGGGACTTTTGCTGGCTAGTTGTGGAAGTGAAGCGCCTAACGCTAACGATTTTAGCGCCCCCACTGCCCCTGCCGGGTTAATCGAAAAATCCGAGATCGCCAACGACGCAGATTTCCGTAGTAAGGTGCTTTCGCTCAATGACAAAAGTCTGGTCAACCAGGAACTCAAGGTCTATGTGACCGAAAAACCTGCCGGGGTGCAGCAATTTTACCGAGATGAGATGGGCAAGCGTGGCTGGAACAATGTCACCTCCAATATCATCAATAATGCTGAATTGGGTAGCAAAGGCGCGGTTGACGCTTTTGAAAAATTCGTTGGGGGCGACGTTAACAAAAAACACGTCTTTGGTGTAATTATAGTATCTCCCGATACTACCAATAACCCGGTAGATCGTTTTCGGTCGGGCGAAAATCCAACCGTCCCAAAGGGTTACAGCGTAGTGATGACGGTTCAGGGTGCAACTGGTGTTCCAGCCCAGACCGTCACACCGAAGTAAGGCTTACAGCACTTTACAAAGGCATCAGCCAATTGCTATAGAGGTCGGCTAAAATATTTTATGATCTGAGCGCTTTCTCAAACTAACTACTGTCATTCTAACGTCACACTTTTATTCTACAAGGAGTTATTCTATGTCTAATTCTACTTCCGAGTCCAATCAAGTCAGTACGATGCCGCCACCCGATCCGGCTAATTTTCCGGCTACCTCTGCCGAGGGTGGCGAACAGGATGAGGTTAAAAAGCCTGATCTTAGCGGTCGCATCTTTTTTGCGGTAGTGGGCCTGATAGCCTTGCTGGTAGTCGTTGGGGCCGGGTTAGTTTTCTATGTTTCCGTGAGCAGCGCCAGTGGTCTGGGCGATTTGGCGGCCTATCCAGGGGCTGGTTATGTAAAAGTGCCGGACAGCTTCACCAATCAGCTAAAAACCGACCTCAAGCCGCTCAATCTCAAGGCCGAAATTGAGCTAGGATTGGCTCACGACGATCTTGGCAAAGTACAGGCATTTTATGCCAGTTCGATGAAGGAGAAGGGTTACGAGGCTGGTGCTATCGCCCCGGTGCAAGGTGGGCAGTTGTCCGGGTTGCTTCGCAGCTTTGGAAACGGTATCAAAGTGTCGGTTTATAGCAAGAAGGACGCTCCTTTTCATTTTGTAATTGCCTCAACTTTGAGCGAAAAAACATCGACAACGGCTAATAGTGAGCTTGGCCTGAAATCCAAACCTGGCGATGTATTGATAATGTTGGTTAAGCTTCAGAATATTAAATAGCGCCAGAGTGCTTCTAAGCGCTCCGACGGGTATTCAGCCAATCAGGATAATCTAACCGGTTGAGTTAGACCTCGGTTTGTACTTCCTTCAACTCGGTAGAGAGGAGTAATTTGTGAGCAATAATTACGGTAATTATCCACCTTCGGATAACTCTAATCAAGGTCAGGGAGGCTATCCACCGCCTGCCGGTGGTAACGGCCCTTACGGACAACCGCCTCAACCGGGGTATGGACAACCGCCTCAGCCCGGCTACGGACAACCCCAACCGGGGTATGGACAACCGCCTCAGCCCGGTTATGGACAACCCCAACCGGGGTATGGACAGCCGTCTCAGCCCGATTACGGGCAGCCACCCCAACCAAATTACGGGCCACCCCAGGCCCAGTACGGTGGTTATCAGGGTGGCCCACCGCCCACCCCGCCCAAGAAATCCAATTCCACCCCTTTGATTTTGGGTGGTGTCGGTCTGGTAGCGGTGCTGGCCGTGATAATCGTGGCGGTGCTGGTGCTGGGTGGTAACAAGAACTCGGATACCAACAAGCAGGCCGTTTCTACCCCGGTCGCCAGCGTGACCAATGGCTCTAATGTTAGCGGGGTAACAACTACCAGTGCGGTAGCTACCACCAGCGCGGCTTCGACTACGAGCGCGGCGTTAGGAACCCGTACTTCGGCGGCTACCACCACCAGGGCGGCGGCGACTACCAGGGCGGGTGTAACTGCGGGTAGTACGACCGTAGGCGGAAATAAACCCCCAGTCTATCCGGGGGCGCGGTCGGCTGAACTTCCAGCGGCCTTGAAAAGTCAGTTTGCATCGTCCATCGATAGCAGCACGGTCAAAAATGCTAAAGTTGATGCTTATATAGTCAGTGGAACCAGCGACAAAGTCAAAAGCTATTACGAGACTGAATTCACCAAAGCGGGCTGGTCTGACTATACTTCTTTATTTGGGGACGCAACCCAGTTGCAGGCGATTACCAGCCTGGGCGGTTGGGTCTCTGGCTATCTAAAATCGCCCGACATCGCGGTGGTAATGTTATTGCCGGGTAGTTTGGCGCAGGGCGGATTAGGCGTGACAGCCGGGGCTGACGAGCAAATTTTGCTAGTTTTCACCGCCAATGTCTAATCAGGTATTCTCATTTCATTGAAAAGGGAGCGTCTAACCCACTCTAAAACGCTACAAACTGGAAAAAATCTAGGTTTTTTCCAGTTTGTTTTATCCAGGCCAGCCCTATTTTTAGGGTTGGCTATTTTTGTTTATATCCTGGCAATCAGCCTTTTGCACGCGCTACGTCTCTCCCACTTCATGAACGGTTTTGATATGGCCTTCTATCAACAGGCGATCTGGAATACCAGCCAGGGCCGCTTTTTGGAGGTGTCGGCGACCGATTTTAGCCAGTCGTTGCTCGGAACCGATGTCATTTTAATCTACGCTCTGATGACCCCTTTTTATATGCTGGTTCCTTCGGCCTTGACTTTGGTAGTAGTCGAGACAGTGGTAGTGGCTGCCGGGGCCTTGCCGATCTACTGGCTGGCTCGTGACCGCTTGCAAAATGGTTGGGCCGGGGTCGCTTTTGCTATCCTCTATTTGCTTTTGCCTGCTGTCGAGAATGGCAACCTGTACGAGCTACGCGAACGTCCGATGGCGGGGGCTTTTTTGCTATTCGCCTTCTACTTCTGGCAAAAGGGGCAGTTGGGCTGGTTTGGGCTGGCGGCAGTGCTGGCCCTCGCTTGCCGTCCTGAAAATGGGCTGGTGCTGGCAATGTTGGGGCTGTACGGCTGGCTGGAAGGGCGGCAAAGACAAGCGGGCTTTGGCTGGCACTACATCTGGGGGCCAGTCGGGTTGGGGTTGGGCTGGCTAGGGGCGGCTTTGCTGGTGATCCAACTCGCGACGGGCGGCAACGGCTACGCACTCGGTTCGACTTTCGCGGGCGGGTCGCCTCTGGCGGCAGTCACGACCCTCTTTACCAATCCGGCCCAGGGCTGGCAACAGCTTTTCCCGACCGGGTCGGTTTTGCTTGGCAAGCTGCTTTACATTCCCTTACTACTGTTGCCCTTCGCTTTTTTGCCGTTGTTCAGCCCGCGCTTGCTTCTGCTGGCCTTGCCGCCGGTCGGCCTGAACTTGCTGGCAAACGAAAAGCGTCGCCTCCAATGGAACCCCTTTGATTATCACTACCAGTCGTCCGTAATGCCCTGGCTTTTGATCGCTACGCTTTTTGCGGTCGTTCGGTTGCGTACCCAGCCTCCCAAATGGTTGCCTCAGTTCAAAAAGCTGACCGTTGGTTTGGTCGGCCTGACGTTGGCCCTGACTTTAACCCTTAATATCGGTTTGAACCTGGCAAATTACGATGACGAGTCGGGTGTGCCAAAGGTCAGGCACGGTTGGGGGCCAATCTTGCGGGCAAAGGAGAGCGCCCGGTGGGAGGAAGGCAAAACGCTCTTGAAGATTGTGCCGGACGATGCGCCGGTCGCAGTCAGCAACGTCTGGGCGGTCTACCTGACCCCTCGGCGTGGCCTGTGGTATTTTGCCGACCGACCGCTCTACTCGCGTCACCCGGCCCGTGACGCGCAGTACGTCTTTGCCGACCTGCGCGTCCCCGAAGAAGCTCAACTCGCTCGCCAGTTACTCGATAGCGGCGAATGGCTCGATGCAGGTCAACGAGCCGAGTACCTGCTCTTGAAGAAGGGATGAGGGATGAGGGAATGCAGAAGTCAGAATGCAGAAGGCAGAATGTTAATCAGTTGATCGCGCATCTTGCAATCGCGCATCCTACAATCGTAAATCGTAAATCGTAAATCGCAAATCGCAAATCGCGGCCTCGCCCCTTCTGGGGGTAAATCGTAAATTCCCTTCATCCCTTCATCCCTCATCCTTCATCCCTCTTATGTAGCCAGTCAAGGAGGGCGCTGCGGCTGATGCGGCTGACTTTGTGGTCGATTACCGAGACTTTGAGTTGGCCTCGGTAGACCGCTTGTCGCAATACGTCGGGGCTGATCCAGAGTAGCTCGGCGGCTTCTTTGAGGCTATAACTCTCCTGATCGACCCGGTCGTAGCTGGCGTGAACTTGGGCCTGATCGGGGCGGTAGGAGATCAGGCTCTGACCGAGTTGGACGACAGTCGCGACGGCAGTTGGAAGCGGCAGATGGGCCGTATTCAGAACGAGGTGATAGTGGGAAGCGTCGCGCCAATCGGCCTGATAGTAACGCCGGACGTAACCCGCCCGTTGTTCGTCGCTTTCGTGGATTTGTCGTTCGGCTTCGGCGTGGGAAATATTTTGGAGTTGGATCAGCCTTTGTACCCGGTTGGCAAGCGGCGCAAAGACATGAATATGGGCGGTGGGGGTTCGGTTCTTGAGGACAAATTGAGCGCCCCGCCCCAGGATTACCGCCCCTCCACGGGCCGCTACGTCCCGGATCAGGGCCGCAACCAGATCGTGATAGCCTTTGTGGATGGCGGCTTTGCGTTCCAGACCAGGGTCGGCCTGGATCACAGCCGTGCCGGTCGCTATGCGTTGTTTGGGGATACCGAAGGCGTTGCGCTCTGGTGCAAGAACCTCGCTGAGGGCTAGATCGTGTTCGCCAATGCGGACCTGGCTAACCAGTTTGCTGATCTCATCCAGTTGAGGCAGTACCTTTTCGTCGAAATCGGCCAATTCTTCGGCAGGGATACCGAGTTGCTGGGTTGCCAGTCGGATAATCTGACTATCGACATAGGGCAATCTCAGTTTGCGGGCGACTTCCTGGGCGATTTGCCGTCCGCCGCTACCGTGTTCGCGGGATACCGTTATCACTAAATTCTTAGAGGACATCTTTGACCTCCTTCTCCGGCCTGGGCCGGTGTCTTACATATACAAATTCCTTTCTTAAATCGAAGCTAAATAGTCCGGGCGGCCCGGCTGAACAAGCGTTCCTACTTTAAGTTTACCACCGCTTGCAATAGTAAAAATCCGAAGAAGAACCTATGCACGGGGCGCAGATGTACCACTGCAAAAATCAGTTCATCAGGAAAATCAATCTTATCCTGTAAATCCTGTCTATCCCTATTAATTTAAACGTGGTGGTTTTTAGATTTGGACGATGTGAGGGGTGGCTTGGAGGGCGTTGAGGTTTTCGGCTCCGATGCAAAACATAGTAATGCGTAGTTCGCGGGTCAGTTGCTCGATGACGGCGCTGACCGCTTCCGCTGATTCTTCGGCGGCTTTGAGGAAGGGTAGGGCCAGCCCGGCGGCATCTGCGCCGAGGGCAATCGCTTTGGCGACATCAACCCCGCTTCGCAAGCCGCCACTTCCGATTACCAGCCCATCTGGGTTGGCCTGCCGCGCCCACTGGATCGATTGAGCGGTTGCGATGCCCCAATCGGCAAAAGCGGTGGCCGCCTGTTGCTCGACTGGTCGTTTGATCCGATAGCTCTCGACCTGGCTCCAACTGGTTCCACCGCTACCGCCTACGTCCAAACCGCGCACGCCTGCCGCCTTCAGCCGTAGCGCTACGTCATACGAAAGACCATTGCCGACTTCTTTGGCGATGACCGGCACGCCATCGCGGTCAAGCGCGGCGCATACTTCGGCAATTTTTGCTAACAAGCCTTTGAAATTGGTGTTACCGTTGGGCTGAACCGCTTCTTGCAAGACGTTTAGATGCAAAATGAGGGCATCCGCTTCGAGCATATTGATGGCCCGACGGCATTGTTCGACCCCGTAACCGTAGTTAAGCTGAACCGCCCCCAAATTGGCGAATAGCGGCACGTTTGGCGCATATTGTCGCACCGCATAGCTGTAAACCAGTTCGTCGTTTTCGACGGCAGCGCGTTGCGACCCGACCCCCATTGCAATACCCCATTCCTGGGCTGCCAGGGCCAGATTGCGGTTAATCCGAGCTGACCATTCCGCCCCGCCGGTCATGGAGCTAATGATAATCGGAGCCTTGACCGTTTTGCCAAACAAACGTTGGCTTAAATCTACTTCGGCCAGATCGATTTCGGGCAGCGCCTGATGTATAAATCGGTAGTTTTCCAGACCGACCGTGATACCTTTGGCCTGCACGTCCTCGTTAAGGCAAATCCGCAAATGATCTACCTTGCGTTCGCTGGTCTGGGCGGCTTGCCCGATATTGTTGTTTTCGTTTGTATGAGCAATCATGGGGATTTACGATTGTAACAATTCAGGTGTGGGAGGGATTTCTAATCCCGATAAGAACCTAATCGGGATTAGAAATCCCTCCCACAATCAACCGGGCTGAATAGTTGCATACGATTTACGATTGAATTACCTATTTACACGTTTATCCAGTTATTACCAGACTAAGCATTTTCGTAATTCAATCGTAAATCGTAAATTCTATTAGCTGCCTCGGACAGCTTCGGTCGATTTGCGGGTCAAGGCCAGTTCGGGGAACCAGCTTTCAACCTGCTTGACGATCCCGTTAGCGTCCAGTTGGTTTAACTCGCGCATAAAAGTCTGGCTACCGTGCGACACGAAATGGTCGTGTACCCCAACCCGATGGACTTCCACCTCGTTGAGTCCCTCCATTTCGTACAGTTCCATTACGGCGCTACCAAAGCCACCCGCCAGGGCCGCTTCTTCGACCGTTACGATCCGCCGGTATTTGTGGGCCGCTTCGATCAACAATTCTTCGTCCAACGGCTTGACAAAGCGGGCATTGATGACCGCCGCTTCGATCCCGTGTTGGGCTAGAATTTCCGCCGCTTGCATGGCAGGATAGACTTCGCTACCCAGGGCGACCAGCGCCAGGTCTTTACCCTCGCGCAGCGTCTCGCCTTTGCCAATCGGCAGGGCCTTGAATTCGGTATCCATAGGCACACCGTAGCCGTTACCTCTAGGGTAGCGGAGTGCAATCGGCCCCTTGTACTGGGTGGCAGTGTAGACCATGTGCTGTAGTTCGTTCTCGTCTTTGGGAGCCATCAGTACCAGGTTCGGGATGCAGCGCAGGTAGCTGATGTCGAACATACCCTGGTGGGTTTTGCCGTCGTCCCCGACGATCCCGGCCCGATCCATCGCAAAGATTACCGGCAAATTCTGGAGGCAAACGTCGTGTAAGACCTGATCGTAAGCCCGTTGCAAGAAGGTGCTGTAAATCGCCGCGACCGGCTTAAAGCCTTCGGTAGCCAACCCTGCCGCAAACGTTACGGCGTGTTGCTCGGCGATCCCGACATCATAAAAGCGATCCGGGAATTGCTGGGAGAATTTCACCAGCCCGGTTCCTTCGCGCATCGCGGCGGTAATCGCAACGATTTTCTTGTCCTTCTCGGCCAGTTTGCTCAGCGTTCCAGCAAATACGTCCTGATACTTCGGCCCCTTAAAGCTGGCTTCTTTTGCCAGTTTGTTCGAGAAGGGGAAGTGGGCATCGATCCGGCCCTGGACGCTTTCTTCTGCCGAAGGGTAGCCTTTGCCTTTGACCGTGATCGCGTGGATAAAGACTGGCAAATCGGCTCGTTTGGCGAGTTCAAAGGTCTCGATCAGGGTCGCAATGTCGTGACCATCGACTGGCCCTAGCCCGATAAAGCCGAGTTCTTCCCAGATCGTGCTGGGGATTACCATGTCTTTAACGCTCTTCTTGACCCGCTTGGCAAAACTGAGCATTTCGCCGCCCAAAGGCAGCTTGCCCATCGCATGCTCAAATTCGTCTTTCGCCCGCAGATAATGTTTATCGGCCCGCACCCGGTCAAGATATTTCGAGAGCGCTCCGACGTTTTTGGAAATGCTCATTTCGTTGTCGTTCAAAACGACAATAAAAGGCGTTTTCAAACTACCGGCATTGTTCAGGGCTTCCAGCGCCATGCCGCCGGTCAATGCGCCGTCGCCGATAACCGCTACTACGTCAAAATCATCTCCCTTGAGGTCGCGCCCAATCGCCATGCCCAATGCTGCCGAAATCGAAGTGCTGGCATGACCGGCTCCAAAAGCATCATGAACACTCTCGCTGCGCTCCAGGAAACCACATAGACCGTCGTACTGGCGGATTGTGTTGAAGCGGTCAACTCGCCCGGTGAGTAACTTGTGTGGATAAGCCTGATGTCCGACATCCCAAACCAGTTTATCTACAGGGCTATTGAAAACGTAATGTAAAGCTATAGTAAGTTCGACCGTACCGAGATTACTGGCGAAATGGCCGCCCGTCTGCGAGACAGTTTCCTGTAGAGTTTGGCGCATATCTGCCGCTAACTCTTTCAACTCTTCCAGGCTCAGCTTTTTGACATCAGCGGGGCCTGTGATGCTATTTAGCAACCCAGCCATGTAACAATCACCACCTTCTTATAATTTAGCGCACACAAGCGCCACCTACCCTGTCCTGGCCGCGCCGGGAGGGGATACACTAACTCATTGCCGAGGTTAGGCTCGACTGGAAATTTGCAACCGTCTGAGCAACTTTGAGGCTCTGGCGTTGTAACAACGTTGTAGTCCAAAGTCTAACTATCATAAAGTCAATTGTAATCCTGACTTCTTACCGCGTCAAATATTTAGGCTACAATTTAGTACCATTTACGTTAGTTTTACGGTACTATTTTAATATTCTGATATTCGACTTGTTTAGAAAGTTCTAAATATCACAATCATTATAACACACTTTGGCAAATGGTGGAGCAACGCCGCAATCCTTCTCTTAAGCTTAACGTTTGTTGAGCAAGTGTTTCTTCACTCAGAACCTGTTAGAGAAATCCCTTGGCGGAGCAAGGTCGAACAAGGGATGAGGGATGAAGGGGACATCCCGTGGCGGAGCAAGGTCTTACAATCGAGCTACTAAGTCCTCATCCCTCAGTCCCCTTTCATCCCTCATCCCTCATCCCTCATCCCTTCTTAGTTATGGCTCCGTCCGGCGCTTATTCCATATCAATTTGAGCGCGTTGGAGCTTGCCGCTAAAATCGACATAGATCGACTTCCATTCGGTAAAGAAGTCGATAGCGGCCCAGGCTGCTTCGCGGTGGCCGTTCCCGGTCTGGCGTGTACCGCCAAAAGGCAGATGAACCTCGGCTCCAATCGTCCCGGCATTGATATACAGAATGCCGGTCGAGACCTCACGCATTGCCAAAAACGCCCGGTTTACATCCTGAGTGTAGAGCGAGGCCGATAGCCCGTACTTGACCCCGTTGTTGACTTTGATCGCTTCTTCCAGGCTGTCCACCCCGATCATAACGGTTGTCGGGCCGAAAATCTCTTCCTGAGCGATCCGCATAGCGGGCCGCACCTGGTTAAAGAGGGTTGGGCGATAGAACGCACCGAGGGTCAGTTCACCTTCCTCCGCCACTTTGCCGCCGGTCAGCAAGTTTGCGCCTTCCTGTTGGCCTATCACAGTATAGTCGTGGATGGCATCGCGCTGTTTGCGATTGATAACCGGCCCAACATCGGTGGTCGGTTCGAGACCGTCGCCCAGTCGCAGCTTTTCGATCCGGGCGACCAGTTTATCGGTCAGGTCGCGCTCGATAGCGCGGTGAGCGATAATTCGGCTGGCGGCAGTACAACGCTGCCCGGTCGTCCCGAAGGCGCTCCAGATGATGCCATCGACCGCCAGGTCTAAATCGGCATCCTCCATCACCATGATGGCGTTCTTGCCGCCCAGTTCGAGCGAGACCCGCTTGAGGCCACTGGCGGTCTCGGTCAGGACGTGCTTGCCCGATTCGGTCGAGCCGGTAAAGGTGTAAATATTGACATCCGGGTTACGCAAAAGCGCCTGTCCCGCTACGCCGCCACTGCCCAGCACCAGATTTAGTACACCGGGCGGCAGTCCGGCTTCCTCGAAAATCTTGACCAATTCGACCGCCACCAGCGGCGTATCGCTGGCTGGTTTAAAAACGACCGTATTGCCGCAGACCAGCGCAGGCATAATCTTCCAGGTCGGGATCGCCATCGGGAAATTCCAGGGCGTGATAGCCGCCACCACTCCCACCGGGTCGCGCACCGCCATCTGGAATTTGTCGAACATTTCGCTTGGTGCAGTCATCCCGAACTGTCGCCGTCCTTCGCCCGCCATGTAATAGGCCATGTCGATGCCTTCCTGGACATCGCCGCGTGCTTCGGCCAGCACCTTGCCCATTTCTTGGGTCATCAGGCGGGCGATCTGTTCTTTGCGTTCGGCAAGCAAGGCCCCAACTTTGTAAAGTATTTCACCCCGCCGGGGGGCCGGGTATTTACGCCACTTGTCGTAAGCCGCCCGTGCTGCTGCCACTGCCGCGTTTGCGTCGTTGGCGCTGCTTTTCGCCAGCCGACCCAACAATTTGCCGTTCGCCGGGTTATAACTCTCAAAAGTCGCGCCGTTTTCCGCCGCGACCCACTGCCCGTTGATATAATTGCGGGCTTCGATCACTCCACTCTCGATTACGCTTGCCGTCATCTTCGTTTCCTCCTGGGTTCGTTTCGGTCTACCGTTGCAAAAGCCTATCCCAAAATGGGCAACAACATATTACCAGTCCCTATTCTAATCGACCCTGGTATTTATAGCAGGGTGCAAAGCAATTGAGCTAAAGAATTATTTGAGGGTCAATAGCTCGGCATTTGGCTATAACTTCTTTATTAGCACTACAGGAATGGCATTCCCACTAGACTTCTTTGAATTGTAGAGGCTGAGAGCAGGGCCGGGCTATTTCTTGCCAAATAGCCGGGCCATCAGGCTTTGTTTGGGGGCGGGCGGTTCGTCCAGCACCTGAAGCGGCACTCTTTCACCCAGCAACCGACGAGCAATATTGTTGAAAGCAGTCCCGGCCCGCGAGTACCCGTCGAAAACGACTGCTTCGCCCCGGTTGGTCGAAATCACTACCGACTCGTCTTCGGGTACGATCCCGATAATATCGATAGCCAAAATGTCCTTTACGTCTTCCATGCTCATCATGTCGCCCCGGCGTACCATCGCAGGTTTGATGCGGTTGAGGATAAGCTGAGGGGTCGGTAATTCTGCTGCTTCGACTAGCCCAATAATGCGGTCGGCATCGCGTACTGCCGAGACTTCCGGGGTAGTCACAATCAAAACTAGATCGGCTCCGGCGATAGCGTTGCGAAACCCTTGCTCGATCCCGGCAGGCGAATCGACTATTACAAAATCGAAATCTTGGGCCAATTGGCGGGTTAGTTCGGCCATCTGCGCTGGACTGACCGCGTTTTTGTCGCGGGTCTGGGCGGCAGGCAGCAAACACAAATCGGGGTAACGCTTATCCTTGATAAGGGCTTGCCGTAAACGGGCGCGACCCTCCACCACGTCCACCAGATCATAGACGATCCGATTTTCCAGTCCCAGCACGACATCCAAATTACGCAGCCCAATATCGGCATCCACCACTGCCACTTTCTTACCTAAAATCGCCAGAGCCGTCCCCAGATTGGCGGTCGTGGTAGTTTTTCCTACCCCACCCTTGCCGCTGGTTATTGTTACCACTCTCCCCGCCATTGCGTCCCACCTTTATCTTAGAAGGGCTGAGTAAATCCTTTTCAGCCTCGTATTGGTTCAACTTGCCTAGATGTTTAGCTGTAGTTAAATTGCATCCCCGTATTACCTGACGCGCCGAGGAGTCCAGCCCTCGACTATAATTTCACCGTCCTGGATAGTTGCCATTTCGGGGCCAAGTTCAGGCTCGTTGAGAGCTTCGGGGCCACTAACTGCTACCACCGCTCCGATCCTTAACTGGGTCGGGCGCAAGCTAAGGGCGCAAATAATCGCCCCTGACCCGGCAATACCGGCCTGGATACGGCCCCGTACAATTCCCCACACAATCACGCTACCACCCGCCACGATCTCCGCACCGGGGTTTACATCGCCCAACACGATCACATCGGCGTGATGGCGGACCACTTGCCCGCTTCGCAAAGTGCGCCGGATAAAGAGGGCTTCCGCCGTATCGAAGGGCGGACCACTTCGCCCGGCTTCGGCCTTATCGACGGTCGTGTCTTCTGGCCGGGGTGGTCGGGTGTTTTGGGCAGACGGCATCTTATAAGTAATACCGGCCTGTTTTGCCAGACTGCGGGTTGTGTTCGCCCCCGAAATAATCGCTTCTAAGGTTATCTCATAGCGGGCCAGGGTCGTTTGCAAGTCTTCCAGGTCGGCGGCTTCCAATTCTCGCCCACCAAGTTCAACCGAAGCCCGCCCCTGCCGAAAGAACTTGTCCGCCGCGTGTAGCCGCTCGTCCAGATCAACCAGCAAGTCGGCAAAAGAGCCGGGCGTGTCCTCACGCAAACGGATCAGCAAGCCACCTGCCGCCCCCTTGATCGTCACACCTTCAATTTTCTTGCCGGTTATACTCATTTTTTGGGTTGAGTGCTGTTAAGTGATCAGATACTAGATATTAGATGTCAGAGATTAGAAATTAGCCAAACCATTCTACTAATGCCTTATTCTCTATTGTGCATTCTGACTTCTGCATTTCCCTATCACGCTTTTTGCTTGACCAGATCGGCAAACTTATATTCTAGAATTTCTTTGACGGCGGGTACGGCAAAGGTCGAACCTTCGATCACGTTGTCACCTGCTGTAATCATGACTGTTACTGCGATTTCGGGCTTGTCATAGGGGGCAAAGGCGGTAAACCAGGCGCGGGTCGCTCTTACATCGTTGCCGTCTTTGTCCTTACTGATCGCCTCACCGTATTCGGCAGTCCCGGTCTTGCCCCCCACTTTCAAACGACCGGTCTGGTTGTACATCGTTCGGTTAGCAGTTCCACGCACGCCTGTAACGGCCAGCATCCCTTCCCGGACGGCCTGGATCACGCCAGGGGTCAGCACAAAGTCCTGCGGTTTTGGCTTATCGTTGTCGTTAGGGTCGGGAACGCTCCACTTGACCGGGGTTTTTGTCACATCCCGGATCAGCTTTGGCTCGAAATCGACTATTACTTTGCCGTCCGGGTCTTTGATTTGCCGGACGATCCGAGGCTGGTAAAGCTTACCGCCGGTCGCAAAAGCCGCCGTCACCATGTTCATCTGCAAAGGGGTCATTTCCAGATCGCCCTGCCCAATAGCGGTGGTCATCGTCTCACCGATAGACCAGAGTTTGGTGTGGGGGCCGGGAAGCGTCCCTCGGTATTCGCTTAAAATCTCCAGGCCGCTCTTCTGGCCCAGGTTAAAGAGGGCCATATAGCCGTTGAGCAAGTTGATCCCCAGTCCTTGAAAATAATTCGGCTGAGTGCTGTTGTCCAGATAATAGCGGCTACGTCCATAAAAAGGACTGGTCTCGTCCGGCACTGCCGCATTATAAAAGTAAACGTCGCAGCTTTGCTCGATAGCCCCCATCAAATCAACTGTACCGTGTTTATCCCAGCAGCGAAACCGTTGGGAGGGAGTCGGGTTTTGGGTGGTTGGAATGTTGATCGCTTTATTGCAAAAGATCGGGGTAAAGCGGGAAAATTTCTTTTCGTTGAGTACCGCCGCCGCCGTAATCAACTTGAAAGTCGAACCGGGCGCATAGCGTCCGTCAATCGCCCGGTTGACTTGCACCGCTTTTACATCATCCAGCATTTCGGCAACTTCGGCATCAGTCCACTTGTTGCCCGGTTTGCTGTAAAGGTTGTTATTATAGAACGGGAAGGCCACCATCGCCAGCACTTCGCCAGTATTTACATCGGTGACAACCGCCGCCCCCTCACGGACTTTGGCCGGTTTGGTCTTGTTGGCCTCGCCGATCCATTTTTCGAGCGAGTCGGCGACCTGTTTTTGCAAAGCCATATCGATAGTCAGCACAATACTGTTGCCCGGTTGGGGCGGCTTGCCGACCTTGACGGTCTCGATAATATGGCCTGTACTACTGACGACTACTTCTTTGGCCCCCTTGCGTCCGCGCAAGAACGGCTCCATCGAGGCTTCTACACCGGTCAGGCCAATCTTGTCGTCAATTTCATAGACCTTGATTTTTGCGCTGGGATCGTCCGGGTCGCCCGAAAGAGAGTTATCACCATAGGCTTGTTTGTTAGCCTTTTCAAGCTGATCCTGATCAGGGAAGCGCCCGGTATAGCCCAGGATATGGGCATAAAGCCGAGCATCGGCATATTCGCGCTGATAGCTGGTCTGAATGCCTACCCCCGGAAAGTCTAGCCGCTTTTCGTCGAGCAGCATAGCATCTTCGCGGGACAGATTAGACCAGACTTCGACTGGTTGATATTCGGGGGTGAAAAGACGCGCTTCCAGCATCTTTCTCTCGCCCTCGCTCAAAAATAGGACACCCGTATCGAATTTATCACGCAGATAAACATAGCGGTCGAATTGCTCGATTGGGATTAGCTCTTTTTCATTGACAGGGTAGAAGCTTTTGTCGCGTTTTTGAGCTTCCAGGTTGGTTAGTTCTTTATCCCAGTCGCGGGCGGATTTGCCGGTGATAATCTCCAACTCGTTAAGGATCGCGTTGCGGGCCGGATTGGTAAAGACATCTTTCTTTTTGATGCCGTTGACCTGCTCCGGGATCAGACCGATATAATAACCCATACCGAGAAAGTGGGCCAGGTTGTCATAAACCGCCTGACGTTGTTGGGCGATGGCCTTTTTCTCTTCTTTAGTTTTGCCGTTATTACTGTTGGGGAGATAGTTAGCTGTGATCGTCACCGAATAATTTGGCGTGTTGTTAACCAACTTTTGTTTACCGCTGCGGTCGTAGATCAGGCCGCGCGGCGCTTTGGCCGTGATATAGCGAGTGTCGGGTAGGGCGGGTTTACGAATAGCCTCGCCCGAAAAGTTCTCTTGCAACGGCTTTTGCATATCCCACAACCGCCAGCCCAACAAGGTTAGACCGCCAACCATTCCAACCCGCAGGAAATTCAGGCGGCTGAAAGTGCGCGACCCACCGCCCCGGTCAGTCGGAACTAACTGAGAACCATCAATGTCATCCTGGGCTATTTTGCCTTCGTCTAATTTTAGTACCATCGAACCTCACGGTGTAAGAATTGAGCGTGTAAAATTAAATTCCAGGTCGGACCTTCCCCACACTTACTGGTTTGTAAAACGCCTTTACTATTCTGTATTCGGCGTTCTGACTTCTGCATTCCCAACCCTTCATCCTCTGGGTGTTCGGATACGGCTAACGGCCCGTACAAAGGCGAACACCAGCACCATTAAAGCAGCATCTATTATCACGACCGGCAAGATTACCTGTACAAAAATGGTAAGTTGTAGATTATTATAGCTTAATAACCACTCGGCAAGCAAGCGGGCCACCCGGTAGGCCAATGCTGCCAATAATGCCACCGGTATGGAACGAATTACGCCGCTCCGAAAGGGGTCTTGCCCAATTAGGCTGACGACCAACGCAATCACGGTAAAGAGTAGCGCGTTTAGCCCGATAGGATAAAAAGATGGGTTGAACAAATCGAGCAGCAACCCGGCCCCAAAAGCGGTTGGCAAAGCGGCCCGCCAATCGAGTAATAGCGCCCACGATACGACGACCAGTAGCACCAGATCGGGTACGAACTGATCGACCCCCGGCAACAAGCCCGGTAAGAATTGGGTCTGGATCATGGCCGCTACCAAAAGCAACAGCCCGGCAACATACGGATTAACGGTTTTTACCCCCATGTTTGAGGGATGAGGGATGAAGGATGAGGGATGAAAAATGCAGAATGCAGAGAAATCCTAGTTGTGGAAAGTCTGTATCTACAATCGTAAATCGTAAATCGTAAATCGTAAGTCCTTTTCATCCCTCATCCTTCATCCCTCATCCCTCCTCTCATCCCTCGTCCTTGCGTCCTGTCACGACCAGCACTTGCTGGAGGTGTTCGAGGTCGGCAATCGGTCTGACAACGGCTTCTTTTTCGGGCTGTCCGTCTTGACTGATGACCCGCCCGATTTTACCCAGTAGCAAATTGGGCGGGAAGGTAGTCCCGATCCCATTGGTAAAAACCCAGTCGTCCTCTTTGATATCGGCTTCAGGTTTGAGATGGCTGATCTTGATCTTTTCTTCGGTACGTAGCTGATACTGCCCGGTCGCGGTTCCATCCACCGGCGGTTGAATGATGATCGGTTTACCATCCGGGCCATAACGCCGGATGACCACATTCACCCCTACGTTGTTGTCGCTAATTAGAAGGGCCGTACTTCGTTTGCCCTCGACCTTGACCACGCGCCCGACCAGATAGCCGGATACATCGACCACTGCCATTCCAACCGCCAGCCCATCGCTACTGCCTTTGTTGATAAGGACACCCTGGCTAACCCCGTCCGAAATACGGTTTACCACATCGGCATCCACCACGTTATATTTACGGTTTTCGGGATTTTGCCGGAACTGAAGTTGTTTTTCCAACTCATCGACTCGGTTGGCTAATTCAGCCACCTTACCCTGTTCGCCAAGCGCGGATTGGAGGTCTTTGCGAAGTTGGGCATTTTCGGCCCGCAATTTTTCGTTATCGCCCAGGAAATCACCAAAGCGGCTGAGGTTGGTACCGAGTTGATAGGTGGCCCGCTCGACCGGGGCCAGCAAAGTAGAGGTAGCTTGTTCTACCGGGCGGAAAAGCCCGGCCTGGTCTAAGATCATTAGTACCAGCGCCAGGGCGATTAGGATCGCACACAAGGTTAGCCGTCCGGCAAAATCGGATGAATTTCTTCTAAACATGTTAAAAGCTATTTGCTACCAGCTATCAACCATTAGCTATTCTTATAATGGCTAATAGCTGATAGCTATAGCTTATATATTACCTGCTATGTTTAAGCCGCCGCCCTTCCTGGCTGGCAGCGATAATCTGGCGGTATTTCTCGTCTTCCAAACTTTCGACCATAATACCGGTTCCGCGTACCACGCAAGTCAAAGGGTCGTCGGCTACCATTACCGGCATCCGGGTTTCCATGTGGAGCCTCTTGTCTAGGCCCAGCAGCAACGCGCCACCACCGGCCAGTGTGATCCCCCGCTCCATAATATCGGCTACCAGTTCGGGCGGAGTTTCTTCGATAGCCAGCTTGATGGTATCGACAATCGAATTGACCGGCCCACTGATCGCTTCGCGCAACTCGACGCTACTAAGTTCGACCGACTTGGGTAGCCCGGTTAATACGTCGCGGCCTCGCAAGGTATAGCGCAATTCTTGATCGAGCGGGAAGGCCGAGCCTGCCGCAATCTTGGCGCTTTCCGCCATCCGTTCGCCGATCAAAAGGTTATGCTCGCGGCGGGAGTATTGGATAATCGCCTCGTCGATTTCGTCTCCGGCGGTGCGGATCGAGTGGTTGATAACGATCCCACCCAACGAGATAACCGCTACTTCGGTCGTACCACCGCCAATATCGACGATCATACTACCGATAGGCTCGTTGACGGGCAGTCCGGCCCCGATTGCCGCCGCCATCGGTTCTTCTACCACATAGGCTTCCCGCGCTCCGGCGTTCAGGCTGGCTTCACGAGCGGCCCGCTTTTCGACTTCGGTTACGCCACTTGGGATACCCACGACGATCCGAGGGTGGGGGCCAATTACGGTCTGGGTATGCACTTTGCGGATGAACTCGTGCAACATTTTCTGCACAATATCAAAGTCGGCAATCACACCATCCCGCAAAGGACGGATTGCGATAATATTGGCCGGGGTTTTGCCTGCCATCGCTTTTGCATCGGCCCCAACCGCTTTGACATCTTTTGTGCGGCGGTCGATTGCCACATAGCTTGGCTCACTAATTACGATGCCCTTGCCACGCACGTGAACCAGCGTATTGGCCGTCCCCAGGTCTATCCCCAGGTCTCGGCTGAAAATGCCGAACACTAAGTTCGGTAAATTCCACATTAGAATTTCTCCATAACGCCACCAACCGCTACTACAGCCTGCCCGGACCTGGAAATCAATTACCTTAATGGTACCAGAACTGCAAACCGCTTAAGATAGCACTTGCCAGCAGCAAACAAATCTTACAACTTTTGTTTCTCGCTGTTTTCTCGTGGACACGTAAAACTACGGTGTCTAAGCGGATTATAGCATAAAACTAGCAGTAGGCAAAATTATACCCCGCCTAAGCAGCGATTAGCGATTAGCATATTTTTGAGACTAAGTTATTAAAGTTAGCTTGCCTACAGCTTTGAAGAATTCCTGACAAGGATGCTTCAAAGCTGTAGCTGTGGAAAATCGGGTCGGGTTTAGCCTAGATGTTATATTTTGGAAGCTTTTACACATCCAAGATGACTACCATTGCCCAAATTTTTGATTTGTGGCCCGGCAAAGCCACTAATTTTTAATCCATACAAGGTTACGTTGCTGTTGAGTTGTAAGCCATTCACTCCGGCAGAACCCTGAATCCTTACCGCCGGACCGCTCCCCTGGCACAGACCATAAATGGTTACGTCTGATGGAATTGCCGGTAATTGGCCTGTTATGTTCAGGGTTGGATTTAGACCACTAAGATTCACAACGACGGACTTGGTGGAACTGTTGCTCGCTTGATTAAGTGCTTTCGATAGGGTGCCTGCACCTTGCGAACCATTGTCGATGCTGCTGGTTACAAACCAGGCCCCATTTGATACGGAACAGGCTTCGTTGGAATACTCGGAAAAACCGGAGTTGTTGCCAGCCCGAATATGATAACAATAAAGCGTAGCAGGGTTCAGGCCCACTGTATCGCTAAACGTAATAACATTTTGATTTAGCAGCGCCCGTTGCTGCCATTGTCCATTTAGCCCGGTGCGTCGCTCCACCCAAAAGCTGGTTTCGTTATCCGATTTATCCAGCCATTGCAAGTCAATCGAGCCGGAGTTGGTCGTGGTGGCCGTCAGATTTTCAGGCCGGTTAGGACCGATTGGCCCGCTGGTGGCCCCAAACTCGAATGCGCCGATGTCACAAATACTAACGCGAGCAAAACCACGCTGGTCGGTGGCCGGGCAGAGGGCCGGGTTAGCAGTATTGATCGCCGGGCTACCCGTCAGCAAAGCAATCGTCGGGGTCAAGCCGCCATTATTTAGGGGGGTCGCGTCCAGCTTGGGGTCAGCTGAGTTAATCCCGGCTCCACAACTATTGCCAGGCCATTGGAGATTATTGCCACTATTGGTGATTGAGCCGGAACAAGCTTCACCAGTTGCACTATTACGGTTATGGACAATACTATTTTTGATCGTTAGGGTACCATTGTCATTAGAGATGGCTGCTCCGCCAGCAACAGTCAAGACTGAGAGGGTACTATTGGTCACATTCGCTGTGTTGGTATTTTGCAGGGCCGTGCCAATCCCACCTCCCGGATCATTGGAAATGGTGCTATTGGTGAGATTAAGGGTGGCCTGATTGTAAATGGATGCGACACCATTGTTGGTTGTAAAAGCGCTATTATTAATATTTACGGTTCCAAAATCACTCACAATAGCACTGCCAGTATTGCTTGCCGCGTTATTTCCAAAAAAGGTTGTATCAATATTATTCTGGTTGGCACTAAAATTAATGATTGCGCCGCCATTGCTGGCCTTGTTGCCTCCAAAAAAACTGCCCGAAATGGTCAGGTTTGCATCGGCAGCAAAGTTGGCAATGGCACCCCCTTCCGTAGCTTCGTTACCAAGAAATTTACTATCAATTACAACTAGGGTCCCGCTATTAAGGACTGCCCCACCTGCCCAGCCCTGGTTAGTTGTTCCATCTTTGGCTTTACCTCCTGTAAGGGTGATGTTTTTGAGCGTTAGGCTGAAGCCTGGATTTACCTTAAAAATACGTTGGTTTGGGACAATTGGGCTGACGGTGATAATTACATTCTGCCCGGTCGCGTCCAGGGTTGTATTTTTGGATATGTCAATGCCTGCTACGGGGCTGCTGGAAAGCATAATCATACCACTACAACCGAAAGTAATGTTCCCTCCTGCGTTGATCGCTGCAACCAGACTTGGTTCATCACAGGTTGTAATAGTGCCTGCCGCTCTTGCTGGTTCCGCCCTAGAAAACGTGGCGAGGGTCGCAATAGCGACGATCACTGCTATTACGAACAATCTCATTGTGATAAAATTTGATATTTTGTTTCGTTTCTCTCTACTGAAAAACCTCATATTACCTGCTTTCGTGGTTCACTGAGGCCGCCTAGTACTAATTGAGTGTCTTAAACTCGCGGCCTGACACTGGATATTACAATCTGGATATTACAATGATGATAGGCAAGAATATTTACCCCATCGTCCGATCTCCAAAAATATTTTATCGGTAATTTTATAACCCAACATCGTTAGAACTACATATTTATTAAAGCTTGTCCAATAATGTCACTCCCCTTTACGGGGTGTGAGCGAGGCGAAGAATCTCAGGTCGTTTTGGAGTTAGTTTACTAAATTGAGGCAGGGCTAAACCGCTAAGAAAAGCGTATGAAATAAAACAGCGCCAGGGGAAACGGCCTGGCGCTGTTGCGAAACGAACAACGAAAGGAGATTTAACTCGTAGTGGGCAATAGTCTAGTAGGAAACAGTTACTTGCAGCTTCGGCCCGGCTAGATGGTTGTATCAGCAAAACAAGAATTTGTTAAAATTCAGCCAACGGTTGCAAGTGTCAGATTAAATATGTGTAGTTGTAGAGTAAAGCGTTATGTGCGTCTGTGCTTTGTTTTTATCTACACTGTTCCTACAACTGCATTATTACATATCAACATTACGAACAACATTAAGCTCCTGCCAATTTATAACCAATTTTGCTTTTACCCGAAAATTGGGTTTACCACCCTCCTCCAAACTCACCACCCTTGCCTGACCCTCAAATTTAACGCAGTATCCCGCTAAGCTAAGCTGCTAAATATGGTGTAATAGGATATAATTAGGCCGACAAATGCTTATAGAATCGGTCTGTGGGCTGGTTAAAATCTTAGAAAGTAGCAATGAAGCTTATGAGGCTTAGAAATCTTTTTGCGACTGACTCGTTTCTAAAGACCAGCATTGTATGGGGTTTGGGTATCCTATCGATGATTATGGTACTAGAATTTGCGATGCTCCAACTCATTACAACCTATGACGAGCGCGTAGCCGGGTTTGTACCATTTTTGGTGGTACTGTTTGGCACAGCCTATATGGTCAGGTTTATCGGGGCGCGACCAGCCTTTTATACCGCCATTTGTGGTTTGACGGTTGGGGTCGGAATGGCCTTTTTAGGTTTGTTAAGCGAGCTTTTGCAATTTAACGGTATTTACTACGAATCGTTTGCCCGCTTTTTTTTGGTTGGAGCGGTGCGCGGTCTCGGTATGATGGCGGTGGGAGCTTTTGCCGGTTGGATTATGACACGGGGTCGGGTGCCTATTGCTATCGAAATGCCGACCAAAAAAGAGGAAGAAGCCGCCCGCAAAGCCGGTCAGGACTTACCAGCCCCGCGCATTGTGACCCCGGTTGCGGCGATGCCCGGTAAGCTTGAAGCTAACACCGCGCTTCTCGAACAGCTTGAGAAAGACCCGGTCTCGCTTATGAGCGAACGAGAACAACGCAAAATGGCCCGTAAAGCCCAACAAGAAAAAGACGCGGCTGCTAATGGCAAGCAAACCAGCGCGTCTGGGCGGGGTCGTAAGTCTTAGCTCGACTTTAAGTAAGAATTGTAAAGCAGCCTTTGTGATAAGTTAGGGATGGGAAGATTAGTTTTATAAGGGTTTTGCAAGCCCTTCCCACTTTTCAACCGCTTTTGCTATAGCATTCCCATGTCTTTGAAGCCCTATTCGATCTTCAAATTCTTCTTTTCTATAGAGCTTTAATTGCAGGTCATTTTTCTGGGCTTCGAGGTAATTTAAGAAAATCAATGTTGCTTCCTTTTCTGATTGGGTCAACAGGGAAGAATATTCCGCTCTTTTTGATTGTTTTTTGGTTTTTTTCTTATCTCGCTTTGACATCCAGTTAGTTTCAGCTTTTTCACTCCTGGGGGTTAGATGAGTGATAATTTGATAAGTTAAGCTATCCTCTGGTTGGTCTATACAAAGACGCACTAAAGCGGGGAAATAGTAGCGAAAACCTTCTGAGGTTATCAGTGAGAGAGGGTTGCTCCAACCAGCATCCAGGTTTAGGTCTTCTAAAGTGATATTATCGACCGTTCGGCTATCCAGGGTTAAGTCGGCAGACATGCACTCATCACAATCTGTTTGATGATAGGTAAAGTAAGATGGTCGGGGCGCATCCTTAAAGGCTTTTTCTACTATTTCTACAATTTCAGCACCGTTCAAGGTGTTAGCCTCCTGTACAAAATGAGTACATTGCATCAAGATTACTAGAATAAGAGAAAGCTTATAAATATCTGGGGGAAATAAATCGAGAGAATGTGGCTACTGAATGTCCTAACATGGTTAACAATGATTTAGCGCCTTTAAATGGCTTTGTTAAAATAGCCCGGTGATTTGGCCGGACGGGTGAGCTTGTGGGCTGAAAATTGAGCCGTTATGCCAACTATTTAGCTGATCTTCTACCCGACCGGGACCGAATCGGCAACTTCGGTCTCGCTAACCGATAGGGCGGCATAGCTTTTGACCAGTTCCAAAAAGGCGCGGGCCGGACGGGTCATTTCTTTATCTTTATGATGAGCGTAGATAAAAGTACGACCAACTTCCACGCCTTCGATATTAAGGGCGTGTAGCCGACTGGCTTCCAGTTCGCGTTTGACCGAAAGGGCTGGGACAATCGCCGCACCCAACCCGATTTCGACGCTGCGCTTTATTGCTTCGAGGTTCGCCATGACCAGATATTGTTCGGGATGGACGTGGCCCACGTCCAGCATGCGCTCAACGAAAGCCTGGAGGGCCGAACCGCGTTCACGGATCAAGAGGGTGCGGTTGCCGATTTCGTTCAGGCTGATCGAGGTGCGATTTTCGAGCGCCCAGGGGTCTTCGGCGCTCACCACCATAATAAGTTTGTCTTCCAAAAATGGATATAATTCCAGTAGTGGATGAGATTCGAGGGGTGAGCCAAGCAAAGCCAGATCGACTTCGTTTTTGAGCAGCTTGTGGGCCAGCATTTCGCTGTTGCCGAGCGTAATATCAAACTTGACTGGGGCATTAATGTGATGTTGACCGTTGCCGTTGGAACCGGTAAGATTGGCCTTGTAAGTAGTATTAAAGCGGCGCAGCAACTCTGGTAGTACGTAGGTCGCCAGCGTGACACCTACGCCAAGCGAAAGTTTGCCCGCCGAAATACCGGCCGCTTCACGCACAGCCAGTTCGGTTTCCTGGGCCATATTTAGCAACGTCGCCGCTTTGTCGTAAAGCACCTGACCCGACTCGGTCAAGTAGACTTCTTTGGCAAGCCGCTCGAAAAGACGGACTTTCATCTGGCGTTCGAGAGCCTGAATTTGCTGGCTAACGGTAGGTTGGGTGAGGTAGAGAACTTCGGCGGCGCGGGTAAAGCTGCGCTGTCGAGCTACTTCGCAAAAAATTTGAAGTTTTTGGAGATCGAGGCTAACCATTTTATCTGTATCTCCTGGCAGGCATTTACTTTTGGATGCCTGAATTGGCCTATTATTGATCTTTTCTATTGAAATTGATTATAGCACTTATAGATAAGAATTAAAAGTTTGGGTTGGTCGGCAGGATTAAAAAATCCTTAAAGCGTATCGGCCCTGGATAAGTTGAAATGTGGTAATGATGAATAGTTCTTTTCGGTTTGCGATTGCCTTTCAGAGTGATAAAACCCCGGCTGAATATCTAGCTCTGGCTGATCTGGTAGATCGCTATGATTTTGATGTGGTAAGTGTTTACAACGATCTGTTCTTCCAACCGGCGCTGGGCGCGTTACTTTTGATGGCAGGGCGGTTGCGCCGCGCCCAACTTGGGCCTGCCGCTCTCAATCCTTATACGGTGCATCCGCTCGAAATTGCCGGGCAAGCGGCAGTCCTCGATCTGGTCAGCCAGGGTCGGGCTTATCTGGGCCTGGTGCGGGGGGCCTGGCTAGACAAACTTGCTATCGAGCAGACTCAACCGCTGGCAACTATGCGGGAGGCCGCTTTGCTGGTCAAGCATTTATTGGCCCGTCGCGAGGAAAGTTTCGAGGGGAAGGTTTTCCGACTGGCGGCGGGAGCAACTTTGAACTATCAACCGCTCCGCCCTGCGATACCGATTATGATTGGAACCTGGGGGCAGCAGACCGCTCGGATGGCCGGTGAAGTCGCCGATGAGGTGAAAGTCGGTGGTTCGGCGAACCCGGCGATGATTGGCTATTTACAACCGTCTATTGCTGCCGGGTTGCAAGCCGCCGGACGATCTGCCGGGTCGGTCGGCATTTGTCTGGGGGCGGTAACAGTCGTCGATAATGACCGAGAGGCGGCGCGGGCGTTGGTGCGTCGGGAAGCGGCCCTCTATTTACCAGTAGTCGCGGTTCTTGACCCGACCATCGACGACCCGGAATGGTTGGCCCGGCTCAAGCAGGCCGAGAGACGAGGCGATTATGATTATATCAGCGCCCAAATCTCGGACGAGATGCTAGATCGGTTTGCTTTTGCGGGCAACCCGCAAGATATTATCCGGCAGGTCGAAAAGCTGATCGAGGCCGGGGCCAGCCGAGTTGAGTTCGGTACGCCTCACGGGTTGTACCCGCAGGAAGGCATCCGTTTGTTGGGTGAAAAAGTATTACCTTATTTTAAGAGCTAAATTGATGAACGAACCAGAAGCAACTTTTGAGTTATACGACCTGAAAGTGACTGTCGAGGAAATCCGAGGTCACTGCACTTGCGCTCACACCGTCGGCGATTACTTTGAACTAAAAAGCGGCAAGCTCGGTCTGCCGTCCGGTCAAACTTTTTGCCTGTATGCCTTGCAAGCCGCGCTTCCGCTCTTGCCCGCTAAGCAGCGTCCGCTCCAGCCTCACGATTGGATGGAGACCGATACCCACATTATCTGCCCCGACCCGCTTTGCGGCGTGGTGCTGTTGATCGAGCGCACCGAGCGACGACTGCTCCGCCATAGCGATGTCAGTGCCGTCCCGCTCCAAAAACCGACCTCTATAGCAAAATGCAAAGCAACTGAGCTACCCAATAATCTGTAGGAGCGAGCTTCTGCTCGCGATTGAAGCAACGGCTGGGTGTTCAATCGCGAGCAGAAGCTCGCTCCTACAAGGGTTCAAATACTCTGCATTTTGCTATACAGGTTGAGCTTTAGTTTATATTGAAGCTGAAGCTGGCAGGTTGGTTTTAATCTGGCGGGTCAGGCTCAGGCTCGACTGGGTTGGTGTTGGTCGGGATCAAGATGGTGGTCAGGGTTAGGCGTTTGCGGTCCGGCCCCGGTTGATTTGCCAAAAGGGGTATTATGGCCGCTTTTAGCTCCTCGGCCAGCTTTGAAAGCTCTTCATCGTTTAGATAGAGCGGGGCTTGCCGATAAGAAACATAATCGGCGGCAAAGTCAGGCTCTTTTTCCTGCTGTATATACCGCGAGAAATCCCCCAGCACACTTGCTATAAAAGTCATAAAATAATGCATGTGGTCTTCTCGGCTGGCGTTCGCGAGGTCTTCGGCAGTCAAGTTGGCAGCCTGAATAGCTACCGTGTAGACTTTTTCAATCGTCCCGCGCACCGGCCTTTCCGTCACCACCGTCACCAAGCCTGATTGGACTAGCTTGTTAAGCTGCCGATAGAGGGTCGCTTGTGGCACATCCGCCAGACTCGAAGCGAGTTGTAAGGGGGTTTGCTGCCGTCCCATCAATTCCAGCAAAATCCGCATGCGGATCGGGTGGAGAATGAGATCGGCTTTGTTTTCAGCTTTAGCTTCTTTTTTAGCTTGTTTTGCTACCATTTTTCTCTAATCTACATCAAGTGTAAAAAATACATAAGGCATCCATTGACGGAACAATTGTTCAACAGGGTCAGGGTATTTTGTTGGATATTGCTCCGTCAATGGATTTTTCGTATTACATCTCGCGCTGTTCGTAAGTATAGCAGGCTATCGCCATCGTAATCGCGGCCAGGGCCAGTCCGACCAGGAAGGGTAAAATTAGCTCGGTTGGGCTGGTGTTACCTTCTAGCATCGAGCGCGGCACAACCGTATCAAAGACCACCATCGGCGTATACTTGGGCCAATCTGGTAGAAATTTAACTGCGCTCGATATAACCATATAAGCCAGGAAAGCCACTCCACCCGCCGCCACCACATTTTTGAACAGGCTGCTACACAAAATCACTACTGCCAGCAAAAAGGCCATAAAACTCAGCAAGGTCAGGTTTAGCAACCCATAAGCTGCCAGATTGAAGGAGCTATCGAATAGCAAGATAGTGTAGTAGCCGACCGCCAGGGTCGTCAGGATCATTGCCCCTGTTACCAATGTTAGAAAGCTGAAATATTTTGATAGAATAAATTGGGTCCGTGTGACCGGTTTGGTCAGGACAAACACCTGCGTACCCCGTTCGCGTTCGCCCGCCAGAGTCCCCATTCCAATCAGGATTAAGACCACTACCGGCAGAAAATTCATCTGCGAAAAGTACATTATGATCGCATCGACCGCCTTTTGCTGCGGCAAAGTGATCTGCAAGCCGCTCAGATTGCCGGTCGAGTTTTTTATCAAATCGGGTAGAATTTTGGCGAGAACCGGCCCCTGCAAGCCCAGCAACAAAAAGGCAATCAGGGCGATCAAAGTCCGGCTAGTGCGCCATTGTTCTTTAAATTCTTTTTTCATCATTACTATGCTGGTCATCTTGTTGCTACCTCCATCTGTCGGGCCGGGGCCGCTACGGTTTCATTCTTGCCAACCAGTTGCATAAAAACATCTTCCAGGTTCGGGACTGCCGTTTGAAAGGTTAGTAGCGTCAGGCCGAGTTCTGTTACCAGACGGGGCAAGCGTTGGCCTGCCGCAATCACCATTTTGTCATCGACTAGCTCAATCTTGAGCCGCCCGTTATCCTGGGGTAGCACCGCTTTGACCCAATTTTCGCCCTGCAAGGCATTTGCCAGACGTTGCGCGGTTGCCAGCCCGCCATCCAGATCAACCTCAATAGCGGGTCGAGCGTAACGTTCTTTTAGCTCGTTGGTACGGCCTGCCGCGATAAGCTGTCCGGCGTTCAAAATGGCAACATATTCGCAAACCCGGTCTACGTCAGCCAGGACGTGACTTGACATAAAAACGGTGGCCTCCTGCCGAATGTTATCGAGCAAGGTCAATACGTCGCGCCGTCCAATCGGGTCAAGGGCGCTGACTGGCTCGTCCAGAAAGACCACTTTGGGCCGATTGACCAGGGCCTGAGCGATCCCCAATCTCTGGCGCATCCCGCCGCTATAGCTGCCGACTTTCTGGTTGGCAGCCTGGCTCAGTCCGACCATTTTCAAGAGTTCTTTAGCGCGTGCTTTGCGGTCGGCAGGCGACAGACCAAACAATTCACCGACAAATTCGAGCATTTCCTGCCCACGCATCCAGGTATAGAAGTTGGGCAACTCGCTCAGGTAGCCGATCTGCCGACGGGCTTCGAGCGATTTTTGGCTTACTTCGTATCCGGCGACCCAGGCTTGACCGCTAGTCGGTTTGATCTGCCCGGTCAACAATTTCATTGTGGTAGACTTGCCCGCGCCGTTTGGCCCCAAAAAGCCAAAGACGGTGTTTTCCGGCACATCCAGGTCGAGCGCGTTGACAACAGCGCGGGTTCCATAGCGGCGGGTTAGCTTTTCACAACTTATCGCGGCTTTAGTCATTCCCGACCTCATTTCTATCGGTACGGCCCGCTAGTAAATAGGCAATCGCGCCAATGGTCGAGCCGATCAAGATTACGATGACCCAAATCCACTTATTACCGCCCTGCACGTTGCGCGGGTCGCGGCGGATCAGGTCTACCAGAGCAAAAATTGTGAGGCCCAGGCTAATCAGGATTAACGGCGAGAGCGCTAGTAGCAATGTGGTACTGTCCATAGTGTTTGCGGGTACTCCTTCCAGGCTTTCTTTAGTAATTGATTTGGAAGTACCCGACCTCCTTTTCTTTCTTTTTACAACTTTTTCGTTACAACTTTTGGGTTTTATTCGGAAGCTTTTTTATTCTCGCTTCTGATAATAATTATATTATCAAAACTGGTAATAATCAATTGGTCTTTCGGCCTATTGTCATTGCACAGTCTGTTGAGCTAAGAACATACTAAGGACTATCTTGTAGACCAGCAGTGGGCATTGCAAACATTAAATCAATTTGTGGGTAGATTTGTTAATAAAACCCCTTCAACTTAATGGATTTTGTAATGTTGGTAAGTTATACTATTTGCAATAGCACTATCGGCACAGTTTACAAACCCATTTTAACTGAGAATATAGAAAGTGAGACCCCAGGCATGCTATTCTGCAAAAAACTCTTTTTGACCGACATGAGAGGTAAGTTCAACCTACCTCTATCTATATTATTGCTTGCTACTCTACTAGCTTCGTTGGTGTTGACAGCGTGTGGTGAGCAAAAACCGGTTGCCTCCAACAGTCCAGGGCCAATTCTCAGTCCGGCAAGCTCTACTCCTAATTCGGTTAATAGCCCTCTTGCAACCCCCGCCCTAATTGCTACCCCGGTTTCTACTAGCACGCCCGTCCCTAGCCCTACGCCAGTACCACAGCCTAATAGCTTGCTTTTGGGTAACGAGGACGATCCGTGGGGCGAAATTACGCGCTATCAGGAGCTTCTCAATACAGTGTTACAGGAAGTTAAGTTAAGCGCGACGACTTTGAGCGATGTGAAAAAGCTGTTCGCCGCAACCCCGAACCTCATTAAAAGCCCCGGTAGCCCAAATTTGTACTATTTGAAACTTAGCCCCCGGTTGGAGCAGCTATATAAAAGCGGTAGCGTAGATTATATAAAATCTTTGGAAGGCGGAATTCGGGGGATAGTTCGCGACCCAAGTACCGGGAAGATAGTCGGGCAGGCTTCACTGATAGGGGTTGGAGCTTCACTGACCAATCCAGCCACGGCAACCGCTTTGGTAGTAGCTCTTTTGGGTGCAATTTCATACGAGTTATTTATAGATCAAATCAATAAGCAATTTGAGTTGGTCAATAAGAAGTTGGACGACATCAAAGATTTCTTGCAGGATAAAGAGCGCAGCTTGCTTCAAGGTAATATTCGCTATATCGACGGGATCAGGAATGCCCTTAATCAGCAGAATCTGGCCCTGACCGAGATTGACCGTTATCGTAATCAGCTAGAAAATGTCGAACGCGAGATTTTGCAGAGTAACGAGCTTTTCAAGACCCAGGTCAGTAAGGCAGCCGATAAATTTAATCAGGTTGACCTTAAAGACAAAAATTTCTTCTTTTTCCGGGATGAGGACAAGGTTCGAGAGCTTGACCGGCTTATCAATGAGTTCAAACAAAATTCCAACAGCTACCTGACCGCTTTGCTCATACGAGGTCTGGGGGCGCAACTGAGTTGTGCTTTGCCTGAAAGCCGCCAGACCGCTCTCCAACGCATTGAGGACTCCAGCAAAGAACTGGATGGCTGGCTAGAAACCCAGCAGAAATTTTTCGATCAGGTTGATAAACGAAGCGGCGCTATGGACGGCATTTTCGCCGACTCCAAGACACCCGCTCGTTTTAAAGAGACCGCTAAAACCGGCAAGGAAACCGCTCAAAAGGCTTACGATCAAATCAAATCTAGCTTCACCGACACGATCCAAAAGGTCAAAGCTCAGACTCAATCTCCGACCCAGCCTTTGGTGTTAGTAGTCGAGTTGGACGATCAGGGCGCAGTTAAGAAAGTTAGCAAGCAAGTAACGATCTAAATGTCGCATCCATTGGCAGAACAAGGCATGAGGGATGAGGGATGAGGGATGAAGAGGGACATCCACTGGCATAGCAATGTCCAGCAACCGGGCTACGCAGTACTCAATCCCCTTTCATCCCTCATCCTTCATCCCTTATTAGATATGGCTTTGGCAGTTAATTGCTTACTTCTCATCCTGGCTCAATTCGATTAGCACGCCATTGCTGGCTTTGGGATGGACGAAAGCGATCTGCTTGTGGTGAGCGCCGAGGCGAGGGGCCGCATCAATCAGTTGCATGCCGCGTCCCTTCATTTCTTCAAGTGTCTCGCTCACATCGTCCACATCCAGGCAGATATGGTGAATACCCTCACCGCGCCGGGCGATAAACTTGGCGATAGGCGATTCGTCGTTGAGCGGTTCGAGCAACTCGAAGCGGCTTTCTCCGACTGGCAGGAAAGCGACCCGTACACCCTGATCTTCCACTATTTCAAAACCCAAATTTTCGAGACCAAGTGCCTCACCATAAAAGCCCAACACCGCCTGAATATCCTTGACCGCAATTCCAATGTGGTCAATTTTTTTTACTGCCATCGTTTTCTCCTCTAAAATTAACAGGGATGTACAGGATTAACAGGATAAAAAGAATTACCGATCCCTGCTGAATTGGTTAATTTGATTGGCCCACCTGCGCTCTGCGTACCAAGTCTCCTCCTGAGCTAAGCCTATCGTTTTCAACTCTGAAATGTTGCCTTCCAAATTCTAACAGCATTTGAGAGGGGCGGCAAATAGATAGCAGAGCGCCTTGTAAATTATTTACAAGCAGGTCAAGATGTGTTAGCATCTAGCCGCATCGTTTTTCGAGCGGTTTTGCTATTTTCAGCCCTGGAAAACGGGCGCAAACAGGAGGAAGCATTGGCTGGACACCCTGAATCATCCGGCGATTATATTGTAAAGCTGGAAAATCTTTGGAAGCGTTTTTACGTCTACGAGCAGAAGCCACGCAGTATCAAAGACCTGGCGGTGCAACGCTTCAAACAAGTTTCGCGCCGTCAGAGCGTCTGGGCCTTGCAAGGGATTGACCTGGAAGTAGCGCGGGGCCGTACTCTGGGCGTAATCGGCAACAACGGGGCCGGTAAAAGCACCATGCTGCGGTTGTTGAGCGGTCTGGGCCGTCCTACTCGTGGTCGGGTCATCGTAAAAGGGCGGGTCTCGACCTTGCTAGAACTGGGAACTGGTTTTCACCCGGATTTTACGGGGCGCGATAATATTTATACCGGGGGCCTCGTGGCCGGACTAACCCGCCAGGAGATCGACCAGCGGTTAGAAGAAATTATCGACTTTGCCGAACTTGGGGCGGTGGTTGATGCTCCTTTGCGGACTTATTCGAGTGGGATGTTCTTGCGGTTGGCCTTCGCTACGATCATCAATTTTGGGCCGGATTTGTTGGTGTTGGATGAAGCGTTGGCAGTCGGCGATATTCGCTTCCAAAAGAAATGTACCAACCGCTTGCTCGAAATGAAGCAGAGCGGCACGACCCTCATTATCGTTTCGCACTCGATGAACCAGGTTGAGGAGCTTTGTGACGATGTGGTCTGGATGGAGCAGGGGAAGGTCAAGCTCTATGGCGATGCCGAAGAGGTCGTGCGCCACTACAAAGAGCGAGCTTACGCCCGCAACGATGCTGCTCCATTGCCGGGCGCGAACCGTACTTACGCTCACAGCGCCCCCGGTCAGCCCGAAGATCAACCCACTTTGCCCGAAGTCGGCGATAATCCTAAACCAGCCCTCAAGCCGGTCGAGATCGAGCGTGTTACGTTGTTCAGCGAGTTTGGGGCCGAGGTGGACGCGCTAAGTAGCGGCGACCCACTGACCGTCAAGCTGGATTATGTGGCTCATCAAAAGGTGGCCTATCCAATCTTCTTGATCGGTATTTTCCGGGAAGACGGCGTGAAGTGTTATGAAGCCAACACCGAAGCCGACCGGGTTTTTGTCGAGACGGTTCAAGGGTCGGGTTCGATTACGTTGACCTTTCGCGAACTGGCCCTTATGAGCGGTAGATATATTATTCACGCCGGGATTTACGAGCGCAACTGGAACCAGACTTACGATTATCAATTCTCAGTATTGTCTTTTCACGTCCTGGGTGATACTCCCGGAACGGGCGTTTTTCAGCCGCCTCATATCTGGCAAGCCTGAAACGATTTACGCAGTTTTTATTTTTCAAGTCAAACTAGCTTTTGTGGTTGAAATAACGGATTATAATGAGTGCTTCACCCGAACCCTCTTCTCGCGGTTGGTTTAGCGGGCTGACCCGCAACGTGTTTGTACTCGGTGCAGTTAGCCTATTTACTGACATCAGCAGTGAAATGATCGTCCCGGTACGCATTTTGTTTTTGATCGGAGTACTGCATACTCCGCTTGCGATAGCCGGGCTGATCGAAGGCGTGGCCGAAAGTACCGCCAGTTTGGTCAAGATATTTTCGGGTCGTCTGGCCGACCGAGTAGCGCGACGCAAGCCTCTGATAGTGGCGGGCTACAGTTTGTCGAACCTTTTCAGACCGTTGCTAGGGTTGGTTAGCAGTTGGTCGATGGCGCTGGGGCTGATTTTTGTGGATCGGGTCGGTAAAGGGGTGCGAGGTAGCCCCCGTGATGCATTGCTGGCGGACTCGACCTCGGCGGCCTATCGGGGTAAAGCTTTTGGGTTTCATCGCTCGATGGACACGTTGGGCGCGGCTATCGGCCCGCTTCTGACTTTTGCTATTTTGGCCCTTAGCAATAACAATCTAAGGCTGGTATTTATCTGCACGGCTGTACCCGGTGTTTTGAGCATCTTGATCCTACTTTTCTTTTTGCGCGAGCCAAAGCAAAATCGGGCCGTTATTAAACCGCCCGCGCCAGCCAGCCAGCCAACCGCCTCGGTAAAAAACTCACGCTGGCAAGAGATAACAAGTCTGGGGCCGCGCTTTTGGATGTTTACGACCATTGCGACGGTTTTTGCGCTGGGGAATGCTTCGGACGCTTTTATCTTTTTGCGTACCGAGGGGCTGGAAAATGCCCTGGAAGCCGTCCCCTTGATCTATTTTGGTTATAATATAGTTTATGCGCTACTGGCAACTCCGTTAGGGGTATTGAGCGACCGGTGGGGTCGTCTGCCAGTGTTGCTGGCGGGTTATCTGGCTTTTGGGCTGGTCTATCTGGGGTGGGCCAGAGCCAGCCAAAGTTGGCAGCCCTGGGTTCTTTTTCTGCTTTATGGGGTCTATGCCGCCGCGACCGAGGGAGTGAGCAAAGCCTTTATAGCCGATTTAATTCCCAAAGAGCGGCGCGGTACGGCCCTGGGCTGGTTCAACGGGCTAACCGGTCTGGCGGCGCTTCCGGCTAACTTACTGGCGGGCTGGTTGTGGGCTAATTTCGGGCCGGGTGCGCCTTTTGTGATTGGGGCCAGCCTGGCTTTTATGGCGGCGGCTCTTATGCAGGTCTGGTCGCCCTGGCTGCTCGGTAAACGAAAGTTCGTTCAGGAAAAGGTTATAGCCTCTGATGCTGAGCGCTAGTCGAACCCAAAATCCTAAAAGACTGGCCTTGCTCAATAAGCTGGGCGGCTTGGTATTGGGTGGGCTGACGCTCGGTCTGGCTTTGTTGCATCCCCCCTTTTGGAACTGGCAACCGATAGGCGGACGGACTACCATCGTAGTGGCAGCCCTGACTTTACTTTATTTGTTTGGGCCGGGCCGGTTGCGGATAGGCAGTTTGATCGGGCTTTGGCTAATCTTAGCGGCCTGCCTGCTTACCCCGCCCGGCGAACTTGGAACGGCCCAGGAAGCGATCTTAGCGCCGCGTCTGTTGTTGCTTTTAGTCGCCCTTTTTGGCTGGATATGGGTTATAGCGCTAAATCCCTGGGTGAAGCAGGGTTTGCTGGCTCTTTTGGTTCCACCGATAGTCTTGTGTATTTTCGTATGGGCGGTAGGTTCTAAGACCTCGAACGATTTTCAGCCTTATCAAGTGGCGGTAGACGGGCAAGGTCGTTTGCTAGTAACTGATTATGATGCCGCCATGATTCGGGTGTTTTCGCCAGATGGCAATCTGACCGACAAACTGCGAACTAACGATAACCTTATTAGCGGCGTGACCGGCTTTCTTCCTGCTGGGCCGTCCGAACTTGGGCAATTGGGCCAGAATGCTACTCCACCTTCTACCGAGTTCAAAAGCTGTGGTCTGGCAACCGACCGCCAGGGCTATTTTTACTTGCTGGCAAAGCGGCCCCGCCAGCTTTTACGCTTGGATAGTACGAGCGGGCAGGTCGTCAATCGGTGGAATTTGCCGCCGGATTACGTTCCGGCAGTGGGCTGTCTGGCGGTCGATCAGCGTTATATCTACTTGGGAGATCAGACCGGCACAGGTCGGGTGCAAGCTTTGAACCCCCAAAATGGCGAAGTAGTCACAAAGTGGATTTTGCCGAACTTCCCGACTGACCTAACCTCCGATGGCAACGGGGCAGTTTATGCCTTAATCCGAGGGAAAAAAGTTTGCCGGATACAAATTGAAAAAGAGGGGTCACCCGCTTGCTGGGCTTTGCCAGAACCGCGCAACCTCGGCTTTGAGCCTTATGGCGGGCTGGCGGCTACCCGCGACGAAATATTTGTGGGGGATGTCAGCACTTCGCAGGTCTGGATTTTCACGCCTGCCGGGAAATTTAGGGGGACGCTCGGTGGGCCGGGCCGCTCGCCCGGTCAGTTGTTTATACCGCTAGGGTTGGCCCTGGATGGGTCGGGGAATCTGGTTGTATCGGATGCCGGACACCGCATCGTCCAACGCTACAGCCTGGCAAATCGGCAGCTAAACGGGCAGTGGCGGGCCATCGAAGATGAAAAAGAGAGCGGTAAGCAACTTCAACCCAACCAAGAGCGCGAGTTTGGCGACGGAGAATTTGGTTAACTGGTTGAAACCAGTGATCGGCTATGTTAAGCTGCTTTTGTCCATAGAGCGTAACTTTAGAATTAGATTTGAGAGATAAATATCAGGTGTCGGGTGTTAGGTGTCAGGTGTCAGGTGTCAGGCTAAGAACCGCCCCTACCGTTAACCGATTGGGATCGACTTTTAGTTAGTTCGTCAAGGATAGGGAGAACTATATTTCATCCTGTATATCCTGTATATCCCTGTTAATTTTCGAGGAGTTAAACATGCGTAGACTTTTCCCAGCTGTTTTCTTGATCCTGGCTTTGCTGTTGGCGGCGTGTGGGTCGGAAACCCCTACCACTGTCACCACAACGGCAACCAGCGCTACAACCGCCCCTAATCCGACTGCGGCAACCGGGGCGACTACCGCCGCCAGTTCGGGCAATTTGACCAAAGTTACCGTCGCGCTCGGTTTTGTGCCAAGTGTCGGGTTTGCGCCATTTTATATGGCCCAGGACAAAGGTTATTATGCCGCCGAAGGTCTGGAAGTAGACCTGAAATACGGACAGATCGATAATTTATTGCAACAACTGGCTGATACTAAGATCGAATTTGGTTCGCTCAGTGGCGATCAGGTTGTGCCGGCCCGTGCCAAAGATATAACAGTTACATACGTAATGGGCGTTTATCAAAAATCGCCAGTTGGGGCTGTTGCGATCCAGGGCAACGGTACTCCCTTGAAGACTCCCGCAGACTTGAAAGGCAAGACTATCGGCGTGTCGCAATTAGCCGGTACAACCTATTTTGGTCTCCAGGCGCTGCTCCAGGCCGCCAAATTAACCGAAAATGATGTTAAGGTCGTGGCGGTTGGTTTTACCGAAGTCGAAGCCTTGACGACCAAAAAGGTAGATGCAGCCATGACCTTTTTGCCAAACGAGTCGGTTCAGATGGATGCGCTGGGGATCAAGACTGAGGCGTTGACCGTATCGGATTATGTGAAACTGGTTCCGGGCGGCATCGCGGTCGGTGATAAGCTGATTAAAGAGCGGCCTGAGCTAGTTCAAAAGTTTGTCAATGCGACGGTACGCGGAATGAAGGATACTTTAGCCAACCCGGAAGCGGCCCTTAACGGTACCTTGAAGCGTATCCCAGAACTCAGCCCGGATAAAATTCCGGCCCAACGCAAGGTGCTGGATGCCACGCTGCTTTATATGCAGCCGTTACCAGGTCACGTTCAGGGTTGGACTGACCCGGCGGATTGGAAAACTACCGCCGAGTTTTTGACTACGATCAAGCAGGTCGATAAAGCGGTTGACCCCGCCAGTGCCTTTACCAACAGGTTTGTAGATGCGGTCAAGCCTTAAAACAAAAGTAGCGGCCCCCCCAGATGAGCCGATTAGCCTGGAGCCACCAGTAGAGCGGCTTTTAGCTAGTCCGGCTCCCCGTTTTGGTGGAAGAAATCCGGCTATCGCTGGTAAAGGTAGACGGCTTTGGCCTGCTATCGGGGCGGTAGTATTGGTTGGGGCGGTCTGGCAATGGCTGTCCCATTCCGATTTAATTGCTCCCTACCTGCTACCAACTCCCCACAAAGTACTTGACTCGTGGTTGCGCTTGCTCGAAACGGGTCGGCTCTGGCATCACGTAAGTGCGACCCTCGCCGAAGCCGTGTTGGGCTTCTTGGTAGCCTTTATAATCGGGGTGGGCCTAGCCTATTTTATTGCCCGGTCGGAGTGGTTGTCCTGGCTATTGGCTCCTTTTATCGCTGGGACGCAGGCGATGCCCATGATTGCGCTGGCCCCGGTGCTGGTGATGTGGTTTGGGCTGGGTTTATCCTCGAAAGTAATTATTTGTGCGCTGATTGTTTTTTTTCCAATTCTAGTCAATACCGTAGTTGGGTTGCGTGGTATCGACCGGGAAATGTTGGATGCTGCCTATAACCAGGGTGCGAACGGTCGGCAAACTTTTTGGTATGTCGAAATACCCCTGGCCTTGCGAACGTTGCTAGGCGGTATCAGGATGGGCCTGACTCTCTCGCTGACTGGGGCCATCGTCGGCGAATTTGTGGCTTCCGATGCCGGGCTGGGCTTTTTGATGTTACTCTCGCGCACCACTTACGACTCGGCCATGCTCTTTGCCAGTTCTTTAACCATGACCGGGCTTGCTATTTTTTGCTATATGGCAATTGGCTTTGTGGAGATGGTTTTGATAGATTGGTAGAGCAATGTCGAACAAGGGATGAAGGCTGAAGGATGAGGGATGAACCCCCCCGTCGATTGGCAGAGCAATATCGAACACGGGGTCGAGGAATTCTGTTGGATCTGGCTCCGCCCCTAGAGTGTAATGGCTAAAAATCTATAATATAATACAAAAGGAAGAAACCCATGAATGAAACCAGCGCTATTTCGGATGATCTGGTAGCTAATGCCCACCGGGCCTTTGAGTTGCAAACGCGGGCAATGAGCGCCAAAGTCGAGGGCGGGATCGAGGCTTTTCTGGATGTGATCGACCCTGAGATCGTCTGGCGGTTTCCTATCGGACGTTATGCTGGCACGCACGAGGGCAAAAGCAGTTTTGAGCAATTCTTTCGCTTTGCCTGTAGTTACTACCCGACCGGGTTGACCTTCTTTTTAGATCGGGTGCTGAGTGATGGCGATAGCAACGTCGCTTTTGAATTTCACGACGAGGGTATCACCCAGGACGGACGCGATTACAAGGCTAATATCGTGATCGTTTATACGCTGCAAAAAGATAAGGTTGTCGGCTACCGGGAGTATTTTGGCTGAAATTAGCTTTCGTCGAGAGCTAAAAAAGACGGACTAAAGTTTTGCTTTAATCCGTCTTTTTTATTTTCGTTGTTCATTCGCCAGTTTTGAAAAATATTGAGATTATTCCAATTTTGCGTAAGCACCTGAGAGATTAGGCTTTGCGACGGGGTTCGTTCCACTTTAGGGCTAACCATCCTACCGCACTTCCAAGCGTTCCAACGCTTACAAACAAAGTCAGTACTGCTTCCATTGCTTTCGTATAACTCCAATTTAGATAAATTCTTTGTAACTATTCAGCCAGCCTCAACCTTGTCATTCTGAGCCGCAGCGAAGAATCTAGATTCTTCGCTGCGGCTCAGAATGACATGCCTGAATAGTTAAAATTCTTTAATTGTTTGTAATTTGATATTTTGTTTTATTTTGTTTTGGTCAGGTTATTGGAAGATCGCTATTAACGACCTTCCAAATCCTTCAAAAGATCAGCCTTACGACTATTCACGCCCCACTTTATCGCTGCCAGGTCGAGCGCGATTAGCATCGCTACAATTAAGAGGAAAAAGATAATTACCAACATTTTATACCTACCTTTTGCTAAGTTACGCTCATTCTGGTTAGCTACTAATTGAGCTTAAATCGAGCGTAAAGTTGAATTCCGTCCTGCTTCAATGGTCGTTGCGACTTGCTCTTGCTCACTCGGTTTGGTTTGGCGGTTAAACCAACTTAGACGAGCTTGCTTTGCTTCCTTAACCCGGTCCTGATGCTCTCGTTCCGCATATAGATCGGCGATTTTGTAACGGGCAAGAGCGAGGCCGTCTATAAAAGTTCTGTCCATAAAATCCTTGCACTTTCTTTGCTAATATCCCTTATTTGCCTATTTTTATTAGGCAAATGTTCTTATTGACCTACTATATTATACCACGAGATCAATCAGCATGTGTGAGAAATATCACAGAATTGTATTAGACCTTAGTCTTATCTTTTGAGGGGAAGAGTAAGCAAAAGTACTAAGTACTGTAGGCAATTTAAGCAATTTGCCTAATATTTACCAGGCAGTAATCACTTCGCGGCAGATTTCGATCAACTTCCGCATTGCCAACGAGAGATACTTGTTGTCGCGGTAGAGAAAGACGGTTCGTTCGACCAGATGGAGTTCGGGTAGCGGGATGGCGACCAGTCGCCCATCCGCTAATTCGGCGCTGACCGCCAGACGCGAGACGACCGAAATGCCCAGATCAAGCTCGACCATTTTTTTGACTGCCTCGCTGGTCGGTAGTTCCATAATCGGTTCGGGGTGCAAATTTAGTTCAGCCAGACGGCGGTCGAGGGTCGGGCCGATAGCGGTATCTTTGGTCAGAAAAATCATGTGCTGCCCATTGATTTCGGCAGGCTGAACTCGTTCGCGCCGGGCGAAAGGATGGTTGGGGGAGCAAATCGGGATAAAATGGTCATCAAAGAAGGGTTCGGTTAGCAACCCCGGCCCCATATGAGTGGTATAACCCAGTCCCAGATCGATCTCCCCAGCCCGCAAGCTGTGGATAATGCCTTCGGTGGTGTAGGTATGGATTTTGACGGTTATTTCGGGATAGCGGCGTTGCATTTCGTGCAGGACAGTTGGGAACAATTCAACCACCATTGCAATCGTCGTACCGAAGGTGATCCGCCCACGTGGTTCACTCTGCAAATCAGAAACGGCCTGAGTAGCTTCCCTGGTCAGCGTTAGAATTTGCTCGGCGTATTGCAAAAGTAGTTCACCTGCCTGTGTCACCAGCACGTGACGGGCCGCTCGGTCGAACAAAGGTTGGTGCAATTCGGCTTCCAGATTGCGAATATGAGCGCTGACAGCAGGTTGCGAGAGATGCAGAATTTCAGCCGCCCGCCGAAAATTGCGTTCTCGCGCTACCATCAAGAAGCTTTCTAACTGTACCAGCGTCATAGCCTTATCAATCTGTAGGCATTTAGATAATTTTTTGGTAGGGCGACCTTTGTGGTCGCCCGTGAACACGCGGCACGGTCTTAGAGGGCGACCACGCAGGGTCGCCCCTACCAGTCCAATCTCTTTGTAATTTGTTAGTAACTACACAGCCTCATCCTTTGGGCGACCACATAGGGTCGCACCCTACAACAGATTTTGGTAGGGGCGACCCTATGTGGTCGCCCGGCCTGAGTAGTTACATTTGTTATACAAGCCAATATACCAGTCGAGACGGGTTCCTAGCGGGCTGATGACTGATAGCCGATAGCCGATAGCTCTTCCTCATCACCATGACCGACCGGGTGGGAGATAGTGGAGACCGCCAGTGGGGTCAGGCCACGTCCGCGATATTCGGCTTCGAGGCGTTGTGCTTCGCGCCTAAAATGGCGAAGCTTGCCAAAATACTCTAGCGTGTCGCGTACCAATCGCACGCTCGATTGTTTGTCGTAGCGTTTGATAAAGAGGGTCGGAATTTCGACGATTTTCAGCCCGGTAAAATAACTGCGGGTCATTACTTCGGTATCCCAAAACCAGCCCGGATCGGTACATTCAGCCAGCACCGGCATAATCCGCTCCCGGTTGAAAAACTTAAAACCGACTTCGGTATCGCGCAATGGCAACCGCAAGACCGCCCCGACCAACTTGTGATAGCCGACGCTCAAAACTTGCCGATAAAAGGTGCGCCACAAAAATTTGTAGATGCGCCAGGCGGTGGCTACGTCGGCTCCACGCTCGATTTCGAGAGCCGCGACCGGGATATAATGGGCCGGGGTTTCCAGGTCGATGTCCAAAAAGCCGATAATCCGGCCTCGTGCGACCTCAAAACCGTCCGTCACAGTGCGACCCCGCCCGGTGTTGCGTTCGTGCCGAATCAGCTTCATCTGCACGTCGGGATATTTATTCATCAATTCCAAAATAATATCGACCGTATTGTCGCGGCTTACGTCGTCCACGAAAATAAGCTCATAGCTATTAGCGTACTTGGTTACGCTCATCACGTCGATAATCCGGGCTACACTATCGCGTAAAACCGGTTGTTCGTTGTAGCAAGCGATCACGACCGACATATCCAGTTCGCTAACCGCCGCCCCAAACTCTCTCTTATACAATTATCTCTCCCCATAATTGAGGGATGAAGAAATGCAGAAGTCAGAATGCAGAATGCAGAATATAACATCCGTTCCTACAATCGAAAATCGTAAATCCCCTTCATCCCTCATCTCTCATCCTTCATCCTTCTTACTACACACCAGAATGGTCTGACCGCACAGACCCGAATAGTAAGTATACGCCTTTTCGACCGTAAAGTGCGGTTCGACCAGGGCGACCTGTTCGGCGAGTGGTCGGATATAATCGCCCCGGTCTTGCTCGGCCAGGAACTTGCTGACCGGGTTGCCCGGCGTAGGGTCCATATCGACTACCACGAACCGTTCGGTCGTGACCTGGGCGACGGCAGCCAGAACCGCCCGGTTCTGCTCGACCGTCAGGTGGTGCATACTATTAATCATCATGGCTTTGGCAAAGGTCAGGCCGCGCCCTAAAAAACTCGTCCCGCTAATATCTTCCGGCAGAAACTCCCGTTCGGGGTGTCCGTCGCCCACGCCATATTTATGGCTGGCGTATTCGATGTATTTCGGGTTGATGTCGATCCCCAGGTACGGCCCTAGCGCGACATTGGCAAACTCACCCGTCCCGCAGCACACATCTAGCAGTCGTTCGCCCGCTTTTAGTTGCAAACCTTCACGGATCAGGCGGCGGGTGATATTTTGCCGACCCGAAATAGCGAACTGCACCAGATTAAATAAGGTCGGGTTATCCAGCGATTCTTTTAATTTATCGACAACTTGCAATTTTTAGCTTACTCCTATGACCGGAATTTACCGGCGTTTTACAAAGACTCGTTCGATCCAAAGGGCCAGGGCCGCATAGGTGGTCCAGGCTACCAGAGCCGCGACAACGGCGCGGCTGACCCAGAGTAGCGCAGGTGTTTTGTAACGTTGCCAGAACCAATCTAGCCCTAACCCGGCCAGTACGACCGCCAATGGTAGCACAAACCAGACCTGCTTATTAACCATATCGACTTTCCATTGGGCCAGCCCGAACAGCATAAAAACCGCCAGCCAGGTGCTATACAACCAGAGGTGGGCCGGACTACGCAAAGCGGTTTCGTTTGGTGCGCTGCTATCGAGGGCGTACTGATCGCCCTGCCGAGGCCGTTTGCTGAAAAGCAGCCAGCCAAACACTACCAGAGCCACCACGATCAAGGCTCCTACCCCATAGCGGAAGGTGACGTGATTGGCGTATAGCCCCAGGTAATAGGGGAAGGTGCGGTCGCCAAAGCCGCCCAACGAACCCTTCGAGCTAAGCGAGCTATCAAAGCTGGATAGCGTTTTGGAAATGTCGCCGATGAACTGCCAATAGTACATCAAAACTGCCAGCAGCGCCGCCACCGTCGCCGAAGCAAAAATCAGTCGGCCATTGCGCCGAGCTAATTGGTCTTTGCGTCCGGCGAAAAAGTATAACCCGAAGGCCCAGCCGTAGAGCAACATACCCATAAAAACGGCGGTTACGGTATAGCCCAGCATCGTCAGCAGCAGCACAGCAGTCGCACCCAGCCAGGTCGTGGGCTGTCCTAGCTTTCGCCAGCCCACCAGTACCAGCAGCAAATAGAGCGTCCCCAGCCACAGGCTGACCGTCGTGGGCCAGTTGCCCCAGCTATTGAGCAACCAGGTGCTAGGTGCGATCAGGTAGAGACCCGTCGCCAGCAGCGAAACCCGCGACCCGGCCCCCAATGCCGCCGCCAGCCCAAAGATTATAAATACACGCAGCGCGTCCAGCGTCGTGTTAAACAAGTTTACGCTTACATACGGCTCGATTGGCAGGGCCGCGACCGGGGCAAGGTAGAAATAGACGAACGGCGAGTAGGGGATAACGGCATCCGACTCCCATTGCGAAGGGACTTTCGATAACTCTCGGCTGCGGTCGAAATATTCTTTAAAGAAGCCGTTCGGCTCGTGCAGCGTAATATTGATTTCCTTGAGATGGGCCGGGGCATCAATCACTTCCATCTGAGGATATAATACGCCGCCACCCCGTCCTAGCATACCGACCAAAAACAGCACCAACAAAATTTGCCAGACCCAGGCCGGAAGCGGCAACTGCCAATGGCGCAACAGACGCGGGATGGCCCAATCCAGCACCGGCAAGATCAGGGCCGTGACGACCAGCAAAAGAAAGAGCCGCCCGGTATAGATCGTGAGGGCCAGCCGTCCAAAAGCCAGGGCCAACCCGCCTGCAACCGCCAGCAAAGCCGCTGCTCCAAACGCCCACTGCCCCGCTACGCCACAATAGGCCAATCCCCAATAGATCAGCCAGGCCGAGGCTATAAAGGCCAGTGCCACGCTGAGCGGTGGGATCGTCCAACTGCTTGCCCCGGCAGACGGCTCTAACCGCGCCGAGTAAAGTTTGAACCCGGCTCCGCCTTCATAGAAATTGCGTCCATCACGCTGATCGTAAAGCCGGTAGGTTCCGGGGTACTGCACTGCCAGTTTTTCGTTGACCGGCCCCAGGGCCGTTACCCGCATCTCGACCGTCAAATTGCCGCCCCCGATCCGGTCGGCCCCGATCTCGAAAACTTTGCTAACCGGCGCACCGGGTTTGAGATCAAACTGGCTAAAAGCCTGCCCATTGACCAGCACTTCGATGCGTTGCCCGGCCTCGACCAGCGGCGACCCGGCGGCGACTAGCGTTAACTTCTGCGGGGAAGCGCCGACCCCCGGCAAGAGCAAAATCGGGCGCTGGCGGGTCCAGCGATAATCCAGGGCGGTTTCTTCCGGGGCGGTGAGTTTATCGACTTTTTGGGGTGAAGGTGGGCTGTTGCGTCCGCTTGTCTCGCCCTCATCCTGGCTAGGTTCGACTGGTTGCATTTGTATCGGCATCCCGAAGCCGTTTTCGCTCAGGTTCAAATAAGGGGTATCAAAGCCGCCACCCAATTTAATATCGGTGGCTGGATGAGCCTGATAAGCGACCACGACTACCAGCAGTGCCAAACCGACTACCGCCACTCCCCACCACGATAGCGCCGCCCACTGCAATTTACGCCCAATCTCGGTCAGACTCGGACAGTACCGGGCCGCCAGTTGATTGGGTTTGCTATCGATTTGTTCTGGTGGTTGGTTCGTGGCTATGATTGGTTTTAAGCTGATATCCGCCTCGGTTCGTTCTGCCGGGAAAGCCAAATTCTTCTAAACTCCTGTCCCCTGTTAGACCCAGTGGGGCCGTTTTCCTGGATTATGCTCAATATTACAACGGTCGAGATCAGCGGTTTGTTGCTCGGCTTATTAAGCACAAAGCAACCCATGCTGATTGTGGCAAACTGCGGTTCGCCCTTTCCAGCACTGGAAATTACCCCTGACGGTTGATTGAAGCAACTATTAGCAGATTTTAGCAGCTTTGCCCCGGCTAGGCAAACGACCCCCTCAGCAAGGGTGTGCGTCAGATTTTTTGCACGAGTTCAAATAGTAATAACGCGGTTAGGATTAGCAACTAATTTACAGCAAATCGCAAGAATATTAGGCTAAAGAATTGTCTGTAGGAGCGAGCTTCCGCTCGCGATTGAACACTCAGCCGTATTTACAATCGCGAGCGGAAGCTCGCTCCTACAATCTACCCTCGGTCAATGTCTGTGCATTTAGTTATACAGCAAGTTGTACAGAGATTGGACTGGTAGGGGCGACCCTATGTGGTCGCCCTCGGAGACGCGGCAGGGTGTTCACGGGCGACCACATAGGGTCGCCCCTACCAAGAACGGGCCAGTAATTTTGCAACTTGCTATAGTATGAGAAAAGAGCCTGGACGATCCGATTGGATCGTCCAGGCTCTTTTGTTAGAAATTATTTTCAGGAAGCGCTACCAGGGTTTATTACTTGCCGTTTTTGATAAACAGGTTGGTAAAGAAGTTTTTGAAAAGCTGCGGTTGACCGGGGTCTGCCGGGGTTGGCGGTAGCAACATCGCCTGGATGTGTTGGGCGGTTTGCTGGGTGAGTTCTTCGGCGACGACCCGCCCGCCGAACTGGGCCGGTAGCGGTTCGCCGATAGTCATAACGACCCGCTTGCGGAGCCAGAGTTCTTTGGTTCCACTAAAGGCGACCGGGACAATCGGTTTGCCGCTATGGGCCGCGAAATAGCCCACCCCCCGCTTGAAGGGCAGCAATTCGCCCGTTTCAGTCTCGGAAACGGTGCCTTCTGGGAAGATACCCAAGACCCCGCCGCCGTCCAGCACCGCTTTTACTTTAGGGCCAATCTCACGATGGGCGGCGCATTGCCCCCGCTCTACCGTTATTACCCCCCCAACCCGGCAGGTCATAAACTTGCGCCAGGGTGTCGCCTCCATATGTTCGCGGGCAGCGATAAAATAAAGGCGCGGTTGGGCCGGAGCCAATGCCAGCATCAGGAAAGGGTCAATCCAGCTGAGGTGATTTCCGGCAAAGATATAACCGCCTTTGCTGGGCAGGTTTTCCAGCCCCCGCACCTCTATTTTGAAAAGAGCTTTTAAGAGCCAGCCGATCAGCCAGCGCAATACTATAAAGAGAAAAGTAGCTTTGCGATAATCCGAATTGGAATGAGAAGAAGTGGAAGCGGTTACAGGTTGTTCCGTCTCTTCCAGACGGCTAGTGGCAAATCGAACGCTCATTTTAGGGTTGCTCCTGGTTTTGGTTTCCTGACAAATATTTAGAAGATCGATTGGGAACCGTCTGTAAAACGCTCTCATACTTATCGGCTGTCCCAAAGCTATTCTAACCAAAGAGCGACTGCCAAAAACAGGCTTTTAACTGTAAAAACAGGGCTGAATTACTGTATAAAACTGTAATCCAGCCCTTTTGGGGTTCGCTGCCTTTATTTGATGTAATTATACCTATGTCATTCTGAGGCGGGAGCTTACCCCAATTTGTGCCAAAGATAACTCCCCGCCGAAGAATCTGATTTCACTCTGCTCAACCAGGCTGGGTAGTTACTATTTGATGACCCTTGTACAGACAAAATGATTATTGAGAGTGCCGGGTAAAAGCTCTAATCTTACCCCACTTCCTATTTGCACTCCAAAAACAGTGTTATTGCCACTCAAACGCAGCTTTTGACCGCCCGACCCGCTTATAATAATACTCGGCCCGGATGGGCCACAGGCCCCACCAATAGTTGCGCCTATCGGCACATTGGGCAAAGAGCCACTTACGGTTATGATATTATTGCCGGTCAGGGCAAAGGTGATTATATTGTTAGCCCCGGCAATATCGTTGATCGCTTTGGAAAGTGTACCGGCGGCGAACGTTCCGCCATCGCTATTGCTGGTTACGACCAGTCCGGTGAGTGTGATCGCGCTGGCTTCGTTGGAATTGGCCGAGTCCGCACTGGCTTTGTACGACCGCAGCCCATAGTAATAAAGCGTGCCTGCCGTCAGACCCGTATCGTTGTAGCCGAGCGCGTTGGCTCCAATTACCGCCCCGCTTAACCATTGCCAGCTACCGTTCAAACCGATTTTGCGATCCAGGTGAAAGCCCTGTTCGCTGCTGGAATTATCGGCCCAGGTCAGGTTGATCTGGGTGCCGGAGGTGGCTACCGCTTGCAGATTGGACGGCTCACTCGGCGGAGTGCTAATCCCGACGGCGAGAGTGGCATAGCTCGATTGGTTATAAGTATTTATGGCGCGTACCCGGTAATAATATAAGGTATCTTGCTGGACGGTATTATCGACGAAAGTAGTCGCGTTTGGCCCCGCTGTGCCGATTTGAGTCCAGGTTGTCCCGTTAGGACTGCGCTCGATTTGGAAACCTGTTTCACTGTTGGAATTATCGGCCCAAGTTAAGTTTACGCGAGTACTGGCGGAGGCGGTGGCTACCAGGGCCGAAGGAGCCGGGAAAGTGGTAGTAGCGCTGGCGGCGGTGGAATAAAACGAGTAGCCGTTAGCATTATAGGCGCGTACCTGGAAGTAGTAAGGCGTGCCGTTCAGAAGGCCGGTCGCCGGATAAGTAGCTACGCCCGCCCCGACCGTCGCAATCTGCGCCCAGTTCCCGCCAGGGCCAGCTTTAGCTTCGATAGCAAATCCGGTTTCGTCGGTGGAATTGGAACGCCAGGTCAGGTTGATTTGAGTGCCGGAGGGAAGCGCATTGGCAACTAGGTTGTCGGGTGCGTTGGGAATAAAAAAAACTGCGCCACGCTGATAGTAGGCTTTTGCCATCAGGCGCAAATTGCCGCCATCGTCATCCGAATAGCTGGCTACCAAATTATTGCCGTTGATAGGGTTCGGGTTGGTGATACCATCGTTAGCGGCATCATTATAGCTAGTAGTCTGCCCATCTCCAGCCCCAAACAATATCCCGGTGAGACCGGCATTCGCCAGATCGCGGATATGCTGGTTGGTCGTATCGCCCAGGTAATACTGCACCCGGTTATCCTGCCAGTGGTGCGGCGTATTGTTCATACTCCGATAAAGCGTATTCCCAATCGGAACCTGCCACAACATCCCGCGCTTGCCCGTAATAGTGGTGATAGACGAGGCAAATTGTTGAAAACGGTTAAAATTGGGGTAAGTGGCATTCGTTGTATCCCACCAACGGTTAGGGTCGCCAATACTGCTGTAATAGGCGGCATCCCGGTCGGCAATGTCGTAGAACAGCAGATCAAAATTAGCGTTCAAGCTCTGATAGAAGTTGGCGGTAGTCTGGGCCGCGCCCTGGACATCAAAATTGACTGCGTGGCTGCTGGCAAGATCACCGGCAGGGGAGGCCCAGGGCGAAATATGATAGGCCAGCATGACGTTGGGAGCGTAGGTATTGCGAAGATAAATGAGGGCTTGAGCAAACCCGGCTACGGTGTTGGGTAAAGAAGAGTTGGCCCCGAAATAGCCGCTACTTGTCACCGAGGCCACTGTACTTGAAGGCCCCTTCTGCTGCAAATAGCCCCACAAATCTGGCTCTACATGCACAATTACCGGCTTGTTGAATAGCTTGGCCCGATCCATTAGCAGCTTAAAATCGGCGTAATAAGCGTACATGGTGCTGTTATTGGTAAGATTGTTATAGTCTTTGGTCGGTTCGGTGTTGCCAACCGCCGGGTTGGATTGCAACATCATATAATAGGTAAAGACTGGCAAGTAATTATTAGTATAGCTATCATCCATATAATAGTTGGCAAACTGTCCTGCCGGGGTATTCCAGGTACTCCAACCATAGCCAGTATTTACACCACCGGCCAGATACTGATAGCGGGCATCCCAACTGACCCCACTGCCAGTCATCCAGCCGATGCTACCGGGTTGGTTTGCCAGCCCGGTGATAAAGTAGGGCTTGAGGCCGCCCGGTAAAGGAGGCAGGCTTTGGGGGTTTACGGTGGTCGGTTGAGATTGAGAAGGTGAAGAAGAGTAAGCCGTAGGCAAACTGCCATTCAAGATCAAGGTCGTCAAAAGAAAGATTAGAATAACAAGGGCCGATTTTTTGGGCATAGTTACATCCTATTGTGAAGATAAATATTGTAAAACAGACGCTCAAGTTCGTACCTACCTTATTGTACATAACCGACCCCAACTTGCTATAGGATAAAAATCCCGAACCCGCTATATGATTTCCCATTCTTTTGGCGCAAGCAGCTTTTAGCCTTATACCTGTTGACCTTAACAGATACCCCCTATACCTTAACCGATGGTTAACAGCTTTTGGCTTGACAAACAGTGCTTACTAATCTATAGTAGCTATAGATTAGTAAGCACTGTTAACAACGGTTTCAACCATCAAAGCGATCAAAATAGATAAAACTGTCGGGCGAATTGAAACAGAAAGTAGGTTATATAAAAATGAATACTGCAAAATCAGACATTATTATCCGCAAAGCGGAAGAACGCGGTCACGCCAATCACGGCTGGCTGGATACCAATCACAGCTTTTCTTTTAGCGATTATTACGACCCGCGTTATATGGGATTTCGCAATCTGCTCGTTATCAACGAGGATTTTGTAAAAGCCGGACATGGTTTTCCGACCCACCCGCACCGCGATATGGAGATTATTAGCTATGTGCTAGACGGTGGGTTGCAACACAAGGATAGTATGGGCAATGGCTCGGTTATCGTGCCGGGCGAAGTCCAACGCATGAGCGCCGGTACAGGTGTCACCCACAGCGAGTACAACCAGTCCAAGCAAGAGGATGTCCACTTTTTGCAAATCTGGATTATGCCGGAGAAAAAGAATCTCAAGCCGGGCTACGAACAGCGTATGTTTAAGGCCGAGGAAAAGCAGGATAATCTCCGATTGGTAGCGGCAGCCGATGGGCGAGATGGCGCGGTAAATATCAACGCCGATGCTTATCTTTATTCGTCCTTGCTGGACTACGGACAGCAATTGACTTATCAGTTAAAGCCCGACCGCTACGGTTGGTTGCAGGTGGCGCGGGGTTCCGTAAATCTGAACGGTCGGTTGCTCAAGCAGGGGGATGGCGCAGCGATTACCGCCGGACAACTACTGACGATTGAGGGTCAGGCCGAAATCGGTTCGGAAGTCCTCTTGTTTGATCTGCTTTAATAGCTTTAGGTGTCAGGTAGCAGGTATCAGGTAGTAGGTGTTAGGTATCAGGTATCAGGTCTGGGTTATTTGTAGGAGCGAGCTTCTGCTCGCGATTGAACATTCAGCCGTCTCTTCAATCGCGGGCAGAAGCCCGCTCCTACATAATATGATAGAGTATAGCTTAATTGTTTGCGTCGTGCTACAGACCTAACACCTGACACCTGACACCTGACACCTGATACCTACTACCTCGTAAACGACCCACTATAGATCAGACCCGGCGTTTTGTTTAGTTCTTTGGCCTCAAAAAGCTGGGGTGGGTTGGCGTTCATCAAATCGACGAAGCGTTGCATATCGGCCTGCCCACTGGGGCCAGCCCAGCGCGGAACCTGCAAGGCCCCTTTGTCCCGGATCGGGCCACTGATTTGGGCGCTGGCGATTACTTGCCGGTCGAAAACCAGTGCGGCATACTTGCCGGGGTTGGCTCGGCTATATTCGTAGACTTTTGAGCCGGGCCGTAGCTCGAAGCGCAAAAGACCATTGGAGACACCACCACCCGTTCCAAACGAGGCAAAATCGCTATTTTCGGCCAGGGTTGGATAGACGGTAGCGTCTTTGAGTTTGAGGTCGCCGAGCATTGGGTTGGCGCTGGTGGCGACAATTGTAGCATCGGGCAAACTTTTAGCTCCGGCGGAAACCAATTCGACTTTGCCCAGGCTTGCCAGGGCCATCACTTGCTCCGGGCGATAGCCCGAAGCTACCAGCACATAAATCTGGTCGTTACCAAGCGTGAAGATTAGTAGCCCGCCCTGGATGCCCTCTTTCGCGGCCCGCCCAAAGAGCAACTGGCCCGCCTCTTTAATACCACTGGCTTTTATATCTACCGCCGTGCGGTTCAAGACCAGCATATAGGCTGCGGTTCCCGCCCGCCCGTTCAAGCCCTCGGCAAGATAGGTGACGGGGAAAACTCGCCCATCCTTTCCCACCCGCTCCTGAAGTCGGTCGGCGCTGCTATCGCGCACCAGTACATACCAGTGGTTGCTTTCAGTCCAGGAAGCGTAGGCCGGGAAATTGGGTCGGGAAGTTACCAATTCTCGGTGGGCTTTTTCAGCCTGATCTGCAAACTTAAAATCGACTATCGATAAATAGGCTGGCGGTGGGGGAGGCGCAGGCGTAGTGGTCGGGGCGGCAGTCGGTTTGGTGGTTGGGGTGCTATCGCCGCAAGCCGCTAACAATAAGCCAATTAGGATTAGAATAGAAGAGAAAAGAGCATATCGCTGAAAATTTTGCCGGAGCATAGGCTATCTCCCGAAATCTTGTTGAGCAGGACTATAATAGCGCTCCCAGATCGAAACCCCTGAGCCTACCTTACCCCTACCCCTATTTTTAATTCCTCGAAATCTAGCTCCAACCGCGTTCGGTCTCTAATAAATTAGAGCCATCTTTTGTTGTAATCAGGTTAACATAAAACGCGATCTATTTCAAGTCCCAATCCAGCCCCCAAAAATGTAGTTACTACTACCGACTACCGCTCTACAAACTGTTAAATTGAGAGAGCATCTACTTTGCATTCAAAGACATGCTTAAAATCCAAAATCCAAAATAACTTGGGGGAGGCGAAAAGCGCCGATGACTATAACTCCTGAAACTTTGAACGGGTTAAATAACGACCTATCGTCTGTCGTAGGCGAGACCGAAGTGATTCGTGAAGATAACGGCTATCATGCCTTTTGTGGGTTGGTCTGTGTAGGCTGGCTCTACCAGAAGATGAAGGATAGTTTCTTTTTAATTTTGGGGACGCACACCTGCGCCCATCTGCTGCAAAACGCGCTGGGGGTAATGATTTTCGCCAAGCCGCGCTATGGGGTAGCCATGATCGAGGAAGCCGATCTGAGCGCCGCCCAGATTGATATTACCGATATTGTAAAGAATATCATCGACGAGCATCATCCATCGGTAATCTTTTTGCTCAATAGCTGCACGCCGGAAATTATGAAGGTGGACTTTGAGACGATGGCGAAGAATCTAAACCTTCAGTTCAACAATACCCCGGTCCTGCCGGTACGGGCCGACGGCCTCGAATATACGATGACCCAGGCCGACGACAATGTCTTGCAATCCCTTTTGCAATTCTGCCCCGAAGCTCCCGCCGGAAAAAAAGAGATTGTCTTTTTAGGGGCGGTCAACGATGTGAACGCGGGCGAACTTCAGCGCGAGTGCGAAAAGCTAGGGCTGCCAGTCGCCGGGTTTGTGCCGTCCAACACCTTCAAGGAGCTACCTGCGATTGGGCCGGATACGATTATCGCGCCTTTGCAGCCGTTCGTGGCGGGCGCGGCCCGTCTTTTTAACCGCAAACGCGGGGCGAAGGTGTTGGAAAGCGTCTTCCCAATTGGCCCGGATGGTACGCGCATCTTTTTGGAAGACCTGGCCCGCGAGTTTGGCAAAGAGGTGGATTTGAGCGAGCGCGAGGCGGAATGTTGGAAGAATATCGAGGCGAAGGTACAGCACATACGGGGCAAGCGCATCTTTATCACCGGCGACAATATGCTTGAACTGCCGGTCAGCCGTTTCTTGAAAGCGGCGGGGGCCGAAGTGTTGGAGACTGGTACGCCTTACGTCAATAAGCGGTTCCACGCCCGCGAGTTGAAATTGCTGGCCGGACAGCGTATCGTCGAAATGCCCAACATGTCGCGCCAGATCAACGATATTCGTGCGCTCAAGCCGGATTTGGTTATAACCAATTTCTGGCAGGCCAACCCGCACGAGGCCGAGGGGCAGGCCACCAAGTGGTCAACCGAGTTTCTCTTTACCCCGATCTTTGGTTTTAGCGGGGCAGGCGATCTGGCGAACCTTTTTAGCCGCGCCCTCAAGCGCCACCGCAAACTGGATTTGATGGATTGGAAAGAGTTTCTGCCGAATAATTAACAGGGACGGTGTTTATCCCTGTTAAATATAGATTGTGGAGTCTGTTATGCGAATGTCTTATTGGGAGTACCAGGGTACGGCCCATACCGGGGTGGCGCGGGTCGCCTGTAGCATGAAAGATGTGCATGGCGTGTTTTACTCGCCGGTCGGGGATAGTTATATCCACTCGATGTTTACTATGATGGAGCGCATGGATCGTTTCCCGCCGATCACGACCAGCGTGCTGGATGCTCAGACGATGGGGATGGGCATGAATAAATTGCCCGATACCTTGCGACAGGTCTACAACGATCATAAACCCAAGCTGATTGCGATTGCCTGCACTTGTTCCTCGACCCTTTTGCAAGAAGACCTGGGTATGCTTGCCAAATCTGCCGGGATACCCGAAGACGAAACCGAGATTATGGTCTACGCTCCCAACCCTTATCGGGTGGAGGAGGACGAAGCGGCTAACGGTTTATTGACCGCTATGACCGAGAAATTTGCCAGCCAACCGCTCCCGCCGACCGCCAAACCTTCGGTCAATATTATCGGGCCGATTTCGCTGGGTTTTCACAATAAGCAGGATTTGATTAGTTTGCGCCGGATGCTGGCGGTGATGGGCCTCGAAATCAACGCGGTCTTCCCGCTCGAAGCGGGTCTGGACGACGTAAGGAACTTGCCGCAAGCCTGGGCTACTATCGCACCCTACCGCGAAATGGGCTACGATGCGGCCCTTTATTTAGAGGAAAAGCACGGCATCCCGGCAGTCACGACCACTCCGATTGGGGTCGGCCTGACCCGGCGCTGGGTCAAAGAAACCCTGGCGGCGGTGGCTCGTTTTGCTGCCGCGCACGGCTTAAGCTACGATGCCCGCGAACCGGCCCTGGCAGCTTTCTCGATGGATCAAAAGACGATGCCAAGCGCCTTGCCCTGGTTTAGCTATACGGCGGATACTCAGAGCTTTAGCAGTCGCAAAGCCTTTGTCTTTGGCGATTTTACCCACACCGCTGCTATTTGCCGGATGTTATCCGAGGAAATGGACATTCAGGTGGTCGCCGCCGGAACCTACAACTTGCGGCTGGCGAAAGAGTTCAAAGAAGCGGTCGCGCCCTATACCGATGAGGTGATTATCTCGGTCGAGTTTGAGGAAGTCCGCAAGCGGATCGCTGCACTTGGCCCGGATTTTGTGCTGGGAACTCAGATGGAGCGCCATACTTCGGCAGGCTTTGATATTCCTTGCGGGGTTATCAGTAACCCGACCCATATCGAGGATTTTTCGCTCGGCTACCAGCCTTTCCTGGGCTACGATGGCTCCAACTTTGTCACCGACCGCATCTACCATACGATGACCCTCGGTCTGGAAAAGCACCTGATCGAGATGTTTGGGGATGCCGGGTTGGGCGAGGATGGCGCTCGTAAGAACGGTATTGGTGGAACTAGCCCGACTGTCCAAGCTTCAGTTCTTAATGAGGCTGAAAGAGAAGCCCGCAAATATGCCGAGGCTGCCGAGCTTGAAGCAAAAGCCCAACAGTTGGCAGTAGATGGCGGGGCGGTGGCGGTGGTTGCCGTCGCGGCTCCCCCGGTTGAACTGGGCTGGACTGACGAGGCCCAAAAAGCATTGAAGGGCATTCCTTTCTTTGTACGACCAAAAGTACAAAAGCGCGTCGAAGAATATGCCCGTACACACGGTTATAGCTTGATTACGCTTGATCTAGTCTATGAGGTTAAAGAAAAAGCAGGCTAAGCATTGCTTGCTGCTTCCGATATAGAGAAAGGACGTTTAATATAGATGAATCATGCTTATGCATTTTATGGAAAGGGCGGGATCGGCAAAAGCACCACCGCCAGTAATACTGCCGTAGCGATGGCTAAAATGGGGGCCAGTGTATTGCTAATCGGGTGCGACCCGAAGCACGACTCGACCTTCACCATTACCGGTCATATGATCGATACGGTGATCGACACCCTGGAGAAAAAGAACTATCACGCCGAGGAGATCGAGCCGGACGATATTATCAAGACCGGCTATATGGGGGTGGCGGCAGTTGAGTCGGGCGGCCCACCGGCAGGGGTCGGTTGCGGGGGTTACGTCGTAGGCGAGACCATGAAGATGCTCTCGCGCATGGGCGTATACGAAAAGTACGATGTAATCCTGTTTGATGTTCTGGGCGACGTAGTCTGTGGCGGTTTTGCGACCCCCTTGCAATGGGCCGAATACGCTATTATTATCGCTGCCAACGATTTCGATAGCCTGTTTGCAGCTAACCGTATTTGCGTAGCGGTCAAAGCAAAGTCGGCCAAGTACCCGGTACGGCTGGCGGGTATTGTCGGTAATCGGATTGCCCCCAATCTGAACGGCAACGGCGAGAGTGGTCACGAACTGATCGATTTGTTTGCCGATGAAGTCGGTACCAACAAGCTTGGGGTGATCCCGGCGGAAGATTCGATCCGTAAGAGCCGTATCAACGGTAAGACCCTCTTTGAGATACCGGGTATGGATACCAGTCCTTACGAAAATCTGGCTAACACCTTGCTTTGCGAACCGGAAGTCACCATTCCAACCCCCATGACTGATCGCAAGGTTTTCCAGGTGATCGGCAACCGCAACTTTGAGGAAGTCGGGGTCAGATAAGAATCAAAAAAAGACTATCAGCTTTCAGAAGGCTGATAGTCTTTTTTGATTAATGAGATCCTTTCATAATTGATTGGTTTTTTGAGAAAATCGAATTCAACTTTTAGCAAAAGAGTTCCAATTTATATATTTACAGCAAATGAGGCTAAGAAATGGCCCAATTCCACTACAAATTGCTATAGTATCTGACTACTGTGGATTTTGCTGAATTCTAAAAGCTATACTTTCTAGATATCTAGGTGTTTTTCGGACTTGTAATGACACGAAAAGCTGGTAAAATTGAACATATGGAAAGGCCCTCCCGACCTTAGTACAAGGTTAGTTAGGAAAGAAAACTACAATGTCTCAACAACTTAATAGTGAGTTTTTTCGTAGGTATGATTTAGTTGAAGCCCGTAAAAATCCTTCACAACGATTTCCAGCCAGCCATCAAGAGGAAGCGCTGGCGAAATTACGAAACTGGTTTGAAGCAAAAAGTAATCCACAAAATAATGGTGGCTTGCTGGTACTACCCACCGGTGGCGGCAAAACTTTTGTGGCTGTCCGCTTTCTTTGTGATGGGCCACTTTCTCAAGGTTACAAGGTACTTTGGTTAGCTCATACCCACCACCTGTTAGAACAAGCTCTGAATAGTTTTGGTTTGGAGGATGAAGAATCTGTCAGCAAGAGTGATCTTGAAGTGGGCCGAATTCTTGGGCCTAAAAAGTACCTTAGTGTTCGGGTTGTTTCTGGTACACCTGGTCATTTTCCAATCCACAGTATTAAGCCGGACGACGATGTTGTAATTGGCACTTTGCAAACCGTGACAAGAGCTTATCAGGATAAGCAGCAACACTCTCTCAAGAAGTTTTAGAAAAAGCAACCGGTAAGCTAATGATCGTTTTTGATGAAGCCCATCATTCTCCGGCACCTTCTTACCGCAAGTTATTAACCAATCTGCGCCAAAAATATCCAAATATGCGACTGCTCGGTCTTACCGCTACTCCAACCTATAACGATCTGAAAAAGCAAGGTTGGCTAAAAGAGCTTTTCCCGGCAGATATTATCTTTGGGGTCAGCCCGCAAAAACTGATTGCAGCTAAAATTCTGGCTCAACCAGTCCTAGAAGAACCTCAAACCGAACTTGAAGCTGAATTTGATGAGGCCGAGTTTGAAAAATGGACTGGAAAGTACCGCGATTTGCCAGAAGACATTATTGATCGTCTGGCAAGGAACCGGGAACGTAATACTTTTATTGTCAGGACTTATCTCCAAAATAAAGAGCGGTATGGCAAGACTATTATATTTGCCGACCGCTGGTTCCAGTGTGAGCAACTTCGTGAGATGCTAGAAGCAAACGGGGTTCGGACTGGGGTAATGTACTCGCACATTGATGCCGACCCTGGGAGTGCGGCAGCCCGTAATAAACGTACTCAGGATGAGAACGCTAAGGAATTACACGCCTTCAAAAGCAACCAATTGGACGTTCTTATCAATGTTCGGATGTTAACCGAAGGAACTGACGTACCTGATATTCAGACCGTGTTTTTGACCCGGCAAACCACAAGTCAAATCTTGCTTACCCAAATGGTAGGCCGGGCTTTGCGAGGCCCCGAATTTGGTGGAACCTCTAAAGCTTATATAGTATCGTTTATTGATAACTGGAAGCATGCTATCAACTGGGCTGACCCCCGCTTGCCACTGGGCGGTGGTTTGGATGAGACTGAAAGTCGTTCTAAACCTTTACGTTTCCTACAGCTTGTTTCAATCGAACTAGCCCGCGCCCTGGCTCGTGACATGGGATTGGGTAACACGCAGGCTGGCTCTTACCTGAGCAATTTGCCAATCGGCTGGTATCAAGTTGAATTTGAGGCAAGGGACGAAGAAAACAAGGATGATACGGAGCCAGTTCGACAACTGGTAATGGTCTTTGAGGATCAGAAAGATTGCTATGAAGTTTTTATTCAACATTTGTTAACCAGGGACGATCTGGAGGAATTTGGTAATGAGGCAACCGAGGTAGACCTGGAAGAGAACCGTGGACAAATAGAAAGCTGGCAACAAGAATTTTTCCCTAGCGCAGGTGATTTTAGTAGTGAAACGCTGCTAACTAATCTCTTTTACCTGGCTCGCCACATTGTTCAGGCCGGAGACGGTAAGATGCCTCAGTTCTTCCCTTTTGAGGAAAGAGATAATCATGACCTTGCTAAAATAGCCCGTGAATTGAATAACCAAAATGTTGGAGTACAAGAGGTAACAAAAATACTTAATCACGAGTACGAAAGAGCCGACCGTTATTGGAACGCCTTGTATCCTAGCATCGAGCAATTCCACCTACGTGGTATTACGCTTATTTTCAAGCCACCCTCTTCTACGTCGGCCAAACCCCTTATGAGTAAAGTTATTACTTCTGAAAGTGCGCCTCCTAGAGGGCCTTCTGAAGAGGTTATCAAGTTAGTGAAGGAGCGCGATAAATATCAGTGCCTTTGTTGTGGGTACGCTCTTAAACGCTGGTTAGATATAGAGCATGTAATTCCACGACTCTACGGTGATCTTCATGAGCCGAGCAATCTTCAAACCCTTTGCAGAACTTGCAACCGGGCTAAAGGCACTGATACAATCGATTTTCGCCTTCCTCAAATCACTTTAACCTCACCACGCTCAGATTTACCTAGTTTTGTTAAACTTCCCAGCGATGTGCGGGAAGTTGAGGAGTGGGAAAAATATTTACGCCGTATTATTAATTTCTTCTACCGTTATGCGGCTGTAGAAAATGTTAAAATCGGACAGCGTGGGCAATATTTTTACGAGTGGCAGGTTAGCCTCAGACCAGAGGTACAGAAAAAGCTGTTTGAGCCTCATCTAAAAGAGTTGGTCAGGGTAATTAACCAGGCCAGGGGTGAAGCAGGTTTGCGATCTATCCGTAGCATTAACTTACTATAGGAGCGTCTCTCTTTTAGAATTGGGATAGACATGTTTCAAAAGAGCCGATTCACATTGACAGTCTTGAGCCTTACTGAGGCTCAAGACTGTCAATCCGGTTTGGAGCATATAAAGGGTTTGAGTAATTACTGGCTAAGGTTGGTCAGTTCCCGTCTTACAATATTGACCACTATGCGGTCGAGGGTCTTCTCCTCGTAGACAGTATTGGTGCTGCTGGCGGCCCCACCGCTACCGGCCTGGTTCTCATCGCCACCTCTGGTGATAAACAAGTATTGGGCCAGGGTGATCTGCGAGAGTTGCCGGAAGACATATTCCCCCTGCTTGTCCAACCCACTTGCTCCAATCGCGTAGATTTTGATACCCTTTTTGATAGCCGTTACCGCCTCGTCAGTGTATTTATAATCGTTCGGGTAGTCCAGGTGAGGCGGAGCATCCGCGACCAGGAAGGTTAGCCGTACCGCGTCGCCATTGTTCCAGTTCATATTATTGATAGCGACGTGTAGTCCTTCGTTGAGCGATTCGGGGTAGTCACCGCCGCCGCCTGCCGAGATCGAATTTAGGAAACTGCTAAACTCGCCTAGATCGCCGGTAAAGCCAAACTTGCGGGTTACATAGCTATCGCCCCGATCACGGTAGGTTACTACCCCATAGCGTACTTTTGGCGAACCGGGTAGAGTGCTGATTTGGTAGGAAATATCGCTGATCGTCTGCTGGATTTTGCGGATTTCGCCGCCCATACTACCGGTCGAGTCGATCAAGAATAGCAGATCGAGATTGGGCTGAGGGTCGAGGGCTGGGCGAAGTGAGCCGGGCATTTCGAGCGTCCAGATCGTGCCGCCCCCGTTCTGGTTCTGGCTGCCTTGCGCTCGCTTAAAGTTGCGGTTGGCGCTGCGTCCGTCTTTTTCGACGGTTACGTCAAACTGGTTAAACTGACGGGCGGCGGGTATAGCGCGTGGGAAAAACATAAGCTGTCCATTGGAATAGGTCTTGCCTTCGAATAAGAGGGTCTGCTGGTCGCCATAAACTTTGACGGTAGCATTGGAGACCGTTCGGGCGTTGCCGTCCATTACGCTGATAACATAACGCTCGGAGATATCGAAGGCTAGTACAGATTTGTCGCCATAATTGCGGCGGTATTCGAGGTATTCGTCGAATTTCAAATTGTCATCGACCGCCCCAGCCTTGAGCGGGTCCTGATTGACCGGCGGCTGAGTAGCGCGGGCTTGATTGCCATTGTTACCGGCGGTTGGGGCGGGCGCACCTGATGCAGCACCGGCAGCAGCAGTAGTTGCAGCGGCGGCGGTCGTGGCGGCAGCAATAGTCGCAGCAGCAGTAGTCGCAGCAGCAGTCGCGTCGGACTCAGACCCGCCGGAAGCTACGGTTGCAGTGGCGGCAGTAGTAGCGGCGGCAGTCGTCACAATGCGAGTATTAGGGGCCGAGGTGGGGGCGGGTTCCCGGCTGGTGTTGCTGGTGGTGGATGGGGCCGTCGTCGGAGTGCTATCCCCACATGCCGCTAGTAAAAGCGGTAGGGCCAGACATACCAGGACAAAAAGGGTAAACAAAACAAAAGGCTGCTTTTTCAAAGCCTTACTCCTTTCGAGCTAAATGCTACTCCAAGAGGTTACGCAGGAGCGAGCTTGCCTCGCATCACAAGGGACAGAGCTAAAGAAGCTCCGACCTTTTGGAGAGCTAAAATCGATCATTTTACTGTAAGCTAAATTTGGTTTCGCACCCGGCGAACGCCTTTGATAACCGCCGCCGTTGCGGGCTATGCGGCGCGAGAAGGATTATTTCGATGGATTTGGTTTCCTGCCAAAGCCTTTTCTGGTAGCAGGAAGTTTTGTACTTAACTGTCAAACGCTCGGCTTATCCGACCGATAAGCTTCGTTGAGCGTTCTCTGTTATTAGTAACGCGGAGGATTGCCCCAAAATTACAACCAATTTTATCAATTTCTAAAACTCGTCTAATTTGTGACCTTCACAGCTAAAGACGGCAAAAGTTGGGAATTAGTTCCCGCGAAGTTAAGAATAAAATCCAGAACAATAACTATTCACCGCAGAGATACACAGGAAAGCTATGATTTAGTTACCGAGTAGCTGAAATTAAGGAGCATAAGAAAAGCGACCTCCCTCGGAGGCCGCCTTTCCTCTCAAACTCCTCAAGTCTGACAGGGGTAGATATTCAAGAAGTAACCGGCAGCCTTTAGCTGCGCGAAGTGATCCAGGGCCGTTCGATCCGGCAATATTGGGCTCGGCGACCATCAAACGAAGGGGGTAACAACCCTGCTACATCCAGTGTAATAACTCTCGAACTATCTACCTGACGGTAGGTTCCAGGGGTCGCCCACTGACCGGCCATGAAGACCTCTTCGCCATCATCATTAAACACACGGGGGTAAGAAACTAGAGCCTCACGCCGCTCTGCTTTAAGGAGCGTGGGTAAGGTATCCATTTTGATTGTCTTTTCGCTGCTGATCATAGCTCATAGCCTCCTTGCTATATTCCGTGACCACCAGTGCTTCTGGGAATAACACTGCCTTTTGGTTTTTTAGGATGCCCCATCAGTATGGGCTAGGTTGTGACACTCCCCTGATTTACTGGCGCTACTCACCCGGTTAAGGACACTTCGACTATTACTGGGGTCGTAGTGAATAAATTCCTCTTCCGCTATACCATCAGATCAAATTGGCAAAAACATCGCTACATATTCACTATTGAATTGGAGGAAAGACATTACGCTATGTGTACACCTATACGTGAACAAGTTCTCAGTTCACCACATCAATGTTCATAATCTGTTAACAGTAATGTAACATAAGCTGATATAGATTGTCAATACTTCAAAAGAAATTATTGGTACAACCTAAACTTTCATTAATTTAGCGCTTAACCGAAAGGTAAGTAACATCTTGTGGTTGGCTTGCAAAAAACTGATGCACACCCGCCAGGAAGGGGTGCGCGTCAATTTTTTGCACTGGTTCAAACAGTAATAACAGGGGACTATGAAAACCTAGCTCCGAACCATTCAAAATATATTAGAAAATTTTCGGCGAAAATTTTTCTAATATATAATTATCCCCGGTTTAGGGTGTGGTATAGCCTGGCTCGTTTGCAAAAAATTGACTCTCACCCGCCAGGAAGATAAAGGTAGCAATTGAGAGTCATAACTGGTAAAATAAGCGCGTGCTTTGAGGTAAAAGCTGCCTCACGAGCAGTATTGAATAGATCAAGCTTAAACAGTAAAAATTATAGAATAAGTAAAATGAAGGTTTAATAGGTTTGGGAACCATGCAGGCACTAACATTTGTCGATAATTATGATGTGATCGTAGTGGGGGGTGGACACGCCGGATGCGAAGCGGCGCTGGCGGCGGCTCGGATGGGTAGCCGTACCCTGCTTTTAACTATAAACTTGGATAGTGTGGCCTTGATGCCGTGCAATCCCTCCATTGGCGGCCCGGCCAAAGGTCACGTCGTGCGCGAGGTAGACGCGCTGGGTGGCGAGATGGGCCGTAACACCGACCGCAGCTTGATCCAGATTCGGATGCTCAATACCGGCAAAGGGCCAGCCGTACAAGCTCTCCGCGCCCAGGCCGATAAAAAGCTCTACGCCCTGGCGATGAAGCAGACCCTTGAGAACACTCCTAATTTGAGCTTGCGGCAGGCCCAGGTCGAGGAATTGGTGGTCCAACAGGAGGAGCTAAGTGGGGCGCGGACAGTGCGGGGAGTGGTCGTCGCCAACGGATTGGCCTACGGCGCAAAGACGGTGGTGCTGACGACCGGTACGTTCTTAAAGGGCCGGATTATTATGGGCGATTGGATGGCCTCGGCGGGTCGGGCCGGCGAAGCTCCTTCGGTGGAGGTTTCCAACAATTTGGCCGGGCTGGGCTTTCCGTTGCATCGCCTCAAGACCGGCACGCCACCCCGGATCGATGCCCGCACGATAGACTTTTCCCAAACCGTCGTACAACCCGGTAGCGACGTGCCATTGGCCTTTGCCTATAGCTACAGCGAGGACGACCGGCCTGTGCCGCTAGTTCCACCGGCTTTCCCGGATGTTTTCCCGCAATCGCAACTAGAAGGCTGGCGACCTCAATTGCCCTGCTATCTGGTACATACTACCCCTCAAACCCACGAACTGATCCGGGCCAATCTGCACCGCGCCCCGATGTTTACCGGCGTAATCGAGGGGGTCGGGCCACGCTACTGCCCAAGCATCGAAGATAAAATCGTGCGCTTTGCCGACAAGCAGTCGCACCAAATGTTTTTGGAGCCGGAAGGCTGGTTGACCAACGAAGTCTATGTTCAGGGAGCCAATACCAGCCTGCCCGCCGATGTTCAGGTGGGTATGATCCGGTCGATACCGGGTCTCGAACGGGCCGAAATTATGCGCTTTGGCTATGCCGTCGAGTATGATGCGGTGCCATCTACCGAAATTCGAGCCAGTATGGAGACCAAGCGGATCGGCAATTTGTTTCTGGCAGGCCAGATCAACGGAACCAGTGGTTACGAGGAAGCCGCCGGACAGGGCTTGATGGCAGGCATCAATGCTGCTCTCCGCGTCCAAAATCGTGAGCCGTTTATCCTCAAGCGCGAACAGGCTTATATCGCGGTGATGATCGACGATTTGACCACCAAAGAGATTAAGGAACCCTATCGCCTGATGACCAGCCGAGCCGAGTACCGCCTCTTGCTGCGTAGTGATAACGCCGATTTGCGTCTGACTGCGCTGGGCTACGAACTGGGCCTGATTAGCCGGGAACGTTACCTGGCGGTCGAGAATAAGCGCGACCGGATCGAAGAATATCTCAAGCAATTAGCGGTTACGTCGCTTTCGCCCTCGGCCTCCCAAAACGCCCTCTTTACCGAAGCCGGGCTGCCGACTATCGAACGCGGCATGAAAGCCAGCGACTATTTGCGTCGCACTGAAGTGGATCGGACGGCTTTGCCGCTCTTGTTGGGCCACCCAGTCGCGCCCGATATTGCCGAACAGGTCGAGATTGACGGCAAATACCGTATCTATATTTCCAAGCAGGAGCAGTCGGTCGATAAAATGCGGCGGTTGGAAGATACCCGCCTGCCGGATAACATCGATTACGATGCGATTAGCAGCCTGCGTAAAGAGGCCCGCGCCCGGCTCACTCAATTCAAGCCGTCCACCCTGGGTCAGGCTTCCCGCCTTTCGGGGGTCAACCCTGCCGACATCGCCGTATTGATGGTTCACATGCAGCGCCGGGCAGTCCCGGCCTGAGAAATGAGGAGCCAGAAGTTATGAGCCTTGATATAGTAGAAGCATCCGCCCCGGAGTTGAGGGACGAGCGCGTAGAAGAGGAACCGCATAAAATGGCGAGCGGACTGCATGGGGCTATCAGCATGCTTTTAGGTAGTTACCTGGTTCAACACGTGCGACCCAACAAACTCGGTCATGTGCTGGACTCCTCCACTACCTTTAATTTTAAGGACGGTCAGCCTAAACGCCAACCGGATGTTTCTTTTGTCAGTCTGGCGAAAATGGCTGAACCACTCGATGAAGAATTGACCTTCGCGCCTGATTTGGCGGTGGAGGTTGTCTCCCGCAATGACGCGCTATATGAGGTAGAGCAAAAAGTTATGCAATACCAGCGGGCCGGGGTTGGGTTGATTTGGGTCATCCGCCCGTTTAGCCGGATCGTCGAAATTTACCATCTAGCTACCGGGCTTGTTCCGCAAATAGTCAGTCTGACCGGAGAGTTGGATGGCGAAGCTGTATTGCCCGGCTTTAAGCTGCCGGTAAAGGCTCTGTTTGAGTAGCAAGGGATGAGGGATGAAGGATGAAGGGTTAAATCGATTGGCAGAGCAATGTCACACAAGGGGGGCGGGGTATTTTATTGGATATGGCTCCGCCCATAGACTTTCGACTTTGAGTAGAGTATACCAATGGCTAACCTAATTATACCCGTATTATTAGTCATAATGTTCCCGCTTGATTTGATTGCGGGACTATCTAAAGGGCTGTACCCTAGCCAGGCGACCTTGATGTCCTTGCTTGGAGCGCTAATCGGACTTTATCTGGCCCGCAAGTTGTGGGGTGGTGGGGCCGGACGGTTGACGACCCAGGCGCGGCTCCAATTTTTGAACGAGCAGGGCGGTAACTTTGACCCTCAATCGGAGGAAGCCCAGGCCCGTTTGGATAATGCCCGACTTAACTACCTGCTAGGGGCCGGGCTTTTAATTTTTGGTATTTTTCTGACGGCCTGTTTTATCCTGAGTTATCTGGCAGTTTCGGCTTTCTCGACCAGTCAGACCGCCTTTGGTACGGCGGTGCAAATTGGATTTGCGGTTTTGTTTAATTTGCTGGTGGCCGGGGTAGAGGCATTGGGAGCCAATATTTTTTTGAAACGCTGAAAAGTCGTCTTTAGCCTGTAAACGCCCGTATGGGTGTGTCTATCCCTGTTAATTCTTGAGGAGAGAGAATGCGAAAAGAGAAGGAGTATTCCAGCGATTTTGATTTCCTGCCGAACCATCCGGCGGGGGTGCTGGCCCCCAAAGGCTGGCGGGCCGGAGCGACCTTTTGTGGACTGAAAACCTATGGCGACGGCAAGCTGGATATTGGACTACTGGTTTCAAGCACACCATGTGCAGCGGCAGGCGTTTATACTACCAGCCTGGTAAAGGCCGCTCCGGTGCTGCTCGATCAGCAAGTGACCGGGCGAGGTCGGGCGCAGGCCGTAGTTTACAACGCCGGAATTGCCAACGCCTGTACCGGGGAGCAAGGCGGGCGCGACGCTCAGACTATGCAACACCTGACCGGCGAAAAGCTTGGTTTACCGTCCGAACTGGTGCTGGTGACATCGACCGGGGTGATCGGTCATTTACTGCCAATGGACAAAGTGAAGGCCGGGATCGCCGCGATTGAAGTAGCCGAGGGTGAGGCTGCTGGGTCGCAGGCTTCTTTTTGCATTATGACGACCGACACCCGGCCCAAACGAGCGGTCGCCCGATTTGTGTTGGATGACAAGGTTTGCTTTATCGGCGGAATGTGCAAGGGGGCCGGGATGATCCACCCCAATATGGCGACCATGCTGTGCTATCTGACGACCGATGTAGCGGCGACCCCGGCCTATCTGCAATCACTCCTGGACGAATTAGTCCAGGATACCTTTAACATGATTACGGTCGATGGGGATACCAGCACCAACGATAGCGTTTTGCTGCTGGCAAATGGGCAGGCTGGCACGGCAGAACTAGGGAATGGAGCGTCCGCCGAGCATGAGCGCATCTTCAAAGCGGCTCTGGCGGAAGTCATGGTTTATCTGGCGAAAGAGATCGCCCGCGATGGGGAAGGCGCGACTAAGCTGATCGAAATTTGGGTACGTGGGGCGCGAGATAAAAGTGAGGCGCGTTTAGCGGCTCGTACTATCGCCGGGAGTATGCTGACCAAGTCGGCGGTCTATGGGGGCGATCCAAACTGGGGCCGGGTGATCGCAGCGGCAGGACGAAGCGGCGCTCAATTTGACCCAACTCAGACCGACATTTATATCGGCGATCTGCCTTTAATGCTGGCTGGCACGCCCCAGCACTTTGAAAAGGCGATGGCTCAAGCCGCACTCGTCGGCCCGCTAGTTTATATCACGGTAGATTTGCACGCAGGCGAAGCTGAAGCAGTCGGTTGGGGATGCGATTTGACCCAGGAGTACGTGGTCATCAACAGCGAATACGAAACCTAAATTTTGTAACTACCCAGCCGTGTCACCCTGAGCCGCAGCGAAGGGTCTAGATTCTTCGGCGGGGAGCTATCTTTGGCAAAAATCCAGGTAATCGCCCGCCTCAGAATGACATGGGTGTGTAGTTACTTTTAAAAAAAGAGGGATGAAGCTAAGGCATTTTCATCCCTCATCCTTCATCCCTCATCCCTCATCCCTTGATGTATCGTACCCAGGTTTCGTTACCCCTGGCCTGCCCCAATAGCACGACTGCCATATATGCCGGGCGAGTGGGTTTGCTGCGGAGAACCATCCGCGCTTCGGCAGGTAGCCGGTTGGCCTTGCGGCGATTGCAACTACCACAAGCAATCACCACGTTCGTCCATTCGGTCTTGCCACCACGTGATCTAGGTACAACGTGATCGATAGTCAGCCCGTGTTCGGTTGTACCACAATACTGGCAAGTGTGGTTATCGCGGCTCAATAACGTCCGGCGGGTGAGCGGAATATTGACCCAACGTGGAACCGGCACATAACTTATCAAGCGGATCACCAATGGATAAGGCCAACTCTTCTGCTCGGCGCGAAGTTGCCGCTCGACTACTTCCTCGATAATTTCGGCCTTCTCCTTGAGAAGTAGCACAACCGCCCGCTTGAGAGAAATAAAGTTGATTGGCTCATAGGTGGCATTTAGAACTAGCACCCGGCTTTGCTGATAGCTGTTCATAACATTAGATTTTTGGAACCTCGCTTTCTACTAACTGGTTGGAATAAATAGCTGGGATGGAAGGATTCGAACCTTCAAATCTTCCGCTTAACAGGCGGCTACCTTACCGTTTGGCTACATCCCAATTGAATGGTGCTGCTGGCAAGTTTCGAGCTTGCGGCCTCGACCTTTTCAGAGTCGCGCTTCTACCTCTGAGCTACAACAGCTTTTAGGGATTGGTAGGTATCAGGTATCAGGTGTCAGGTATCATTTGGGGTTAGAGAACTGATACCTTGTTTCAGGCTTATAGCAAATTGCAAAGAAATCAGGCTGGTAGGGGCGACCCTTGTGGTCGCCCGTGAACACCCTGCCAAGTCTTCGAGGGCGACCACAAGGGTCGCCCCTACAAAAAGTGCTATCGTAGTTAGAATTACGCTTTAGATAATAATGGTGCGGGCCGTCAGAATCGAACTGACACTCAGCAAATTTTAAATTTGCCACCTCTACCGATTGGGTTAGACCCGCAGGGGGTATAATTACCTGGAATTTGACGAGGCCCGGCAGACCCCTAAAAATTGGCTTTGGCTAGTAGCTTTCAATTCAGCTTACTTAGCTGTTTGTATTATATAAATATTTTATGGACTTGTCAAGAGGTTTTTGGGCCAATCTTATAAATTGAACCTTATTCATCCCAGCAGACATAGTGAAATCCACAGGAGTGACACCGGACGGTCATATCGTGTTGGGGTTCGGGTAGTGGGTTATCGTCGGTATCAGGGTAGGCGACGAGTTCGCGCATTTCGTCCAGTAAGCCGAGCAGTTCGGTTCGCAATTCGTAAGTCCATTCGATCCGAAAGGTTTTTTCTTTATAACGTAGCAAGCCGTAAGGCGGGGTTTCGTTCCAGGCTTCCTCAAGTAGCAAGCAGTAGGCCGCCAGTTGCATTATATCGCTCTCGTAGGGTTGGGTCGCCCGCCGAAGTGGTTTTAGCTCGACCGGGATCAGCCCGGCGCGGGTCTGTAGCACATAATCGGGCTTGCCGGTCAAGCCGTAACGGGCCGAAAAAAGCGGTTCGGCGACTGGCTCCCAGGCTCCGCTATCGCTGTAGACAACCGAGACATTTGCTACCGGCAGGCCGGTTTGTTGCTGACTGCGCCACGAAAGGCGGGCCAGCCAGTAGGCGATCCCCAGGACAAGCAGCCCACCCAGTCCGGCTAAGGTTGCCAGCACCGCTATTCCTCGCCTATCGCCCGCCGGTAGCGTGCTTCCGATTTTAGCAGGGCCGCTTTGCCACCGCTATAGACGATCCGATCCCACCACGCGCCGTAAATAGTTTCAAATGGGAACGGCTCGACTACTTTGAGGGCCTGCCGGATGATTTGAGGATGCTCCGGGATCAGATTGGGATAGCTGTACATAAAGCTGACGTAGCGCCGATCCATCACGACCTGGAAAATATCACCGCTAAAAAGTGCGCCTTGCCCGGATGCACCACCCGCCCAGTGCAACACCGTCCCACCCGCGAAATGCACTCCGCAACAAATCAAGGTCAGGCCCTCACCAATAGTGTGCGTCTCGCCCTCCCAAAAGACCACCGCCGGGTCGGGTCGCACTACCCACTCGCGGTCGGCAGCGTGAATATAAACTGGCGCATTCCCGAAGGCCCGACTCCATTCGACATTAGTTCCGTAATAGTGGGGGTGCGAAATAGCGATAGCTGAGATACCGCCCAGAGCTTTGACCGCTTCAACCGTCGCGTCGTCGATCAGCGTAATGCAGTCCCACAGGATGTTGCCACCCGCTGTTTGGATCAGCAAGGCCCGTTGCCCAATCGCAATTTGGGGTTGCGAACCGATCCCAATTATGCCGGGGCTTTCCGGCTTGATAAGGTTGGTATGTTTGGTGCGTAGCTCTTCGAGGGTTGTCCACTGCTGACCGGCCCAATTGACGTATTGGCGTTCGTCCTCGCAGATCGGGCAGCTTTGGGATGGCTGTGCGCTCTCGGCGAACTGGACCCCGCACTGTTTGCAGATATAGTTGGTCATACTTTATTCCTCAAACTTCCACTTGCAGCCCGTGTTCGTGGGCAAAGGTCTCACCCCGGCGTACCCGGTCGCGGATCGGTGGGTGGGTGTAAAAGAGCCAGACGGCCCAGGCAGGCGGGTCGGCATCGGCCAGGTTTTGGTTCGCCAGCTTTTTCATAGCGGTCACGAAGGCTGGTGCATTGCCGGTTACATCCAGGGCATATTTGTCGGCGGCGTTCTCGCGGGCGCGGCTGACGGCGTTACCGAGGGGCATGGTTAGCAGCCCAAACGCGACCATCACCAGCACGAAAAGCGGGAATGCCGCCACATCGCCGGTATCTCGAAAGCCAAACCCACTAATCCCGGCCTGCAAAACCAGATTGGCAATGTAAAACCCAACCAATGTCACAACACTATCAAGCGCGATACCTTGCCAGATGTCGTTATGGACATGATGGCCGAGTTCGTGGGCCATAATTACTTCGATCTCGTCCGGGGTGTAATGCTGGGTCAGCGTATCGCCCAGCACTACCCGGCGGGTGTTGCCCAGCCCAGTTACAAAGGCGTTGGCAGCCGAGGTGCGACGGCTAAAATCCATCGTGTAAACCCCTTTGACCCGCGCCCCGGTCTTCTCGCCCAATCGGATGATCCGGGCCTGTAGTTCTTCATTTTCGAGTGGGACAAACTTATTAAAGAGCGGCATTATGATAACCGGGGCCAGGTTGACCATTATGACTACAAAGAAAAGATAGGCCACTCCCCCGACTAGCCACCACCATTGGCCCAGATTGCGAAAGCCAAAATAGAGCGCCTCCATCAAGGGCAACCCGATTACGACCGCGACCGACCCACCTTTGGCAACATCGAGCAGCCAGGCCCGGAAGTTTTCGTGCAGCATGCCATACTTGCGCGGCAGATAATACCCGGCGTACACGTCCATCGGAAAGGTCAGCAGCGCGTAAGCTCCGCCAAAGATCGCCAGATAGAGCGGCACAACCAGCCACTGGTTGTTCGTCCAACCCTCGACCAGTTTTCGCAATTCCAGCGATAGCCCGGTCAAGAGCATCACCAGCAGCACTGCCAGCGCCAACCCGGTATTGACAAAGAAAAGCACTCGCCGCAACTGGGCATACTCCTTCGCCTTTTGCTGGCGGCTTTCGCTCATCTCGGTTGATACAATCATGTGCATACCCCAATCCAACCTGTCAATTTGCCTATAATTCTTCGCTAAAATAATCTCCATCGATCTTTTTGATAGTATAGGTTGCTTTTTCTGCCACTCCCAAGCCATGATCTATCATTAACTGAGCAAGTTGTTGTCCATCTATCAAGACAATCTTTTTCTCAATTCTGGTTACATAATCTTTAGCATCGTTTGAGAATTGTGAAGTCGTGATTAGTACCCCTTTTCTTGCCCTATGACCTTCCAGACTGCCAGCGAAAGCTTGTACTACCGGCCTTCCAACAGTGCTTTCCCATCTTTTAGCTTGCAGATATATAACATCCAGACCGAGTTTATCTTCCTTGATAATACCATCTATTCCACCATCTCCACTTTGTCCTAGTGCTTGCCCGGCATCTTTTCTTGAACCACCATACCCCATGGATACAAGCAAATCTACAACCAACCTCTCAAAAAATCTTGGCGAACAACTCTTTATACGATCCAGAAGCTCTTGTGCCAATTCACGTCGCAAGCTTTGATAAAGAGAATCTAGTATCTCATCGGGGGGTTGTGTTTGAATAGCCTCAACAACTTCTTCACTTTGCTTACCATTGGTCTCGTGTGTTGAGAGGTCTTTAAGCCGTGCAAACTCTGAATATCCTGGAAATTGTTTTAGAAACTTCATATTGATGCTTGCAGGATTATTTTTTAATACACCTAAACCCTGTTGAGTTATACGGAACTTACCCCGTCCAGTACTTTCAAGTAATCTGGCTTTTCTCAAATGCGTCAATACCCATCCAATACGATTATCATATTTAATGTTACCACTAGAAGTTACTTCTCTTTTATCTTCTTCAGTCAATCCAAATTGCATAGCTAAAAAATCAATTACTTCACTAGAACTATGTTCTTGATTATCGCCTGCAAATTTCAAAAGTGGTAGCATCATTGTCTGAAAATCTGGAATTGCCAAATCTGCACCTCAAGATTGTTTTTGTTGAAAAGGTATTGGTATTTATGGCCGGGTTTAGTTTGATGCTCAGATTATACCATATTCGGGTCGGGCTGCCTTGTTATGGTAGCGATAGAACGACTGTAGGAGCGAGCTTCTGCTCGCGATTGAAGCAATGACTGGGTGTTCAATCGCGAGCAGAAGCTCGCTCCTACAGTTTTTCTGACTGAGGGACTTTTTAGCGGAGTTCTGGCTTAGGCCCGGCGGCGGCTACGATTAGCGATGGCGGGTTCGACCTGGGGCGGAGCGGGTTGTTCGACTGGCAGGCGGGATTGATCTTTGTCGATCCGGGCCGATAGTCGATGATCGAGGTCGGCGATTTCTTCGGGGGTCAGACGCTCAAGATCGGTTTTGCCGTTGCAATAATAACGGGCGGCGGTAATCAGGTCAGACTTGGCGAAACCGTTCTGCTCGGCTTTTGCCAGCAAATCTTCGAGGGTCGGGCCTGCCGGAGGAACCAGTGTCAGGGCCGGGGCTTCTTCCAGCAGTTCAGGCTGGTCGGATGGCTGAGGTGCAGCGAAGGGCAGCGTGTTCGTGCTACCTTCGTTTAAGCGGCTCAAGAAATCCGAAAAGGACGGGTTGATTAGTTCAAAGCCAATCGGGAAGGCCGGGCTATTGCTCTTGATGACCCTAAAAACCCGCACCGGACGCAAATCGTCCAGCCGTACCGAAGCTTCGACCAGCACGTCCACGAAATATTCGAGACCACCACTGGTCAAGGGCAGCACCCGGCCCATCTCGTTTTCCTCGCGTTCCTCTTTGCCTTTGGCCCCAATCTGGTCGGTGATAACCACACAAGCGCCGCTATCGACGCACAGGCGACGCAGCACTTCCTGAAAGACCATCTGATCGGCGGATAATTCCTCGGCGCTAGGTTGGGCGGTCGGGTCGTCGTTGCGTTCGCGTACTGCCATCACCGTCTCGCGGTGTTTGCGCCCGAAATACATCGCCCAGCTATCCAGAGCGTAGCAGCCATAATTTTGTTCGCGGCCCTCGCCTTCGAGCGCCCAATCAATAAATTCGGGCAGTTCGTCGGGATGCTGAATTTCGATAGCATCAAACTTGGAGCCATCGCTCCCGGCTAGGAGCCGAGCCTTGCGCTCCACGTCAAAATAGCACAACCGCCCCAACCCGGCATCGGCCAAACTGGACGCGAAGAAGCTTTTGCCAGTACCAGCCGCGCCCCGCACCGCCAGTACCAACCGTTGCTGGCGAGGTCGGCGGCTCAACGGATTAATGCGTTTTCCCATCAAATTACTCATAATAGGTCAATTGCGGCGCGACTGGGCCATAAGTGCCAGCGCCGCTCCTCCTTTCAAAACAACTTTTCTACCACAAGTTAAATCTATAGTTTCAGATAATATTTTGTCGGGCGACCCTAAATCTTTTTCTGAAAAGCTATAGTTTTGGTCTGAGCCTCGGCCTGACCTCATCTTCTCTATCGCTGAAATGTTTATAGAGTGCCTTACTAATCCATAAAAACGCACCTATGTTCGCATTATAACACATTTCCGTACAAATATTCTAGCTTTTGAAAGCAAACCACCCCAATTTCTTTTTAGGCATCGGGGCTGTAGCAAGAACTCTTCTACCCGTGTCACGCCCCTTTACAGGGTGTGAGCGTAGCGAAGAATCTCGGAGGTTCTTCGCTAGGCTCACAATGACAGGTCTTGTACCCAGCCCTATTTTGGCAATGGACAGAACTGTACCAACGTACAGGTTCTGAATAGTTGAATAACCTAATGTTATAGCATCGGTTGGGGTTTACACTTATAATAGATGTATGGAGTAACAATATGTGAACAGTTAGGATTTGATTTGCTTTAGGAAGAGTAAAAACAGATGATTGAAGAACCAGTGGCAAGTACCACGATAGAACAGAAGCAACCACAAGAAACCCTGACCGGGAGTGGCTATCTAACACTGCTAAAAACTAACCGCAATTATCGTAGCCTGTGGGCGGCCCAGGTCGTGAGTTTGCTAGGGGATTGGTTTGATTTGGTGGCGGTAATGGCCCTGGTGCTGCGTTATAGCGGCTCGGCCCAGGCCTTGTCCGGCCTTCTGATTTTGCGGTTGGCTCCGATGTTCGTGCTAGGGCCGTTCGCGGGTGTGTTAGCTGACCGTTTTAACCGGCGCAATTTGATAATACTGGCCGATTTGGGTCGGGCTGTTACGGTGTTGGGCTTTTTGCTGGTCGGTTCTGGTGATAGTCTCTGGCTAGTTTATCTGCTGACTTTAATCCAGTTTTCGCTGGTTTCCGTCTTTGAACCGGCCCGTACCGCCCTGATACCGGCCCTGACCAAACCAGAAGAGCGGGTTGCCGCTAATGCGCTTGGCGCGTTAACCTGGTCGGTGCTATTGGCTATCGGAGCGGCCCTGGGCGGATTGACCGCCGGATTGCTTGGAACCGAGGCCGCTTTTGTGATCGACTCACTTTCTTTCGTAGTCTCGGCTTCGCTAATCGGGCGGATTTCGGTTAAGCTAGGCCGGACTTATGCTGGAGAGGGCGAGAAAATCCGATTGGGAACCGATCTCAAGGCCGGGTTTGGCTATCTCAAAGCGCGGCCCTCGATTTTTGCCTATACCTTGCTCAAGCCTCTTGCAGCGCTTAGTGGTGGTATCTATCTGACTATTATGGCCCTTCAAGTTCGCAACGTCTACCCGTTAGGACGGGATGGCTCGTTGAGCCTGGGCCTGCTTTATCTGGCAATCGGCCTGGGTAGCGGACTTGGCCCCTGGCTTAGTTCGATTTTGCTACGGCGGTTGGGCGAGAACCGGGCTAATTTACAAAAGTTAATCGGCTTTTGCTTTATCTTGATCGGTCTGGGTTACGCCCTATTTGTCAGTACCGATATTCTGGCACTAGCTATTCTATGCATTGGAATTGGCGAATTGGGAGGCGGTAGCCAATGGGTCTTTAGTACGACGCTCTTACAACTGAGCGTTGCGGAAGAATTCCGAGGCCGGGTAGCCTCGGTTGAGCTAGGATTGATGACCCTTTGTCAGGTCTTATCGCTCCTGATTGGCGGGTTCTTGCTCGACCAATTTGGTCTTTCGATCTTGACCCTCGGTCTAGGGCTATTGGTCTTGAACATCACTATTGGGTTGATCTGGCTGACCGTAGCGATCCGCTTCAACCGTCGGCAAGCTAGGCTTAAGACCGTTGAACCGCTCGAATTGCAGGCCGTTTGAGATAGCACAGTTCCTAATTTAGCAGAAAATTCGCTTATGGGTGGCGTTGAGCCATCGGAGCGAATTTTTTATTTTTTACAAATTTTACAAAATTAATACAATAGGAGACTGGACTAAAATTTTGTACTTAGCTTATAATTTATAGCAAGAAATATAGTACAATGCCGTACAGAGTAAACATTATCGTGCTGTCAAAAATATTCATCACATATAACTTGCTCCTGGTAGGAAAAGTGATGGGGTTGGCTACTGGCCTGGAAAAGCTGGAGGGTCGGTTAGACCACCAGATTGTTCCAGTTTGATTATAGGGGAACGTGTAGAATAAAAGGAGAAAGTTTTGTTAGAGCGAGGTTTTACGATCTGGTTTACCGGATTGAGCGGGGCGGGTAAGACGACCCTGGCTAATCGATTAGAAGCGATTTTAAGGGAGCGCGACCACAAAGTAGAGTCCCTGGACGGTGATGTGGTACGCACCAATCTTAGCAAAGGGTTGGGCTTTAGCAAGGAAGATCGCGATACCAATATTTTGCGGATCGCTTTTGTAGCCAATCTGCTTACTCGCAACGGAGTAGTGGTTCTGACGGCAGCAATCTCACCCTATCGGGATATTCGAGATGAGGCCCGTCGCCAGATCGGGGATTTTGTCGAAGTGTATGTGCGCTGTTCGCTCGATGAATTGGTGCGCCGGGATGTAAAAGGGTTGTACGCCAAAGCCTTGCGCGGTGAGATCGCCAATTTTACCGGGGTATCCGACCCTTATGAGGAGCCGCTAAACCCGGAACTGATCGTTGATAGCAGCCAGGAGAGCGTGGAGCAGAGTGTTGCCAAAATCGTGGCGCGGCTGGAAGAATTGGGTTATCTTAAATCGGTTATTAGCGGCGTGAGATAATCACTAGAAGGAGATTTTGAATGTCTGTGTTAGAAGTCAGCCCGGCCCTGATCCAGCCTCACGGCGGGCAATTGGTTAACCGTCATATCCCAGAGCCATCCAACTGGTCGGAACTCGATCTCAAGCGAGTCCAACTAAACGCCCGCACCGCTGCCGACCTGGAGCTAATTGCGAACGGAGCCTTTAGCCCCTTGACCGGCTTTATGACGCAAGCCGATTACCTGGGGGTGGTACGCGGCATGCACCTGGCGAACGGGTTGGCCTGGAGTTTGCCGGTAGTTTTGCCGGTTAGCCACTCGGTTGCCGAACGGTTAAAGCCGGGTGAGCGGTTGTTATTGGAATTGCCGGACGGTAGCCCGGTCGGGTTTCTCGATCTGGAAGAAAAATATGAGTACGATAAAGCGCAGGAAGCCACCCTGGTCTACGGAACCCAGGATGCTACCCATCCGGGGGTAGCCGCGCTTTACGCCCAGGGAGAAGTGCTGCTGGCTGGCCCGGTCGAGGTTTTTCGTTCGCCTACGCCGTCCCCTCTTTTCGCACCCTACTACCTGGAACCGGCCCAAACTCGCCAAACTTTCGCCCAGAAAGGCTGGCAACGGGTGGTAGCCTTTCAGACCCGCAACCCCGTACACCGGGCGCACGAATATATCCAGAAAAGCGCTCTGGAAATTGTGGATGGCCTGCTCTTGCATCCGCTGGTCGGCGAAACCAAAAGCGATGATATTCCCGCCGAAGTACGCTTACGTTGCTATCAGGTGCTGCTCGAGAACTATTACCCGGCAGACCGGGTGCAGTTATCGCTTTTCCCGGCGTTTATGCGCTATGCCGGGCCGCGTGAAGCGATCTTTCATGCGCTGGTACGCAAAAATTACGGGTGCAGCCATATTATCATCGGGCGCGACCACGCCGGGGTCGGGAGCTATTACGGTACTTACGCCGCCCAGCAAATCTTCCAGGAGTTTAGTCCGGCAGAGCTTGGTATTACTCCCTTGTTTTTCGAGAACAGCTTTTTCTGTCGTAGTTGCGGCAATATGGCCTCGGCCAAGACCTGCCCGCATCCTCCCACCGCCCATCTAAGCTTGAGCGGGACACGCGTCAGGGAAATGCTGGCGGCGGGCGAATATCCCCCGGTAGAATTTACCCGGCCCGAAGTAGCCGAAATTCTGGTTGAGGCGACCCGGTTGGCTTCGGCAGTACGCTAATCTTCTATCCGAAAAAGTAGGGTGCGACCCTATAAGACCAAGCTTGCACTATCCCAAAGCTGCCATCAGCTTTAGGATAGTGCAAGCGGTCGAGATTGTATAGCACCAGCACAGGATGTACAATCTCAGCGTCGAGAAGGCTCACACTTTCTTCGTTGGTAGCTAATACTGGCTGGTGTATAAGCTACTGTAAGAATAAGGTAACAGACTATTCAGAAAGGGTGCAAAATGTTATAATCGGTTTGTCGCAGGCAAAACGGTTTTATTCTTGTGGGATAATAACAGGTCGTAAAATGTGTCCTATCTGCCATACCGAAAACGTACCCGGCACCCGCCTTTGCAAAGTCTGTAGTTTTCCGCTTTTCGAGGTTGCGTCCGCTCCGGCTCAAACGGTAGTTGCGCCCTCGGTTATCAATTCGGCTCTGCCTCCGCCGATTACTTCCCTAGACCCAGCAGCCTATTTGAACCATCTTCAAATCCAGCCTGTCCCTCTAAAGCCGCCCCAACCACCACACGAGGGGCAAGGCCCGGTCGCGCCCGTCGCCGCTTTCGACCTGGCGACTTTTACCGGCTCTCGTCTTATCATCGGGCGCGACCCGGCAGCCAACCTGTCGTTACCGCATCCTGCCGTCTCCTGGCAGCACGCCCGGATCGACCGGGTTGGTCGCCAGTGGTGTCTGTCCGATTTGAAGAGCCGTAACCGTACCTTCCTGACCAGGGGTCATCAGAGCATTCCTTTACCCGGCCCGGTTATGCTCGAAGTAGGCGACAAAATTGGTATCCATCCCTATACGCTGGTCTTTACCGGTGCAAGCCTCAACCCGACCTATGAGATTGAACTGATCGCCGACAGCCTGAGCCAAACGATAGTCGAGCGGTACTGGCAGGATTATAACTTGCAAAGCCGCTCCAAAGTGCTGCTCAGTAACATCAGTATGGCGATCCGGCCCCGCGAGTTTATCGGAGTGCTGGGTGGTAGCGGGGCCGGTAAATCGACTTTGCTTCGCGCTCTAAGCGGCTACACTCAGAACGAGGGCCGGGTCTATTTTAACGGTTACGACTATTACGCCAACTTTGACGCTTTCCGGGGTCAGGTCGGCTTTGTGCCGCAATCCGATATTATTCATGGCGAGTTGACCGTTCAGGCCGCTCTGACTTTTGCCGCCGAACTGCGGTTGGGTAATCACTATCAGATCGACGAAATTCATAAAAAAGTCGGGGAAGTGCTGGAACGTTTGGAACTCGAACCCCAACGCGCTACTCTTATCCACAACCTGTCGGGTGGGCAACGTAAGCGGGTCTCGATTGCGGTCGAGCTATTGACCAGTCCGCCCCTGTTTTTCCTGGACGAGCCGACCAGCGGCCTTGACCCTGGCCTGGAAGCCGATATGATGCGGCTGTTTCGGACTCTTTCTGACGATGGGCATACCGTTATTTTGGTGACGCATAGCGTGGTCAATATTTCGCTCTGCGATAAAATCGCGGTGTTGGGCGTGGGTGGTGTGTTGGTCTATTATGGGCCACCCGGTCAGACCGGGGTTGACCGCTCGGCGACAGCCTTGCGCCATTTTGGGATCAAAGAGCATGTGGACATTTACCGGGTAGTCCAGCCTCAGATCAAAAAACTTGGGCAATATGTTTATCTTGATCTGCCCGCCGAGTGCGAGAACCGCGAAGTGCAACGGCTTGCCGCCGAGGTCAATCGGGAGGGTCATGTTGAGGCTAACCGGCTTTTGCTAAATTGGTCGGAACGGTTGCGCGGTTATTACCAGCAAACCCTCGAATATCGCAGTGGGGTCGAACTGCCGGTACAGCAACACCGTTTGCAGGTAGCGCCCGCCCCGGTCGCCCCGGTTGCCGAAAAAACGCGGGTTAATCCGGCCCGCACCGGCCTGAGTTTCAAGCAGAGCAGTATTTTGATCCGACGTTATATCGCCCTTATTCGGAGCGATTGGCGGGCGCTGGGCCTTTTGATGTTGCAGGCTCCGATTATCGGGGTCATTTTGGCCTTTTCGGTGCCAAAAAACGTGCTGGAGTCGAGTGTTGGGTGGCTTGACACGCAGCGATTTTTGGCAATGATGGCCTGTAGCGTTTTGTGGTTTGGGATTATCAATTCGGGCCGCGAGGTCGTCAAAGAATTGCCGATCTACAAGCGGGAGCGCTTTGTAAATCTAAATATCTTCGCCTATTTGCTCTCAAAATTTACGGTGCTTTTCTTTGTGTGTGCCGCCCAATGCGCCCTTTTGCTGGTGACGGTCAGTCTGGTCGGGGTCAGGATTGGAGGCCGAGGCGTGTTTATGCCGGTCTGGTTTGAGTTTTATATCGACCTGCTTTTGACCGCTCTAGTTGGCCTCGCACTGGGATTATTGGCTTCTTGCACCGTTTCGACCAGCGAACAGGTCATCAGCGCGATCCCAATTGTGCTGCTGCCCCAAATTATTTTGAACCCTGGCCTGTTTCCCAACCCGGAAGGGTTGCTGAAATTGATCGTGAACTGCTTGGTATCCTCCAAGTGGGGACTGGTGGCCCTGGGTGATAGCTCCAATATCAACGCCAAAGCGCCTTTCGCTGCCGTCGAAATCTATACTGGCGATGCCAAAGGTATCATAATGGCCTGGCTGGTCTTGCTCCTCATGATGGTGATCTGTCTCGCCCTGGCTTATTTCCAACTGCGTTACAAAGACGAGCAACCTCGTAACAGGGTTTGAAGCGGAAATCTATGGGCGGAGCCATATCCAACAAAATATCCCTTACTTGTTAGATCTTGCTCTGCCAATGGATGTTCCCCTTCATCCCTCATCCTTCATCCCTTGCTTAAGTGGATTCGTTTAATTCCCCCGTAATTTAGCCGCGAAACGGGTTGTGCGTGGCGCAACTTTTTGTCATAATAAGCCTATTCTAAAGCAGGTCTAATTTTTGCTTTGTATGCTTTGTATCTATCGGCATCTCAAAATATTAACTCTTCAAAGCAAACCTCATTCGCACCGCGCACTACCGCGAATGAAACAATTAGAACTTATAATAATAAGTAGGGCAAAGGGAAACCGGCTTTTAAGCCGCTTAACCCTGTGCAGCCCTTATAGGAGGATCGTGTAGAATGGCTAAAGAAGTGAGCCAGCCCGGTGCGTCGGTCGCCCCCAAACCATCGGTTAACCCTATCGTAAGTCTGGTCCGAGATTCGTCCGGTTTTGAACGAGCTATTTACGCTATGCTGCTTTTTATCCCGCTTGCTTTCGTAGCTGAATTTGCTCACTTCGACCCGACCCTGGTATTTTTCTCGTCGTGTCTGGGTATTACGCCCCTGGCGAAAATTATGGGAACCGCTACCGAAGAACTGGCCGTCAAAACCGGGTCGGGCATCGGCGGGTTGCTCAATGCTACCTTCGGTAATGCAGTTGAGCTAATCATTGCGATCTTCGGCCTTATTCGCGCTCAGGACGACCCCAAGTTGCTTGAGATAGTCAAGGCCAGTATTACCGGCTCGATGATCGGCAACTTGCTATTTGTGTTAGGGCTGGCGATGTTTGTCGGGGGTTGGAAACGCAACAAGCAGACTTTTAACGCCACTGCAACCAGGGCTTCCAACACCCTTTTGACCTTGACCGCAATTGCCCTGATTATGCCAGCTACTTTTGCGTTGACCCTTGCCGCGCCGACCACCGACGCGCAACGCCTCGATCAGCGCAATTTGCTAGAAAATCTAAGCCTGGGGGTAGCGGCTATTTTGATTATTTCTTATGGCGCTCAACTGCTTTTTTCGTTACGTACCCACGCTTATCTTTTTGGCAGCCACGAATCCGAAGGTGAAGAGGCCGACGAGAGTCACGGTTGGAGTGTGCGCGATAGTCTGCTGGTTTTATTGGTGGCGACAGTGTTGGTCGGTTTTATGGCTGAGTTTTTGGTCGGTAGCGTCGAAAGTTTGACCAGTAAGTTCGGCTGGACTGAGCTTTTTATCGGTGTAATCCTGATCGCAATCATTGGCAATGCGGCGGAACACCTGACGGCGGTCATTGTAGCCACGAAAAACAAGATGGACCTGGCGATAGGGATCGCTATCGGAAGTAGTACTCAGGTAGCGGCTTTTGTAGCTCCGGTGCTGGTTTTCCTGGGGTTTTTCTTAGGTGGCAACAGCCAGCTTAATCTGGTATTCAGCTTATTCGAGCTAATTGCGATAGTCCTGTCGATCTTTATCGTCAATGTAGTAGCGAACGACGGCGAAAGCAACTGGCTCGAAGGGGTGCAACTGCTGGCAGCTTACCTTATTATTGCCATCGCTTTTTATTTGCACCCACCGCTTACCTCGAATATCCCGATACCGGGACATTAGGAGGGATGAGGGATGAGGGATGAAGGATGAAAAAAGCGGGAGGTAGGGGTGGGCCACCTGCATTGCCGGTTGAGGGCGATAAGCGGCGCAAAAAGCTGGGCGATTTGGGTGAGCGGTTGGCCCGCGAACATTTGGAGCAAGCGGGTTATCGGGTGATCGAGAGCAATTGGCGCTGCGAAATTGGGGAGCTAGACCTCGTAGCGTGGCACGCAGATTGCCTGATATTCGTTGAGGTTCGTACTCGCCGGGGCGCAAGTACTGGCGGGCCGGAAGCCTCGCTTACGCTTACCAAACGCAACCGCTTACAACATCTAAGTGAGGCCTATCTTGTCTCGCATCCCGAATTGTCGGATAGCGCCGGTCAATGGCCGTCCTGTCGGGTTGATCTGGTTGCGATTGAGTTTGATTCGAGTGGTCGGTTGACCCGATTGGAAATACGTCAAAATGTTGTCGAAGGGTCTTAATAAATCCTTTGTGTATTCATAGGGAAAATACGCCGCTATGCTATTTACAATTTGGTCTGAGTGGACTAAAATAAACATGCGCGGGAAAAGTCTAAATGAGCAGAGTTTACGAGCTACAAGCATGTAATTCAAGCTGGCAAGTGACTTTGGCCCGGCTATTTTGCTTTTAGTAGCATATCTGCTATCAAAGCTTCCCGCGAAAGGTCAAGGGAGCCTGTAAAGGGCAAAAGCAGTCTATTATAGCTAATACTTATAAAACTAATATACTTAGTAAAGTCAGGAATTGGCAGGGGCAAGGTGGCCTGGCCGTGCGGGGATGGTGAAGTATGAAGAAGTATGAGCGCGAAATTCGAGAACTTCTCGATAAACTGGATACTTTCGTGCCGGACAGCCCGGCGACCGAAAAAGAGCGCCCTAAAGAGCGTGAGCCAGAGCGCGAGGTGCGTCGCCCACGCCCAGTCGGTGTGATGCCCCCTCAACCTATTCCGATCCGACCGCGCCGTTCGATGATGTCCCGGATTGGGACATGGCTGACCGAACATCAGATTGGAATGAGCTTGCGGTTGATGTTGGGTGGGTTGGGCCTGGTGATTGTTGCGTTAATCATACGCCAATATACCGGCTCAAGCCTGAACTGGCTTAGTCAACTGTTGGCAGCGGCTGGCGCTATAGTTTTTCTTACGCCGGTTTTAATGCGTTTCTTTCGCGGCAAGAGCCTTGATGGTGACAGTACCGCTTACTGGCGGGGTCAGTCGGTCGAGAGTGAACATTTTAGCTGGGGCAGCTTCCGTAAATGGATCGGCGGCAACAAGCGTAATCGTCGCAATAAAAATAATCCCTGGGATGATCGTAATCGTCCCGGTCGCTGGTAATAATAAAACCGCTCCCGTGTAGATAGCCCGATTAAAATAAAAGTAAGAGAGAAGCGAACCGTTAAACTGGGTCGCTCCTTTTTTATTTGCTTAAAATGCCGCGATCTTGACCCACTGTAGGAGCGAGCTTCTGCTCCCGATGAAAGGGACGGCTGGGTGTTCAATCGCGAGCAGAAGCTCGCTCCTACAGATAAGCCTATAGCCCAATCTCTTTGCAGTTTGCTGTGATTAGTAATTTAGAATCTGCTGATAGAGCGTAATAGTTTGGGGCATCGGTTCGAGGCCAAGTTCGGCAGAAAGCGCCGCAACGCAACGTTCGTAAGCCCGTAGAGCGGCGGTACGATTGCCCAGGCGGTGGTAGGCCAGCATGGTCAAGCGGTAGGCTTCTTCCCAGCAACTGTCGCGGGCCAGAATCAGGTGGCAAAGCGAGAGGCACTGTTCCCACTTGGCGCGGGTAGCGTGGGCCAGGGCCAACCGTTCCGCCGTCGTGAGGAAAAGCGCCAGCAAACGCTCGCGTTCGGGGGCGGCCCAATCGTCGTAGAGACAGGCCGGGAGATAGTCGCCCCGATAGAGGGCGATGGCCTTTGAGTAAAGCAGGAAGGATGAAGGATGAAGGATGAGGGATGAAGGGTTAAGTCCTTCTGAGTAAGGCGGGATTGAGAGTTCATCGGAAGCGGGTTGAGGGTTGGACGCTTCCGATTGGCGGCCTTTACGGATAAGTTGTTCAAACTCGGCGGCATCCAGGCAGATAGCGGCGGGATCAAGGTTGAGAGTATAAGAAAGGCTGGCTCCGCTACCGAATTTGAGGATGTAGCCGGATTGGGCGCGACTGGGGCGGTCGGGTTCGAGGGCGCGGGTCAGAGCGTTGAGGGCGACTTTAAAGCCTGCGTCGGCGGCAGCGAAATCGCTTTCAGGCCAAAGCAAATCGAGAATTTGCTCTTTGGGGAGCGGTTTATCGCGCAGAGTAAGCAGGAGTTGAAAAAGCTGGCGGGCTTTTTCACGTTGCCAGTCTCGGTTGGTCAATTCTATCCCATCCGGGCGGCGCACCACAAAGCTACCCAGCGTCAGGACGGCTAAGGGAGTGGCGGGCGGTGGGGTCTGGGCAGTGTGAGTAACGGGGATAGGGCTTGAACTTTTGGAGAGTAGGGCAAGGGTAGTGGGGTCTTTGGGGCCGAAAAGGGTCGGTCGGTCGAGCAGGAAGCGATAACCCGCCCGGTTGCATTCGGCCTGAAATTGTTCGAGATGGCCGAGGGTAGGATCGAGCAGGGCCAACCAGCAAGCACAGAGGGTTGTGCCAAATCGGTCGCCGCAGGCTTCGAGAAGCTGACGGGCGGTGTTCAGGACTGTCCGGGCTTCATCGCTATAGAGGGGGCCGTGCTGGATCAGAGCGCCCGCCAGGGCCAGGGTGATAAAACCCTCGATCCATTCGTCCCCGGCCCGCCGCGCGATTTGCAACCCTTCTTCGGCGGCTTGACGGGCGGCTGCCAAATCGCCGCCAGGCCGACCTTCCAGAGCGCACAGCCCCATAAAGCCTTCGGCTCGCAACCGCCGAACTTGTAAGCGGTCGCCCAATGTAAAACCCCGCCGGTAAGCTTCGTCGGCCTCGGTCGGGCGGTTGGCGACGGTAAAGGCGTGACCAAGACGTTGCCAGGCCACCGCTTCGGTGAAAGGGGTACGCAAAGCCTGGGCCAGTTTGATACCCTCCTCGGCGCGGGCGATAGCGGACGACCCATCGCCGCGCAAGCTATCAATCAGGGATAGCACCAAAAGACTTTCGCGGTGGTTACGTCCGGCGCGGGCCATACCACCGGCCCGGTCGGTTTCGAGATTGCGTTCCAAAATTTCGGTCGCTTCGGCGAGACGACCAGTACGCAGGAAAATACGTACATCTTCGGATGGATTTTCGGGCTGACCAAGCAGGGCGCGGGCCTGTCGAAAAAGCCCTTCGGCTTCCAGGGGCCGTCCGCGATTGATTTTGTTCTCGGCCAGATCGCGCAAAAGGGCGGCTTGAAGTGGGCGATCTTCGCCCGTATTGACCAGGGCCAGAGTTTCTTCAAGGAGGGCTTCGGCCTGGGCTGGTTGCACGGTATCCAGATAGACCAGGGCCGCGCCCCGTAGAGCGCGAGTACGCCCCGGACGGTCGTTATGTTGGGCGAAAAGGTTGGCAGCCTGATGATAGAGGGTTAAGGCCGGTTCAAAGCGGCTGGTCAGGCGGTAGCAATCGCCCTGGATCATGAGCAAGCCGGGGGCGGTTTCGAGCAATTTAGCCGGAAAGCTTTTGAGCAATTCTTCCAGCCGTTCGAGCCGTCCGGCGGAAAGTAGTTGGTCGGCCAGTTCGGTTTCGAGCAACAGGCGGGCTTCGTGGTGGTCGCCTGCTTCGAGCCAGTGCGTAATAGCATCTTCCGGGCGGGCGATCTGAAGATAAAACCGGGCGGCGCGGCGGTGCAACTCGATAACGCGGGCCGGGTCTTGACTTTGGAGACGGGTGTGGAGAAACTCGCTAAAAAGATGATGATAGCGGTAAGATAAATCGGCGGTCGATGGGATCAAAAAGAGACCGGCATCCGAGAGGGTTTGAAGCCGGGCCTCACATTCGGCGGGTGAGCGCAAAAGGACGGCAGCACATAAGTCGCCTCGCAGACGGCGCAAAATAGAAGTCCCCAGCAAAAATTGCTGCACCTCGGCGCTCTGACGTTGGAGGACTTCCTGAGCCAGATAATCGAACAAACCGGGTAGGCTCTGAGGCAAATTGCATATCGTAAGAGGGGTGGAATGGGATTGGCTTTGCCAGAACATCTGAAGGGCGATGACCCAGCCTTCGGTTTCGTCGGTCAGGAGGGCCGCTTGTGCGGGGGTCAGGTCAAGACCGTATTGTTCTCGAAAGAGTTGCTCGGTTTCGGCGGGCCGGAAAGCCAGTTCGTTTTTGTCGATCAGCAAAATTTCCCCTGCCGCCCGCCAACGAGCCAGACCGGGAAAGCCAGGCCGGGAGCGACTGGCAATCAGCAGATGAAGGCGCGGGGGCGCGGCAGCAATCAATTCTTCGATCAGGGCCAAGCTCTCGGCTCGGTCGTCGAGCAGATGGAAATCGTCCAGAGCGAGATAGGTTTCCTCGGTCAGCAGGTCGCACAAGTCGTTGATAAGCAGGTGAAAGGCGGGCGCTAAAAAAGTGGCGACCGGCTCACCGTGATCGCGTTCGCGTTGGAGCAGTTCGAGGGCCTGATGGCCTGCCGTCGGGAAGCGGTTACGAAAGGCATAGATCAGATGCACCAGCACTACCAGCGGGTCGGCTTCCAGGCTACCAAAGCTATACCAGACGTAAGGCCGTTCGGAAGCCGCCAACCAGCCCGCCAGAGTCGTCGTTTTGCCGTAGCCGGTCGGGGCTTCGAGCAGGGTCAGACGGTAATCGGCAGCGTTATCCAGACGACTATAAAGCCGGGGCCGGGTAAGCGTCCAGCGCCGGGTGCGCGGTGGCATCAGTTTTGTACGCAGGATCAGTTCTTGACCAAACATTGGTTGTTGCTTGCCTCTTTGCAAAAAATCCTGATTAAAACCACCCCAGAAATATAGCTATATAAGCCCGGTGGTTTTGGGTTGTTGAGTGTATTATAACGTTTATGACTGCAAATAACATCTGGTAGTACGAATATTTTTAGATTCAGCCAGGGCCGGTTTGACAAGCTTCGGACTAGATTGTAGTATGGCAAAGGTTCGGCAAAGGATATATAGTGTCAAAAACTAGAAAACAGCTTATCATCGACGTGAAAAAACGTCTGCAATTGAACCTTCGTCGGTCGCGGTTGGCCCTATGGCTAGTGCTTTTGGTTGGGTTGAACTTGGGGCTGGCGGCCTGCACCTACGAAGGTAGCCAGGGCGCGACCTTTCCCGGTTTTAACCAGCCACCCACCCCGATTATCGCGCCCACCCCCACCCCAATCAGTGTGCCGTCGATCCCTTCGAGCGTACCGACTACTTATGCCGGCTGGGCTTATGACGTTTACCCCGATACCGGTTACGATCAGATGGTGCGCGATGTTCGCCGGATCAAGCAAGCCGGGGCGAATGTTTTGTGGATTTCGCACGCTAACCCGGCGGCCCCTTACAAGTTAGCCCCGGAGGTCGGTCTCAATCCGTCGGTGCTGGATGCCTACCGCGATTTTGCCCAATTCCCCCACGACGATGCGGTCGAAATAGTCGAGTCCCAAAAGCAAATGCTACGGGCCTGCCGGGAAGTCGGGATCAAGGTTGTGCTATCGATAGGCTATCATACTCAGATGGGGGTCGAATGGAGCAAGCGTCACCCGGATCACCTGCGTCGTCGCCCGGACGGTAAGCTCTGGCAAGTTACCAATGGCAACGAACCTTTTGCCACGCCCTATTCGCCGATTTTCCAGGCCGATCTTCAGGATTACTATGCCTGGATCGCCAAAGAGTATGTCGGCCCTTTTAGCGATGTGATAACAATGCTCAATCTGGCGGACGAACCCTCCGGCGGCGATTACTCGAAATGGGCCGAAGCCGAATTCAAGCGGCGCACTGGCTATGGTTTCGATCAAATCGGCAACGACCCGCTTCGGCAGCAAAAGCTAGGTCAGTTTCAGTCGGGCGTGATCGTCGATTACATAAAGCTGGCGGCGGGCTACTGGCAAACCCTCAAGCCGGGCTTGCCGGTGACGATGTCGTTCGATGGTGGCGCAATGCGCGAGGATACCGGCTTGCCCAACCTCGAAACGCTCTTCCAGGAGGCCCCGCCCAACTTTGTGCTGACCTGGGACATGTATCCGCGTGACCGGGGGTCGTTGGACATCGGAGTGCAGGAGACCGATATTAACCGCTTGTTCTTTTTGGTGCGGGCTATCGGGGGGTATTCGGCCCAATATGGGCGGAAGGTCTGGCTCTGGTCGGCGGCGAATTCGTGGGGGTTGGGTCAGGATGTGAGCGAACCGGGGACGGTCGCCGATGCTCAAGCCAACTTGCTCTATCTAGCTCAGTTGATGAGCCAGAGCGGGGGCCACCTGGAAGGGCTGGCGGTCTGGAATTATAACGTCAAGTTGCAGGGGCTTTACAACTACTCGTTTGGGTCGGTCAAGAAAAAAGCCAGCTGGAACGAAGATGATATGTTTAATCGGGTCAGCGCCCTGTTTGATGCCGCCCGCAGGCTGATGAGCGAAAGCGGCGGGGGGCCACAGGTCATCTTCATGCGCCCACCCGAATGGCAGTATCGTCAGATCGGAGCAAACCGGGCCGACCTGCTTTCTCCGCAACTCGACTTTGCCCGCTTCGATCTGCTGGCCCACCAGAATATCGTGAGCGCCGAGGTCGGTCACTGGCCGACGCAGGTTCCGGCTTCCTGGGCCAATCTTACTACGGTCGTCACCCTCACTCCACCCGAATATCTATCCGATTTTGATATAAACAAATTGCGCGAGTGGGCCATTAAAGGTGGCACATTAGTGGTCTCGCTGGGGGTCGCACAACGTATTACAGGCCAAGCCGGGGGAGTTTGGAACGGTCTGCCCTCACTTCAGGTCTATGGCAAGGGCCGTCTGTTCGTCAGCCGTGAACCGACCAATACCCTGTTCGATAGCGCTCAGGCCGAGCGGCTTAAACCGTTCTGGCACGATCTATTCGGGGTGCAAGAATTCCAAAGCGGCTATTTGCTTCGTACCCCGACCAGCTATCTGTATTATCAATTTGGTAAAGCTGTTGCTATTCCAGCCGGGCCGACCGGCGATTGGGCTTCCTTGCTGCGCTACCAACTGGACGGCTCTACCCAGGCCCTCAATCAGGCTGGCGGGCCGGGCAAAGCTTTACAGCGCAGCGAGTTTGTCTTTGCTATCAAATAAAAAGGCCAATGGGCCGGTTCTTTTATCAGAAATCATATTTCAGAAGAAAATCATGTTATGAAGAACATAGAAGAATTTAGAGGTACTATAACTACCAAAGGCCAGATTACTTTGCCAATTCAGATTCGCCAACGGCTCGGTGTTAAGGCGCACGACCAAATTATCTTTAGAGTGTCAGAAGGCAAGGTAGAACTTTGGCCTGTCACTAGGACGCTTGAGGATACTTTTGGGGCCGTTAGCCCACGCCAAAGCCCGGAAGATTTTCAAGAACTCCGAGATATTGCAATTGAGGAGCATGTACAAAAAGTTATTGACGATTTGCGTGGCTGATTTATGCAATTTGTGGAAGAAAAACAATTCAAGCCTCTAGGCGTACTCGATAGCGGGGTCGGCGGCTTATCAATCGTGGGCGAATTGCAAAAGTATTTGCCGCACGAAGATGTTTTATATTTTGCCGATAGCGGTAACTGCCCTTATGGAGTACGCCCAGTTGCGGAAATTCGGGACTTGACCCGACAGGTTGCCCGCTTTTTGATCGAGCAGAGTGTGAAGGCCCTGGTGGTTGCATGCAACACCGCCAGCACCGCTTCGGTTGCTACTTTGCGCCAGGAATGGCCGACTATCCCAATAATCGGGATGGTTCCCGCCGTCAAGCCTGCTGCCAGCCTGACCCGGAGCGGCGTGATTGGGGTACTGGCAACCGAGGCGACCGGTCGCGCCCCGGTGCTGCTCGACGTAATAGATCGCTTTGCCTCGGATGTGGAAGTTATAGTGGCTACGCCACCCGGTTTGGTCGAGGCGGTCGAGGCGGGCCAGGCTGCTGCCCCTGCTACGGTAGCCCTGTTACGCCAAACGCTCGAACCGATGCTGGAAGCCGGAGCCGATGCGCTAGTGCTGGGCTGTACCCACTTCCCTTTTCTGCGCCCGACCCTGGAAAATATTGTGCAGGGCCGGATGCACTTGATCGATAGCGGAGAAGCGGTCGCCCGCCAGACAAAACGGGTGCTGACCGAGGCCCGGCTACTCAACCCGCAAGATGTTCTCGGTCGGCTGACCTGCTACACCAGTGGCGATCTGGCGACTGCCCGCCGGGTAATGCCAAAACTGCTTGGTCTGGACGACCCTTCCCGGCTCAACTTGATTTCGGCTTCAACTCCGAGTCTTAGGTAAACCGTTACAGAAATTCTACTCTTAAAGGGCTAAATTTGGTGTAAAATAGAGCGACAAACTAATAGTGATTATAGATTTACAAACAATTGAGATTCTGCGGTGGGGACTTTCTTTATTTAACTGTAACTATTCAGCCGTGTCATTCTGAGCGAAGCGAAGAATCTAGATTCTTCGCTTCGCTCAGAATGACACGCTTGAGGCTGACCGAATAGTTACATTTAACCTATCCTATCAATCAAAAATGGGTAATCTCCTGCTTTAGAATGACACGGTGTGAACGGCTAATAATATTCAGGAACAGCTTAATCCGCCCTGCTTGTTTAGGTCAAGAGCGAATGTAGTCTCAACTACTGCTCATTTCCACCTTTTGTAATAACTTTGTATAATAAGAATTGGACTTTGCTAACCGTGAAGACGGTTAGTTATGATTATCTTCTTCTCCATGCTTTGGTTAAACTAACCCAGGTAAAGCCGTGATAATTTGGGCGGCAGAAAGGTAGCGCAAAATGCCCTTCGATTCGCAAAAGTACGCCAACGTACTACCTGACCGACCGCTGACCCTTCTGACCGGGGCGACCGGCTCATTGGGCCAGGAGTTGCTCTATCAATTGCTGACGGCTCGGCCCAACGACCATTTTTTGGTGCTGGCCCGTAGTGGCTCCCGCAAGCAAGCGGGTGGGGCCGAGCGGCGGGTCAAGGCCGTTTTACGTACTTATCTGTCCGGCGAAAAGCTTGAAAACGCCTGGAAGCGGGTCAGCGTTTTGGATGGCGATATGAGCGAAGAACACTTGGGCCTCTCACCCAGACTTTACACCGAAACTGCCGAACGGCTGACCCAGGTGATCCACTGCGCGGCGGCAGTCCGCTTTGACCAGCCTCTAAGCGAAGCCCGCAATATCAATCTGGAAGGTACTCGCCGGATGCTGGATTTAGCCAGTAAAGCCCGACAAGCCGGGCGAGAAGTACGCTTCGATTACATCGGGACAGCTTATGTCGCCGGAAAACGCCACAATGTAATTTACGAAAACGAGCTTGAGCATAGGCGGGGGTTCCATAATAGCTACGAGCAATCCAAATACGAGTCGGAGCAGTTAGTCCGCCAGCATCGGGCCGACTTTCCGGTTACGATCTACCGGCCCAGCATTATTATCGGCAACAGCCGAACCGGGGAAACCAGCAACTTTAAGGCTTTTTACTGGCCTTTGCGGGTGTATGCGATGGGCCAAATGCGGGTACTGCCGGGGGTAGCCAATTGCCGGATCGACCTTGTGCCGGTCGATTTTGTAGCCTCGGCGGTGGTCGAGCTAAGTAGCCGCCTCGATAGTCAGGATCAGTGCTATCATCTGACTGCCGGGCGCAACAACCTGATTACCTTGCGCGAGATTATGACGGCGGCAATTAACTTCTTCCAGATCAAGCCGCCAACTTTGATCCATCCGATGCTGCTCAAGCCGGTCGAAAGTAGTTTGGGTCGGCTCTTGCTCAACCAACGCTCGCTCAAGACCTTGCGGTTGGGCAACTCTTACTATCCCTATTTTGCGCTCAAGCTGGAATTTGATACGCAGCAGGCGGCCCAGGCGCTTGCTCCGGCAGGGATCGTGCCACCCTCGCCGCACGCTTTCTTCGAGCGACTTTTCCAATATTGTGTCGCAAGCGATTGGGGTCGTAAACAGCTTCACGACCCGGCTTCTACCGAACTGGTCAAGCCGCCGTTAGCCGGGTTCGACCCTCAAGTAGCCAGCGCGATTTAACCCGGTTGGGCCACGCCGGGCGACCTTTATGGTCGCCCCTATCATTACTTTATTGGATAGGCTCTAAGCGGACATCTATGGACGGAGCCATATCCAACAAATTACCCCGGCTCTTTGTGAAACACCGCTCCGCCCATAGATGTCCCCCTTCATCCCTCATCCCTTGTTGATCCTCTAACGCAGGGCTAGAAATGGGTCGCGGGCGCGGGGGAGTTTGTACCAGACTTCATTGCAAGCGTCCAATTCTTCCTGCTCCAACTTTAGATCAACCGCCGCGAGTGTTTCGGTCAGTTGTTCCGGGCGACTGGCTCCTAAGATGGCCGACGTAATATCCGGTTGGGCCAGCGTCCAGGCCAACGCCACCTGCGCCAGCGACCTTTGGCGCGGCTCGAAAAACTGGCGCAGTTCTTCGACGGCCATAAATTGAGCCTCCTGCCAGTAACGGGCCTGGTACATCTTGCCAGCCTGATAGAGCGAGAAGCGCGTACCTTCTTCGGTAGTCTGGCCCGGTGTGTAACGCCCGGTCAGAAAGCCACCGGCCAGTGGATTATAGACAATCACGCCCAACTCTTCGGCCCGGCACAAAGGCAAAACCTCATTTTCGATCTCGCGGAAGAGAATGTTGTAGCGGGGTTGGTCGCTCTCAAAGCGGGCCAGCCCTAGCTTGTCGCTAACCCACAAAGCTTTTGCCAACTGATAGGCTTGGTAATTGCTACATCCGACATAGCGCACCTTCCCGGCCTTGACCAGATCGTTCAGGGCTTCCATCGTCTCCTCGATAGGCGTTTCCAGGTCGGGGCTATGCACCTGATAGAGGTCAATATAGTCGGTCTGGAGCCGTCGCAGGCTGGCTTCGACCGCCGCAAAGATATACTTGCGCGAAAGGCCGCTCTCGTTTGGGCCGTCGCCCATCGCTCCCCGGCACTTGGTTGCCAGCACCATTTGGTCGCGGGTCTTATGCTTTTTAATCCACTTGCCCACGATTTCCTCGGTGCTGCCGCGGGTCTCGGCGGTCGCCCCTAACGGGTAGACATCGGCGGTATCGAAGAAGAATACGCCGCCTTCCCAGGCCGTATCCATAATTGCAAAAGAAGCTGTCTCGTCGCACTGGTTCCCAAAAGTCATAGTTCCGAGGCAAATCTCACTAACTTTTAGACCGGTACGACCCAGGCGCTTGATTTTCATGACATTTTCTTCCTTCTCTATTTCTTCCCTTCCATACGTATCTCTATTCGCTATGATACCACAAGCCACCTCCACCATCCTGATACAAGGGGGTGGTCGAGCCGTGTGGGTACAGATAGCTGTTCTGATATTACCTCGGTTTACCGTTAACCGAGGACTTTTAGCCTCTGAGAAATTACAAGTCGTATGATATACGAGGATTAAGCCTTTTTCGTATCGATGCTTTTAAAGCATCATTCACTGGTGAAGTGTCGTAAATACCCGACACATACCACTCTGCCGCCGTTTGCACCATTTGGTCTATAGTTTCAAATAGAACCCCTATACTATGATATATTCCAATTACAGGGTGCAGTAAACCTTCTGTGAGGGTTGGCTCACAGTAGATAGTGCAATAATCTCCTTCATAGAAGGCAAAGGGAAAACACTGCGCCAGGCTTATTGAAAAGTACTGCTGGTCATAGTATTTTAGAAGATCTTTATACCACTGAATTGCGTCACTGAGTGGGATGAATTGATGTTCGCCAAACAACTTTTCAGGCTTGTAGGGGTCGTCAACACCGTCGTGCCACTCGTATAGCTCGTACAACTCCTCTGGCGGAACCAAACCCAACGGACTGAGAGCGGCTTGCAAATCGGCCCGCTTCAAGCCGGGCCGCAGGTGCTGGCGCATGGGGATGCCCCTATGCTCGAATATATCGACAAGTCTTTCGAGCGATTGAGTTAATGACATCGGTTTTCCTCCTTTTGTTTACCCCAATTCTTGAATACGTTTGATAGCTTCGGCAGCGGCTTTTTTGATTCTTTTATTTAGTGCTGGGTTATCATTGTCAATACTTTCTAATCTCTTTAAGAAAACTAAGGCTCGTGTATCGCCTAATTCTTCTAAGGCCTTAATACCAGTTAATTGCAAATCCTCATATTGATCATTTTCAAGTGCTTCAATAATAGGTTCAACTGCCCGTATATCTCCTAACAGCCCTAATGCTTCGATGACATTTCTACGTAAAAAGATATCCTCGTGTTTGAGATGAGGAAGTAGTGCTTCAACTGCTCGTTTATCTCCTATCTTCCCCAAAGCCAAAGCTGCATCCATACCAACATCGTAACTCTCATCTTCATTAAGGAGATGTATAAGAGGTGTAATTGTTTTTGGATCTTTGAGATTGCCCAAAGCGCGGGCAGCAGCTTGGCGTACTTTTTTACTTTCATTATCAAGAGCCTTAATAAGTGGTTCTGTCATTTGAACACTTCTAAAAGCATGTAAAGATCCAATAGCAACAGCAGCAACATCTTCATCTCTGTCATTAATAGCTTCGAGAAGTGCCGGAACTACCAGTCCATCACCAAACCTGGCTAAAGCAGCAGCAGCTTGGTGACGAGCTTTACGATTTCCCTTCTTTAACGTTTTGAGGAATGCCTCTATAACTGGATCATAAATTGAAAACAGGGCAATCGTGGCATGATCCCGCACGTTTTTATTTTTATCTCCCAAAGCTTTAACGAGGCGTGGTATTACAGGTTCACCAAACTTAGCTAAAGCTATAGAAGCGTCATAACGTACCCGAAATTCCTCATCCTTCAGAGCATTCATAAGATCATCTATATCCGGATTCATAATCTTATACCTTTGGGTTAATTTGCTATCGTACACAACTAAAGGGAAAGAGAAGAAGCTGTTCACATATGGTAAAGTACCGTTTTGATACCGACTAATGTAGAAACAGAAGCAAATTGAATGACTGCCAACCTTCGCCTTTATCGTGCCATAAAAGTCCAATTGCTGCAACTGTGGCCTGGGCTAAAGGGCGGCAATCGTAATATTTAATCGTCTTAATGTAGGGTGGCAAAGATTTGGACAACAATTACTCAGGTTGCCTCGAATTTTGATATAATCTAAGGTATGGCTAAGACTCTATCGGAAAAATCTATGGACGGAGCCATATCCAACAAAACTACCCTGGCTCCTGTAAGATATTGCTCCGCCAATGGACGGTGGTCTATAACAGGTTTATTGACAGCTATAATAAAGAAATGGTTGAGTGCTGACTGATGATCGACATGAACTTGAAGGTGAACGGGGAGCCAGCGCAATGGCGGGTCGCACCGGGTGAGACTTTGCTAGAAGCCTTGCGGCGACATCATTATAAAGGGCCAAAGCTGGTCTGCGGCACAGGCGATTGTTGCGCCTGTACCGTAATGCTAAACGATAAATCGGTCTGCGCGTGCTGTCTACCGGCCCTCAAAGCCGATGGGCAGGAGGTGCTGACCGTTGAAGGACTAGCCGATGGCGAGGTCTTGCACCCCTTACAGGCCGCTTTTGCCGATGCTGCCGCCGCCCAGTGTGGTTTTTGTACTCCCGGCTTTTTGATGCGCTCCTACGCTTTTCTTCAGGAGCGCGACCCCTCGACTTTGCCGACCGAACAGGAAGTCCGCAAAGCATTGGCCGGGAATATCTGCCGTTGCACCGGGTATGTCAAGCCGGTACAAGCGGTGATCGAGGCTGCTAAGGTAATGCAAAATCAATCTAAAGCATAAGGTAGCAAAGCTCCGATCAACCAGATCATCTTTACCAAAAGAGGCTGTAGCTGAAAGTAACCAAATCAGAGGGTAACTACTAAATTTCAGTTTTTCTCTGCCTTCTCTGCGTCTCTGCGGTGAGTAGTTACCTTAGAGGTAGCTACGGCCATCGCTAAATCTGGAGAAGGCAAAAAGAGAGGGGAGAGGCAGAAAGCTTCTTGCCTCTCCCCTCTTCTTAAATAAGAGTTACGGTGTAACCTTGCTTACATAAGCATCGGAATTACCGAACTGAGAAGTACACGATAGAGGTGGGGCAGGTTTGCTTACCGGCTCAGTAGCCGGGTCTTTGCCAGCCCGCGCATCGACCACATCTTCTTCGTCTTCCCGTAAAACGGCACCGATACTCACCAGATATTTTTGGTAAGCATCCACCGCCGGACAACCTACACCCTGCCGACTATCGGTATAGATAAACCAGGCCGCACTATTGGTCGAGACCAGCGTGCTGTAATCACCCCAGAACTGCCGTTGCAAATTGTTCTGAGCGCTGGCTGCCGGGTCGGACGAAACTGTCGTGATCTTTTTGGGAGCCGACCAGCCACCATTGGTCGGTTTGCTGACATAGTAACTGTTGATGGCAGCATTGCCGGTTCCAAAAGTATTGGGATTAATCGCCGTCATCGCCTGATAACCGAGGTCTACCCGACCGTTCGGCGCAACGTCCAGCCCCTGGAAGAAAGCATAACCTTCTGCACCACTGACTACTACCGCTGCGCCCCAGGTCAGACCCTTGTTGGACGAAGTACTAACTACAATCCGACCAACATTATTGATCCTGGTAGCCCAGGAAGCATAAAGCGTCGTGCTGCCGGAGCGCGGGTCGGCGGCGATAGTAGCGAAACTATCGGTGCGGAAATTAGCGCCCGGTATTGGGTCTTGAATATCTGTAACCGCTCCAATCGTAATCTCGCTTGACCAGGAAGTGCCGCCATTGCGTGAAATAGAGAGTACCTGCGAGGAAGCCTGTTCCCAGGCCACATAGACACTACCATCTGGGCCACTACGAACCACTGAACCCTGGCGACCATTGCCTGTGCCGTTGTTACCGGCAGGCGAAAGTTGTTTGGGGGCTGCGAAAGTATTACCACCATCGCTTGAAAGCGTTACCATCACCGGTTCTGAACCATTGCCGGTTCCTGTAGCCGAGCGGAACTCGGTCCAACTCATATAAGCTCGTCCGAAGTAAGGACTGCTGGCTAAGTTGTCCACCCAAAACGACTCTTTGTCGTTAAAATCGTTAGGGTTACTCTTGGTTGTAGCAATAACTGGGGCGCTCCAGGTGATCCCATTGTCATCCGAGTAAGAAACTGCCAGCAGTTCGGGAGCCTTATTGACCGGATAGGGGCTACGACCATCTTTGTAAGAGGCCAGTGTTGCATAGTAAGCTCGCGCTCCGTTTGCATACGAGAAGCCATTTCTGGTCGGTTTAGGGCCGTAAACAATCACCGGGTCTCCATCTGAGACGAGGTCACTGGCAATCCAACTGGCCTGGTCATCCAGCAGACCCCGATTAGTCCAACTGGTGCCTCCATTGGAAGAGGTATAAACCCCGGAAGTACCTACATTGGGGAAGAAAGAGCAGTCGCTAGAAGGTACGTTACCCCGGACTGGGCCAGGGCCGCAGGGTGGTTGGCGTTGCTCGTCATTTGATCCACCGATTAGCAATTGGCTGTTGGTTGGATTGACTGCGATAGTCGGCTCATTTTGCTTGTTGGTTGGGAAAACCGCCGTAGTGTTAGAAGAAGGGTCTCCTTGCACCTGCGGGTTGTTGGCTTGGGTATCGCTCGATGTTGCTGCACTGACCGAAATAACTGTGTTAAGGGTTAAAACCATTGCACAAATTAGCACAGTAGTTCGGATAGAACGAGAATGTCTCACAATAGATCTCCTTCATAGCTTTATTTGCTAGAATCCAGTTGCACCAATCTAAACTCTCAATGAGTAGAATGGGCAATTGGATAAAGGTAAGCGGGTAATACCACCGCAAAGATCACAATACTACCCGGAATTATCAAATTAAGCTCATTGCCAAACCAACCCTGAGCAGGTTAGTTGGGAATTGCTTATCGATTATCCGGTCAAAGCTTTGCTAAAAGAAATTGAGTAGTGACATGCTAATACAAGTTAGGACGTTAGGGTGTTATCGCTATTGTTGTGTTAGATCAATTTGGAACTGTTCTTTTCTATTTCCAGGAATTACAAAGCTTATGCTAAAATAATTTAACAACTCAGCAAGCGATTCGTTTGACCAAAATAAGCTAAATTGAGTAATAATATCTTAAATCGAAAAGGACTGACCTGTTATAGCGGGTCAATCCTTTTGATTTTATTTAGTTCGTTGCTGTTTGCCAAGAAACTTCGGTAATTCGTGATTGGAGGTTGCCATTTTCAGCAAAATCTCACTCAAACCGTTTTTACTTGCGAATGGGTAGCGGGCCTTTGAGCAGGTTGTCCCAACGATATTCGACCGACTGCGGCTTGACCTTGCCAGTCGCGTATTCGATCACTACATCGCTCATAGTGTCCAATACCCAGTTAAAATGATACTCTCCCAGGCTCCAATAATCGAAGTCGGGGGCCGGATTGAGAAAGTCGATAGCGTAGGGTATTCCATCGCGGACGGCGAATTCTATCGTGTTCATATCGTAGCCGAGCGCTTCGCACAGCTTGAGACAATCGTTCTCGACCCGTTTAGCCAGTTCGGGCGAGAGATAGTTCGGGTCCTGGTGGTAACGGCGTTCGCCGGGGTCGTAGTGCATAAGCAGCACATGTTTGCGGCCCAGGCAGAAACACCTTACATAACGATCAAACTCGATCCCTTCCTGCAAAACCATCGTTAGTTCGCCGGTCTGGTCGTAAGCTTCCAACAATTCCTGTACCGAGTGAACCTTAAAAACGTTTTTCCAACCACCACCGACCGCAGGCTTGAGAAAGGCCGGTGTCCCGGTGTATTCCAATAGTTCTTCCCAGGGCAAAGGGTACTTCATGTTGCGGAGTGAGGCATCCACAATACCCTGAACATAGGATTTGTTGGGTAGTACGACCGTTTTGGGATGGGCCACACCTAGCCGATGCGCGATAGTAGACTCGACGTATTTGTCGTCCGCCGTCCACCAGAACGGATTATTAATAACGATAGTCCCTTGAAGCACCGCATTTTTAAGATAGCTGCGGTAATACGGTACTTCGTGTGAAATACGGTCTACGATCACCTTGTATTCGCATGGTTCGTCCATCTTCGAGCCGCTCAACTCAACCATCTCGGCTATCACGCCCGCATCGCGTCCGTTAACCCGGTCAATAAAAGCCTGCGGAAAAGTACCTTCACGCCCGACAAGCAAACCGACCTTAACCGGCTCTTTGTCTTTGCCCTTTGCTAATGCTTTAACCTTTTCGACAAAATCTTGCGCCATACGGCTCCTTCTCTTTCTTTACCATCTCAAGACGGTTCAAACCTCGGTTTGGTGCTGTATACAGAAGTTTGGGCAGCCTCTTAGATAAAACTACGCACCTGTTGATTCCAGTAAGGCCAGTCATGACCGCCTCCAGGAAAGACTTCTAAATTGTTGCCAACTTCTTTAGAATTGAGCAGGTCGTGAAGCTGGCGAGTCTCGTTCAGGCAGACCGGCAAATCATGCTCTCCGGTAAGCAAATTAATCTGCATGACTTGTAGCTGATGCCGGTAGTCGTTGTCATTTAACCCGCCGATGTAATCTATCGGTGAATTAAAATAAAGGTTTTCGTCATAGTAACCACCCAGGTAGTTACGCACATTATAGCGTCCACTAAGGGCGACTATTCTATGCACCCTTAAGGGATGACGCAAGCCAAAGTTGACGGCATGAAACGCTCCAAAGCTACAACCGGTCGTAATCAGATAGCCATTACTGTTGCGGCTACCCATGAAGGGTAACACCTCATCATAGAGATAGCGATCATAGGCCAACTGCCGCCCGATCCGCCAATCGCCGGAGGCATTATAGTTGTACCAGCTTTCATTATCCGCGCTATCCACACAAAAGACTTGAACAAACCCGGCCTCGATCTTATCGCTCAAGGCCCCCACAAACCCGGTATCCTCGTTCTGGTAGAACCGCCCCATCGAAGTTGGAAACATCAAAACTGGCGCTCCGGCGTGTCCAAAGACCAGCATCTCCATGTCGTGGCCCAGCGCTGGACTGTACCACTTGTGATATTCACGTTGCACGCTATACTCCCCTTTTAGCTTGAGGTTCTTTCTTGTAGCATTTTGTAGCAGATTGGTTTGGCAATTTATATCACTCTGAGCCTGAATTGTCAATGTGAGTGCAAACAAGGGTATGGCACAACCTTGTTAGGTTGCAAAAACTGACGCGCACCCACAAAGAGGCAAAAAGCCTGCCCCGATCATTGGTCTGCAAGGCTAAACCTCTTTTAAACCAAAACAGAAGGGCCGATGGTTTATCCATCGGCCCTTCTGCAAAAGCTGTTTATCTCGTTCCAATGCGGTAGACTGAACCACTAGACCCGGCGGTCAGGTCGGCCCAGGAGAAGAGGTTTTTATCACGGGAAGGGATAATATGCAAGCCTCCGGCACTGCGGTTCGCCGAGACCACCTTTGTTACCGACCCGGTTTCGAGGGTGCTAAGGTTGACCAGAAAAACCTGATCGCTGGGTTTATCCATTTGAAGGGCCGAGATCAGCAAAATAGCATCGTCTTTGGTCAGGGCGATCCCCGCCGGGCTACCGGTCTTGATCTTTTCAACTATCGGGGTAACGCTAGAGCCGGAAACTTTGAAAATCTTGCCCAGTTCTCCACCTGCCGCCGTTCGGTCGGACAGGTAGATCACGCCGGACCGGGTGACGGCTACCCCATCTGGCTCGACCAGGGGCGCACCCTTGACCACCACTTCGGGCGCTTCTGCTCCGGCGGCGGGAAGTTTGAACAGGGCCGCTTGTTCGCCGGTCGGTTCTTTGCCGCTAAAGTAGATTACCATCTGCCCGGCCTGACTTACTATATCGAGGTTTTGGGGGGCGGTTCCGGCACTTCCGGCCAATGGGGTCGGCGACCCACCGCCAATCGGTAGCACAAAGATTTGCCCGATTTTGCCACCGGCGGCACTCGCTTTCGGGTCGGCGATATAAATCTGTTTGCCATCGGGACTGATCGCAATGCCCCTCGGTGCTACAAAGGGTGCGCCGGTTACGACTTCGGTGGCTGCCCCGCCTGCTGCTGCTACTTTAAAGACCCCAGGGCCTTTTGGACTGCTGGCAGTGAAGTAGATATTGGTTCCATCCAGGTCGGGCGTGGAATCCAATGGGGTATTAAAGTTGCCGGATTGGTTGGCAACATTGGCAGTTTGCACCAGGTCATCGCCCAGGCTAACTTTAGAGGTCGCAGCGGTGGCTGCCAGGGTCGTCGCGGGTAGGGAGGTAGCAGTCGGGTCGCCGCCACAGGCTACCAGAAGGCTGGCGAGAAGCACAAAGCCACCCAGGACTGAGAATTTTTTCATGGTGATTTCTCCTGTTCGTAAATCTAACACTAAGCTGGTTTTAATTATAAGAGGAGAAAAGGACATTCAGAAGTTCAAAAGCTGCTCACTTTTTAATCAAAAAATGCCCAGTAAATTTCAGCCATAAAAAAGCTGGATGATAAGCCTAACTTTCTTATCATCCAGCCCGCGTTCGATAAATGTTAATAACTCCCGATAGGCCAGCCGTAAAAATAATCGGTATCGTTGAGAATATTGGTTCCGATGGCCGCCATCGAGCGGCGGGTTTCGTTGGCAAGCTGGTGTAATTCGAGTTCAAGTTCGCTCCGACTACCTTTACGAGCGGCCAGGAACCGATCTGTCACTTTGCGGGTATCCTCCTGGTCGTTGAGCGACCGCGCGAGGGCTGCGATACTCTGGCTATAGCGGTCGATTTCGGCCTGTCGTAGCCAGTGGCGCAGTGCAAAAGTATGATCGACGGTTGCCAGGGCTGCAATAGCGGCCAGCGCTTGCTGCTTGAGCATACCATCGATCTGAGAGCTAGTATCGTCGGTATGTTCGGGGGTGGAGCAATCAAGCAGATGGAGCAGATGCGGAACTGCCTCGGCCTCGCCAAATCGCCCGGCCATCAGGATAATCCGGCGGCGTATTTCGGGTGCAAATTGATCTGGGTTGGTGGTCAGGTGGTTGAGCATCTTGATAATAGACTCGGAGCCGCCCCGCCGAACTACCAATTCGAGAGCGCGTAATTGCAGACTCAAACTGCCCATTGCATTGCCGTATAAAAGCGGTAAGACCTCGTGTAGAAACCCAATCGGCGAAAGCATGACGCTAAGTGCGCCCAACAGACGGCGCTTGAGATTAGGGTCAATCTGGGGGTCGTGGAGCAGCACGATAGCGGGTGTCACCAGTGTATCATCGCCACGTTGGAGCAAGACTAACAGTGCTTTGGCCCGCACGTCGCCGCTCAGACCGGGTAATGCGTCCCGTAGGTTTTGCAAGGCCCCAGCCGGTTCCCCTACTATTACCGCCGAATCGATCAATTTTTGCTTCAAATCGTGGTCGATTTCGGGTCGCTTGAGCAGTTGGAAGACCACCGGATAACTTTCGGCAAAGCCAAGCTGTACCAGATTTAATATCACGCGGGCATACAAATCCCAGCTCAAGAATTTTTCCAGTTCGCGCATTGCAAACAGTTGCGAAAAATAGCTGATTACCGAGCGATCTTTAATCTGGCTTAGGCTTTCGACCACGCCGGTTTTGGCTTCGGGTGGTAAGCCAATGTCAAGCACCAGTTGCATTGCTTCGGCCATGACTGCCATCGCCAGATCGGGGTTATTGATCGGTGGTTGATTGGCAATACATCGGCAGGCCAGGCTAACCGCTTTGGGGCGTTCCCATTCGGCAGTTTGAAGCAAGTGCAGCACCCGGTCTCCGTTACCCAGCCCGGCTAACATAATAATCACTTCCTGCCACCAGGGTTGGTCTAGCACTTTGGGCAAGAAGCTGTAGAACTGGTTCTCGGCAATCGCCTCTGCCGTAAAATATTCCTGCAAACTGATGTGAGCGAAGCCGTACAGACCGTCAGCCTGTTCGCGTAACAAACCCTGTTCGCTAACCAGTTCGGTCAAGACCCCTTGTGTTTCCTCTTTGCTAAATTCCAACTCGTTCAAAAAAGGATCGATAACTTGCAGTAATTCTTCGCGTGGGAAATCACGCATTCCGCGCCGATGAAAATGCAGAGCGATCTTGCGGAGTAAAGCTTGTTTGTAATCTACCCGAAGTTGGCGTGGGCCGGTTCCACGTCGGGTTTCGGCTTCGGCTAGTAAGGTTTCGACACACCATTCGTATAATTCCGAACGACGTTGCGGCAAAACCCCTTTTCGCTCGAAAACCAAACAGATCAAGGCCAGCAATAGCGGGTTAGCCGCCATCGAGCGCACCCCGACGCTTTGCAAAAGAGCTTTCGCCAGAGGTTGAAACATTTCAGGATGGCGACGCGCTGTCGTCCAGCGCCGAATAAAATCCTGTATGTCCTCCCAGCCAGACTCGACCAATTCCATTGGCGTAAAATTGGGTAGGGTTCCGCGCCATCCGGCCCGGCGGCAAGTTACAACAATCGAGGTTAAAGGATATTTTTTTGCCAGTTTGTTTAATTGGTCGGCCACCCCCCGGTAAACCAGTTCCAGATTTGCGTCGGGCCGGGCCTGGATTTCATCCAAACCATCGAACAATAGCAAAATCCGACCCTGGCTCAACTGTTCTTCCAGAAATTCGCGGCGCGTCCCCAGGCTGGTTTCCAACCTTTTTAGAGTGTACTCCAACAGACGCGGTGCAGAAGAACGGGCGAATTCCGGCAGCGAGATCAAGACGGGCAAATCGGGTAGCCCTTCGATCTGCCCAGTCGCCGAGGCAACCGCCAGCGACCGCAGCAAAGTCGTCTTGCCGGTCCCGGCATCACCCAGGATTATAATCCGGCGGAACTGACTCAGCGCGGTTGTTGGGGTCAGGATCGAGGCCGGTTTGCTTTTTTCGGCTGTGTTGGTTTCGTAAGGTTTGAGATAGATCGAGGCTTCTTCGGTTTTGAGGACCCCTTTCAGATTAAGAATCTGGAGGGTGGTAATCGCTGGGTCGGAAAGTAATTGTTCGCAGTAGTGGGCGACTGCTTTCTCATCTTCGGATTGTTGCTGCACCTGTCCGGTCTTTGTATCTTTGCGTGAACCAGTCCGACCAAACAAGGAACCGATAAGATCAAAGCGGGTCAGTGTAAATAAGAACGCCAAAAGTAGAGAAATAGGTAAAGCCATAATATACTTTCCTGATGTTATTTGGTTACTGCAAAATTATAATATACGAGCGCGTGATGAACTAACTACCACGAGGCCCGATTTAGTCGTGATTGGGTGTTCGATTTAACATCTCAGGAAGAACAGAGTGGCCCCGGTGCCGGTAAGTAGCCGGTACAGCTATATTATAACATAAGAAAATTTTAATGTATAGTAGGAAAGGAGTCATGGGTGCGGGTCGGAAATGTATATTAACTCAAAGCTAAACATTCAGATAAAGCTAGGCCTGAAAACTCGGCCCGCTCCTCTAACACTATATTTGGGAGTTATCCATTGGCGGAGCAATGTCTCACAACCGGACTACTCAGTCCCTTTTCATCCTTCATCCCTTGTTAGATATGGCTCCACCCCTAGATTTTCCGACGAGATTTCTCAAATATAGCGTTAAAGAGAAAGCCTACAAGCTGGTCTTTATTTCTCGTAATCCTGACTATAAGGTTTGCCCTGCAACTCGTTGACGAACCCGACTACCTGAGTAACTAACCGGTCAAGCTGTTGGAAGAAGCGGGTGCGTTGTTCGGGCGGGAGCGCCATTAGATAGGTAGCGGCCCCCACTAGGCTGCCGACCACCAGACCTACTCCAAAGCGGCTACTTTTCTTTTTGGCTTTTTCGGCCCGTTTACCAACCTTAAAATCGTCCAGGTTGATAAGACCACTGGCGTATTCACGCTCAAGCTGTTTTTTCTCGCGCCGCCCCAAAAACCATTTGAAGCTTTGTTGTCCGGCAATACCTGCCAGTCCCCAACCCAACTTGCTTTGATCGATGGTCATTCCGCCGCCTTTGCCGTCTTTGCCCGGCTCCTTGTTTTTGGTGCTATTAAGCACGACCATCACAATCTCAAAGATCGTTCCCAGGCTCAACCCGCCTGAATCGGTTTTCTTTGCCATCTTTGTCACCTTAGCCTTTAACGTTTTCAACCAGCTTACCGGTTTGCGCGTCGATCCGCAACCGTAAAACCTGATCGCCAGTGTAAAAGATCAAATCGAAGGCCAACGGATCGCCTTCTTTGGGCGACCGGGCCAATCGTGTCCCGACCGGTCGGTCGCTCTTAGTCGCCCCATTCTGACGGGCTATCTCGAATAACTGTTTAGTATCGATCAAATCGTTGATAGGCGGTAGTTTGCGGCTTTCAAAAAGCTGCGCCCGGTCTTTTGCCAGCACATCTTCGGTGCTTTTGGTGGCAGTCGCTTTACCATCCGGGCTACTTTTGACCAGCCAGTTGCTTCGCTTGAGGGTCGCAGGCGATAGCACCTCAAAATACCATTGGAGCGAACGGCCTTCGCTGTCCATCCCGACATTGCTGTCTGGTGGATTAAAAATCGATAGATAGACCGCGTCCGATTGCCAGCCCTTGACGGCCGGGTCAACCAGGGCGAAGGCCCCCTTCATCGTCAGGCCCCCGCTTCCCTCGGTCGTGGGCGAGGTAGCAGGGCGGGTGGACGTGGTCGCTGCGACGGTTGTGGTTGGGACAGTGGTGGCGGCGCGGGCGGTGGTTGCTACCTGGGTAATAGGGGTTGCACCGGTGGGGGTAACACTGGTGTTACTAGGACTGGTGTTACCGATTAGCCCGGTTGTAGCGCTTAGAGTAGTTGTACTGGGAGAACTGGTTGTTGGTGCAATGGTTGCCTCGTCACCACAGGCTACCAACACCAGCACAAGCAACAGCAACCCTAGCCATAAAAAATGTTGATCTAGCTTTTTCAGCATCAAAATAAGCAAATCCCTTTATGTTGTGAGCAGAAATATAACTGTTTAGCGCTGGCATTATAACCCAAACTGCCGATTTGGACAAACCGGCAGTTAAGAATTTAAGAATGGGGAGCGTCAGATTTTTGCAGAGTTCAAACATTAAGAACGGGCGACCACAAAAAACCGATCCAATCTTTTGCAATTTGCTCTAGCTTGTTGCTATGATTTATTTTGGGTTAGGTCAGGGTTTGAAGTGGGGAGACTAGCACTTTATCTGAATTCCAGTGGATTGCTTCCAGGGCATCGATCAATTCCCATTTGTGCGCGACCGAAGCGTGTTCTTCATCCTTAAAGATATGGCGGGAGATAGGGATAGCGTGGACGGCACTGAGTTTATTTAGTCCATCGTAATCTTGAATCTGTACTAGATCATCGTGACCAAGCACTACTATACCAAGTTTGGCATCGATCCCTAGCTTCTGGCAGGTCTTAAAGACCTCCATTATTTTGGTATCTAGCCCCTGATAAACCGTTTTAAAAGCGTTGAAGGTGAAGCTGAACAGGCAGGGAAAATAAGCCCGCTTAGAAGCAATATCTTCGCTTCGTTCGGAATAGCGCCCTAGATAGCGAAAATGTCTTTCTTCCTCGATATGGCTACCGCTAAAGACCTTGTTCAATAGCCCCTTCATGATATTGTGGCGCTGTTTTAAATACCAGGTCTCAAACTCACGCTGTAATTCCGGGTAATCTTGCAGTAATAAGAGTTCGGCATCGATAAGTTGGATCGCTTTTTCCACCCGGTCGCGCCGGATTGGGTCGGGGATCAGGCGGGGAAACCATTCTTCCCAAAAGACCTGTCGTTTGAGCCGTAGCTTTTCATTCTGTTCATCGGTTGAGGGAAGCAAATAATATTGGTCGTAGAGGCCCAGGTTCTTGAGCAGAGTACCGAAGCGTCGCCCGATCTCACGCATTCCGCCGAAACCACGTTGACCGATCCCCGGCGGCGAGATGAAAAGAATCTCCAGAGTTTTATGGGGCAGGTCGGGCCGGGCCACCAGCGCTTTCATAAGGTCGAGAACCTCGATCCCACCCAAAGAATGCGCGTAGACCCGGATAGTATGCCCCTGGGCTTGCTGGACAAGTTTCGCGGCCAGGTTGGTGTAGTGGGTTTTAAGGCGGTTCTCGCCTTTCTTCAGTCCGGCGCGGGTCGAGATTGAGGGGACAACATAACCACGTGGGCCGATGTGTTCGCGTAGGCCGGTCAGGTAACGGCCTCCCCCCTGTAATCCGGCTAAAATCACGTGAAAATAGGGGTTAGCGGTTACTTCGAGCATAGGAAAATAAGGTTCGGTTAGTGGGGTTGGCATGCGCGGTCTCCTGATGTTACCCTGGCGGGCCGGTTCTAGCAGATGTTTCTAGAAGAGATTTTGGGACTTGATACTCTTAATACTCTCAACATCGAGCTACTTCGTAAACCGGGGGTGACATCTACCGCGATTTGGAGAACTTGATATTCAACTTTATCTTATCATATAACCTAACCTGACCATCTTTACAAAGGCTGATTTGAATTAGGGTTAGATTAGTGTAAGATTAATTTTTAGACCTCGTTCCAGCTATATTCCATTTGTTTGGCGGTCTGTTCGGCGACGCTGCGGCCCAGCAGCTTTTCGACCAGATGCAAGCTCATATCGATACCCGCCGAAATACCGGCAGAGGTGACAATGTTGCCCTGGTCTACCCAGCGCGTATTGCGGATAACTTCGACACGCGGGAAAGTTTGTTGCAGTCGGTCGAGTGAGGCCCAATGGGTCGTCGCGGCTTTATCGTCGAGCAGACCGATCTTTGCCAACAAAAAGGCTCCGGTGCAAACCGATGTATTTAGCTGGGTTTCTTTTGTTACTGTCGAAAGCCAGTCGGTAATAACCGGGTTATCGACCTCCCGGCGGGTTCCCCAACCGCCCGGCACGACCAACAGGTCTATCGGTGGATGGTTCTCGATAATAAAATGAGGCTGTACCAGCAACCCCCCTCGCGCTTTTACAATGTTGCCGGTCTGAGCTATCGTAAAGACTGCGAAAGGTTTGTTAGCTTCATCCTGACTGGCTACGCCCTCGCGCCGCGTAACCGAAAAGACCTCAAACGGCCCGCAAAAGTCCAACACCTCTACGTCGTCAAAGATCAAAATACCGACATTCATCGGGTCGCCCTGATTTATTTCCATCTTTTTATTTCCTCTTTTATTTGCAACCAAATTGAAACAATCTATAATACTTGTCCAAGTATCACAGATTGGCTAACTTTTTGCAAGACGAAAACAAATCTACCTCATCCTTGTCCGGTAAAAAGACCATAGAATAATAAGCCGGTCGCCGCAAACATCAAGATGGCGATGAGGATCAATCCTAGATTGGTGTACCAACTTACTCGATGCTCACCCATTATTTTACGGTTGTGGCTTACCAAAAAGAGAAAGACTACTATTATAGGTGATAAAACTCCGTTAAGGACATTGGCCCAAAACATGAGTTGCACTGGATCGAGTCCCAGGAGGGCGACCCCTACTCCGGCTAGGAGAGCAACCGTCAGGATCAGGTAAAAGCCTTCGTTTTGCCAGGGTTTTTTCGAGAGGCCCGCCGGTAGCTTTAAGGTTCCGGCTAAGGCATAGGAACTGCTGGCGAGTAAAACCGGGATTGCTACTAAGCCTGCTCCGATTAACCCAACCGCAAACAGATACTTGGCAAAGGAACCCAGCAACGGCTCTAAGGCTTTGGCGGCATCGGCGGCGGTGGTAATCTCCTGGTGATGAGTATAGATCGTCGCCGAGGTACACACGATAATGGCATAGGCTATCAAGTTGCCGCTGATTACACCGCTCCCAATGTCGAGCGCCGCTAGTTTCATTTGCTCCTGGTGCGAGCCTTCCCGCTTCTCCTCCTTCTCTCCTTGCACTTGCCAGAACATCGTGTAAGGCGAAACGGTGGCTCCCAGCAAGGCGACTGCACTGCTGATGCTGGCAAAGCCAAAATCCACGTGCGGTATAAATGTATTGCTAACTACCCCACCCCAATCGGCTCCCGACAGTACAGCAGTGATTAGATAGGTCACAAAGACCATACTTAGGAGAATGAAGATTTTTTTGATCGCCTCAAAATTGTGGAAAACCGTCACATACCACAAGAAGATCGCTACCGGCACGACAAACCAAATCCAACTTAAACCGGTTAAAAGCTCCAGACCTGCTCCAATTGCTAACAAATCGGCGGCAATTAAAGCTAGATTGGCTACCAACAGGATAAGGGTGGCTCCTATCGCTATCGGGCGACCATAATTTTCGCGTAGCAGTTCACTTAGTCCCTTTTGGCTGATCCTTCCGACCTTAGCGCAGGTATACTGCACCGCTTGATATAGGGGGGTCGCCAGTAATAGTAGCCAGAGGTGTCCGAACCCATTTTTGGCTCCGTCTAATGAATAGGCAGTAACGGCGGAAGAGTCGTTGCCAGCCATCCCACCGAGAAAGCCAGGGCCGAGTAATTTTAAGATATTGCGCTTCCCCTTAGTTTCGGTTTGTGTTTTTGGGCCAGTTTGTGCTGATTTATCGGCTGAGTTAGATTGCTCTTCTAATTTTCGCATCCCTTCGGCAGTCGGCATCTGGTTTTCGACTTGGTCTAGAATATTTTCGTTTTCCAAGCTTTCAGTACCGACTGGGGAAAGGGCTTCGGTTTCGGCTTCACTGGCTGCAATGACCACTTTATGTGCCGAAGTTCCGTTTGTTTTATTAGCCTGGTCATCATGAGGTACAACTTTCTCGATGCGGGCGGCGGGTACCTCGATCTCTTTTTGGAAGATTACACCCTTTTTAACCACAATCTTTTCAAGGTTGCCAGCTTCATCTTCAATTACTTTGCTTACTTTGGGTTTGCTTAAATCGGTTTCACCTAGATCGCCTTCGTTAGCTTCTACAATCATACCCGGTTCAATGCTGGATACATTATTCTTCATTGGTTCAGCCATTTTAATTGCTACTCCTGGTTGCCCTTTTTATACTTTTGAATTGTCATTCACCTCCACACAATTCGACTAGGTATGCATTTTTTATGCCCAGGAATTTACTTCACTTTTCAGCTTACCAAAAGCATCAAGAGGCTATAGGCGGAGCCATATCCAACAAGGGATGAAGGATGAGGGATGAGGGATGAAAGGGGACTGAGGATTGAGGACTGAGTAGTCCGGTTGTATGACCTTGCTCCGCCCATGGACGGCCCATTCATCCCTCATCCCTCATCCCTTGCCACATCCTTCATCCCTTGCCACATCCTTCATCCCTTGCCACATCCTTCATCCCTTGCCAATAGATGTCTTTGTTGCAAAGATATTGCGGGGTTTTATCAGCCAACTTCCTGTAAGACGGTGGCGGGCGCGATAACACTTTCGGTCTGGGTTTCTTCGGGCAGAATTGGTTCCTTGTCTTTGTGTCGAAAGCTAAAATAAAAGGTGGCAATCGAACTGATATAGCAGCCGATCATCAGGCCGAACAGCACGTTAAATCCAGCAGTCGAGCCAACTGCTCCACGCAAAAAGCCGCTAAAAGTGCTGCCGGTTCCCCGCGACAGATTATCCGCGATGCCCAGCAGGGCGCTGGCAGTCGCCCGCTCATCCTGCGGAACCTGCTCCTGGATAAAAACCTGATAGACTGGGTTGGCGGCTTGCATCAACGCTCCCCGAATATAAAGCGCAATAGCGGCCATCCAGAAGAACGGCCCAAAACCTAGCATCACCAGAAAAGGCAACGACAAAGCCTGGAAGATCACCACCGAGCGTACCTTCCCAAAGCGCCGCGCCAGTAAAGGCTGGATAAAGATCGCCAGGGTCGTACTCAGGTCGGCAAACCCAAAGAGCAATCCGAGCGTCTCGAACTCGACCCCAAACTTGGCACTGATGTAAACGTTCAGGAAGGGGATTGTCATGCCTGCGCCGATACCGAGCAGTATTTCCGGCAGCATTAGCCGTAAGACCAGGCTAGGGTCGCGGGGCAGTACTCTCCTTTTGGCTTTTTGGCCCGCTTTGACCTGCGCTACCGGGCGCGGTAGCTCAACCAGAAACAGCAACGGCAGGAGCGAGATTGCCAACGTTGCGCCTGATACTAAGAGGGTCGCCCGCAACGCTTCGGTGCTATCCGGCTTTACGCCCAATATCCCGGCGAAAATGCGTGGCAAAAAGCCGCCTACTACGCTGCCCACAAAATTGGTCATAGTACCCAGCGCGAATTGCAAGCTGAATAGCTGGGTGCGGTCTTCCACCCGGCTGTTATCGGCCATAAAGGGAGCCGCCAGCGTCCAGCGCAGAGTAAAGCCGAAGCTCGATAAAAACAGCGCCAGCGTCAAAAACACCAGATTGCTGCTCAGGCTGAAGCAGATAAAGCCGATCAGATCGAGTAACGTTCCGGCGATCAACATCTGCTTACGACCGATCCGGTCGCCCAGATAGCCCGCCGGTATCGCAAATAGTACCCCGCAAACGCTCGGAATGGCGTTGAGTAACCCAATCGTGCCTTCATCATAATGTAAGCTGCGTAAGTAAAAGTTGAAGAATAAAATGTAGCCTGAGAAAGCAAAACCACTGAAGAAAAATGATAAGAGATACAACCGAGCGTTGCGGCTAAATCGGGTATATTCCCGACCATAAGCGACAAACGCTTTCCAAATTCTAGGTAACACGTGACCGGCCCTTTCTTTTGTGCTATGCTATAACTGCTTTGTCACCTCCGCCTTATTGCGGTTAGCTGGTTATACTATTTTAGACCGACTGCCGTTCTAAATCATCGGTCAAAAGACCTATTTTCAAATTATCAGGACTTTTGTCTGGGAACTCATAGCAAAATGCCGCGTCCTTGAACCCTTGTAGGAGCGAGCTTCCGCTCGCGATTAACGGTGCAGCGGGGTGTTCAATCGCGGGCAGAAGCTTCCCCTGTTTTAAGAATAATTTTAATCTAAGATTGCATCCTTTTAGCTCGATTTGTTCTATTTTACAAGCTAACTTCCCCATTTTTATCCAGGTTAATAAAGTTGTTGTCTGAAATCTGACTGAAGCGGAACCTAGCTAATCAGCTAACATACCTTGATGGTTCCTCTTTGTTTGCTATTTATATCACAAAAATTCATTGATTTTACTCTGGGAAAGAGGTAGGATATCACCAACAGCATTTAGATTGTTTTAAACGACCAGAACGATTGATATCTGAATGCCTTATTGTGTTAATTTGTGTTTCCTGGATTAACTCAACGTGAGGTTTAAAAAGGTTAAGCTGGATTAATCATCTAGCGTTGAGTAATGTTAGAAAGAAGTGTATAACTATGCCACTTAAGGATGGCCTAAGTTTCGATCAATACCAGATTGTTTACAACGTCTTCTCTTTCACTTTTGCTGCGATGCTCGCTTCCTTTGTTTTTTTCATCCTGGCCCGTGCGCAAGTTGCTGAGAAATACCGGGGAGCACTCGTGATGTCTTCCCTCGTAGTGGTGGTGGCAGGCTATCACTACTTACGTATTTTCGAGAGCTGGACCAACGCTTACACTCTTCAAAATGGGGCTTATATAGTCAGTGGTACTCCTTTTAATGACGCTTATCGTTATGTGGACTGGCTACTTACCGTCCCACTTTTGCTGGCGGAACTGGTAGCAGTTTTGCGGCTTCAGGGTGGTAAAAACAAGTATCTGATGGCTCGCCTGATGGTGGCAGCCGCTCTAATGATAGCGCTGGGTTATCCAGGTGAAATCGCCGGGGATAACGGTACTCGGTTAATCTGGGGAACTCTTAGCACGATTCCATTTATCTACATTCTATACGTGCTATGGGTACAATTGTCAGAATCGATTGTACGCCAGCCTGAAACGGTAAAGGTTCTGATCCGAAATACTCGCCTTCTTTTGCTAGGAACCTGGGGTTTTTATCCAATTGCCTATCTTATTCCGGTTCTTGGTTTGAGCGGGAGTACCTCGACAATAGCTTTACAGATTGGCTACAGCATCGCCGACGTAGCGGCCAAATGTGGATATGGTTTGATGATTTACACGATTGCCCGGCGCAAAACTGAAGCCGATTTGCAAGAGGCTGTGGTTGGAACCGACAACTTTGGTTCTGACAAAGCAGTTACTCAGGTAGCTTAAAGCTCAGTCTGATTTCTTGTGCAAGAGAATACTACAAGCGTTGCAAATCCATGCAATGTGTCAGTATAGCACCCCATAATATTAGAAAAGCGGTAGAGATTATTCTAATAATCTCTACCGCTCCTTTCTTTATATCCGATATAACTTATTAACCGGTTTAGAATTGACCTTGCCCCGGAAAAGTGGAGAAAAGGGAAAGCCGAGATGCTATACTTCACTAGAGGGTAATATGGGCAAGGACAACGCTAAAAGTTCAAATAAGCACAGGCAAGAATATACACCAGAGTTTAAGCGAGATGCCGTCAATCTAGTTGAAAGCAGCACCAAAAGTGTGCCGCAAATTGCGAAAGATCTGGGCATTTCTGATTCCATACTTTATAAAAGGCAAAAGCAACTGGGCAAGCAAGGTGAGCAGCCTTTCCTGGCAAAGGCCACCAGATCCAGGCCGAAGAGGAATTACGCCGACTTCGCCTGGGAGTAGAGCACCTCAAGCAGGAACGAGAAATCCTAAAAAAAGCGGTAGCTATCTTCGCGCAAAGCCCCAAATGAAGTACAAGTTCATTTGGGAGCATCTTAAAGAGTTTCCACTCAGCCGAATGTGCAATGCCCTAGAGATAGCTTAAAGCGGTTTACAAATGGTGTCGGCAAGTTCAGGCTCACCCACCCAACTCTCAAAAATGAGCTTGACGGGTGTTTCTCAAGCGAAAGGTGTAATTTTAAAAGCGGCCCTGGGAGGATAATTTGGCATGAACCGAACCGACCGACTTTTGGCAATTATTTTAGAACTTCAAAACAAAGGTCGCTTGCGGGCGGAAGACCTGGCGGCTATCTTTGAGACCAGTAAGCGTACGATCTACCGCGATATTCAAGCCTTGAGCGAGAGCGGCGTACCTTTGGTTTCGGTGCCGGGGCAGGGCTACCGGCTAATGGAAGGCTATTTTTTGCCACCCCTGAGCTTTACGGCTGCCGAGGCCAGCATGCTCCTATTGGGCAGCGATTTTGTGGCCCAAAATTTTGATGCCGACTATCGTAGCGCGGCCCAATCCGCCGGTCGCAAGATCGAGAGCGTCTTGCCTCCGGTTCGGCGCGAAGAAGTCCGCGAACTTCAGGGCAGTGTTCGGTTTATTTCGTCTAACGAGGACGACCCGGCTATTATCAAGCAGTTGCGTCAGGCAATTGTGGAGCGCCGGACGGTGCAGTTTCGCTATCATCCGCGCCACAGTGAGGAACGACCCGACCCCTCGACAAGCCGTCAGGCCGACCCTTATGGAATGGTCTACTACAACCGAGCCTGGTATCTGGTGGCCTACTGCCATTTGCGCCACGATGTGCGCCACTTCCGGCTTGACCGGGTCGAAAGCCTGTCGCTGCTGACCCTAACTTTTACCCGACCATCTGATTTCAAGCTGGGAAAACGTGAAATCGAAATCGAAATGAAGCTGGTTGTCCGAGCTTTATTCGATCAAGAAGCCGCCCGGTGGGTCAAGGAGTCGCGCTATTATTTTATGACAGAACAAGAGGAAAGGCCGGAAGGTTTGCTGGTAACGCTAAGGGCGCGACAAGAGCGCGATGTGCTGGAATGGCTATTAAGCTGGGGTCGTCACGTCTACGTTTTGGAACCCGAATCGCTTCGTGAGCGTTTGAGGGCCGAAGCCGAAGCAGTTTTGGCCCAATATCAAAAAGCGGTTTTGCTACTGACATAAGGCTGTCACAGGCTTGGGTTATGCTTGTCTTACAGATCAGTGCTAACGGTCTGGCTATCTACAACAAGGCTTAACAAAAAAGGAGCAAACCTGTGATGACAACCAGTATAGCGGCCCCGACGATTGATTTTGTGCTTTTTTATGTTTCCGATATGCAAACTTCCCTGGAGTATTTTACCGAAAAGCTCGGTTTTGGCTATCTACCGGAGCAGTCTTCGCCAACCTTTTGCACTCTTAGCAGTGGCGAGGGTAGCATTGGGTTCGGCTTGTTATTGGTAGAGCCTGAGACCCCGCCCGCCGGGACGGTCGAAGTCTACTTTAAGACCCCCGACCTTGACCAATTGCGTTCGGCTATCACGGGCAGAGGTGTAGAAGCTACCCCGATTGTCCACCGACCTTTCGGCTCGATCTTTACCGTCCAGTCCCCCGACAAGCAACTTCTGACTATGATGGTCGATCCGGCCTGATTTTATTTATCACAACGGTCAGCCGTCTTAATTTTAAGAACGAAAGTTGTGCTTGCTGAAGCAGTCTAAAACAAAAACCAGGAACAATGAAGCTTACACCTCCATTGTTCCTGGTTTAGCGTTCCCCGTTTACTTTGTAATGTCGCGCTGCCGGAAGCGGAGGATCGCAATTACAATGAAAACGACGCTCAAGGCTATCATCGCCAGTTGCGCTGTCCATTGTAGGCCCTCTGACAACGGGCGACCGTACTGGCGGAAGACCGACAGATTGACCAGCGCCTGTGGTAGCTTCAGCACCTTTTCGAGCAAATCGGTCAGATAGCTGAGAATTACCAATCCAGCAGTTACGCCAACCGCCCAGCCCGGCCCAAAGGCAGCCAGAACATACCCAACCGCTTCAATAACCACACAAACTACCCATAGCCCGAAGAAAGCGGCTACCGCATTGGCTCCGTTCACCGGGATGTTGAAAACCCAGGTAGACAGGGCGAAAATTGCGCCAACTAAACCGATCATCAGGGCCGACGACACTACCGCCACCCCAAAGTAAGTTAGCAGCAGTCGCGAGCGCGGTTCGGGGGTACTCAGCATCATTTCCAGCCGTCCCTCGTTTTCCTCTGCCGTCCAACTTGCGACCTGTACTACCGCGTAAGCCGCCGCCAGCAGCACCACAAACACAAAGATGAACACACTTAAGAGATTCTCGTTGCTGGTCAGGTCTAAAAAGCCCAGCGCTGACTTGAAGTCCCCACTGCTATTCAGCAAGTCAGTCATACTACCCTTGATGTCATTAAAGACTGACATTATAAGCAAGGTGTAAGCCGAAATACTTAACCCCCAGATAAGCACCCCTGTAAGGCTGGCCCGCAACCCGAAAGTGAAATTATTGGACAGCCAGAGCGATTGCGGTCTTGGTAGTTTATGGAAAGTACTAGAGACTAGCGGCTTGTTGGTCTTGAATAGCTCGAAGAAGCCATTCAGGTCGCGCTGGCGATACATCCACAGCGCCAGCCCCACCAAAGGGATAATAATAACTACCAGAACCGTTATCCCGACCCAGTTAGTACCTACGCTGCGGGCTAACGGCTGGCTCAAACTGGCGTAATAGAAGGGATAAACATACTTCGTCCATTGTAGCGACTCAACATTCAGCACCAGATTGTTAAGCAGGTAAGTGGCTGCCATAAGACCGCCGGCCCAGCCCGCCGCCGCTTTGCGCGTAGTAAGTTGGCTGAACAGCAAAGCCATCGCCCCAAAGACCAGTGCCACCAAAGCCCAATTCAGGTGGGCGAGAACCGCGTCCCCCACGCTAAGGTCGGCTTTAGCCGCCGCCGCACCCAGCAGCAGACCGACACAGCTAAGAACGCTCATCATTAGTAGGGCCATTACTACTCCGGCCCATTTTTGCAACAACACTGAAACCCTGGAATGAGGAGTGCTAAGTAGCAAATCCAGGCTACCACGTTCTTCTTCTCCTCGGATAATAGCGCTACCGGCCAGCAGCACCCAAATACCCAGGAAGATCGGCATGACACTTCCAATCTTGTTGTTGACGAAGCCGCCAAACGTATCGATGTCATAGACCTTGCCAGTTAAGATAGTGAAGGCCTCAACCGTTTTTCGGTAATCTTCTATCGCTTTAGCCCGTCCAAGCCCAGTGCCGAATATGCTGGTGTAAGAAGCCCCGTAGAACACCATCAGGAGGCCCAGGCCACCTCCCCAGATAAGTATCTGGCGAAGGTAATCACGTACTGTCTTGAGAAAAATATTACGTAACATCTGGCTTGCCTCCTAATTTGCTTTGCTCTCGTCCCGGTAGTAGTCAAGGAAGCTTTCCTCCAGCGATGGTTCGCGGCTGACAAAGTTAACCAGAGGATATTTCGCCGCTAGTTTCACTACCTGGTCGAGCTTATCAGCTTTGACGATGCAGCGCAGGGTTTCGTGTGAGTTGACCTGGACCTTTTCGAGATGGTCAACCCCGGGCAACTGCCGGAATTCTTCCAGAGGAACTGGCCCGGCGAAGGTCAATTCAAGTTGATGGCTTTTCAGGTCGGTCAGTTCGGCGATGCCGCCTATTTTTACCAGCCGCCCCTCGCGGATAATCCCCACCCGATCACAAATCTTTTCCACCTCGCTCATAATATGGGATGAGAAAAAAACGCTGCTGCCGCTTTGCTGAATCTCCTTCACCAACTTGTAAAATTCCTGCTGGTTCAAAGGGTCAAGGCCGCTGGTTGGTTCGTCCAATATCAGCAGGCGGGGTCGGTGCATCAGGGCCAGAATAATCCCGACCTTCTGTTTGTTACCGCGTGAATACTGCCGGAATTTTTTGGTCATGTCCAGTTCCAACCGTTCGGCCATCTCCTGGACATATTTCCAATTTTCTTTCCCGTCTACTCCGCGTAAATTGGCGAAATAGGCCAGGGTTTGCGCTCCGGTCAGACCGGGGTAGAGCGAGAACTCGCCCGGTAGATAGCCGATGTGTTTGTGAATCTCCACGTTATCACGCTGACTGTCCAAACCTAGCAGGGTTGCTTTGCCGCCGGTCGGCTTAATCAAATTGAGCAACATGCGGATGGTAGTAGTCTTGCCTGCCCCATTCGGGCCGAGAAAACCAAACACCTCACCTTCGTACACGCTCAAATCAAGGTCAATCACACCTCGGTTGCGCCCGTAGCTTTTATTCAATTTTTCAGTTTGGATTGCAAAAGAAGAATTATTTTGATTTTGGGTAGCTCGAAGCTGTCCGCTATTTTGCATAGCAGTATTCATCATTTTATCTCTCCTAAATTTAATAGGCATAGACAGGATTCACAGGATTAAATCGAATTGTCTGACTCTGCCTACCGTGTCTGCTTTAAATTTGATAAATGGGTCTAATTAATCGAGGTTGAGTTCGGTTTTACGCTTTTCCCAGGCTTGCTCGAAAGTCTCCGACCATTCTTGCCAGAATTCAAAGAAAGCTTCCATTTGTTTCAGCCGCTTGTAAGCCTCCTGGTTGTCGGTTCTAATAATATTTAGCCCGGTTTTTGTTAACCCCAGTAGTAGATTGATCCGCTCGTCGCCACTCTTTAACATATTTTCCCAGCTATCTTCGCCAATTTGGTAATATTCTCGGCGGTCGCCCCGTCCTCGGCGCGGAGCAACTTGTACCATTGCTACCGCCTGCAAAGTCTGGAGGTTGGTAACTATAGCGGTACGGCTTACTTGCAAGCGGGCGGCGATTTCGTCTATGCTCAAGGGGTGTTCCGCCAATATTAATAAGCCCCAAACATTTCCGGCGATCCTCGATAGCCCGAAGCGTTTGAAAAAAAGGCCCAGTTCGTCAATATAGTGTAGACTGGCCTGGTCAAGCAGCCTTTCATTTTTGCCCGCCAAGCGCTCACCGCTAATCAATCTGCCTCGCTCCCTTTTAATCTTGCGCTAAGTTAACTCACAGCTTAGTTATAGTACTAACTGTTATAACTGTCAATACTTTTTTTACTGTCATGACTGAAAATAGTGCTAAAGTCTAATATACTCACCTCCCGGTTTCGGGTGTGACCCAACCTAACTCGCAAAAAACTGATGCTCACCCGCTTAACTAATTGGAAAAGGGGTTTACCTGGACTATGTTATAATAGTTGGAATCGGTCAACCGGCTTTTTGTGATCTGTTTGCTAGAGAAAGCGACCCTCATGATACCAATCAAGATATTACTGGTAGAAGATAGCCCCACTCAAGCGGCGGTTAGTAAGCACGATCTGGAGTCGATTGGGCCGGACGTAGAAGTCCAGGTGGTTTATAATGCGACCGAAGCGTTAAACACAATCAAAGCTCGTGGTACAAGCTTCGACCTGATAGTATTAGACCTGACTTTGCCGGATGGTAGTGGCCTCGATATTTGCCGGGCCGTCAAAAGCAACTCCCTTACCAAATCTGTGCCGGTAGTGATCTTTAGTATGGAAGCCCTTTCGACCCATCGTCAGGCCGCCTATAGCGCCGGAGCCGAACACTATATCAGCAAAGGCAGCACGGGTGATACGACCCTCCGACTGGTAGCCTCGACCTTGCTTCGCAAAAAGCTAAGAAAGTTACCCCGGTTGGGTGAAGCCCTGATTGCGCGGGGCTATCTGACCATCGACCAACTTCAGCAAGCCCTCAACGCCCAGGATGCCGGTCAAGCGATGTTGTTAGGTCAACTGCTCGTCCAGAAGGGTTATGTTACCCCCGCCCAGGTGCAGGAAGTCCTGGAAATGCAACAACGTGGTGAGCTTTAGGGTCAGCCGTAGGATGGGGGAATAGAATCGGAGAGGTAGCTTTGAAGGCTAAGGGTCAGGCGGCGGTAATTATTGCCTATCTTGAGAAGCTAAATTTAGAGGGTCGGTTGCATCTTTACGCCCAGGCCGCTATCTCTGCCGGGGCTATTTTAATTTGCGCCGATAGTGGAGGTGAGGCGGCCCTGGCCTGGGGCTTGAAGCCGGATTTTCTGGTTGGCGATATGGATAGCATTAGCCCAGCGACACGGGCGGCCCTGGAAGCTATGCCGGGGGTAGAATTGCGGGTCGTGCCGGTCGAAAAGGACGAGACCGACCTCGAACTGGCCCTTTATACGGCCCTGGAAATCGGAGCATCAGACATAACGATTGTGGGTGGGTTGGGAGGTCGGCTCGATCATACTCTAGGTAATCTTTACTTGTTAGCCGCCCCTCGGCTAACGGAAAGTGCCGCGCGGGTACGAGTGTTGGGAGAGCAAGAAGAAGTTTTCTTGCTAAGGGGTGGGGAAAAGATCGAACTTCAGGGCGAACCAGCGGAATTATTGAGCCTTATTCCAATATCGAGTGCCGCGACTGGCGTTCGGACCGAAGGTCTTTACTACCCACTTAAATCCGAAACGCTCTGGCTTGGCCCAACTCGCGGCATCAGCAATGTTTTTATTGGTTCAACCGCGACCGTCGCTTTTGACGAAGGGTTGCTGCTGGTTATTCATACTTTTAAGTAGAGTAACCCGCCCGGCACTGGCAATATTTTTGTAACTGTTCAGCCAGCCTCAGATCTGTCATTCTGAGCCACAGCGAAGAATCTAGACCCTTCGCTGCGGCTCAGGGTGACAGGCCTACATAGTTACATATTTTTAAGCTTTATTTCGTAGTGCCAGGATTTCGGTGGCGGTCAGGACGCGCCGCCCGGATTGTTCTTCGAGTTCATCGAGATAATCACTCGTATCGCGCACCCCAATCACATTCGAGACTTCCCCGTTGAGGGGGCTACGGCTATCGTAGATACGATCTTTATCGATCTTGTTGGGGCCAATCGGGTCGGAATAGCGGTTTTGGGGGTAGGTTGTCAGCCCGGCCCGGTTGCTGTAGACCTTGCGTATTTCGCGGTCGTAAGCCCCGCCATCGCCCAAAAATTCCTCGATAGTCCGGGAAGTCTCGCTCTCCCAACCGCGCTCCTGGGTCGGGTCGGTCGGGATATGGACGGCCAAAAGTGCATCACCCTTTGCCAGGCAATCGGCGTAATGCACGGCATCTTCCTCGGTAAGCTCGGCCCCAAAAGTTGCGTCCCTAAATTCGATCACCGGGCCTTCCTCGATAGTATTGTCAAAATCGACCGGGGCAGCTTGCCGGTTAGCCGGTTCGTAGGCAAGCTTGATTAGTTCCGGGTCATATTCGTTGGCTACCAAATCTTCCAGCACTTCAAGGGCTTGCCCATAATTGCGAAAGTAGCCGATCACTGTCGTTGCCATTATCCAACCCACTCCTGTTATTTTGAGACTCTTAGCTTAGTCTAGTATAGCTTTTACCATTCTGGCTTTGTTGGCGGTAGATCCTCATCTTCATCACGGCGCAAATTAAGATGCTTCTCAAGTTCCTGGATAATTAATTCGGCGCTGGGCAATTCAGTTTCATCATCGTCACGATTGCGGCGGTTGTCCTCGCGTCCGAAGGGGCGCATCGGACGGTTGCCCTCGCTATCCAATTCCTCTTCGTCGTAATGTTCTTCCAGGTCGCGCACGAAAGCCGCCACATCTTCCTGTCCACTAACTGCTTCGGAAACCTGGGCCTCGAAGCGCATTCCCAGGCCCTGCACGCTTTCCAATTCGAGACCCATGCTCCAGCCTTCATTAAGGGCCGTTAACAACCGACTGGTAACTTTCCAGTTTGGGCTGGCCGAAAGATAACTAGGCGCGGCCCCCCAGACCGAGCCGTATTTGAGTTCGGCATCCTGACAACGGGCCGTCAAGACTCCTACAATGCCAGTTGGCCCTTCGTAACGCGAAGAGCCGATCCCCATGCGTCGTAGCTTTGCCAAAATCTCTTCGTTCGAGCTAAACCCGGTCAGCGGAACCTGCCGAGTGTGGGGAACCGGCGCCAATAGCGAACCGATCAAGACTACCTCGGTCACGTTACAGCGCTGGCATATTTCAAAAAACACATCTCCAAAAGAACGCCATTTTAAGTCTGGCTCAACCCCGACCAGTGTGACTAACGACCGATTTTGTCCGGCGAATTCCGGCGTATAAGAGAACTGGTTGGTAGGCCAGACGATCTCACGTTTAGAATTATCATCCATTTGGGTCATTGGGCGCGTATCACTAAACACATAAAAATCTTCCGGGTCAAGCGTGGCAAAAGGCTCCACCGCCAGGCGTTCTCCCAGGTAACGCACCGCCGTTGTCGCCGCATCTGCCGCATCGTTCCAGCCCGAAAAAGAAGCGACCATTAGCGTATCATGTAGTTGAGGCCAATCCGATACCCGGATCACATCCGCCATTAAGAACTCCCCTTATCCATCGGCAATTTAACATCATCTAAGGTGCTGTTTTAGCACTCCTAGTTTAACATATCACGCAAGTATGCTACAAATCAGCTTGCAACTGAGCGGTGGGTATGCTATACTTCCGATTAGCCTGGTTAGCAGGGTTTGGCGGGGAGTAGCGCAGCCCGGTTAGCGCGCATCGTTCGGGACGATGAGGCCGGAGGTTCGAATCCTCTCTCCCCGACCATCACCACATCAGAATGTAACCATAAAAAGTCGGCCCTCAAAAGCCGTTTTTTAGTTTTATATAATATACCTCTTTTACCTATCTCATAACAATAAACCTGAAATCAAACTACTGACCTGAGCGAAAGCACCTAAATTTGTAGGAGCGAGTTTCTGTTCGCGATGGAATAGCCCGATTTACCTCTTTAAGTGCAGGTCAATAAGAATAGCGCGAGAAGCTATAATGTCTCGGCTAAAGCCAAAGATAGGTATAAAAATTGCTACAAACTATTTGCATCACTTTTTGCGACAACAAGTTAGAAATATAGATTTTGATTTTAGGTGCAAATAGGAGACAGTTTATGGAAAAGGATAACGTGGTTAACGCTCAGAGTAAAGACCACGATTTAGCTCAACAGACAGCCAAGCCTCAACCAGACTTGACTGACAATATGGGCCACCGGATTAACGACGATCAGAACTCTTTGCGGGCGGGAGTGCGCGGCCCCTCACTTCTCGAAGATTTTCATCTGCGTGAGAAAATCCATCATTTCGACCACGAACGTATCCCGGAACGGGTCGTTCATGCTCGTGGGACCGCTGCACACGGCTATTTTGAACTTTACGAGTCCCTGTCACAATATACTACGGCTAAAGTTCTGACCGACACCGGGCGGCAAACCCCGGTCTTTGTGCGGTTTTCGACCGTAGCCGGTTCGCGTGGTTCGGCAGATACGGCCCGCGATGTACGCGGTTTCGCCGTCAGGTTCTATACCCCCGAAGGTAACTAGGACATCGTGGGTAATAATATCCCGGTTTTCTTTATTCAGGATGCGATCAAATTTCCCGATCTGATCCACGCAGCTAAACCGGAACCTCACAACGAAATCCCGCAGGCTCAGACGGCCCACGATACTTTTTGGGATTTTATTTCGCTCACTCCCGAATCTATGCACATGATCATGTGGACTATGAGTGACCGGGCAATCCCGCGTAGCTTTAGCATGATGGAAGGGTTTGGGGTACATACTTTCCGGCTGATTAATGCCGAGGGTAAATCCCACTTTGTAAAATTCCACTGGAAACCGGCCCTGGGGGTTCATTCGCTGGTCTGGGATGAGGCTCAAAAGCTGGCGGGTAAAGACCCTGATTTTCATCGCCGCGATATGTTTGAGGCTATCGAGCAGGGTAATTTCTTCGAGTGGGATTTAGGGGTTCAGATACTACCCGAAGGCGAGGAAGACAAGTTCGATTTTGATGTTCTGGATGCGACCAAACTCTGGCCGGAAGACCTCCTGCCAGTGCGCCGGGTGGGTAAGATGACGCTTAATCGTAACCCGGAGAATTTCTTTGCGGAAACCGAGCAGGTCGCCTTTATGACTACTAATATCGTACCGGGAATTGATTTTAGCAATGACCCGCTTTTGCAGGGCCGTAATTTTTCCTATCTTGATACTCAGCTAACTCGTTTGGGTAGCCCGAACTGGACCGAGTTGCCGATCAACCGGCCTGTCGCCAAAGTCTCGAATAACCAGCGCGATGCTCATATGCGCTCTACCATCAATTCGGGCCGGGTTTCCTACTACCCAAATTCGCTCGGTGGCAATCAGCCCGACCAGGTTCCGGCCCAGCAAGGCGGCTTTGTCAGCTATCCCGAACAGCTTGACGGGCCGAAACTGCGAAAGCGCAGCGAAAGCTTTGGCGATCACTACGGTCAGGCCAAACTTTTCTGGAACAGCATGAGCGCCCCCGAAAAAGAACACATTGTCAAAGCTTTGCAGTTCGAGTTGAGCAAGGTCGAGACTCGTGAAATCCGGCAGCGTATGATTGGGCATCTGCTTAAGATCAACGACAAACTGGCGGCCCAGGTTGCGCTTGCGCTTGGTGAAATGATGCCGACCGATCAGGCCACCAACTCAGCCGACCCTTCGGCTAAGAATAAAACGGCCAAACCAAATGGAACCGCCGACTCTCTCGAAGAGACGGCAGTCTTAGCCAACGCGACCTCGCAAACCAGTGCATCAGGCGGTTTGCAGCGCACAAAGGGCCTAAGTATGGCGGAAACTCCCAAAACCTCGCTTAAGGGCCGCAAGATTGCGGTTTTAGCCGCCGACGGGGTAGCCGCCGATCAGATCAACGCCTTGAAAGAGGCTCTACTGGCGGTTGGGGCCAAAGCCGAAGTGGTCGGCCCCCATCTTGGCAGCTTGCAAGGGGCGGATGGCTCGGCGGTACAGGTTGATAAAACCTTTGCCAACAGTAGCTCGGTTGTATTTGACGCGATCTTTGTCCCCGGCGGTGTCCAAAGTGTGGCTACGCTGGTAAAGTTGGGGGATGCTCGCGCATTTATAGACGAAGCCTACAAACATGCCAAAGCGATTGCCGCCATCGGCGAGGGGGTTGATGTACTGGCTGCGACCCAGGTTGGTCAGCTACTTGGCCTAAAGGCTACCTCTACCGCTAGTGAAAAACTAGCAGAGCAAGGTGTGGTAGTCGATAGTTCCGCCGCAATACAAACGCTAGTGCAGAATTTTACCAGAGCGATTGCCCAACATCGGCACTGGGGCCGTGCTCTGGCAGCGCAGGTAGCGGTGTAGCAATCTTAGCGGGTCGCTCAATAGCTTTGCAATCTGCTGTAGGCTTCATTAGCTTAACAGGGAGCGGTTACTAATATTGGCTGAACCGGGTTCAAATAGCCTGGTTCAGCCCGATTATTGTAAACTGGGGTCGTTTTGGCGACTTTTAGGCGGGTTGGCGAAGATGGCGCTACGTTCGATGCAAAAACTGGCTATGATATCCGAGCAGATCAATTCCCCTTCGGTAGGCACAAGTTCATAAATGTATTGCTCGTCCAGGCGGTAGACATTTACGATCTCCTGACCGTCACGCAATATGACTTCCCATAACTCGCGTACCCCGACGCTTTGCCAGCGCTGGCGTTTTTCAGTGATGCGTTTGGTTTCGTTTCTTTGCCCAGCCCAAACTTCCAGCACCCAATCGGGTACGCCCTCCCAACTGGCCCCGATTTTGAGTGGGTTAGCTTTTGAAGCGAAAGCCAGGTCAGCTATCCAACCATTTTCGCCTGTAATGCCCACCACCAGGACGTTCATTTCCCCATCTATCTGGCCCAACCGATTACTCAGGACGTATGAAGTGAGTGCAGCCCGGACGTTATAGATGATTCGCCCGTGATTAGGGGTGGCGGCTGGCTTTTTTTGAAGCGCTCCTTCGATTAATTCAGTATAGGGCCGTTTTATCGGCAGATTGAGCCACTCTGCAACTGTGTAAGTGCGGCGTTGGTTAGAGGTTTTGGCTAGACTGCTAGGTGCTTGTGGTAAATCGCTAACTCGAAGAGCCATAATAATTCTCCTTGTGGGTCAAGTTGACTTTAGCCGCTGGTTGCTAAGGCCCACATTTAGCCTGTGTGATTAGGCTTATTCTATTCTAACTGGTTTGAAGGACAAGGTAAAGTCTAGGCTGGCTTTTGTCTGCCGGATCAGGCGGTCACTTTGGGCAGGCTACGGTAGGCATAATAGGCGATACCGAGGATCAGCAGGCCAAAGAAGAAGAAGGTTGGTACAAAGCCGATCAAGTCGCTCAAGGCCCCGCCGAACAGGATCGGGAAGATGCTGACAAGATTGGCAAAGGTAAAGTAGGCCGAAAAGACCCGACCTATAATATCTTTGGGCGATTTTTCTTGCATAATCGTGAGGGCCGGCACATTCAAAAAGGCGATCTGCAAGCCAAACGGAATCGAAAAGATGATAAGCATGAAGGGGATGCCCGGCCCACCCAACGGTACGCCCGGCGAGAAAATTAAAACCCACAAATCGGCGATAGGCTTGACCATGCCAACCATAATCATATTGATACCCATTGCAATGGTGGCCCAGACTAGCAGTTTGCTGCGGTTTTGAGGCGTAACCAGTTTGTTGACCAGCCAGACCCCGACCCCTAGCCCGATGCTAAGGGGAGCCAGCACAAAGATAATATCGCTTTCGGATTGGCCTAGCCCGCTCTGCTTCGAGACGTAGGGGATACCGATAGCGGTCATCGCAAATAGCACCGACTGCACCATCGAGAGATAGATTATCGCCATCCAAACTGGCGGCTTGGAACGGATAAACCGCCAGCCCTCCCGAATCTCGCTCCACAGATCGGAGACCAGATTGCGGGCCTCTTCTTTGGCAATCATGGCCCGGTGGTCGTGTTCCACCTTGTCGGGCAACCACCAGGTCAGCAAGATGCAAAAGCCGAAAATAGCTGCGATCACCCAGAACAAATTCTGACTACCGATCCAGCGAGGCAACAAAGGAGCCAGAATGCTAAACCCGATAAACTGAGAAGCAAACAGCGTGATTTGGAAAAGCGAGTTGGCGCGAGTAAACTGGTTTTCTTTGACCAAAAACGGAATCAAGGCTCCCTCGGCAGGCGCAAAGAATTGGCTGAAGCTGGAAAACAAAAAGGTTATCAAGAAGATCAGGGGCAAGGCTAAGGCAATTGGGATATTAGCCATAAAAACCAGCCAGGGGATGATGATTGCCCGCAAAACGTTGGTAACGATCAGGATGGTGCGCTTATCTACCCGGTCTACAAAGGCTCCGGCCAGGGCGCTGAAGAAAACCCCCGGCAGCACAAACGCGACCGTCGCAATGGCGGTTTGAGTGGCCGATCCGCCACTAAGTTGGTTGACATACGTAACCAGCGCCAGATTGAGCGTATTCTGGGCGGTTTGGGTCAGGGCCTGGGAAATCCACAGCAGCATAAAATTACGGTTGTGAAAGATCGACTCTTCGGCAGGAGCTTGTGAGGTAGAATGATTGCTATCGGCGCTACCATCGGCGCTGGCGTACTTGGGTTGCAGATCAGGTTGTTTTTCCGAATTGAGGGTATCCATCTTAAGTGTCGCAAATTGATCGGTTGTCCCGGCATCGGCAGCCTCAACACCCCGCTGATAAGGGTCGTTTGGGAGCGGTTCGTTGACCGGGTCAGGCTGAGGTTTATCTTCTTCGTTACTAAAATTCGGGCTGCTGGACATTTTCCCTCGATCTTAACTCAAAACTATTCTGCTGCACGTTCCAGGTAAGCCTTGAAACGGCGTTCAAATTCCGAGCGAGCCAGGTTGACACGATGGTCGCATCCCAGGCAACGCAAGCCAATATCGGCCCCCACCCGTACCACTCGCCAATCAAAGCTACCACAAGGATGGGGTTTTCGCAAGCGTACTTTGTCGTCCACTGCCACATCAGCGCCGGGCCGAGCCTTGGGGAGTTTGGGTGATGGATAGGTATCCTTATCAAGCGAATCAGCCATGTTTTTCAGAATTTCCAAAGCCTACGACCTGCGTATAAATGGGTTGCTGACCCAAAGCCGACCGGCCCCACCTCAAAAAGATGGTTTAGCGGTGTCCCTACCGGGCTAAAAACGGGTTTAGTAGGATTTATTATAACATATCTGGTTTGTAAGCAAGCCTTAATCGATCATAAATTGTTAGGATATAAGTCCTCTTGAGGATATTTTAGGCTGGTTTAATATCGGTCGTAATCTTGGTGTGTTATTATATAAGGGATGTTGCTGGGGTTCAGTCCCAAACCTTTTAATCAGATCTATTACATTTGGAAAAGAGTGGAAAATGACTGAAGTTAATGGTTTGCAGAACCAACTTGCAGAAAAATTGATGGGGCTGTTCGAGTTCGTGTTAGGTGAGCGGCTGAAGCATTATGAGCAAGAAAAAGACAAAGCTTCTAATGAACAAAATACTCCATCAATTATTGGTATGTATGCTAATGCTAATGCGGTTATTTCAGGTGGAGTCGGGTTAGCTCCTGGGCCCTGGGGAATGGCCGCCGCGCTCCCAGAAGTCAGTCTGATTATTAGAAATCAGATTGCCATGATTTGTGATATTGGAAGAGCTTATGGCAAAGAGAAAGCTTTAACCAAAGAACTATTAGCAGGGATATTTCTATCTGCTTTTGGCTCAACTACCCTTGCTCTACTGACAGTCCAGGGTGGAAAAGTTTTAGTCAAAAGAACTTCTTTAAGAGCATTTCAAAAAGTTGTTTCACTGCTTGCCGGTAAAGTAACTCAACAGTTGCTTAAATCAATGATAAGCAAATGGCTACCTGTAATTGGAGCGGCAGCTATGGCAGTCTGGTCTAATTATTCCACTCGTCAAATTGGGAAGCACGCAGTTGCTATCTTTGAGAAGACTATAGAATACCTTCCCGAAGAAATCGTGGATGGCGAAGAGACAAAGCTTGATGAACAAGTTGCAGCCAGTTTTGCCGAGATCGATCAGACCAATTTGGAGGGAAAGCTGATTTATGAGATGTTAACTCTCAAATCGCTTATCAACCTGATGAAAGCTGATGGTCATATCAAGATACAGGAACGTGAATATGTGAAAAGGTTTATGGAAAAGGTCGCCTTGAAAGGTCGCGAAAAAGTAGAACTCACCGCTTCGATCTATTCTTCTACAAGTTTTACGATTGATTATACTGTTTTTGCAAATGTACCAGAAGAAGCTTTAACTCTGATGTTAGATTTAGTGGCCTTAGCCAGGCGAGATGGTAAGATTCACCCATCCGAAAAGATTTATATCAAGCAGGTAGGGAAGTTAGTCGGATTTTCGGATAAGGATATCGAAGAAATGCTTACAAGCGATTAGGAGACGGTAACCACTCACGAGAGGGCGACTGCTCAAACCGAGATTCTTCGGCGGGGAGTCAAATCCGGTTGTGCTATACTCTACTCCGACCTGGACAAGGGCTGTCCGGCAAGCTAAAAGTTGTTGGAAATTATCTGTTGAAGGAGTGACCAAAAGTGTCACACGAAAATACCTACGGGGTTAACTTGGTAAGCATCGAACCCCTGATTTCGCCCGCCGCACTTAAAGTCAAATTGCCGATGAATGAGGCGGCGGTGCAAACGGTCGTGAAGGGACGGCAGACTGTCCAGGCCATCCTAGACCACAAAGACCCAAGACTAATGCTGGTGGTTGGGCCGTGTTCTATTCACGATGTTGAGGCCGGCTTGGATTATGCTACCCGTCTTGTGGAACTCGCCAAGCGGGTTTCGGATAACATCTTCGTGGTGATGCGGGTTTATTTTGAAAAACCGCGCAGCCGGGTAGGTTACAAAGGCTTGATAAATGACCCCGGTATGGACGGGACGTTCAGGATACAGGATGGCTTGTTTCTGGCCCGTTCGCTGCTGCTAAAGTGCGCTGAGATGGGCCTGCCGACGGCGATTGAAGCGCTCGACCCGGTGACACCGGCTTATCTGACCGACCTTGTAAGCTGGGCCGCTATCGGGGCGCGTACCACCGAGAGCCAGACCCATCGCGAATTGGCAAGCGGGCTTTCGATGCCGGTTGGCTTTAAGAACGGTACGGATGGCAACATTCATATCGCTATCGACGCGATCCATAGCGCCGGTAGCCCGCATGCCTTCCTCGGTCATAATCAGGATGGGCGTACCTCGCTGATTCGGACGCGGGGCAACAAATATTGCCACGTGGTGCTACGGGGCGGAAGTGGTCGGCCCAACTATGATTCGGTCAGCGTGCGAATGTGCCAACAGTCGTTGGAAAAGGCCGGGTTGTCCGCCAACATTATGATCGATTGCAGCCACGCCAATTCCTTTAAAAATTATGAGTTGCAACCCCTGGTGGCGCGGGACGTGGTTAACCAGATTTTGCACGGCAACCGCTCGATTATCGGGCTGATGCTGGAAAGCAATTTATTCGAGGGCCACCAGCCCATTCCCAAAGATTTGTCCGCGCTTAAATACGGTGTTTCGGTGACGGATGCCTGTATTAACTGGGCAACCACCGAGCAATTGCTGCTCGAAATTAACAGCCAACTCAAAGGGGTGATCGCGGAGCGTCAACCGGCGGCACCCGCTCTTGAAGGCTAAAGGATGATATTGAAGAAATGCTTACAAGCGATTAGAAAAGAGTTAGACTAGGGGCGAAAGAATGATTTTAAGACCGGGTGCATTCCAGAAGATCAGAGTGTGGTATTATCAGTAGTGTTGGATGCCCCACCCTTTGAACTGGTCTCCACCGTAGCGGGACGCATTAGGGCCAATAGATTATTCGGTTCCCAGGGATAGCGCAAACACTTTTAGACCCGCAAGCCTGTGGCTATCCCCGCTAATTCTAAAGGAGTTTGCCATTATGTCGCAGCCCCCATATAGCGGTTATCCTGGCCCCGGTCAGCCCCCTCCGGCGGGCTATCAGGGTCAACCACCGCCGCCGCCCGGCTATTATCCCGACCCAAACCAGCCACCACCGGGCTATTATCCTACCCAAAGTCCACCACCGCAGCCTGCGCCGCTCCCGCCTAATAATGTGCCACCTAAACAGGAAAACCTGACCTGGCGGATAGTGGTCTTGATTATCGCCTGGGCCTTGATCCCGCTGGCCTTGATCGTGATGCTGATTTGGAATGCCAGGGTCAACGACGAAAATGCCCGGCCTGCCGCCACTCCAACCCTCGCACCCAGCCCGACTCAATCTTTCCTCCAACCTACCGTTGCCACCCGCCCCACTGTTGCTCCAACTTCGGCGGCTACTGTGATTGCAACTGTCCTTCCATCAAGCCGAGGGAAAATAGGTCAAATTGTAACGCAAAATGGTTATCTGGTGACAGTAAATAATATCGAGCGTAATAGCAGCTTTAGCGCACTTAGCACCGCTAAAGCTGGCAACATATTTGTAGCTGTAGATGTGACAGTCGCCAGTGGCAAAGCTAAAGGCGTATCCTCAAACTTGCTATATTGTAGTATCAAAGATAGCCAGGGTTTCAAATATGCTCCTACTTTGGCGGGTAAAGACCCCTCACTAGCAAGTCAAAATGATATAGCTCAAAATGACAAGGTGCGCGGTTGGGCTACCTTTGAGGTTCCCCAAAATGCTACCGGTCTGTCCTTTGAATATATTCCGTTGAGCCTTGATAATACATTGATTAGTATAGACTTAAATTAGGGTAATGGATTTAACCCTGTTGGACATTGCTCCGCCAATCGATGAATTTAATTTTAGAAGGAGATTTGCGTGCTAGAGAAGCCCAGGTGGTTGGTTGAAGGAGTTTGGCTGGCCGTTTTGATGCTTGTAATCGGGTTGGGGCTGACGAGTTGTGGCGATCCGACCGCCAGTCTTGGCCCGGTTGCGACCCCTGCCGGTACAACCGGGGTTCCGACGGTAGAAGGGGCGCAGGAAGTAACGTTGGACGCGGCCTTTATTGCCGCCTTTACCCAACAGCTATCAAAAGTAAGAAATCCACGTGTTCAGTTATATGTCTCGGATGAAGAGCCGGAAAAGCTGGCGACTGCCTATAGCGCCGCCCTGACGACTGCCGGGTATTCCTCGGTTATACCTGTTCGCAAGCAGGGCGAAGCTCAAATTGGGGTCTATAGCAAGCTGGATTTGGGTGATCTGGTCTTTAGCGCGTTGCCGGTTCCCAAAGAGGAAAAAGAATTGGTTCGACAGTCCAGCCTGTTCAATTTACCAGATGAAGCGCTCAAGAATGTATCGGAACAGGTCAAGGGTAAGAAAAGCGCCATTTTCGTAGTTTCGGCTCCGGGGCTATTACAACAACTCTTCCCGGTCGCTCCGCCTGCGCCCGTGACGGTCGGGCCTACCACCAAATAAGGGTTGGGGTGAGCGTCAGTTTTTGCACAATTTCAACCAGTAAGAACGGGTGGTCGTGAAAACCCAGGTCTAAATCACTCAAACTATATTAGAAAATTTTCCGCGAAAATTTTCTAATGTATAATCAACCTCGGTTTAGCGAGTGGCCCAGCCTGGCTAGTTTGCAAAAATCTGACGCTCCCCCTAGCGGTTAAAGTAATTTGCATTAACCACCACTAATAGATTAGAATCACACAAGAGGCCGCAGTCGGGCCGCAAAATTGAAATTTGGGGAAAGCCGGAAAGTTAGCCGGAAATATATGTGATAGGGGAAAGGAGTGGCCCTGTGAACCTAGAAGAATTGATTCGAGATATACCTGATTTTCCAACGCCGGGCATTCTGTTTAAGGATATTACCACGTTACTCAAAAATGGCCCGGCCTTTCGGCAGGCCCTTGACGAGATGACCGAGGCTTATAAAGACCAGAAGATCGATGTGGTAGTCGGGATTGAGTCGCGGGGGTTTATTTTTGGAGCGCCACTAGCCGACCGGTTGGGGGCGGGGTTCGTGCCGGTTCGCAAGTTGGGTAAGCTGCCGGCCAAAACTATCGCGGCGGATTACGCTTTGGAATATGGGACGAATACTATCGAGATGCACGCCGATGCGATTACGCCGGGCCAGCGGGTTTTGATCGTGGATGATTTGCTGGCGACAGGTGGAACGGTACAGGCCACCGCGCGGTTGGTAGAGCAGTTGGACGGGGATGTAATCGGGCTGGCCTTTTTGATCGAATTGAAATTTCTCAAGGGCCGCGAACGGCTGCTGGGCTATTCGATTACGACGCTGGTCGAATATTGAGTGCTGAGAGCATGGTTGATGAGAACGAAAAATTTAATTCTGCCGCCTTCACCACTACCCAAAAGGAGCCAGACCGTCAACACGCAGCCCTAAAAGCGGCTCGGTTTGGAGAGCAGTTGATCGAGTCGGTACGGGCCGGGGCGGTCGGGGTGGTCGAGGAATTGGTTGGGCCGGGCAGCCGGGCGGCCCTAGCGCTTGATCTATTTGGTCTGGCCCTTTTTCGGCTAGACTTGCGACTGGACGACCCCCGCGAGAACGGTTTGCTGGCCCCTTACGATTTGCAAATCGAGAGCGAGATTGCCTTGCTCGAAGTCGGGGTGGTGTTGGCGCAAGAGGCTACCGAACCGGGTGGACGCGGACATCTGACGCGGTTGTTCGGGTCGGGAATAGTCTTGCGATCTGACTCAGGTAGCGAAAATGGTTGGCTGGTCGAAGAGGTGCTGCCCATCAACGCCGACGGACAACTCCGGCCTGACGATCCCAGCGACCGGCTTATTTTGGAGACTTACCAGGGCCAGCGCCACCTGGATTTACGCTACGAACGGCTCGACTCGGTTGAGAGCTTGTTTTTGGAGCAGATGCAAGCCCAGGCTGGTCGGTTTAACCTGGAAGAATTGTTCAATGCAGTACGGCTATGGCGCGATTTCCGGGCCGGTACGGAATGGGCGGGCGGCGGGCCAGAGTGGGCGGCGGCGGTCGAATATTTGATAACGCTTTTCGATTACCATTTTGGCGAGGTTGAGGAATTAGTTGTCCGTTACGAAACAAGGGTCGAGGCGATTACCGATAGCGCCCGCGAAATAGCCGAGGTCTTGCGCGTAACCCAGTTCGACGACCGCTATTCGGTGCATCCCGACCCTATCGCCCACTACCGGACGCTCTTTGGCGAATTGGGAATTGACCCTCATCGTGACGAAAAGTTGCGTCTGACTGCCGAGCGTAGCCAGGTTTTTGATACTGTCGAAGTCCCGCCCGACGATGACGACTTTTGGGGGCCGAGCTAGAACCGATGACCGAACGATTGAAAATCTTGCTGCTGACCCCGCAGACCCCCTACCCACCCGACCAGGGTGCGGCTATTCGCAACTTTAATTTTGTACGCTATCTGGGTTCAGACCCGCGCTGCGAATTGACCTTGTTGAGTTTTGCCCGGCCCGGCGAAAACCCCGCCACTACCCCGGCTCGGGCCGTCCTCGAAAAATACTGTCGGCAAGTTGTGTTGGTTCCGCCTCCGCCCGCTCGCTCCAAACTGGTTCGCTTGCTAGGTCTGTTGACCGGGCAGACCGATTTGCTGCAACGATTGGCCTCGGTACATTTTGCCCAGGCTCTTGATGATTTGTCGGACGAGTATGACGCAGTGCAGTGCGAAGGGCTAGAACTGGCTCCTTTTGTGTTGGATTGGATTGAAGCAAAGCATACTATTTCGCAGGGCAGTCCTCGCCTGATTTTGGATGAGCATAACGCGGAGTATTTGCTACAACGCCGTATTTTTGAGAATGATTGGCAAGCCGGGTGGGGTAGGCGACCGGTTGCGCTGTATAGTTGGCTACAGGCCCGTCGGTTATTGCGCTACGAGAAAAAGGCCCTTAATGTTTTTAACCGGGTGATCGCCGTTTCCGACCCGGATCGACAGGCTTTGTCCGGCTTAATCTGGCCCGAAAGAAAAGTGCTGGCCCGGCGTATGTCAGAGCAGCACCAGCCTATCACGGTTATACCCAACTGTATCGACCTGGAAGAATTTGTGCCGCCTCCCGACCGCCAGGCCGAACAGCCCGACCAGTTGGTTTTTACCGGCACAATGGATTTCCGACCCAATGTGGATGCCGTGACGTGGTTCGCCCGCGAGGTCTGGCCGTTGGTACGGCAGGCCAAACCGCAGGCTCGCTTTGTGATAGTCGGTCGTCGTCCGGCCCCGGCGGTTGCGAATCTGAAGCTAGTTCCCGGCATCGAAGTGACCGGGACGGTAGCCGATGCGCGGCCTTATATCCGGCAAAGCGCCCTTTACGTCGTGCCGATTCGGATGGGTGGTGGAGTGCGTTACAAGGTGCTGGAAGCGTTGGCGATGGGCAAGGCCGTCGTTAGCACCACTTTTGGAGCGGACGGGATCGATTTGACTCCCGGTCAGGAGGCATTATTAGCCGATAGCCCGGTGGATTTTGCCCGCGCTATCCTCGAATTGCTGGACGACCCGCTCCGACGGGCTACTCTGGCAACCTACGGCAGAGCTTTTGTGGAAGCCAATTTTGATTGGCGTAAAATGCTCCCCCGGCTAGATCAGGTCTTGAACCTGGATCACCAAAGCTGAAGCCTATTCCCCACGCTTTTAATAAAACTGGCTGTTGAATTCGACTTGCTGCTCTTTAAGAACACTGCTTAATTGTTCCTGGGTCAGGTAGCCGTATTCCAGCAGCACTTCGCCCAGCTTTTTGGGTTCGCCCAGCCGAATAAACATTTCGTGCAAATTGACGGCGGTTTCGAGTTGCTGCGGGGTGATAAACCCTTTTTTGAGCAAAAGCTGACCGACCGGCAAAATAGGGGTGGCCCGTTTATCAACCCCGGTGCGGACACGTTGATCCTGCATCTGTTCGGCGACCTGCCAATAGCTCAGGACATTTGAGTCGGAGATAAGCTGATCGAGTTCTTTGACCCGAAGGCGACCGGCCTCCAAAAACTCGCGGGCTTTGACGTTTTCGGGGTGGGCCGCGACGAGTTGCTCAAGATAACGACAACCTTCGTAAGGGTCGTTAGTGTACCAGGCCAGCCACATCAGGGCGTTTTCGTTAGAGCGATCCAGCTTGAGGATTTGCAAGTAAAGTTGGCGGGCGCGTTCGATGTCGTGGGCCTGGGCGGTTTTGCTGGCTTCTTGTAGCATGAGTTGTAGTTGCTGCTCGTGGACGTTTTGCCCGTGTTGTGGGATCGGTTGCGTAGCGCGAGAACGGTCGGTGGGTGGGTTGGAAGCGGCCCCTTTATCGACGGCAGCGATGGTAGCGGGCAAATCGGCCCGCGCCGAAGGCGGTAGCGGAACGGTTGGGCCTGGACTGGCGGGGCGAATCGTGGGTGGGATCGTGGGCGGGGTTGATGAAGCGGGTAACGGCGCAGGGTTGGTCTGGTTTCTTCGGAGCATCGCCTGGACACGCAAAATCAGTTCTTTGGGGCTAAATGGTTTGGCGAGATAGTCGTCCGCCCCGGCTTCCAAACCGGCGATGCGGTCGGTTTCGTTGCCCAGAGCGGTCAGCAAGATCACGAAAATCTGGGGATTGCTTTGGCGCACCCGACGGCAGATTTCCAGCCCATCCATATCGGGCATTCTACGATCTAAAATAAGGAGGGCCGGTTTTTCCAGCTCAACTTTTTGGAGTGCTTCACGCCCGTTTTCGGCCAGAATGACGTGATACCCGGCCCGTTGTAGTTGGAAACTCAGTAACATCAAAGTGTCTTGCTCGTCATCGACCAGCAAAATTTTCCCGCTTTTATCAACCATTGATAATCTCGCTCTTCATCTATTTATCCATATACCCATTCAACGGGCCTTCACTCCGATCAGGTAAGAGAGTGCAGGCTTTTGGAGTAATACTCTCACAGGAAAGTCGTAAACTTTTGCGGTAAGCTACCGTAAAAGCATCCCTTTTGTTTAACACTAATAATACCAACTTGAGGGCTATTACTGCAATAGGTAGCGGGACTTATTTGTTGCGGCTTTATTACGAATTAGCCTCTGGTAGCCTAGAGCGCTACCAGTTCAAAGCAATTAAGCTATTCAATCGTCTTTATGTACAGTAGTGAAACGTTGACGGCTAGGGGCGACCCCATAGCGTCGCCCCTACCAAAATCGGGCCAGTAATTGTGCAACTTACTAGATTATCGCTCTTTTCGTGAAATTAGACAAGCTACTTGACAAAATAGACAACCTAGTTTACTATATTCTCGGTGGCAAGTAAAACAAGTCTAATACAAGGGAGATTATAATGCACATCGAAACAGGAATGATTGCGCCGAACTTTGAAGTTGAGGACATTTTTGGGAATACAATCAGGTTAGAAGATTATCGGGGCAAACGGTTGTTGCTGGGGCTTTTTCGGTTTTCGGCCTGTGCCCTCTGCAATTTGCGGATACATCAGATGATCGAGCATTATCCTGCCTGGCAAAAGGCCGGTTTGGAAGTAATAGCCGTGTTCGAGTCGCCTCTCGAAAATATGCGAGAGTATGTCGGCAAGCAGGATGCCCCTTTTCCACTGGTAGCCGACCCGGAAAGCAAGTTGTATAGTCTGTACGGTACGGAAGTATCCGAGGAGAAGGTGAAAGCGACTATGGGCAGATCGGACATGAAAGATGTAGTAAGTGCGGCAGCCCAGGCTGGTTTTGCCTTGACCAAAGAAGAAGGTAGCAACTTCTATCGCATGCCTGCCGAATTTCTAATCGGGCCAGACCTGCGGGTACAACAAACTCACTACGCCGATTACGTCTACGATCATCTACCGTTCGAGGTGATTGACCAATTTTTGGGACTAGCCGTAGCCAAGTAGTCGTCAAGGGGTTGAACGCCAAACCTGGCCTCAACCCCATTCTTATTAATATAATTTGCAAGAAATAGGCTTAAATTATGGATGAGCAAATAACAGTTGAGGCGGACTATAAATCGGTAAGGGCCGGTGGAATGCTTTTTCAATGGAAGATTGAGCAAAGCGTTTTGCGCTGCAAAGTGAGCGGGCCGACGATAGGTTGGGTGGCAGTCGGCTTTAACATCCAGGCGGATTTGAGCGGGACGAACCTGATAATGGGCTGTGTGGAGGCTGGTCAGGCGATAATCGAGGATCGCTATATTGTACAAGCCGGGGAGCATAAATCGAAATTGGAATTAGGCAGTCAGGATAGCTTGCGCGACCGAATTGGCAGCCAGGAAAATAGTAAAACAACCCTCAGCTTTACGCTCCCACTTGTGGCGGCAGACCGCTTTTCGCATAGCTTCGAACCGGGTAAGCCTTATCATGTGCTGTTGGCCTATAGCTGGGAAACCGATTTTAGACATCATTCGGCGATGAGAACAGCGGTGGAGATCAATTTGTAACAGCCCCATCGCGTTATACCCGCTATAACCCAATAAAAATCTAGCCCATCACGTAGCCAATACGAATGGGTTTTTTGGTTGGAGCCAGGTTGACAGATCAGAGGGGTGTGGTAAGCTATGCGCTATGATTTGGGATGTGCATTGGTAGATTTTCTATTTTGTTTTGTAAAACGGTATAGCGCGGAGCGGCCAGACCGGGTAAGGCGTTTCAGGCGACGAAGCGTACCTGTAGGTTAGTTTGTTCGTAAACTCGTCGTTGAAATTATTATTTTTGAACAGGAGAAGCGGTCTTTGAAGCTGAGAATTAAGAAGGCACGACTGGTGCTGGTCGGATTGATAACGTTAATGGGTTGCCAGTTGGTGCTGCTGCCGGTGGCGGAAGCCAACCCGGCTACCCCCGATCAGGTGACGGCCTTTCGCAAGTTGTGGGCGCGAACGGATGACCTGGTATACGACGGCAAGGTCAGCCGAAGTTGGGTCTGGGGGCCAAAAGCGCTCGACTATGATTACAAAGATAAGTACCGCTTTAGCAAACAGGATAAGTATAGCGAACGGTCTTTCCGGCATTACGATAAGGGCCGGATGGAGATTGACCCACGTCAGGAGAAGGGTACGAAGTGGTATATTCGGAGCGGGAGTCTGGTGAAGGAGCTTGTGTCGGGTCGGGTGCAGACCGGCGAGGAAGGCGAATTTAGTACGATCAACCCGGTTGGTGTGCTAACCCCGGCAGAAATCCCGGTGGCGGGCGACCCAACCGTGACCGATGCGACCCCGACTTATGCGACCTTTTCGGATTTTGCTTCGTTGCGAGGCGATAACCGACGGCCCGACCAGCGCGGGCAGAGCGTTACCAAGCTGATCGACCGCACCGGGTTTGCCGTTGAGAAATATGAGGCGGGCGACCCGAAGGCCAAGCTAGTCGCCTATGAACAGGTGACAGGCCATAATATTCCGGCGGCCTTTAAGGACTTCTTTGAGAAGCAGGGGTCGGTATTGGATAGCGACGGGAACTGGACGCGGGAGAATTTGTTTGACCCCCTCTATATTTTTGGCTATCCGATTACGGAGCCATATTGGGCGCGGGTGCTAGTGAGCGGTAAGCCGACGTTGGTGATGTTGCAGTTGTACGAGCGGCGCGTACTCAGTTACACCCCCAGCAATGCCCCCGAATGGCAGGTCGAGATGGGTAACGTTGGGCTACATTATCTGACCTGGCGCAAACAGCAGAGCTTGACCTTTACCGGCCCGGCCCGGATTTCGCTCGAAAAGTTTACTTCGGTCTTGCAATTTTATAAATCACCGGTACTATCGGAAGGCGGCGGCGCAGGCGATTTCTACGCTACGATAGTAAATTATGGTTTAGACCCTGGAGTGGCACTGGCCTTTTTCGTGCGAGAGAGCGGAGCAGGGTCGGCAGTCGGCTATTGCAATGGGCAGAACAGCCTCGATAATAAAAATTGGGGGAACGTGCGTGGCGAGGAAGATGGCGCTTGCGGCTTCATGAAATTCCCGACCTGGAAGGCCGGTTTAGAGTGGTGGTGCAAAGCGATGATCCGCTATTACGTCAACAAAGGCTTGAACCACTTGGAGGATGCGATCCCGGTCTATGCCCCATCCGCCGATGGGAATGATGTAAACGAATATTTGAGGACGGTCTATCAATTGATGTTGCGCTGGCAGGGCTATAGAGCTTAAAGCCAGCGCTATAAATTTAGGGACGGCGGTGAGAATTTACCTCTTTCGGGTCGGCGGAAGGGGGAACTTCCAATTCTTCCTGGCGGGCGGCATCGATTTCGGCCTGGGTTTTGCGGGTAGCAGTGTAGAAAAACAGGGGTAGTAACAAGATACCGAGAATACTTAGCCAGATCAGCTTGCTAACCGCGTTTTGGACAAAAAGGCCGACCGACCCAAAAATACCACAAATCAGGTAGTAAACGCTGACGATCTGCCGTTGGTTTAGCCCTAAATCGAGCAGGCGGTGGTGAAAATGGCTGCGGTCGGGATAAAAAGGGGAGCGCTTATTCAACATTCGGTAGATGATAACCCAGGCGACATCTAGCACCGGGAAGCCGATAATAAGCAAGGTCGCCGCTACTTTTGCCCCGTCGATAATCGCAATTACCGCCAGAGCGTAACCCAAAAACATTGCGCCTACATCGCCCATAAAAAGTTTGGCCGGGTTCCAGTTGTAAGGCAAAAATCCGAGCGTGGCGCAGGCCAACGCCAAAGCCAAAAAGCTGCTGGTGAGCGGAAAAGCGGCGCTAGGGTCGCGTTTTATAAACAGGTTTTCGATAAAGAGGGTCGCCGCGCCGATAAAAACCACCCCACCTGCCAGCCCGTCCAGCCCGTCAATCCAGTTGACCATATTGGTCATACCCATAATCCAGAAAAGGGTCAGTGGGATCGCCAGTAGCCCCAGCCTGAAAGCGCCGTCGGAAGTGTTAATACTGTCGATAATCGCTCCCAGATATTTATCCGGCACGACCGCCGACCCGTTCAGAATATCCTGGCGGTTTACTATCTTGGGCAGGGAACCCAAACCGTTATTGGAAACCAGCAACTGCGGCAGAATAACCAGGGCGGCGGCACAAAACTGACAGAGCAAGCGCGGGCCGGGCGGCAACTCTTTTATATCGTTGGCAAGCATTACAAAGGCGATTAGGGCGCTACCGACCAAGAGCAAGCCGATCCGTAGCAAGTCGTGATTTTGCCAGGGTTGGCCCAGCAGCATCGAAACCCCAACCACCCCAATGACGGCACTACTAAATCCGCCGAAAATCGCCAGCCCACCGATGCTAACCATCGGTACTTTGTGGATACGGCGGGGCGACGGCGGTACGACCCAGCCTCGTTTTAAGGCCAACCGCCTGACCAGTGGGGTCAAACCGAAGGCTACCAGGAAAGCGGTAAGCCCGGTCGCCAGCAGGAGCATTAGGTTGGTGGTGGAAATATTCATCAAGTAATAATTAATGAGCTTAAAAACCTTAAGAGCCTATCCCAATCGGTTGCGTGTAGGGGCGACCTTTATGGTCGCCCGATTCGGGCCACACCGGGCGACCATAAAGGTCGCCCCTACCGGGATCGGTTCTAGGTTGTCCCAAATTGGCGGTCGCCCGCATCGCCCAGACCCGGCACGATGTAACCGTGTTCGTTGAGATGGCTATCCAAAGCCGCCACATAGACCGGCACATCGGGATGAGCTTGACGTAGCGTCCGCACCCCTTCGGGGGCGGCAATCAAGCCCAGATACTTGATCTGGCCTGCACCCCACTTTTTCAAGATTGAAATCGTCGCCACTGCCGATCCGCCGGTCGCCAGCATCGGGTCAAGCACCAGACACAAATCGGTGGTCGAATGATCGGGTAGCTTATTGTAATAGGTCACAGGCTGAAGCGTATTGTGGTCGCGATAAAGCCCGATGTGCCAGACCTGGGCCGATGGTATCATATTGAGCATGGCGCTGACCATCCCCAACCCGCTTCGCAAGATCGGAACCAGCCCGATCCGAGGCTCCAGGTGGTGGCTGCTAATTTCGGCCAGTGGGGTATGGATCGTTACCAGATTGGTTTTCAAGTCGGCGGTCGCCTCATACGCCAACAGAGCGGTAATCTCGTTGACCACCTCTCGAAAGCGTTTCGGCTCGGTCTCGATGTCCCGCAAAATAGTTAACTTGTGCAAGATCAGTGGGTGGGTCGAAACGTGCAGCCCACTTTGCTCCTCGGCGGTCAACTCAACCTTCCCTTTTTCAGCGACGGGTGGTGCTGGATTTTGGATTTCGGAACCCAAAGCTCTACCTCCTCCTGGATTTGGTAACTATGCCGAAAAATAATTCATCGGCAGAGCCATATCTCACCAGACCTGTTGGATATGGCTCCGTCCATAGACCTCCGCTTAGGTTCTTAATCGATGCCCGGAACCGGGAAGTGGCTAACGATTTCTTTAACGCTCTCGCGCACTTCCTGATAAACTTCTTCGTTGCCGAAATTCTTGACCGTCTGGCTAATCAAGTGAGCAATCTGCACCATTTCCGGCTCCTTAAAGCCGCGCGTAGTGGTAGCAGGCGAACCCAACCGCACCCCGCTCGTGACCATTGGGCTGCGGGTATCAAACGGAATAGTATTTTTGTTGACCGTAATAGAAACTTCGTCGAGGGCAAGCTGAGCCTTTTTGCCACTGATCCCAGCCGAACCAACATCGACCAGCAGCAAGTGGTTATCCGTCCCACCACTGACAATCCGTAACCCTTCCTCTTGCAAAGAGGCGGCTAGTTGCCGGGCGTTGGTGATAACCTGTTGCTGGTATTCCTTAAAAGCAGGGGTCAGAGCTTCCTTAAAAGCGACCGCCTTCGCTGCGATAACGTGCATTAGTGGCCCGCCCTGGACACCCGGGAAGACCTGCTTATCGAACTGCTCGGCCAGCGCCTGATCGTTGGTCAAAATTAGACCGCCACGTGGCCCACGCAAAGTCTTGTGGGTGGTGGTCGTTACGGCGTGAGCGTGCGGAACCGGGTTAGGGTGCAACCCGGCGGCGACCAGTCCGGCGATGTGGGCCATATCTACAATCAGGTAAGCTCCCACGCCATCCGCAATTTGCCGGAAGCGGGCAAAATCGATAATCCGGGAATAGGCACTGGCCCCGGCGATAATAGCTTTGGGTTTGTGTTCCTGGGCCAACCGCTCCAACTCGTCGTAGTCGATCAATTCGCTTTCTTGATTGACCCCATAAGGCACAATATTATAGAACCGACCGCTAAAGTTGACCGGCGAACCGTGCGTAAGATGCCCGCCCTGTTGCAAGTTCATGCCTAAAATGGTGTCGCCCGGTTTGAGCAATCCAAAGTAGACCGCCATATTAGCTTGCGCTCCACTGTGAGGCTGGACGTTGGCGAACCCGGCCTGGAAGATTTCTTTGGCCCGCTCGATAGCCAGCGACTCGGCTACGTCTACATATTCGCAACCACCATAATAACGTTTGCCAGGGTAGCCCTCGGCATATTTATTGGTCAATACGCTGCCCTGGGCTTCCAGAACGGCCCGACTGACATAGTTTTCGCTGGCGATTAGCTCGATCTTATCGCGCTGGCGGCCTTCCTCATTTTTGATGGCCTGAAAAAGTTCGGGATCGACTGCCCCTAGCGACCCACTATTTTGCTTCACCCGATCTAAAACTTCTTTGACAGCCTCTTTTATCATCATATCGATCCCGCTCCTTTTCTGATCTATCTCAAAATTTAATGCTTGTGGCGGCGACGGTGCGGCGCTTCTTCGTGGTTAGTATAGAACTTTTCATACTATACCGCAACCTGATATTAGCTAACATATACTCAACTCCGGTTTAGCAAGTGGCACAGCCTGGCTAGTTTGCAAAAAGCTGCCGCGCACTATCAGCTAAACCAATATCTGTAAGAATTGCACATCCCAGCGCGGTAAGTTAGAATAAACTATAAGTTCAGTTCAATCCTCAACCTGTATAATACGAGCGGCTATTGGATTGTTTTAGAAGGTCGCGACTTAGCAAAGAAATAGGAACAAAAGGGTCAAAAAATTAGGAAGGATCACCCACGATGAAAGCAGTGGTAATGGCTGGCGGTGAAGGCTCACGCCTGCGCCCTTTGACGCTGGGCCGTCCCAAACCTATGGTTCCAATTGTCAATCAACCTGTAATGGCTCATATTATTGAGCTACTAAAAAAACACGGTATCACCGATATTATTGTTACTTTGCAATACAGAGCCGAAGATATTCAGGATCATTTTGGGGACGGTCGAAATATGGGTGTAAAAATCCGCTATTCGGTCGAAGAAATCCCACTTGGTACGGCAGGCAGCGTAAAGCAAGCTCAAGAAATGTTGGATGAGCCTTTTATTGTCATCAGTGGCGATGCCCTGACCGATTTTGATCTGACTGCTATCATAAAATATCACGTTGACCACAAGGCAATGGCAACCCTAACCCTGACCAGGGTCGCCAATCCTCTCGAATATGGGCTGGTTATTTTAGCCGAAGATGGTCGGGTACGCCAGTTTCAGGAAAAGCCAAGCTGGGGTGAGGTTTTCTCCGACACGGTTAACACCGGCATTTATGTAATCGACCCCAAAATTTTTCAATATATGGAAGTCGGTAAAGCTTACGACTGGAGCCAACAAATCTTTCCAGAAATGCTTGAAAATGGTGATGCGATTTATGGTTATGTAGCGGATGGTTACTGGTCGGATGTGGGTAGCCTGACCGATTATATGCGCTCGAACGCTGATATGCTCGAACGCCGCATAAATATCGAACTGCCCGGCAAACATATTGGCGGTAATATCTGGGTCGAGGATGATGTCGAGATTGCGCCGGATGCCCAGCTTTACGGCCCGATCTATCTGGGACCGGGCGTGAAAATCAAGGGTGGCGCGATCATCCGGGGGCCGTCGGTAATCCGCGACTTTACGATAGTCGATAACCGGGCTACAATTGACCGCAGTATTGTCTGGCGTAATAGTTATATTGGGGAACGGGCCGAGTTGCGCGGCTGTATCGTTAGCCGTCAATGCAACATCAAGGGTCGCGCCATGATCTTTGAAGGGGTCGTACTGGGTGATAATACAATTGTTGGGGAGAGTGCCGTAATCGCTCCAAACGTCAAAATCTGGCCCAGCAAAGAGATCGAGCGCGGCGCGACTGTCAACACTTCGATCATCTGGGGTAGTCAGGGGCGGCGAGTGTTATTCGGGCGCTACGGCGTGACCGGGTTGGTCAATATCGATATTACACCCGAATTTGCCGCCAAACTGGGGGCGGCCTATGGTGCGATCTTGCCTAAAGGCGGCACGGTCGCGGTTAATCGTGAACCCCACCATACCCCCCGTATGATAAAGCGGGCCATCTTGAGCGGCCTACCTTCGGCGGGCGTAAACGTCAGCGACCTGGGCAATTTGCCGATCCCGGTCGCCCGCTTTAATACCCGCAATAGCGAGAACGTCATCGGTGGTATCCATGTGCGGCTTTCGCCCTACGATAATCGCACGATTGATATTCGTTTTTTCGACAAGCGCGGGCTGGACATCGATAAGAATACCGAGCGCAAGATCGAAAATGTCTTTTTCCGGGAGGATTTCCGGCGGGTCTACCTGGACGAGATCGGCAACATCGAATACGCTCCCAACCCGGTCGATAAGTATACCAACGACTTCTTAAAGCGGATTGATATTAACGGAATGGGGGCCGGTTCCAAAGGGCGGCGGGTAGTGGTCGATTACAGTTCGACCAATACTAGCACGATCCTACCAGCGATCCTCGATAAAATGGGCTGCGATGTGATCGCTCTCAATGCTGCTATCGACGAGACCAAGTTATTCCGCACCCCGGAGCAGTTTCAGGAAAGTATGAAGCGGTTGGGCGTAATTACCAATACGCTCGATGCCGACCTGGGGGTGAAAATCGATACCAGTGGCGAAAAGCTTTTTGTAGTCGATAACCGAGGCAACCAGATACAGCCGATGCAACTGGCGGCAGCCGTCGCCCATATGATGTTCCAGGCGGCAGGCGGTGGTACGATTGCCGTCCCGGTCAACGCTCCCAGCATCTTCGAGCGGATCGCCCAAAAATACGGTGGCGAAATTTTGCGTACCAAAGCCAACGTCGCTTCCCAGATGCAAGCCTCGCTCAAGAGCGGCGTTATTATGGCGACCGATGGCGAGGGTGGCTTTATCTTCCCTAACTTCCATCCCGGTATGGACGCGATGTTTGCTACCGCTCGTATCCTCGAACTGACGATCAAGCGGAGCGAACGGGTCAGCGAAGTCGTCAACAGCCTGCCCCATTACGCTCTGGTACGCACCAAAGTAGCCTGCCGTTGGGAGGACAAGGGCAAAGTAATGCGGATGCTCAACGAGCAGTACAAAAACGGTAGTCAGCAAATCGACGGAGTACGGATCAATTTGGGCGACGAGTGGGTCTTGATCCTGCCGGATGCCGACCGCCCCCTCTTCCACATCTTCGCCGAGTCGCAATCTTCCGATCAGGCCCAGATTCTGGTCGATAAGTATGCCGGGCTGGTGACGGGTTTGCAGCAATAGGTGTAGCCAAATTTAACGGCAGGGAACGGAACTTTAAGTATTGAGAATTAGCTAGATGTGTTATGTTGAGCAACAAAGATTTAACAAAAAACAAATCGGACGGGCGCAAGACTCATCCGGGTGACTACAGCTACCCGGTAGCTGACTGGTCTATTCTGAAAACCAGGTCGCTAGAAGTGACCCGCCGGTTGGTCGAGCGCTACGGGACAGCGCAATGGTCGCGCAAAGACCCGCTCAGTATGCTGGTCGATATTATATTATCGCACCGCACAAAGGACGAACAAACCGCCGCTGCTTATGCTAACCTTAAAGTTCGTTTCGGGTCGTGGGAGGCAATGCGGGATGCGCCAACCGAAGAGGTAGAGAAGGCTATCGCCGGGGTCAACTGGCCCGAAATTAAAGCTCCACGCCTTCAAGTGATTATGCGACGCATTAGCGAAGAGCGAGGTGAACTCAATCTTGATTTCTTGCGCGATTGGCCTTTAGAGCAGAGTGTAGGTTGGTTGGAGCGCTTGCCGGGTGTCGGCCCCAAAACAATTGCCTGCGTATTGCTTTTTACCTGCCGCAAACCGATCTTGCCGGTCGATACCCATGTTCACCGGGTTAGTATGCGGCTTGGGCTGATCGGCCCAAAGGTAAGCCCAGAGATGGCTCACCCCTTTTTGCAAGCTCTCTTACCCCAGGATGCCCAAACTCTCTACAATTTTCACAAGGGCCTGCTGTGGCACGGTAAGCGCGTTTGCGTCTACAGTCGCCCGCAGTGCGCTAATTGCTTCCTAACCGACATTTGTGATTATTATAAGACCCAAAACCAACCACCAACCGAACCTCAGTCAATCCCCGAATACCAACAAGTAATGTTTGATTTCTAGTTTTGGCGAAAATAAGCCTGGGCTTTCCAGCAAATTTGCATACACCGGCAGCTTGCCGCTAAAATATTGCTCAGACTTAATGGTCAAAATCAAGCCGTATTTTACATCAATCAAGGTTTAGTCAAGCAAGATTTAGCTTAACAGCTTAGCTAAATAGAAGTTCAATAGAATAGAAAGGTAGCACACAAGAGATGGCACGGTTGGCGGGCAAAATAGCTCTCGTTACTGGGGCGGGGAGTGGAATTGGTGCGGCGACGGCCCGCCGGTTCGCCCAGGAAGGCGCTCTGGTAGCGATCAACGATATGAACGAGGTAGGTGGCAATCAGGTTGTAAGCGAAATTCGTGAGGCGGGCGGTCAAGCCGAACTTTACCTGGGGAGCGTAGCCGACTCCGGCTTTGTCAACCAGATGGTAAAGGATATTACAACCAGATTTGGACGGTTGGACATTTTGATAAACAATGCTGGGCTTCTCCGTGATGCCATGTCGCATAAGATGAGTGAAGATCAGTGGGATATTGTGCTGGATATTCATCTCAAAGGTAGTTGGTTGTGTGCGCGTACCGCTTTTGATTATATGAAAAGCCAGAACGACGGTCGGATCGTCAACACCAGTTCTACCTCGGCGCTGGGCAATATCGGACAGGCCAATTACTCGGCGGCGAAGGCCGGTATTTGGGGCTTGACCAAAACGTTGGCCCTTGAATACGCTCGCTACAACATAAGGGTCAACGCCATCGCGCCCGGTTTTATCAGTACCCCTATGACGGCCCAGATTCCAGTTCATCTTCAAGAGCAGGGGATCAACAATATCCCACTCAAACGCAAGGCCGAACCCGAAGAGGTGGCTAATTTGCATCTTTTTCTTGCCAGCGACGAGTCGTCCTATATTACCGGGCAGATCATTTTTGTAGATGGCGGTGCATCGGTCGGTTTATAATAATTTGAGCCAGATTTAGAGGTTGTACATCGCTATTTAGCGGTGTACAATGTTATTGTGTTCAAGCTGCTTTCACAGGAATATCGTTATATCTCATACAAAATGGTCTGCAATGGATGATAGCCTAAAAAGGACTGAACACTCGAAATTAAGGCGAGAAGAGGGCAAACCAGCGGGTCCAGCCTATTACGATGCTCAACAAGTTAGACAAAGCAAAGTTTATATTCAGCCAAATGATTATTGGGTAGTTAGAGGCCCACAATCAAGAGAACATGTTTTTGCATCAAATGGAGATCTGATTACCAGTCTGATTCGTTCTAAGGCTACTCACGAATTGAAAGTCAAGCGTAACGAGCGAAGGCGAATAACAGGTTCTGAATTTGAAAAGTTCAAGAGGATCTTTCAATGACCATAACCCATAAATATAAAAAAATAGAAACGCACAAACTTACAATAGAAGATCAGCTTTTAGGTTTGACAGCCGATCTTGTTGAAGAGGAAGAAGTTTTTATCGAGCGCCTTTTTTCTCACAATCAGGGCGAATGGATCGATATCAGCTTATTATGTAAGGATTTATATAAGGTTGAAGATGCTCTCGAAAAGCTGGAGCAAGTAGTTAAAGACAAAATACGAGTGACCTGGTTAAATTATCCTGCGTCCTTATATGGGAGTGGTTACTGTCTTATAATTTTCTTTATTGAAATGCGTCACTGGCATAATGTAGCTGTGTACAACAAGCAGCATTTTGATCTTGCCGGTCAGAATAAGTTATAACTTGAAAGTTTTTTAAGAAAATGAATATCCTCGCTATAGAAACAAGTTGTGACGAGACAAGCGCAGCGATTGTCCGGGACGGTCGGCACGTCCTGGCAAACGTAATCGCCTCGCAAATTGATATACATCAAAAATATGGGGGCGTGGTGCCGGAAGTCGCCAGCCGTCAGCATATTCTCTATATCGCGCCCGTTTTGGAAGAAGCCCTGGCGACTGCCGGACTGGGTTGGGACAATATTGATGCAGTAGCCGTAACCAATGGGCCTGGCCTGGCCGGGGCGCTCTTGGTTGGGGTAAATGTCGGGAAGGCGATAGCCTTTGCCCGTCAAAAACCGCTGATCGGGGTCAATCATCTCGAATCGCATATTTACGCCAACTGGTTGATCCCATCTGCTGCTGAAGGCGCAACCGATAAGAAGTTGCCGCCTCAACCCGAATTTCCTCTGATTGCCTTGATCGTATCAGGCGGACATACCGAAATCGTGCTGATGAAAGGTCACGGCGATTATCAATTGCTGGGCAAGACCCAGGACGATGCCGCCGGGGAAGCTTATGACAAAGTGGCACGGGTGATGGGCCTGGGCTATCCGGGTGGCCCCCTGATCGAAAAAGCCGCATTGGACGGCAACCCGTCTCGCTTTCCCTTTCCGCGCTCGTGGCTCAAAGGAACCTACGATTTTAGTTTTAGCGGTCTTAAAACCTCGGTGGTACGTAAAGTCGAAGAATATCAGGCTGCCCCACCCAAGCCTGCCCCTTTTTCGGGCGGTGGGAACCAGCGGACGGTGAGCAACAAGCCACCCATTGTAAAGCCTCAACTCTCCCCTACACCTTTGCCGGTAGCGGATATTGCGGCGGCCTTTCAACAGGCGGTGGTGGAAGTACTGGCAACCAAGACCGCTCATGCTGCCGAAGCGTACAAAGCCCGCCAGATTTTGATCGCGGGTGGCGTGGCGGCTAATAAGGCTTTGCGGGCGGCCCTGAGCGAAAAGGTGGCCCCGCTTGGTATCAAATCAACTTTTCCGGCCCAGATTTTTTGTACCGACAATGCGGCGATGGTCGCTTCGGCGGCCTATTTCAAGCTAAAATCGGACAAGAAAGGGGCTGCTTTGACCGTTAAGGATTGGGGTCTGGACATTCGGCCCAACTGGGAACTCGTGCAATAAATAATATAGGGCCAGCCGATTGGTACGAATGGCCTATTGGGGGGTTGGGTGTGTGATGATTGAAAGCAAACCAAAAAAGCACAAGCAAAAAAAGACTATTCGGCAGTCTTATTCGAATGTTCGTCGGGAACTTCGAGCGGATAACCATTATACCTATTTCAACCGGGAGATAAATTGGCTTGAGTTTAACTGGCGGGTGCTGGAGGAATCCCTGGACGAACGCAACCCGCTTTTGGAACGGGTCAAATTCCTCTCGATTTTTAACTCCAACCTGGACGAGTTCTTTATGATCCGGGTATCCGGCCTCAAGGAGCAGGTCGAGTCGGGTTTGCTCGAACCGAGCGAGGATGGGCTGACTCCAATGGAGCAGCTTGAGACCCTTCGCAATAAAATTATAAGCCAGACCGAGATTGCCAGTCGCTTCTGGAAAGAAGTTTTGATGAAGCAACTGACCCAAATCGGGGTTCATATCCACGATTATGATGGACTGAACGAAACCCAAAAGACTAAGTTGCGCCATTATTTCGAGCGGGAAGTCTACCCGGTGCTAACCCCACTGGCTTTTGACCCCGGTCATCCTTTTCCGCATATCTCCAATTTAAGCCTCAATCTGGCGGTGGTAGTGCGCGGCCCCAAAGATGGCGAACACTTTGCCCGCGTCAAGATACCCGGTTTGTTGCCCCGCTTGATACCGGTTGAACCGAGCCTTGAAGCGCCGGATGGGGTTGTGGTCGGTCGGCAACGCCATTTCGTTTGGTTAGAGCAGGTCGTTGCGGCTAACCTGGGTTTGCTTTTCCCCGGCATGCGGGTTGTCAAAAGCTATCCTTTCCGGGTAATTCGGGACGCTGATCTGGAAATCCGCGAGGATGAAGCGGGCGACTTGCTGCAAACGATCCAGGCCAGCCTCAACCGCCGCCGTTTTGGGTCGGTGGTTTGTTTGCAAGTCGGCCTTCGCATGCCCGAACGGATCAAAACACTGTTGGTGACTAATCTCGAAATCGAAGAGAGCGACGTTTACCCGGTCAATGGCTCAATGGGGTTGTCCGATCTGTTCCAGCTTTATGATCTGGACGGTCATGGCCTCAAAGACCCACCTTTCCGACCGCGCACTCCCACCATTTTGCAAGATACCAACAATATTTTTAGGGTCTTACGCGCTCAGGATGTGCTGCTCCATCACCCTTACGACTCTTTTAACCCGGTGATCGACTTTATCCAGTCCGCCGCCACCGACCCGGAAGTGCTGGCGATCAAGCAGACCATTTACCGGGTAGGCAGTAATTCGCCGATTGTCGAGGCCCTCGCCGAGGCTGCCATGAATGGAAAACAGGTTTCGGTGCTGGTCGAACTAAAAGCCCGTTTTGATGAGGAAAACAATATTGAATGGGCCAGAGCGCTTGAAAAAGCCGGAGCGCACGTCGTCTATGGCAAAATCGAGCTAAAGACGCATTGTAAAATCGCGCTGGTCGTGCGTCGTGAGCCGGACGGTATCCGGCGCTATGTTCACCTCGGAACCGGCAATTATAATTCCAAAACCGCTTCGCTTTATACCGATCTGGGTCTTTTGACCAGTCGGCCCGACCTGGGGGCGGATGCGACGATCCTCTTTAATACCCTCACCGGCTATGCACTTCAGGCCGGTTATCGCAAGCTGTTGGTATCGCCGCATGGGATTCGTCCGGCCCTCATGGAGAAAATCGAGCGGGAAATCCACCACGCCCGCGAAGGTCGTCCGGCCCGGCTGATTTTCAAAGTCAACGCCCTGGTCGATTTCGATTGTATCGATGCTCTCTACCGGGCTTCTCAAGCCGGAGTCAAGATCGAGCTAATTGTGCGGGGCAGCAGCAGTCTGGTTCCCGGTGTAGCCGGGATGAGCGAGAATATCCGGGTAGTAAGTATCGTCGGACGCTTTTTAGAGCATAGCCGGGTTTATTACTTCCATAATGGCGGCGAGGATGAAATCTATTTGGGGAGCGCCGATTTGATGCCGCGCAACCTCGACCGCCGGGTAGAAGTCCTGTTCCCGGTCGAAGACCACCATCTTAAACGTTATCTGATCGATCTGGTCTTACCGACCTACTTGAAGGATACCGCCAAAACTCGCTTGCTGCTACCGGACGGAACCTACCAGCGCGTTATGCCCCCGGCGGAGGAAACACCTTTCAATGTTCAGCAATACTTCATGGCTAACTCTGGCGAGAGCGATTTGTTGCAAATAATAACCCCAGAGGTAGATTTAGCCGCTTCACTTAGCGAATAGATTTCAAGTTTACTAAAGGTTCTACTTAATAATGAAAATGACCGATTACGCCAAACTGTATAACTCTACTCAACAACTGTTGGTATTGTCCGATGTGCTGGAAGATGAGGTCGGGCAGCTTTTTTGTGAATTGTTGCGACTGCTTTCCCAGTCTGCGTCAGAGGCGCTTGCTATCGGACGCACTTATGCCCAACTCTTCCAGCGGTTGGCGGAGGAAGCCACGCTCTACCCTGGCAGCGCGGTCGGGGATGCCTGGCAAAATCACCTACTTGACCGCTTGCTGGATACCGGGAGTATAGTCGCCCGTAAATCGCGCCAAAACCGGCTGCAATACGCTTCCGAGGGTGAAAAACTAACGACCCCGGCGGTAGATCAGGTCGAAGTTTTTCTTGGCCCCGGTCTGGCGGTCGCTTTCAAACACGATCTAACCCGCTTACACCTGCTTTACCGTCTGGGGGTTACGACCCTTACGACGCGGGTGCGCGAGGTTTTGGATAGCTCTGATTTAGCCGGTTGGAGCGGTTTTCGAGGCTCAGGCCAATCCGACCGTGAAAACCCTCAGCGTTACGATTTGAAACGCACCCTGGCTTCCTCGGAAGATTGGCCTGCCAGATTGCCAGAACTGTTCTCCTATTACCGCCATAACGATACCAGCGATTTCGCCCGCTACCAAGCTTTTCGGTGGGTACGTTATGATGAGCCAAACAAGCGCGGCGGTTGGTTCGAGCCGGTGCGCTATGTCGATGAGCAGCGTCTTGAGCATCTGGTAGGCTACGAGCGCGAACGAGGCGTGGTACTTGCCAATACCGAGCAGTTTTTGGCTGGCCTATCTGCCAATCACGTTTTGTTGTATGGCGCACGCGGGACGGGCAAGAGTTCGACGGTCAAGGCTCTTTTGCCGCGCTATGCCGAACGCGGCTTGCGGCTGATCGAGGTTCACAAAAGCGAGTTGGGCGACTATCCATTGATCGCCGAGGCCCTGCGCGAACGGCCCGAAAAGTTCATCTTGTTTGTGGACGACCTTTCGTTTGAGGCCGAGGAGTTTTCCTACAAGGATTTGAAGGCCCTTTTGGAAGGCAGCCTGGAAGCTCGCCCCTCTAATCTGCTGATCTACGCGACCAGCAACCGCCGTCACCTGATAAAAGAGCAGTTTAGCGATAACGCCCACCCCGGCGACGAAGAGGTCAACGCCTGGGATACGGTCGAGGAAAAGCTGTCGCTCTCCGACCGCTTCGGTCTGCTCGTGACCTTTGTGTCGCCTACCCAGCAGCAATATTTGGCGATAGTGGACGGTCTGGCAAAACAAGCCGGTATCGAGCTAGAACCCGAAGACCTCCACCGTCGGGCCTTGCGCTGGGAACTCAGCCATAGCGGGCGCTCCGGGCGCACCGCCCGTCAGTTTGTAGACCAGTTGGCAGGTGAATTACGGCTTAAGGGCCAGTAATTAACAGGGATAGACAGGATGAACGGGATTAAAACGGAATTTTAGGTAACTATTTAGACCAGGGTAGCCACATAGGGCTACCCCTACCGGCAAAATGTAGGGTGCGACCCTATGTGGTCGCCCATCTTCAGGCGGACTGAGTAGTTACTTCAAAAGTATGTGGAACTAATTTACCAGGCTGAGGATTATTTAAGCAGTGAGTATAGAACAGAGTGAGAGTGTGGCGATCCGGGCGCAGGAGGCGGGCCACGAAATAGAGGAACTGGCTTTGCACTTCGACCGGGAAGGGTTGCTACCCGCCGTGATCCAGGAGGCCACGACGGGCGAAGTGCTGCTGGTAGCCTTCATGAACCGGGAAGCTTTCGAGCTAACCCGCCGTACTGGAAAAGCCCATTTTTGGAGCCGCAGCCGTCAGAAGCTCTGGCTGAAAGGCGAAACCAGTGGCGATTTCCTCTTAGTGCAATCGATCCACGTCAACTGCGAGGAAAATAGCATTTTGGTCAAGGTCGCGCTGGCTGGTAAAGCCGCTTGCCACACCGGGCATAAAAGCTGTTACTATCGAGAGGTCAGAATGTAGAAGAGGGGGGTTATAACACAGATGAACACAGATGGGACGGATGAACACGGATGAACAATGCAGAAGTCAGAGTGCAGAATGCAGAATAGGGAATGTAGAAGAGAAGTAAGCGCGAAGCATATATTGTAATCGTAAATCGTAAATCGGCAATCCCTTTATGGAAAGTCTCGAAAAACTAAATCTGCTGGGTCAGGGAGCGCAGCTAGAAGTGACTTCAACTTCGGCGGCAGGGCGCAAGAAGGCGGGCTTGAGTGAACCGGGCGCGGCGGCTTTGTGCAGTGCGAAAGAGAGCGGGCCGGGCCGGGCGACGAAATTACTGCGGGTCTTGCAGACCAACAAGTGCGACCGAGGTTGTTCTTACTGCCCGTTACGCAAGCAGAACGATACGGTACGGCGGGCCAGCTTTCAACCCGAAGAACTGGCAAAGCTTTATTTGCAGTTCGATAGTCGCCGGATGGTGGACGGTCTCTTTTTATCGAGCGGGAGCGACGGCAGCCCGGACGGGGCGATGGAGCAGATGGTCAAGACGGCGGCGGTGCTACGCGAGACCTATCATTACGGCGGCTATATCCACCTCAAGATTTTGCCCGGCACGTCCTTTGACTTGGTCGAGGAAGCGGCCCGGCTTTCCGACCGACTGTCGATCAATCTGGAAGCACCTAGCGCCGACCGGCTAGATGCGATTTCGGACGAGAAGAATTTCTTTAAGGACATCGTGACCCGCATGGAGTGGATCGATAAGCTGCGGCAAGAGCGGGGCTGGTTGCGGGCCGGACAAAGCACCCAAATGGTGGTCGGGGTGGGCCGCGAGACCGACCGCGAAATCCTCAAAACCTCAAGCTGGCTTTATCAGGAGATGCGGATGAACCGGGTCTATTACGGCGCGTTTGCTCCTGCCGCCGGAACGCCGTTGGAAGGTCAGCCCGGAAGCTCACCCCGCCGCCAGCAGCATCTTTATCAAAGCGACTGGCTGCTCTCTGAGTACGGCTTTGGCTTTGAGGAATTGCCCTTTACGACCGATGGCAGCCTGCCGCCCGGTCTCGACCCGAAGGTAGCCTACGCTCTCTTGCGCCCCGAACGCTTTCCAATCGAGATCAACCGGGCTGAACAGCAAGACTTGTTGCGGGTACCGGGGATCGGCCCGATCAGCGCCCGCCGAATCATTAGCTTGCGCCGCCAGTTCCCCTTCAAGACGCTGGAAAGTTTGAAACAGACCGGGGCCGCCATCACCCGCGCCCGCGACTTCGTGACTATCGATGGGCGGTATTTTGGAGCGCCCCCCGAAATGTTACGCAAAGCTGGGCAGCATGCTTTGTCTCGCCCGGCTGTTCCTGTCCCTTCTTTAACTCAGCTAAGTCTGCCCCTGGAATGGAACCTCGCCACGCTTCTGCCACCGCGCCAGACCACCGCCCTGAGCGATCTAGCCTTCGATTAAAGTAAAGCGGGAAATCCAGGTGGGGACGGTCTATGGGCGGAGCCATCGCGCCGTGCAAAATTATTGGGCCACCAAAAATGGGATAATAAGGTTATGAACTCCTATTTGTTAGATTTAAGAAACCGGGGTGACGGAGGGCAGCAGGCTTTGTTGGTAGTCATTCGTGGCGACTGTAGCCAGGAGATAGCTTTCAGACCAAACGCCCTCAACCGTGAGTGAGTGATGAGAAAAGAAGGAGTAAGTATTTGTTAATTAAAGCTTGCCTGAATGGAGCGCGAGAACCAGGAGAACATCCACATCTGCCAGTTACTGCCGAAGAGCTTGCTCGTGACGCGGCTCTCGTAGTAGCCGCAGGAGCAGGGGCCTTGCATATTCATCCACGAGCGGCTGATGGAAAACAATCACTCGCTTCTGCGGATCAGTCAGCGGCTATTTCTGCTATTCGTAGGCGCTGTCCAGGTATCCCAGTGGGGGTCAGTACGGCAATCGGGATCGAGTCGGATGTGGCTTTACGTTTACGCCAGATTGAAGAATGGACGGTTTGGCCTGATTTTGCCTCCGTCAATTTTGAGGAGCCAGGGGTGGTCGATCTGTGCCAGGCGCTACTCAAGCGTGGGATTGGCATCGAAGCGGGTCTCTCAAGTGTTGCGGAAGTTGAAATGCTCGTCGAGTTTGGGCTGGCCGAGCGTTGCCTGCGTATTTTGATCGAGCCAGTGGAAGAAGAAGTAGCTGCCGCGCTTACCAGTACTGCTGCGATCATTGAGGCTTTGGATAAGGCATCTATTAGGTTGCCCAAATTGTTGCATGGCTTTGAGGCTACCACCTGGCCTGTGCTAGATGCGGCTCTTCGTTATGGCTATGATACGCGCATTGGTCTGGAAGATACCCTAGCCTTGCCAGATGGGAGAGTGGCAGCAGGGAATGCCGAGCTTATTGCCTTAGCGGTGAGCCGGGCTACGGTCTGACAAAAGGATGTGTTAAACAAAAGTAATACTAGGTCCTAATAAGTAGGCAAGATTTGTAGTAGAGAATTTATTCTCTTTCCTTTTGCAAAAGGCTAAAGAGAATAAATTCTCTACTACTCTATTTACCAGACTTGGTATAATTACTGAGGCGAGACGACCAGATAGGGTCGTACCCTACAACGGATTTGGGTAGGGTGCGACCCTGTGTGGTCGCCCAAATGGGTAGGCTGCGTAATTACAAACAAAAAAGGTCTACCTGTGTAGGGCAGACCTTTAATTTATCTTGTAAGATACGGGAAAAGAGACCTAAAAACTAGAAAGTGCGCTTCTCTTTAATGCGGGCTTCTTTTCCGCTCAGGCCACGCAGATAGTAAAGCTGCGCCCGTCGTACCTTACCGCGCCGCATCACGTCGATTTTGTCTATACGAGGCGAGTTAATCAAAAATGTACGTTCCACCCCGATACCGTGTGCCGCGATCCGCCGTACTGTAAAACTCTCGTTGATACTCCCACCACGCCGCCGCATTACCACTCCTTCAAAGACCTGGATGCGCTCTTTGGTACCTTCAACCACTTTTACGCCAACGCGCACCGTGTCGCCCGGTCCGAACACAGGAATATCGCTGCGTAGCATTGGCTGTACCAATTCGTCCAGTACTATGCTCATCGTCTTCTCCCTCCTTTCCGTATCTTTATCTTTGTTACTTTATTATCTTTTTACACAGTCGCTAATTATAACAGCCCGACCCCGGCCCGTCAAATGATTTTGAGCCTTATTTTGATTCTGGCAAACTGGCAGTTAGGGTTGCTCCGGCCAGGGCGACCGCGCAAACTACGAAAAAGACGATGTGAAAACTCTGGAGCGATAGTTGCGGGTCGAAACTGCCTCCCAGTCGGCTACCGGCTACAAACGAGTAAAGCGTCCCGGCCAGTGCGATCCCCGAAATCATGCCGAGCGAACGAGTCAGGGCTAAGGTACTACCCGCTACCCCCATTCGGTCGCGCGGGGCAGCATTCATGATTGTCTTATCGTTGGGCGTAATAAAGAGGCCCATTCCGACCCCACTCAAAGCCAGCGCCGGGATCAAGACGACATACCCCATCTCCGGCGTGACCCAGGCCAATACAAAAGCCCCAATTGCGACCAGTCCCAGCCCAAGCGTAGTCAGCCAGCGTGGGGAAAAGCGGTCGGCCAGAAAGCTACTCGAAAAAGAGCCAGTTCCGAGGGCCGCCGTATAAGGGATCATCGCCACCCCGATAGTCTTGGCGTCGAAGCGAAGTAGCTGATCGAGGTAAAAGGGGATCATAAAGTTGATCCCGAAGAAAGCGTTATAGCCCAGGATTTTGGCGGCGTTAGCCGAAGCGAAGGCTCGGTTTGCGAAGAAAAGTTGCAAATCGATAGCCGGGTCTTTTATCCGGCTCTCCCACTTTATAAAGAAAACCAGCAATATCACGCTAACGGCCAGAAAGCCCAGCGTAAAAAGAGAGAGCCAGCCCTGTTCTTGTCCTTGCGTTAGCACCAACAGCAAGAGCGCGATACTCCCACCAAAGCTGATTGTGCCGGTCAAGTCGAGATTTGTACTGGTTTTGCGTTCGCCGACATCCTGGAGCAAAAAGATCGCCAGTGTGATATTGATCAGCCCCAACGGTAGATTAATAAAAAAGACTGCCGACCAGCCGAAAGCGCTAATCAGATAGCCGCCGAGGGTCGGCCCCAGCGTGAGGGCTACCGCGACGGCTGTCTCAAGCGTCCCGATTGCCATCCCACGTTGGTGGGCCGGAAAGACCTCGCTCAAAAGGGCGATACTGTTGGCGAGAGCCATTGCCGCTCCTAACGCCTCGACTATCCGGGCCGCGATCAAAAACCAGGCAGTGGGAGCCAGTCCGCACAGCAGCGACCCCAGGCAAAAGACCGCCAGCCCTGCCACATAAATCCATTTGCGGCCCCACAGATCGGCTAACCGCCCAAAGGTCGTGATCGTCGCTGAGGATACGATCAGGTAGGCCAGCGAGACCCAGGTGATTGTCGTGATCGGTACCCCAAAAAAGCGGGTCATCTCCGGGTAGGCTACATTGACCACCCCGGTATCGAGGGCCGACATCGCCGTACCAACCGAAACCACCAGTAGCACCAACCATTTATAGCTGCCGGTTGTCGTTATTTTTTCTTCTACCATTTCATTTTAGCATTTTCATTATTGACTTCTTACTACTACCTTTGCACTTTGAGACTAATTTTCTGAATTTTCGCCGTAGTAGCTGAACTCAAAATCCTGCCTTATTTATTACTGCTACCAAGTTTTCACAGAAATATTCATATAAGAACCTGCCTTCTTTTTTATTTATGTCCTCTATGATTTTTCTTTCTTGCTGTTCTAAGTCTGCGAGATTAGTTGCTAACAAAGCTTCGATCTGTTCATTATCCAACCCTGAAATCATTAGCAAAAGATCCTCCTGTATATTAGTTTTCTCTTCTAAATTAGGGCGACCCTGCTGTCTAGCTAGAAAAATATTGACATTTTCTATAATAGTTTCTATCGTTTGTTTAATTTTTCCATTACGCCTTACAGTGTACAAAGTTTGTGGAATCGCAGTGTATAGGTCGCTAATTTTTTGCAAGGCTAAATGTAGCTCTAAAACTCTTAAATCACTCAATTCAAAGCCGCTTTTTACTTCAAACTTGCCTGAAAGATGTTTGAAAAA
>JBBQWM010000003.1:0-213273 GCA_038210655.1 Chloroflexia bacterium
TTATACCAAGTCCGGTTAGGTAGATGTCATTCTGAACGAAGTGAAGAATCTTTTTCCTGTACCTGGCTCTAGCCCACGAACCCAGACCCTTCACTTCGTTCAGGGTGACATGAGTTTACTACTTAGCAGGACTTGGTATTACAGGTTTTGGCTGGCAGCTTTATCGGTCCAACTCTCCCTGATTTGCTGACTGGCCTTATCGTACTCATCAGCCAGAATTATATCGTAATTGATTTTGGAGAGGTCTAATTTAGCGCGGCTACGGCTGGATAAAACCAGGGCATGATTGGTATAAGTGGCAGGAGGAGTTTGCTTACCTTCCAGAATGTTAGCGGCAAGCTTAATCAGTATATCGCCATAATTCTCCGGGAAAAAAGCCACCGCTCCGATTAGACGGCTATTTGGTTTTGAGATTTCTTGCCGAGCGGTTTTATCGGCCCCCTGACTGACGGCCAGCACTCTTTCGGGGCTACCAGCTTTTTCAAAAGCGGCCAGAGCGCCCATGGTTGCTTCATCGTTAATACCCAGTATGGCGATCCGGCGGGTAGTTTTGAGGGCCGGGATCACCTGAGTGACCGCCTGATAAGCCCCCTCGAAGGTGTTTTTGCTATCCATCGGGATGACGTGTTCATCCGAGACTGTCACGATCTCGCGTAAACCATCCAACTGGCCTTGCATACGAGCCGCCGGGATTGGGCCGGAAAGCGGTAACTCTAGCGAAAGTACTTTATCCAGTTGACCGTCCCATTCCTGCAAGACGTACTGACCGATCAAGCGACCGCCCATCAGACCGGCCCGGTAATTATCGACCCCCATAAAGCTGGCTCCCGCTAAAGGAATATCGATAGCAATCACCGGGATTGCCAGCGTCCGTAGCCTTTCCATAATCACATTGCTGTAGCGAACGTCGGTATTATATTCGATCACCAGATCGACGTTCTGTTCCATAAAGTATTCGATATTCGCCAGGGCAGTCGGCCCATCCTGGCTATTATCAGTCAACAAAAGTTCCAGCTTATGCTCGGCGGCGGCCTGGATCAACCCCTGCCGCACTAGCGCCGCAAAGGGTAAAGTATCATCCTGATTGGCAAACCCGATCCGAATAGGGCGGTCTTTCTGACCGTTATCTAGCATCCGGGTTACTTTTTCACCACAAATGCTAACACTTTTGCCAGCCTGTCGGAACCGACTCAACCGGGCCGGATCAACCCCATCATCGGTAATAATCATATCTACCCGGCTCAACGGTGCAAAAGAAGTTACCCCTTTCTTGGAGAATTTTGACGAGTCGGCCACTATAATCAACGACTCGGCGGCATTTACCATTTCTTTTTTTAGCTGGACTTCAAATAGATCATCGTCCATTGCTTCCAGGTTGGACGACCAACCGGTACAGGACAGAAAAGCCTGGCTGGCCCGCACCCCGTTTAAAATGCTTTCACCAAACTGACCGGCCAGCGAAGCAGTTTCTACCCGTAGCACGCCCCCGGTCAGGATCACCCGGTTGGAAAGATTTTCGGCCAGCTTAAAAGCCACCTCGATACCGTTAGTAAAAACGGTCAGCCCCTGATGATTCTTTAGATATTCGGCGATAAAGTAGGCAGTCGTGCTGGCATCCAGAATAATCGTTTGATGATTGCTGACCTGATCGGCAGCGCGGCGAGCGATCCAGCGTTTCTTGTTTTGATTGATGTGGGTACGTTCTTCAAAATTACGGCTGCGACCACTTTCAGTAACCAGCACCGCACCGCCGTGAATGCGGGATACTTTGTTTTGTTCTTCCAGAGCGCTTAAATCGGTCCGGATCGTTACTTCGGAAACTTTTAATTCTTTAGCCAGCGAAGTAACGTTACCAAAACCCTGCGAGTGTAAAAACTCCATTATTCGCTGGCGGCGTTCGTCAACATTCATCTTTGCTTCCCAGTATGGTGGTAATTTCTATAAACTTTTGGAAAAAACTTTTGAAATCGAAATAGGATTATTTGCAATGTGAGAGTTTAGGCCCGATTATAACTTTCCAGCTTTAGGCTATCACGAATTTAAGGCTTTGTCAATCCTGAATTTTCATTATCAGAAGCTCTTTTTTCGATTCCGAAAGAAAGTGTTGACAAATCAAAAGATGTATGTTAGATTAAATCATCGTTCAAAAGCCGACTAACCAGTAAAGTCTCCTGCTATTGCATTCAAAACTGTTTCTCTTTTCTTACAACAATTTAATTATTGGTAGACAGCATTCAGGTCTTTAGTCCTGATTGACGTGCCAAAAATTTAGGTGACAGAGTTCAAAGATGAGCCATAATCCACCTGTAATAAAAATAGAACACATCTCCAAATCATTTGGCGGTGTTCAGGCTCTCAAGGGCGTAAATTTTGAAGTTTACGCTGGCGAAGTACACGCTCTGCTGGGTGAAAATGGGGCCGGGAAATCGACATTAATCAAGATTATGACCGGCGTTGAGCAGCCTGACCAGGGCCAGATTTTCCTGGAAGGTAAACCGGTTCATTTCTCCAATACCCGCAGCGCCCAAACTCACGGAATTGCCGCCATCTACCAGGAGCCAAGCCTGTTTCCTGATCTGGATATTGCCGAAAATATTTTGGTAGGTCGTCAACCCAATAATCGCTGGGGGGTGGACTGGAAACGGATGTACCGGGAAGCCGGAGCGCTATTGGAAGAACTGGGTCTTAGCCTTGACCCGCGCATCAAAGCCCGCGAATTAAGCGTAGCCCAGCAGCAACTGGTCGAAATCGCCCGCGCCTTATCGATTAACGCCCGTGTCCTTATTATGGATGAACCTACCTCCTCGCTTACCCAGGGCGAAGTCGATGAACTGTTCAAGATCGTCCGGCGTTTACGCTCGTCCGGCACCGCGATTGTTTTCATCTCCCACCGGCTAGAAGAACTTTTCGCCATCGCCGACCGGGTGACTACCCTGCGCGACGGTTCTTACGTCGGTACCCGACCCATGAATGATGTCTCAACCGAAGATTTAATTCGGATGATGGTAGGTCGCAACCTGGACCAATTATTCCCCAAACAGGTCGGTGAAGTCGGCGAAGTGATCCTGCAAGTCGAGGGTTTGAGTGTTGAGGGTAATTTCTCGGAGGTATCCTTTGAACTTCGGCGCGGCGAGATTTTGGGGATGGCCGGGCTAATCGGGGCTGGTCGAACCAACGTTGCCAGGGCTATTTTTGGGGTTGAACCGGCTACTTCCGGCACGATCAGGCTCGACAATCAGGTGGTCGCGATCAATAGCCCCGAAAAGGCTATGGGATTGGGCATCGGCTATGTCCCCGAAGACCGCAAAGAACACGGCCTGGTACTGGACATGAGCATTGCCAACAATATCACGTTACCGCTTATTTCAAAGTTTGCCCGACTAGGCTGGCTCAATAAGAAACGCGAACTCCAGGCAGCCCGTGAGTCATCGCTACAATTGGAAGTAAAAATGGCCGGGGTTGCGCAGAAGGTCGGTCAGCTTTCGGGCGGCAACCAGCAAAAGGTAGTGCTGGCGAAGTGGTTAGGAACCAAACCCCGCATTCTGATCCTGGATGAACCTACGCGCGGGATTGATGTGGGTACCAAAGCGGCGGTTCACCAACTTATGAGTGATCTGGCCGGACAGGGTATGGCGATTTTGATGATTTCCTCAGAATTGCCGGAAGTGCTGGGAATGAGTGACCGTATTTTGGTGATGCGTTCGGGGCGACTGACCGGCCATTTTAGCCGGGCCGAAGCAACCCCTGAAAAGCTGATGGCGGCGGCTACCGCTTAGTACTTATAGTTTCATTTCACATTTCATTTCAATAGGGAGATGGTACGCAGAGCGCAGGTGGGCCGATCAAAGTAACCAATTCAGCAGGGATCGGTAATTTATTTTATCCTGTTTACGCCCGTATGGGTGTGTACATCCCTGTTAATTTTCTAGGAGAGTCGAGTCGAGATGATTGCAGAAAAAACCGAAGTGACCAATCCACCCGAACACCGCATGGTGCAATTAGTGGTTAAATTCCGCGAAACGGGCATCATTGTCTTTATCGTGCTGCTTTCGGTCCTGGTCACGCTGCGAAACTCGGCCTTCCTGAGTACCGAAAACTTTCGGGATATTCTTTTGAATATTTCGATTTTGATAATCGTGGCGCTGGCTCAGACAATGGTCATTATCACTCGTGGGATCGACCTGTCGGTAGGCTCGATGATTGGCCTGACCGCCATGATGGTGTCCTACACGGTCAGTGCCTTTCCCGGTATGCCGATCTTTCTGGCGATTCCACTTGGTATGACGTTGGGGGCCGTTCTGGGTAGCCTGAACGGACTATTGATCGCGGTGGGTGGGGTACCCCCGATTATTGCGACCCTCGGCATACTCAGTATTTACAGGGGATTAGTTTTCTTCTACAGCAACGGGGTCTGGGTTAATGCTTACCAGTTTCCACCCGAATTCCGGGAACTGACCAAAGGCACGCCCCTAATCGTTCCCAATCTGATTTTGTTTGCGGTGGCTGTAATCGTAGGGGTCTATTTGTTCCTCAAATATACCCGGGCCGGACGAGATATTTACACCGTCGGCAGCAACCCGGATGCGGCCCGCCTTGCCGGTATCCCGGTCAAGCAAACGATCTTCCGGGTCTACCTGATTTCAGGTTTATTGTGCGGACTGGCCGGGGTATTGTGGGCCTCGCGTTTTGAGGCCGCCCAGACCAATACGGCCCTCGGCTTTGAACTCCAGACGATTGCCGCGCCGGTAGTGGGTGGGGTCAATATTTTTGGCGGTAGTGGCAGCGTTCTGGGTGTGATCCTGGGTGGTTTCCTCCTGGGCATTATTAATAACGCGCTTACTCTGGTTAAGATTTCCCCCTTCTGGCAACTGGCGGCCCAGGGTTTTCTAATCCTGCTGGCGGTAGTGGTCGATTCGTTCATTTTAGGCCGGTTAAAGCGCGTAAGTTCGCGCCGGAAACGTTAGGAGATAGATAGTATGACAGCGAATACAGGCTCCTTACGCCGGATATTTCTACGCTGGGAATGGCTGCTGGTAGGGCTGATTAGTGTGGTGGCTTTTGCCAATAGCCAATTATCACCCTATTTCCTGGATGGCAGCAATTTGCTGCGAACTACCTCCGATTTTATGGAGATCGGCATAATGATGCTGCCAATGGTCTTCGTGATTGTAACTGGTAACATCGACCTGTCGGTAGCCTCTACGCTGGGCTTGTCGGCCTCACTCATGGGCTGGCTCTTTATGGGAGGCTGGGATATTTGGCTGGCGGTCGGTGTAACGCTGGTAGTCAGCGTGCTGGCTGGGCTGTTGAACGGCTTTTTGATTGCAAAACTTAAACTCCCTTCGCTGGCCGTAACAATTGGCACTTTATCTTTCTATCGCGGTCTGGCTTACGTGTTGCTGGGCGATCAGGCGGCGCGGGGTTATCCAGAAGCCTTTACCTTTCTGGGTCAGGGTAAGCTCGGCGGGACTGGCATACCCTTCTCGCTGGTCATATTTGGGGTACTGGCCGTGATATTTGGTCTGGTGTTGCACAAGACTACCTTTGGTCGCTATCTTTTCGCCATCGGTAACAACGAACAGGCCAGCCGATTTTCGGGCGTGCCGGTGGACCGGATCAAGATGATTGTGTTTGTGCTATCGAGTTTGATGGCTACCCTGGCCGGTTTTATCCTGGCAGCCCGTTTTGGCAGCACGCGCCCCGATATCGGGTCTGGTCTCGAATTGACCGTTATTACCGTAACGGTGCTGGGTGGCATCAGCATCTTTGGCGGCAGTGGTACTATGACTGGCGCAATTTTAGCTCTGATCCTAGTCGGTATTTTACGCTTTGGTATGGGATTGATAAATATGCAAGGTCAGGTTCAGGATATTGTCATTGGCCTGCTGCTAATCCTTTCAATCTTGCTCCCTCGTTTTGGCAAGCAACTGACGGCCCGTGCGACCTGGAATAGTGGCATCGCTTTCAGGCTGGCTGGGGCCATGACGGTTGTCCTGTTGTTTGGAATTTTCTTTTTCTGGTCGCGGACGCTGGTTCTGGGCCACTGACTTCCCGCGACGACCTGAGTACCCGCTTTAGATCGGTTTTAATTAGTGTTTTTGAACCCCAAAACTTTAATCAGAGGAGGATTTTTACTGTGCAAAACAAACGATTAAGCTTGCTCGTAGTAAGCCTGTTGCTATTCGGCTTATTAGCCGCCTGTGGGGACAGTACGGCAACCACCGCTTCCGTCACCACTACTACGGCGGCTGCGGCGGCGGCTACTACGGCGGCGGCAGCAACTACCGCTGCTCCAGCCGCTGCCGGTGGTGGCAAGACCTTTATTTTGGTTCCCAAGGCCCTGGGCAACCCATACTTTGATACGGCTAACAAGGGCGCTCAGGAAGCAGCCAAAGAACTGGGTGTGACCGTGACTTATCAGGGTACCGCAACCTCGGATGCTACTCAGCAAATCCAATTGCTAAACTCCCTGATTGCTCAGAAAGTCGGCGGGTTGGCTATCTCGGCCAACGATGCGGACGCGCTGGCCCCGGTTGGGAAAGCCGCGATGGAGCAGAAAATCCCGGTGGTTAGCTGGGACTCGACGATTGCTCCGGCTGGTCGGATGGTTCACATCAACCAGGCTAACTCGGAAGACATCGGGCGCGGTCAAATCCAGCTTATATCGAAGCTGATCGGTGGCAAAGGCAAAATCGCAATCCTGAGTGCGACCTCGACTGCCCCTAACCAGAACACCTGGATTGGCTTTATGAAGGAAGAACTGAAAAAGCCTGAAAACTCCGGTCTGGAACTGGTAGCCACTGTTTACGGTGACGATCAGGACGAAAAGAGCTACACCGAAGCACAGGGCTTGATGAAAACCTATCCTGACCTCAAAGGCATCATTTCGCCTACTACGGTGGGGATTGCAGCCTCGGCGCGGGCCGTTACCGATGCCAAGAAGATCGGTCAGGTAATGGTCACGGGACTGGGTACGCCTAACCAGATGCGTAATTTCGTCAAGAGCGGGGCGGCTCCGGCCTTCGCTTTGTGGAACCCTGGCGACCTGGGCTATCTGGCGATCTACACTCTGAACGCTATTTCGAGCGGCCAGATTCAGGGTAAAGCCGGTGAAACCTACAAAGCCGGTAAGCTGGGTAGTTACACCATCGATAAGGATGGCGTAGTATTGCTGGGCAAACCGACCGTGTTCGATGCGAGCAATATCGATACTTTTAACTTCTAAAAGAAGTATAAAAAGAGAAGTATAAGCAGGTTCGTCTACTCCGGCAAAGCTAACCCTCGGTCGCAGTAGACGAACTCCAACGGATTACTACACTTATGAAGCGAGTAGGATTCGTACTGAAGGTCAAGCCGGAACGGTTAGACGAGTACCGAGAACATCACAAACAGGTCTGGCCTCTTATGTTGCAAGCCCTGAGCGAGGCTGGGTGGCACAATTACAGTTTGTTTGTACGCCAGGACGGTCTGCTGTTCGGTTATTTCGAGACCCCGATTAGCTTGCAAGCCGCGCAACAGGCGATGGCAACTACCGAAATTAACCGCCACTGGCAAGAATTTATGGCCCCCTTTTTCGAAACGCCGGATAACGTCCGGCCAGACGAAATGTTTTTAGAATTGACTGAAATATTCCATCTGGACTGATTCCAGGAAGGAGACAGGAACTATGCTAAACATTCAGCCGACCGACACCGAAACTTACCACCGGGCCTACCAGCTATGGGCCGAAACAAGTGCCGCGCAGGGTATCGAGGTAGCGGCGGTCAAACAGGCCCTCAAGAGCCAGCGCATCGAAACGGCGAGTTGGGCTTTTGCCAATAGTGGAACCCGTTTTAAGGCTTTTCCCTGGCCGGGCGCAGCCACTACCACCCGCCAGAAGTTGGACGATGCCGCAATGGTTCATAAGCTGACCGGTGTAGCCCCCTCGGTCGCCCTGCATATTCCCTGGGACCGGCCAGAAGATAATGATTATAACGCAATGGAGCAATACGCCCGCGACCGGGGGATTAAAATCGGCGCAATTAACTCGAATGTATTTCAGAATAATGCTTATCGGCTCGGCTCGGTCGGTAATCCTGACCCCTCCACCCGGCAGATGGCTGTTGAACATATGCAGGAATGTTGCGAAATTATGACCAAGACTGGCAGCGACATCTTGAAATTGTGGTTTGCTGATGGGACGAATTATCCCGGTCAGGACAGTCTGCGCGGTCGCAAACACCGTATGGAAGAAGCTCTTAAGAAGATTTACGACTATCTACCGGCGGGTAGCCGGATGTTGCTGGAATACAAATTTTTTGAACCAGCTTTCTATAGTACCGATGTGCCGGACTGGGGAACTTCTTATTCAATGTGTATGAAGTTGGGCGAAAAGGCTCAGGTGGTGGTTGACCTCGGACATCACGCGCAAGGTACTAATATTGAGCAGATCGTGTCTCACCTGCTCGATGAAGGCAAACTGGGTGGCTTCGATTATAACGACCGCAAATATGGCGATGACGATTTGGCAGTCGGCAGTATCAACCCCTACCAGCTATTTTTAATTTATCACGAACTGGTAAGCGCTGAGAAAAGCAGCGACTCAATCGCCAGCACCACCGCCCGGCAGGTGGCCTATATGCTCGATCAGTGCCACAATATCGAAGGCAAAATGGGCGGTATCATCTATTCGGTGCTGAATTGTCAGGAGATTTACGCCAAAGCCCTGCTGGTTCCGCAGGAGCAACTGGCCCAGGCCCAGCAGGACGGTGATGTGCTATTAGCTCATCGGATTCTGACTGAGGCTTACCGGGTCGATGTCCGGCCCCTTTTGATGCAAGTCCGGGAAGAAATGGGCCTCGCGCCTGATCCGTTCCTGGCCTACCGCAGCAGTGGTTATGAGGAGAAAATTCGCCAGGAACGTGGCCTGGCGGCTACCAGTGGTGGTTTTCAATAAACTAATTTGGGGGTGAAATGTCAACCGAACAGCCGCTCATAATCCCGCCTAACTTGTGGGATAACTCTCAGGCCGAGCAACTTACCGATCTGGATGGTCTGGTCTACCGCAGCAATTTGCTGGGCCGCGACCGAACTATTGCCAACATTTATGGCTGCAACACTTCCGTCAAACGTACCGAGCTAAATCACCTGGGGCAGCCGACCGAAGTGTTGTGGGTCAAAGCTAGTGGCAGCGATTTAGCGACCGTGACCGAAAAAGGTTTTGCCGGTTTGAAGCTGGCCGAAATTGCGCCTTTGCTCGAACGCGAGTCGATGACCGACGAGGATATGATCGATTATCTTTCCAAATGCACTTTTGCCATCGGGCGACCCCGCCAGTCGATTGAGACTTTGCTACATTCCTTTTTCCCGGCTACCCACGTCGATCATACCCATCCGGACGCGATCATCAGCTTATCCTGTGCGCCGGATGGTCGAAAGTTGTGCGAAAGCATTTGGGGCAACCGAATGGTTTGGGTAGACTACATCCGGCCTGGTTTCACTTTGAGCAAATGGATTGGAGAAGGTGTACGAGCCAATCCCAGGGCCGAACTGGTGGTTATGTCCAAACACGGTTTGCTCACCTGGGCCGACACCAGCCAGCAAGCCTACGCTAAAACGATCAATGTACTCCAACAAGCCGAAAGCTTTATTGAAAGTCACCGGGCCGGACGCAAGGTTTTTGCTGGCACGGCTGTACCGGGCCTGGTAGCTGATGAACGCCGTCAGATTTTGGTCGAGATTATGCCACCGTTGCGCGGCTTAGTGAGTGCGCTCAGCCCGGCTATTCTCCAGTACGACGACAGTCCAGTCGTGCTGGATTTTGTCGGCACTAGCGGAGCGGCAGAGCTTTCGCAACTGGGGGCGGCCTGTCCAGACCATCTGGTGCATACCAAACGCCAGCCACTGTTTGTGGATTGGCAACCGTCCGAGGGTGTTACGGGGCTGGTCGGAAAACTCAAAAATGGGGTGGAGGCTTACGTCGCCCGTTACAAAGAATATTTCGAGGCCAATAGTCAGCCCGGCGATCAGATGTTTGACCCTCACCCCCGTGTGATTTTGATCCCTGGGTTGGGGATGATTACCGCCGGAAGTGAAGCTCATCTAGCCGATGTCAGCCGCCAGCTATATCATCGGGCGATCCGGGTAATCGATGGCAGTCAGGCTCTGGGTGGCTTTGAAAGTCTGAGCGCTCCCGAAGTATTCGCGGTCGAGTACTGGCCGCTGGAAATCTACAAGCTTAGCCTTAAACCGGCTCCTCGTGAACTGGCCGGTAAAGTTGCGGTAGTAACCGGTGGGGCCAGTGGGATCGGTCGAGCCACCGCCCAACGTCTAGCCGAGGACGGCGCTCACGTGGTGATTTTCGACATCAATCTGGAAGGCGCTCAGAAAGTCGCCGACGCGCTTTCGGCCAAACACGGCTACCAACGCGGTCTGGCAGTCCATTGCGATGTCACCAGCGAAGAAGCGGTCAGTCGGGCGGTCGAAGAAGTGGTGCTGGCTTACGGCGGAGTGGATATTATGGTATCCAACGCGGGGATTGCCTCTAGCGCCCCAATTGAGGAAACGACCGTCGCAGCCTGGGATCGTAACTTTAATATCCTGGCTAAGGGTTACTTTTTGGTCAGTCGGGCCGCCTTCAAGGTCTGGAAAGCGCAAGGGCGGGGGGGCAGTTTGATATATGTAGCCAGCAAAAATAGTGTCGCGGCTGGCAAGAACGCCTCGGCCTATAGCGCTGCCAAAGCCGCCGAATTGCATCTGGCGCGTTGTCTGGCTGAAGAAGGCGGAGCGCATGGGATCAGGGTTAATTCGGTGATGCCGGATGGGGTGCTGGAAGGTAGTTCGATTTGGGATGACGGTTGGCGAAATGCGCGGGCGGCCAGTTATGGCATCCGACCGGACGAACTGGGCGAATTCTATCGTAAACGCACCACCCTGGGAGTCAACGTTTACCCTGAGAATATCGCCGAAGCAATCAGTTTTCTGGCTGGCCCTCGCGCCAGTCGCACCACCGGCGGTGTTATAACGGTTGATGGGGGCGTAAGTTCGGCTTATCTTCGGTAGCAAAAGCGAGCTAAACATGAATATGAGTGAAGTGGCAAATTTTCTAGCGGTAGACCTGGGAGCCAGCAACGGACGAGTGGTTTGGGGGCGGTGGGATGGTCGGAAGTTTGAACTTCAGGAACTCTACCGCTTCCCCAATAACCCGCTGCGGCAGGCTGGGTATCTTAAGTGGGATGTAGAGCGGTTATGGCAGGAAATCAAACATGGGTTAACCCAATACAAAAGCGTCTGCTCCGAACCGCTCACCAGCATCGGGGTCGATACATGGGCGGTTGATTTCGTCCTGTTGGACGCAGATGGTCGGTTGTTAGACTTGCCCTATCATTACCGCGACCAGCGCACCGATGGTATGCTGGAAGAGGTTTTGCAAAGATTGCCCAAAGCTCGGATTTTTGCCGAAACTGGCTTGCAGTTTTTGCCCTTCAATACCCTTTACCAGCTTTATAGTCAGGCCCGCCACGCTCCCGCCGATTTGGAACGAGCGGCTACGCTGCTAATGATACCCGACTTCTTTAACTACCGGCTTTGTGGTCGCAAGGTCGTCGAATATACCAATGCTACCACCACCCAGTTTTTTTCGGTCAAGCAACCGGGCTGGGCCACTGGCCTATTGGCTGACCTGAATATTCCCACCCATTTCCTGCCGCCAGTGGTTCTACCGGGGACGCTCCTGGGCGAATTACTCCCGGAAATAGCCCGTGAAGTGGGATTGGAACAAACCTCGCCGGTTGTAATAATTGCACCCGGCACCCACGATACGGCTAGTGCAGTCGCCGGTATAGCGTTGCTTGACCCAAAGACCGCCTTTTTAAGTAGTGGAACCTGGAGCTTGATGGGGGTGGAGCTTGACCAACCGATCCTCAGTCCGGCAGCCCTGGCTATGAATTTTACCAATGAAGGTGGGGTGGAAGGGACCTTCCGGCTACTGAAAAATGTCATGGGGTTGTGGCTAATCCAGGAATGTCAGCGAAACTGGCAGGAGGCCGGACTGGTCTATAGCTGGCCGGAATTGGTCGAAATGTCCCGCCAGAGTCCAGCCTTTGTTAGTCTGATAGACCCGGACGCGCTCGATTTTCTTAGCCCGCCCAATATGGTTGAAGCTATCCAGCACTACTGCCAACGAACCGGTCAAAGTGTGCCGGAGAGTCCAGGTCAGCTTATTCGATGTTGCCTGGAAAGCCTGGCCCTAAAATACTGCCTGGTGTTGGAACAGCTAGAACAACTGCTAGGCTACCGTCTGAATATTATCCGCACGGTTGGGGGCGGCAGCCAGAACGAGCTTTTGTGCCGTTTTACCGCCGAGGCTTGCCAGAGGGAGGTTATAAGCGGCCCGGTTGAAGCTACCGCGCTGGGTAATATTATGCTACAAGCTATCGCTACCGGTCACTTAAGTAGCCTGGCGGAAGGTCGCCGCTTTCTGGAAAATAATGTGACCTTAAAGCATTATCCTGCTCCACCCACAAATAGCTGGGAAAAGGTTTTTACCCGCTTTAAGCAGCTTATCGAGGGGCGTTAGCCAATTTTCTGTTATGATCTCACCAGACCACTAGCTCTAAAATTAGCCCCTCTTTTTTGAGTAGTCCCGTTGAGATGGTGTACATAAGACTTCCAAAAAATTGCCTCTTGACTTTTCCAATTGTGTTTGTATACTGTATACAGTATACCAAAAACTATAGCTTTCATCTCAATCCGTATGTTCATAAGAGTTATCGAAGGGTTCGTCAGTCTTACTAACTGCTTTCTGACCTGACTTTTGGTGACGCTTTCAAATCTTAACTGGTTTGCTTATTTCTGATTCTTTCAAGTAAACAGGCGTTGTTTACTCGTGCAGTGTTGCAAAAGGAGGATCTAGATGTTGAGAGGGTTTAAGTTATTCAAGCGCTCCCCGTCGCGGTTTACGGCGCTGATTTTAATAACAGTCATCGCTCAGCTACTGTTAGCCGCCTGTGGCGATAGCACCGCTACTACCGTTTCCACTACAGCGGCGGCGACTACGGCGGCAGCAACTACAGCAGCGGCGGCGACTACGGCAGCCACCACTGCCGCAACCACTGCCGCCGCCGCCAATACTACGGCAGCCGCAGCAGCAACTACAGCAGCCGCAGCTACTACAGCCGCAGCCACCACAACCGTAGCAGCAACTACGGCAGTGGCAGCGACTACGGCGGCAACCACTACCGCAGCGGCGACCAATCAGTTCCAGGGGGTTGAAGTTAATATTTTGACCTTCACCGGCCCGCAGATTGCCGAGCCTTTACAGCGTCGTGGCCCTGACTTTACCAAACTGACCGGGGCAAAGATCAACATTATCACGGTGCCTTTTAGTGATCTTTACCAAAAGATTCTGATCGATGCCTCTACCAAAACCAACAGTTACACCGGGTACGTCCTTGCGCCCCAGTGGATGCCAGACTTTGTTACCCCTGGCTACCTGGAAGATTTGACCGACCGGCTCAAGAATGACAAAGCCCTACAGTGGGAGGATGTGCAAGCCTTTTTCCGCGACTTTAGTTCCACCTACAAAGGCCGTAACTATACTATCCCGCTAGACGGTGATTTCCTGGTAGCTTACTACCGCACCGATTTGCTGGATAAGGCCGGTCTCAAACCGCCCGAAACCTGGGAAGATTATCTAAACATCGCCAAAACTTTCCAGGGCAAAGATTTAGGCTTTGGGCCGGGCTATGGCTCCTGCATCTCCAAAAAGCGTAGCGCCCAGGCTTACTGGTTTATTTATGCCGTAGCCGGTTCCTTCCTGCAATCTCAGGGTACCGCTCAAGGTAGTTTCTTTGAACAGGATACCATGAAGCCCCTGACCAACAATGAAGCGTTTGCCGCCGCCCTGGATGTTTACAAGCAAACCACCCAATACGGCCCGCCGGACGAATTAAACCTGGACGTGGGTGATACACGCGGCCTGTTTACTTCGGGCAAATGCGCCCTTTCGATTGACTGGGGTGACATTGGAACCCTGGCTCTTGATAAAACTACCTCAAAAGTACAGGATAAGGTTGGTACGATTGTTCTGCCCGGCTCGTCCAAAGTACTGGATCGCGCTACTGGCAAATTGGTTCCATGTGACGCTAAGACCTGCCCTTACGCCACTGCTGGGGTCAATCACGCTCCGTTTGCAGCTTTTGGTGGTTGGTCGGGCGCGATTAACGCGGCGGCCCCTGCCAAAGCTAAGGATGCTGCCTATGCTTTCTTATCCTATATGAACCAGCCTGCCCAATCTAACGAAGATGTAACGCTAGGCAAGACCGGCTTTAATCCCTATCGCACTTCCCAGTTTACCAATCTCGACCCCTGGAAGAAAATCGGGATGAGCGACGTGATGGCTAAAAACTACCTGGGGGCCTTACAAAATAGCCTCAGTAGCCCTAACATGGTGCTGGACTTGCGGATTCCCCAAAACCAGCGTTACCAACAGGTCGTTCTCGATACCGCTATCGCGCAATTCTTGGCGGGCGAAATCAACCGTGACCAGACCATGAAGCAAATCTACGATGGTTGGGAGGAAATCACCAACGAGGTTGGTCGCGATAAACAAATTGCGGCTTACAAGGCCACCCTGGGGGTTACAAAGTAAAAAGCATGGCAACTCGTGACCCCCTTCAAGTTGAACCAAGTATTCAAGGCTCCCCTCTCGCCGAGGAGGGCCTTGGGCCTACCCCTACCACTAGCCGGTTTAAGCTGGCTGGTGATAGGGCTGAAAAGGTAGCTAATGCCGTCTTTTTGGGACCGGCGATTGTAGTGGTATTGTTCTTTTCGATTTTCCCGCTGATTGTCTCGCTCTACATCTCGCTTTCTCGGATGCGTTTTGTTCAGGGTGGGGTCGAACTAAACTTTATCGGCTTTGATAACTACAATAAACTTTTATTTGGTTCGCAAAAAACTCATCTACTGGGGCTTAGTACTGATGTACCCCCACTTGGCTGGCTGTTGTTAACGTTGGCGGCGGGCTTGTTAGGCTGGGGGTTGTTGCGGTATTTACGCAGCAATCGCGCTTCGGTGGGCGGGCTAATCGGGCGCGGCCTGACCACTTTTATACTTCTGGCCCTGGTCTGGATGCTGGTACAGACCACCCTTCAGGCTCCTGGCCGTCCCGGTACGCTATCGATAACCCTGATTTATGTGGTTGCTGGAATAACCTTGCAGTATTTTCTGGGGTTAGGACTGGGTTTGCTGACCGTGCAGCAACTGCCGGGTCGCCGTTTCTTCCGGGTAGTCTTCCTCATCCCGATGATGATAACGCCGGTGGGGGTCGCTTACATGTTCCGCATGTTGACCGATTTTGGCAAAGGCCCCTTTAGCCCAATCTGGAAAGGTCTGGGTCTGGGCAACGTTTCGTGGGTTAGCGACCCCTGGTTGGCCCGTCTTGCCATTATTATCGGCGATGTCTGGCAGTGGACTCCGTTTATGTTTATTGTATTACTGGCCGGGCTAGAAGGACTGCCAGTCGAGCCGATAGAAGCGGCGGTAGTAGACGGTGCTAACCGCCTGCAATTGCTGCGCTATATTACATGGCCGGCCCTTCTACCGGTAAGCACTACCCTGATACTGATTCGGATGATTGAAGGCTTCAAAATCGTAGACCTACCCAACGTGCTTACCAATGGAGGCCCCGGCACAGCCACCGAATCACTTACGCTCCACTCTTTCATAGCCTGGCGCACCCTCGATCTGGGAGGGTCGGCGGCAATCGCTTATTTGTTATTATTAGTGGTAACTTTCTTAGGAACAGCCTATGTCACATTGGTTCGACAACGGGCAGTGGAGGCACTTTAAATGGGCAGGCGATTTTTCTCTTCCAAAAGCTATACACCCTTTAAACCTCGTCCCCTGGCGGCATTCCTTTCGTATTTAGTGCTGGGATTTTGGACGCTGGTGGTTTTATTTCCAATCTACTGGTTGGTAGTTACCTCGTTCAAGTTGCCGATCCAGGTCGATAGTGGGCCGGTTTATCTCCCCTTTATTGATTTCCAGCCTACTTTGGATGCCTGGCAATATATTTTGGTGGGGGATTTGCAAAATGATACTTTTCGCAACTACGGCAACACCATAGTAGTGGCGCTCACCAGTTCCATAATTGTATTATTCATGGGAACCGCTGCCGCTTATGCGCTGGTAAGGTTTAATTACAGACCTCGCTACGCTATTATTGCGTTGTTTATCGCTTGTGTGGGGCTGGCAACTGGGAGCGCTCTTAGCGGGGTTCCCTGGCAATTGGCCCTCGTAGCGGCTCTGGCAATCTTTGTGTTATTGTGGCAAACGATAGGGCGGCGGTTCAAGAAGGCGCTTGGTAACAACGACATCGCTTTCTGGTTAATTTCACAACGCATGTTGCCACCCATCGCCACAATTATTCCAATTTACGTCTTGTTTCAACAGTTCGGCTTGCTCGATACCCAGTTCGCCTTGATTATTGCCTACATCGCCGCGAATTTGCCGATTGTAATCTGGCTGATGCGCGATTACTTCCAGAATGTGCCGCTAGAACTGGAAGAATGCGCCGCGATTGATGGTGCATCACGTTACCGCATTTTCCGTTCGATTGTGCTACCCTTATCGGTGCCTGGGCTGGTAGCTACTTTTCTGTTTGTGCTGGTTTTTGCCTGGAACGAATATTTGCTGGCTCTTTTTCTTTCTTCGGCTAAATCCCAAACCCTGCCCCTGACCGTCGCCGCCCAGAACGCTACCAGAGGGCCACAGTGGTGGTATATGTCAGTCTTGATTTTGATTATGATTTTCCCGGTTATATTAATGGCAATTGCTCTCGAACGTTTTATTGCGCGGGGCTTGCTGGTAGGAGCCGTCAAAGGATAAAATTAGGAGTAAAATGATGAGTTCGCAGCCCGGTCGCTCTAATATCGAAAAAAACGAGGACGGTCAACCGACTGCGCCCAACGAAGTAAAAATTGAATATAACTCATTGGCAGCCCAGGTTTATGAACTGTTGTGGAAGCGGATCGTAACTCAACAAATCCAGCCCGGCGAAAAACTTTCCGACGTTCAATTGAGCAAAGATTTAGGGATCAGCCGTACCCCCGTGCGTGAAGCGCTTTACCGGCTAGTACAGGAAGGTATAGTTCAAAACCATAACTTACGGGGCTTTTATCTTGCCACCTTTTCAAGTCAGGATGTTAAAGAGATTTATGATCTGAGAACCGCGATGGAAGTGTTGGCGGTACGTCTGGCGCTGCCGAATTTAGTGCAGGCTGATTTGGAACACTCGCAACTGGCGCTTGATGAGGTTCAACAATTGATAAACCAGGGGGATGCGAAGGCGCGTGAGAAGTTTCTTAAGATTGACCGTGACTTTCATCGTTTGCTTGTTCGCTCATCGCAAAATCATCGTCTGGAAACCAACCTGGATTCATTGCAGGCTCAGATTGGGGTCTTCCAACTTTACGGTATCCATCTCAGCGACCTGGTTCATTTATCGCTAGAACATCATCAGGCGATTGTCTCTGCCATGCTCCAACGCGATCAGGCCCTGGCCGAACGAGCGATGGAGCGCCATATCCAGGAAGTAAAAGCTCATGTGCTGGCTGATTTTGTGAGTGTAACTTCTATACAGGTTGAGGTGCCGAAAACGCCTGCCGTCTAATACAAAATAGGAATAAACCATGAATGAGTGGGAATATTTGACTATTAGGGGAAACGAAAACCTCCTACAACTGGGCAATCAGGGCTGGGAACTGGTGGCAGTGGCGGAGAAAGCTGAGGGTGAGCCACTCCTTTATTTCAAGCGGCCCCTGGAAAGCTTTCGTGACCGGTGGACAAGAGAACAAAAACAACGCTATTATGCCAAACTGGGTCTAAAGACTGAGAAGGTTGAAAGATGAAAAAAGGCGGTATCCTGCATCCTGCACTTTGCGAGTTGTTGGCTTCTACCGGTCACACTGACTATATTACCATCTGTGACCGAGGTTTCCCAGTGCCAGCAGGCCCGCAACGGATTGACCTGGCCCTGGTAGATGATATTCCAACCATTCTGGATGTACTAAAGGCTATCCAAGCCGAGTTTGTTTTGGATCGCATAGTTATTACTCAGGAGATGGTTGAGGTAAGCCCGCAACGGGTCGCAGCTTTACGTGCAATTGCGCCAGAGGTATCTCACGAAATAATTTCGCACGTTTCATTCAAGCATTTATGCGCTACGTCCAAAGCGGTAATCAGAACAGCAGATACCATGCCCTATGCCAATATTATTATTGTTTCAGGTTGAAATGATCTGTCTCAGTCTGCTGAGGACTACCAGACCAATTAATTGAAATATTGAGGACGAGCAAGCGAAAGTAAAGGTTAATTCAGTGCCAATCACAATCACCAATCTAGTTGCTCGCGATATTCGGTTTCCCACTTCCCGGTTGCTGGACGGTTCGGATGCAATGAATCCAGACCCGGATTACTCGGCAGCTTATGTAGTACTTTATACCGATAGCCTCGCCGGGTACGAAGGACACGGCCTTACCTTTACGATTGGGCGCGGTAACGAAATCTGTGTGGCCGCCATAAATGCCCTAAAAAGATTGGTGGTAGGCAAGACGCTTGAGTCTTTCACCGCTAATATGGGTACCTTCTGGCGGATGATTACCGGGGACAGTCAATTGCGCTGGATTGGCCCGGAAAAGGGTGTGATCCATCTTGCTACCGCCGCCGTAGTGAACGCGGTCTGGGATTTATGGGCAAAGGTCGAGGGCAAGCCCGTCTGGAAGTTACTGGTAGATATGACCCCGGAAGAGGTGGTGGCCTGTATTGATTTTCGCTATATTACCGACGCACTTACGCCAGAGGAGGCCCTGGCAATTCTGCGCCATAACGAACCAACCAAAGTCAGCCGTGAGGCCCAGATGCGGGAAGAGGGCTTTCCAGCCTACACTACTTCTGCCGGTTGGCTGGGTTACTCTGATGAAAAATTGCGGCGGCTATGCCGGGAAGCGTTGGAAGAGGGTTGGACCCATTTCAAGATCAAAGTCGGGTTAAATCTGGAGGACGATGTTCGCCGGGCCGGTATTATACGTGAGGAAATCGGCCCTGACCGAAAGTTGATGATGGATGCAAATCAACGTTGGGATGTTGGTGAAGCTATTAGCAATATGCAACGATTGGCCCAGTTTAACCCCTGGTGGATTGAAGAACCAACTAGCCCGGATGATGTGCTGGGCCATGCGACGATAGCCAGGGCAATCGACCCGATTGGAGTGGCAACTGGCGAACATTGTCAAAACCGGATACTGTTTAAGCAGTTTATGCAGGCCCAGGCCATTAAATTTTGCCAGATTGACAGTTGCCGGTTGGGGGGCATCAATGAAATACTGGCGGTGCTATTAATGGCCGCTAAATTTAATGTACCGGTATGTCCGCACGCCGGGGGGGTCGGATTATGTGAATATGTGCAACATCTGGCTATGTTTGATTATATTTGTGTAAGTGCCTCGCTTGAGAACCGCATACTTGAGTATGTCGATCATCTGCACGAACATTTTTTGGACCCGGTGGTTATCAGAAACGGTCGCTATAGGTTGCCAGTCAAGCCCGGTTATAGCATTACTATGCGACCCGCATCACTGGATGAGTACGAGTTTCCCACTGGCCGGGTCTGGCAGCAGGCGCAGTCCTGACGGCTTAATCTAAACCTCCAGGCGTGGTAGATAATACCAGGTGATAGAACCCCCTTTCTACTGCTTAGCCATCTGTTAAGTAGCTGGTTATAATCGGGTAGCATCAATAATTAACACCTTTACCAAATCTTAATTATTGGCTAGAAACTTTGTGCTATAATGAGAAAGAACAAAAGTTCTAAACCCTCAGAAAACAAATTGCCTCAAAATGTTTCCCCTCTATGGCTATTTTTGTATTGACACCTACAGACAAAAAGCACTGGCCCTGCAGCGGTGCTTTTTCTTTGCCCTAATTTATTTGACAAATCGGACGCACTCTTTTATTGTTAAGTATCATGACCATAGGCTAAATAGAACAGCAAAATAGGAACTTTACTATGATTCACCATCTTTCTATTCCGGCTACCAACCCACGCCAGGTTGCCTCGGTGCTGGCGCGGTTGATGAACGGCTATGTGAGCGGCTTTGGGCCATACCACAATTCGTATATAGCCTGGGCCGGGGACGAAGTGGGGACGGCCATCGAGGTTTATCCGGTTGGTACGGAGTTGTTTCCTGCCGAAGGGCCAAGTCAGGCCAACTTCCGTGATAACCCCACTACCTCGCCTTTTGTAGCGACCCATATCGCCCTTTCGGTCAGCCATAGCGAAGCCGAAGTTCAGGCTATAGCGGTAGAGGAGGGCTGGCGGGCGATCCACCTTTCGCGCGGCCCTTTTGATGTGATCGAGTTTTGGGTCGAGAACCACCTGATGATAGAAATCCTGACTCCCGAAATGGCGGCGGCTTACCTCAAATCGACCCGCTAAAAAGCTTTGCTAAAGACTGAGAGCCGGGAAATTCCCGGCTCTCAGTCTTGTAAATCTAAAATCTTACTCGTTGTTATGCAGGGCCTTCCAAATTTTCTCTGGACGGAGCGGCATATCGAGGTTGGTGATACCGTAAGGGCGAAGCGCGTCAAGGACAGCGTTGACCACTACGGGGGTCGCGGCAGTCGTGCCAGATTCACCGATGCCCTTTGCGCCAAGTGGGTTGCGTGGGCTGGGCGTAAAGGTGCGGCCTAGCTCGAAGCCCGGTATTTCGCCGGCGGTCGGGAAAGTATAATCCATCAGAGTGCCGCTCAAGATTTGACCGCTTGGGTCGTAGACCAGTTCTTCGTAGAGCGCTTGCGAGATACCCTGGGCCGTCCCACCGTGTACCTGCCCATCGACAATCATCGGATTGATAACCATCCCGCAATCGTCTACCCCAACGTACTTCAAAAAGCTGATGTCACCCGTTTCGGTGTCGATTTCCAGGGCGCAAACGTGTGAACCAAATGGAAAGACCACATCGGACGGATTGAAGAAACGCGAAGACTCCAGGCCAATCTCCATATCGGGTGGTAGTTTGTGCGGCTGGTAAGCCGCCCGCGCAATCTTGTTAAAGGTAACGCTGCGCCCCGGCACACCCTTGACGAAGAATTCGTTGCTTCCTACGTCGATGTCGTTTTCGGCGGCTTCTAGCAGGTGAGCCGCGATCTTGCTCATCTTCTGGCGGACCGCGATAGCCGAGATTTTGACCGCCGACCCGCCCACTGCCGCGCTTCGGCTACCGTAGGTTCCCTGACCGTAAGGCGTATCTTTGGTGTCGCCGTGACCGACCTCGACTTGCTCCATACCGATGCCGAGCGTCTCGGCGACGATTTGGGCCAGAGTAGTCTCGCTGCCCTGACCGTGTGGCGAGGTTCCCGTAAAGACCGTTACGCTACCATCAATGTTGACCCGCACGACCGCATTTTCGTAGCCCATCGCGCCCCGCTCGACATAAGTCACGACCCCGACCCCCATCAACTTGCGCGGCAAAGTGCTGCCCGCCGCCGCTCGACGTTCGGCCTGTTGCTTACGCAGGGCCGGATAGTTCGCCAGATCAAGGGCCGTCTGCAAATTCTTGGCATATTCGCCGCTATCGTATTCCGCGCCGGTCGGCGATTTGTAGGGAAAGGCTTCGGGCGGAATATAATTGCGAAGCCGGATTTCTGCCGGGTCGAGGTTCATTTTAGCCGCCAGCAGATCAATCGCCCGCTCAATCAAAAAGGTCGCTTCGGGGCGACCCGCTCCACGATAGGCGGTGGTGGGTGTGGTATTGGTCAAAACATATTCGATCCGGGTGGAGATATTGGGTATAGCGTATACGCCGGAGGACATCAGGGTGGTCAGGGTCGGGATAAAAAGGCCATCGTCGGTAGCATAGGCTCCAATGTCGGCGATCAAGCGCAGGTCGAGGGCCTGGATCACACCTTGCTCGTCTGCGCCCAATTTGACGTAATCGATTTGGCAACGCCCATGATAAGTCGCCGCCAGATTTTCGCTGCGGCTTTCGATCCACTTGATTGACTTGCCGAGCTTGACGGCGGCGGCGGCCACTATCAGTTCTTCCGGGTAGACCAAAATCTTGGCTCCAAAGCCACCCCCGACTTCCGGCGCGATCACTCTGATCCGATGTTCGGGTAGCTTGAGGGTTTCCGAGAAGGTGGTGCGGGCCAGGTGGGGGGCCTGGTTGGATAGCCAGACGGTTAGTTGACCGGTTCCGGCGTTATAGTCGGCTACGACACCGCGTGTTTCAAGCGAAATAGCCGCGACCCGTTGATTATAAATGCGCTCTTCGATTACGACCGGGCTGGCGGCGATAATTTCCATGACTTTAGCTCGATCCCCACCTTCGATTACTCGCGCCAAATTAGAATTTAGCTGAGCAAAGATTCTGGGCGCATCCGGTTTGAGACTTTCTTCGGGGTCTATGATGACCGGGAGTGGTTCGTAGTCGATTTCGAGGGCTTCTCGCGCGTCACTGACCTGGTACGCCGACGGCCCCACGATGAGGGCCACTGTCTCACCCATCATCCGCACTTCACCATCAGCCAGCAACGGACGGTTGGGTAGTTTCTTGAGTAGTGGGTTGAACCCCAACCCATCTTTCAGGTCGTCCCAGGTAAAGACCTCGCAACCGATTTGCCGGGCCGCCTCTTTGTCGATTTTTCCGATGCGAGCGTGAGCATAGGGAGTACGCACGAACTGGGCGTACAGCATGCCCGGTAACTGCACGTCATCGACATAGGTGGCCTGACCTCTGACCAACCGGGGGTCTTCTTTGCGTTTTACGCGAGCGCCGACCAAAGAACCAATCGTCATTGCTGTAAAGTCCTTTCTATCAATCGGGTCTAATTTAGGTTAAGGGCTGAAGTAGCGCATGATACAACTTGATTTTAGCACAGAGCCGTCCGGTTCGCCCGTTCTTTCGACTTACCACGTTCGTAACTGCTCACCCATGTCATTCTTCGGCGGGGGGATGGCCTGGATTTTGCCAAAGATAGCTCCCCGCCGAAGAATCTAGACCCTTCGTGGCCTCACCACCCTCTGGGGGCGGCGGCTCAGGGTGACACGGTTGAGTAGTTACCTCTAGGCTTAATAATTAGTCGATGGAGACAGGCCGGTCTACCGGGGTGCTAAGTACGATAGTCGTGCGAGTATTGGCGATTCCCTCGATCCGGCGCATGCGGGTAATTAACTCTTGGAGTTCCTGGGGTGTGCTAACCCGCACCTTGAGCAGAAAGGAGGACTCCCCGGCGACTATATGACATTCCTCGACCGCCGTTTCCACGCTAATTTGCTCTACCACGCCGCTCTCGTCGGCATAGCGCGAACCGCCTTCCAGACTGACACTGATAAAGGCGGTCAGGTGTTTGCCCAATTTCTCGGCACTGATACAAGCACTGTAGCCGGTGATGATGCCCCGCTCTTGCAGCTTTTTGACTCTCTCGAAAACGGAAGGGGCTTTGATGCCAACCTTATCGGCAATTTCAGCGTGCGACGTTTTGGCGTTTGCCAGCAGCATCCGCAAGATAGTCTGGTCAATTTCGTCTAGCATTTTTCCCTTTAGCCTAGTTGCAAGATAACCTGGGCCAGCTTTTCACTGTCGTGACGCAAGACGGCCTTACCTTTGCAAAATGCCCCGGTTAGGATCTTGTGTCGAACGTACTTAGAAGCGGCCTCAAGATCGGGTTGTACCGGGAATTTGTGTTCGGTTTCGTACATTCGTTGGGCCAGTTCGCTGACCGGCCCGTCATTAACGATAGCATAATCAATTAATTCGTCATCCTTCAAGTATTCGGTCAATTTTTGAAGGAAGTCTGATAATTTGTAACCGTCCGTTTCTGCCGGGTCGGTCACAAGATTGCAGACATAGATTTTGGTAGCTTTCGACTCGGCTAGAGCTTCCGCTACCCCTTCGACCAAAAAGTTGGGCAGAATGCTGGTAAAAAGACTGCCAGGGCCGATTATCACTTTGTCGGCATTGCGGATCGCTTCGGCGGCAGGCCGGAAAATCTGGGCGCGACGTGATAGGCTGATATACTCTATCTTATGTTCTAAGTCCTGAGTACGCAAATCGATATTGGTCTCTCCAAAGACTTCTCGTCCGTCCGAAAGGCGGGCCACCAGTTCGACATTGTTGAGCGTGACCGGCAAGACCTGCCCTTCCAGATTGAGCAACCAGGAGAGCGCCTCGATCCCAAACGAAGGGCCACCTTCCCAATCATAGGAGGCAGTTAGCAGTAAATTGCCCAGCGAGTGACCTTTCAAGCCCTCGCCTTTTTGAAAGCGATAGTTGAGCAAGTCACGCCATTTGTGGCTGCGGTCGTCTTCCGGCAGCAATTCGGCGATACATTTAAGAACGTCGCCCGGTGGCAAAACCCCGTGTTCATCGCGCAACCGTCCGCTGCTGCCCCCGCTATCCATCATCGAGACGATAGCGGTAACGTTCGAGACTTTTTTGAGGTGCATCAAGGCCGTCGATACCCCGGTTCCCCCACCGATGATGACGATGCTGGGCCGCTCTGATTTAGTTTTGTTAGTTTGTACCATATTTTTTGATTTACGATTTACGATTTACGACGCTCAGATCGTGTTATTTTATGGGCTAAAGTTTACCCAATACTAACCCTTTAAGGCTTTGGTGGGTTATAACCAGTATTCTATAGTCGGTGCAGATTATAGCAGAAAAAGAGGCAGAGCAAATAAGGGTTGGAGATAAATCTATTGGCGGAACGGTATACCACAATTATTCGGGTTAAGGATTACCTGGGTAGGCTTTTTCGGAAGGGGTAGCAGAACCTCCCTCAAGTGGTTATGAGGAATTGGCCTGATGAGTAGTGACCGAGCCTGCCCTATCCTCGTGAAACCACAGTCCGCCTCCGCCATCCTGGTACAAAGGCGAAGTCGAACCAAGCGGGTACATAAAGCTGCTCCAATATTACCCTGGCTTTAGTGGCAGCCGGGAATTATAAACTGGTAGCGCGATATGGTATATGAGGATTAAGTCTTTTCCATATTATAGAACATAAGTTCTCATCTATGATTGGGTAAGAGTCGTAAATGCCCGACACATACCACTGTGCTACTGTTTGCGCCATCCGATCGATGTCTTCATATGCGACAGCGATACCGCCAAAAATATTGATCACCGGATATTGTAGACCTTCTACCAGGGTGGGATCGCAGTAAATGGTACAGTAATCCCCCTCAAAAAAAGCGAACGGAAAGCATTGAGCCAGGTCTATCGAGGTCACAATTTCACTATTGTACTTAAGGAGATCGTGATACTCCTGAACTGCAACATCGAGTGGTAAGAATTGATGGTCAGCAAACAGCCTTCTAGGAGTGTTCAGCACATCAATTCCGTCATGCCACTCATATAGCTCGTACAACTCCTCCGGTGGAGCCAAACCCAAAGGACTGAGGGCAGCCTGTACAGCGACCCTCGTCAGTCCGGGTCGCAGGTGCTGGCGCATCGGGATGCCCCTATGCTCGAATATATCGACAAGTCTTTCGAGCGATTGAGTTAATGACATCGGTTTTCCTCCTTTTTGTTTACCCAATTGCCTGCTACTGCCCCTAGTATTGGTCATTGCTGAATAGTTTCGATGGCTTTTGTAGCTCTTTCACGTATAGTTGGATCTTCATCATGAAGAACTTCTTTAAGGGGTGCGATAGCTCGTTCATCTTTAATATAGCCTAAAATTATTACTGCCCACCAACGAAGGTCGCTATTGGTATTTTTTAGAAGGCTGATTACTGGCAATACGGCAGCCTTACCCACTACAACTAATGCCTTACTAGCTTCTACTGCAACTTCTTCTACCTCATCGTTTAACGCCCTTATAAGAGCTTCGACAGATCGTGCATCTCCAATATTTCCTAAAGCTTCAGCAAATATCCAGCGTTCAATATTACTACGATCCTGTAAGGCCTCAATAAGAGCTTGTGTGGCATTTGGAGACCTTATTTCGCCTAAAGCGCGACCCGCTTCAAATCGAGCTTCTTGGTTTTCATCATTCAATGTCTCTATAAGTGGTTCGACCGCTCTTTGGTCGCCCAACAGCCCTAACGAACAAATAGCCTTAGCACGCAGTAGCCCATTTTGATCCTTTAAAACCTTTATGAGCGGCTCGACTGTGTTTAGGTCGTTAAATAACCATAATCGCCATGCAATGCTAACGCGCACGGAACCATCTTCACAATTATCTAATAATTTCTCAATAAGTGGCTCAACCGCTTTTTTATTACCAATAAGTGCTAAAGCTGAAACAGCACCGCTACGAATTAGGTTATTGCTAGATTTTAGAACGTTAATAAGCTCGATTACTGCTACTTCACCAAATTGTTTTAGCTTATCAACAGTGTCTAGAAATATAGTAATATCTTCATTTCCTAAGATTTGTATGAGATTCTGTATTTGTTGATTTTCCATATATTAATTATGCCAGACCTTATAGGGTTACTGAATTCAAAAAAAGAAGCTTAACCGGGGTGGCAGTGCACTTTGCTCGTGTAGAAACCAGCAAGCATCTTTATGGGTAATATCGGCGATAAGATCGTGGGTCGGTTGCCAGCAAGCAATGAAAACCCTAGTACCACCCCACCCGCTATTGCCAGCACTATCGGAGCTATCGCAATAACTGGCGGTAGTATTACGGGTGGTTTTAAGCGTTGTCCTGCCCGAAGCCACGTATCCACCGCATCCGCCAGTAGGAGTGGTGTATGTAGGTGGTGCAACCGCTTGATTACCGCTAGGGTCTATACATTGAGGGGATTGTTGACCGTGTAGACGAAGCGATTGAGCGATAGCGGCGGCTGATTGGTTCCCCGCCATAACTATCCTGCCCGATGAAGCGACCTAGCACCAAGTTGTAATATCTGGCTCGGTTAAGATTACCGACGAACCTTTTTAAGCAAATCCTTTACAAGATCCCTTAAAGTATTGAAAAGAGCTACGCTGAAAATGATTATACTGCCTACCACCATAAGTGTTGGGAAAAAACAACCAATTTCTATTAACCTCCCAATTGTACCATGTCTCTTTACTCCTGCATCCTTTAGTGCTTTCTGATAGCCACGTGCCAGGCACAGATCTATTGCTTCTACATATGCCTTAGAGAATTTTGAGCTTAACTGACCAGCTGGGCCATAACGATTATACCTGGGTACTTTACGAAACTTACTAACCTGCTCGCGTGTAAAGCGTAGGCCGGGGAAATGCACGATTTCACAATCACCAGAATTAGGGAGTATATCTATTATCGTTTCACCAAGTTCAATCCAGGCATTTTTGGATGGTATAGCCTCTACACGATCTCTACAATCTAGTACAACCCAACCTTCCACATATAGCCCAGAACTTAATCTCTCCTGGGTGAGTAAAGCCTGGCGAACCCGTTCAAAATAGTGCATTCCACGTTCAAATGGTATTTTGTCGCTGATCTCTCGTGATAATTCGCGATCCATCTTCATTTCTCAAGCCCTCTCAAATTAATGTACCCCAACATGGTGCTGGTAATTTCTCTGGTCGATCCACTCTGACTTTACAATTATAAAGCATAGAATATGTGATCTGATTGCAATTAGCCCCTGCTACTACCCCTACTATTGATTAAAGCTCGTGCCAAGCCTAGCCCTTCCTCATGAGACCACGTCCCGCAACTCTCTGTCTACTTACACAATCTTTTGGGACTGGGTGGCATATAGTTACATTTCCAATCCTAAATACAATCCTTTGTTAATATTTTTTGCATTTTGTAGCATATTAACCGCCGTTTTATAAGCCCCAGAAAGACTGTACGCAGTTTTGGCTGCCAGTGTTTGTTGTGAACTTAAATTCAAGAAATCCTTTCGATTGGCCTTTAATTGTGTAAGGAGATAGTTAACATCGTTAATATCAAGCCAACCACCGTAAAAGGCTATTTTCATTTTTCGATAAAGATTAAGATAATAAGGTTTTTCCGTTAACATTTCTTCAAAACTTCGACCATGAACAACTAGGTGTATGTCTTCATCACTCCATTGTAATAAGCGCAATGCTCGTTCAACACGTAACCAAGTTCCTGGTCCATTAATATTAACGGCATTTAGCTTATCTAGAGAGGCACAAGGTTGAGCGAACCTCTCGATAAAGCCTTCTAGACTATCTCGACGTTGAGATAGATCTTTAGACAAATTATCTGCTTGGTCAAGAAAAGTCTCAAATGAAGTGGCAAAAGAAAAGATATCGAATATATACGCAAAGTGAGTAACTGCCATAATAGGTGTGCCTCGAAAATGTATTACGATTAGAGCTAAGCAAATCTGATTTTTGATTGAGAAAACCTTAACAAGGTTAGTGATAATCTTTTTCAAATTCATTATACTATCAAAGAAAGACCTGCCGCTATCTTTAGAGATGTATTATTCGGGTCAGTTTGTTAGAGTGGGTTGGTCGCAGCTAAAGGATAGAGAAGATTGTTTAGACCGTCATAAATAGGCTCAGATCGATATCAAGCAAAGATTTGACAAATGTGTTATAATCCTCACGAACAATTATTTTGGTACTGGTAAGAGGCTGCGTCGCCTCGTGGGAATGTTCAGCCGACTTAATTACGAAGTCGGGCCTCCTGTCTAATTTGTCCTCTTATTATGAGAAGCTTTCCCCCCAACCGTTATTTGTTCAACATTGTGATAGCAATTAAAAGCTTCCTGGCGTAGCTCTAAAGCCGCGTCCGATTTGGGAAGCACAATACATAAAGCTTTCGCTCTTTCAGGCCGTCGTGGATCGGTGGTACTAGGAGGTACGCCGCGAACTCCGAATGAGCATGTAACTTGAAGTGTGCTTGGAAAGCTTTATAACGAGAGGTAGATTAATTTTTTGACAACTGTATTAGATTTAGAACAACCCATTGTCGGTGAACAAGCTGAAAAAGAGCTAACCTTTGCCGATTTCAAGTTCCCACCCTTCTTGCAGGATGGCTTGCGTCGGCTCAAATTCGAGCGGCCTACGGTCATTCAGGCTCAGGCCATCCCGTTCTTGATGAGCGGGCAAGACCTGGTGGCTCAATCGCAGACCGGGAGTGGTAAGACTGCCGCTTTCGCTTTGCCCCTATTGGCGCGGGTACAACGCCAGTCTTCCGATTTGCAAGCTTTGATTATGGTTCCGACCCGCGAACTGGCTTTGCAAGTAACCCAGGTCTTTAAGGCCCTCGCTGGGCCGAACGTGCGGATTACCACTATCTATGGTGGGGCCGGTATGGAAGGCCAGATACGCGGTCTGACCAGGGGTGGCTACCAGATCGTAGTTGGTACGCCGGGCCGCTTGCGCGATCATCTCAACCGGGGGACGCTCAAGCTTCACCGTTTGCGGATGTTGGTGCTGGACGAGGCCGACGAGATGCTTGACCGAGGGTTCGCCCCGGACGTAGAGGCGATTATCTCAGCCGCCCCCGCTGCGGCCCAACGTCAGACGGCCCTTTTCTCGGCGACTTTGCCGGAATGGGTCGCCCAGACCGCCGCCAAACATTTGCGGCCCACTCACGCTACGATCAAGCTGGAAATGACTTCCGATAGTCGGCCTGACATTGCCCATCTGGTCTACGATATGAGTATGGCTGATAAAGGCGTGGCACTCCGTCACCTGCTGGATACGCACTCTAGCCAACCGATTTTAGTGTTTGCGCGTACCAAGCACGGTGTGAAAAAGCTGGCGGCTAAACTGGAAAGCGAAGGCTATTCGGTAGCCGGGTTGCAAGGCAACCTGAGCCAGAGCGCCCGCGAACAGGTAATGTCCGATTTCCGCACCAACCGAGTGCGGATCATGGTTGCTACCAACGTTGGGGCGCGTGGTCTGGACGTGAGCGGGATCAGCCATGTTATCAACCACGACTTGCCAGAGAGCGCCGAGCTATTTACCCACCGGGTAGGACGCACCGGACGCAACGGGGCCAGTGGTACGGCTATTACGTTCCTGACCGGGGAAGACCGGGCCAAATGGCGTGAGATCGAACGAACTATGAAAGAGCGCGGTGTCCAGATCGAGCGGCAAGCCTGGGCTGGCCCTCGTGCTACGCCCGAAAGCATTGCGGCCCTGGCCCAAGCGGGAGCGCAGTTTGATCGAGATCGTCGTAACGAACAGTCTTCCCGCTCGTTCGACTCGGCTTCTCGGCCTGCCGGTCGTCGGTCTGAGTTTGGCGGTCGTCGGGATAGCCAGCCGCGCGATTTCGACAATCGCCGGGATGCTCAACCACGCGACTTTGACAACAACCGTAAAGAAGCCCAACCGCGTGATTTCGGTAATCGCCGGGATGCCCAACCACGTGACTTTGGCAATGCTCGTAAGGATGCTCAGCCGCGTGATTTCGGCAACCGCCGGGACGCGCAACCGCGCGACTTCGACAATAACCGTAAAGAGGCCCAGCCGCGCGAGTTTGATAACACCCGCCGCGAAGCCCCGGCCCGTGGTTTCCAGCCCGAACCGGCCCGGCGTGAAGATCGGAGCGGCCCACGTTCCAATCGTCGCCAATCGGCTCCGTCCTTTGGTGGTCAGCGCCGCCGCGAAGATAACCGGGCTGCCGGTCGCTCTCGTTTCGAGCAGTAAGCCGGGGGTTGCGAAGAGCTTCAAAGAGCTAAGCTAAAATGAAGCTTATTGCTGATAAAATCGCCCATTTGGTCATTGACCAGATGGGCGATTGCCGTAGAACCATCTTTTCGATTATGCTATAATAGGCCAAGCGTCTTAACATAAGAATGTTAAAGGCGGCTGTAGGGAAGTAAAAGTAAGGAGCAGTTTCAAAGGTTGGACTTATCAAACCTTTTGCCCGGTGAAGGTAACAACCGCAGGCGTAAAGAACTCGACAAAATTACCAGCGTCAAGCCCGGTTCATTGGCGGAACGGGCCGGAGTGCGCCTGGGCGACCGTCTATTGGAAATCAACGGTCAGCCGGTACGCGATATGATCGATTATCATTTTCAGGCGGCTGATCCTCGTTTGCGGCTCAAAATCGAGCGGGCTGGCACTCTAATCGAACTGAAGCTAAAGAACGCGGCGGGCGAACCGCTCGGCCTTGAATTTGCCGAGCCAACCTTTGATGGTATCCGGGTTTGCAATAACGACTGCCCCTTCTGTTTTGTCTATCGCACCCCCAAAGGCTTCCGACCGACCCTCTATATCAAGGACGACGACTACCGTTATTCGTTTATGTATGGCGGTTTTGTGACCTTGACCAATTTGAAAGAGGAGGATTGGCAGCGGATTATCGAGCAACGGCTAACGCCGCTCTATGTCTCGGTACACAGCACCGAACTGGAAATGCGCCGCCGCCTGCTGGGGAATTCGACCGCCCCGGACATTTTAGAGCAGTTGGCCCGGCTTAATGCTGGTGGTATCCAGGTGCATACTCAGGTGGTGCTGGTTCCGACCGTCAACGATGGCGATCAGCTCGAAAAAACGATCTACGATCTGGCGAAACAGTATCCCGGTGTGCAAACTGCCGCGATAGTCCCGGTTGGGTTGGCCGGTGGGCCGGGTTATACGGGCGACCGCCGCCGTAGTGATAAGGCGCACGGGCGCGGTTTTGCAGATGGGCCGATGCCGATGCGTCCTTTTACGGCCTCGGAAGCCGCCGAGGTGATCGAGGCGGTGCATGGCTGGCAGAAGCGCTTTAAGAAAACACTTGGCACGCCCTTTGTCTATCTTTCGGACGAGTTTTACTTGCTGTGTGGGCGTGAAGTGCCGGGCAAGGCCCATTATGAGGATTTCGACCAGATCGAGAATGGGGTAGGGCTGGTGCGTCGCTTTTTGGACGATTGGAAGCGCCTCGAAAAGAAGCTACCGCCTGACCTGGCTCGACCTATCCGGGCGACCCTGGTGACTGCCGAACTGATAACCCCTACCTTTGAGCCGATCATGCGGCGGTTGAACGCGGTCGAAGGGTTGGAAGTCAATTTGTTGACGGTAGCTAATCAGGCCCTCGGTTCGACCGTCACGGTTGCCGGGCTGTTGACCGGGCAGGATGTGATCGACGCGCTACAGGCTTTGGAACTAACAGGCCGCGACCTGGGCGAAGTGTTGTTCTTGCCCCAGGTGATGCTCGATAAAAAAGGCTTTGGCGGTCGCTTTCTGGACGATCTGACCCCTGCCGAGGTCGAGACGGCGCTGGGCCGTCCGGTCGTAATGGCAGGGCTGATGAGCGAAGTTTGGGACGATCTGGAGGCCCGCCAGCGTCTACAAGTATTACAAAAAGCCGCTCAAGTAGCTGGCTACGTTAGTTAAGGTTACAGGCGAACTGCTGTAGCAAATTGCAAAATAATTGACCCGATTTTGGTAGGGGCGACCCTGTGTGGTGGCCCATACCAGTCCAATGTTTTGATAGCGAGGGTTTGGATTTGGTGCCGGATAATGACAACCAGAGAGACCTCAATCGGTTCGGTCCGCCGCAATCTCGTGCGCCGCTGGCGGTGCGTATCCAAAAATACTACCAGCAACCCGACCCTGGCGCATTGCGTGATTTGTTCGATGAGTGCTGGACGGCCGGTCTTTTTCGCTTCAAGAACGGACGACCCAACCCGATAACGCTGACCTTTTTCGCAGCGGCCCTAGATGCAACCGGGGAGGCGGGTTGGGAGGGTTTTATCGATGATATGCTCTCGGAGCGCTCCGGCAGTTCAGTTGGCGGGACCGGACAGGGTTGGTTGGCCCGCCGCTTTGGGAAGGCTCCCCGCCCGGATGAGCGTCGCAATGCTTTGCTGGTGATCGCCTTTCTGTGCAAAGACCGCGAACAACGGGCCTTGCGATATTTTTTGAAGCGTACCTTGCCACCTGAGACAGAGCTTGCGCCGCAACTGGCTTTGCTCGAAACCGATCTGGCGGGGATGCGTCCTAAAGCGGCCCTAGACAATCCCTTACAGCTTGACCAATTGTGGGCCTTTTTCTACGCGACCGGCAATGAGAACGCCTTGCGCGGGGTGATCGCGGTTGCCAATGGTGATGCGATAGCTACGCCGGAGGTTTTGCGTGGCACGGCTTTCAACCGGGAGGCGATTATGCAGGGGGCGGCCTATTCGCTGATCGAATTGGCTCCCAAACAGCCCCGTATCTCTCAGATAATCTACGCCGCTCTGGAAGATTATCAGGACGGGCCGGTTTACCCGGTCTTGATTATGGCTTTGGAACGGGCCGGGGTCGCTCGGCTTTCTACTAACCCGGACGGTACATCGAATATTAGCTTTGAAATTCCACCTGAGTGGCAATAATGTTGCAAGAAAGACCGACTGAAACTTTTCGTATAAATACGCCGCCGCCCGACCCCTCGAAAAAGCGACCGGGTCGCCGGAAAAGACCGCCCCGAGATTGGCGGCATAGTTTACCGTTGCTTGGTATGTGGGTGGGTCTGCTCGCTTTGGTTGGTGGGCTGGCTTTGGTGGCATCGTCGGATAGTTCTCCGGTGCCGACGGCCCAGGCTGCCCCGCCAGTCAGCCATAATTTAGCCCCTGCCAACCCTACCACCGCTTTTCTGGTGACTATCCCACCTTTCATGCCGACCCCCACCCCGATCCAGGTGAACCCAACCCCGACTCCTGCCGCTTCGCTCGAAACCGTAATTAAAGGTATTGCCGAGAACTTGAAAGATTCGCTAGGCAAAAACGCCGAATTTGGGTTGCTGGTGCATAACCTCGAAACAGGCGAACAGGTCGCTATTAACGGACAAAAATTGTTCGAGACGGCCAGCCTTTATAAGCTTTTTGTGATGCTGACGGTTTATCAGGATATTTCGCAGGGTAAGCTGAGCCTCGACACAAATATCACCCTTACTTCGGAAATCGCTTCGTATAGTATTGAGGAAGACGCTGGGGTTTTGATCGTACCGATAGGGCAAAGTATGGCGGTGCGTGATCTGTTGCACGCTATGATCGTTAACTCGAATAATACGGCCTCTTTGATGTTACTGTTTCAGGTCAGGGCGGCCCATATGCGACAGTTGGTCGCTGACATGGGATTTAAAGGGGCCGATCTGAGCAATACTTATAAGTTCCAGGCCACCCCGGAGGATTTTGACCAATTCTTTACTCGGCTGGCCGACCAAAAGCTTTTAGGCCCGGCCTCCGACCCGGCGATGCTCGAATTGACCAGCCGTCAGCCGACCCGCGACCGGATTGGCGCTCTATTGCCGCCGACCGTCCGCTTTGCCAATAAGACCGGCAATTTCCCTGGCGTTACCAATGATACCGGCCTGGTCTATCTACCCAATGGGCAGCGCCTATCTATTACGGTTCTCACTCGCCAGAGCGATTGGAATTCGGCCCGCAAATTTATTAGCCAGATAGGTCTGGCTGCTTATAATTATTATATCCGGGGTTAAATTCCAGAGGTTTTAAGTCAGCCAGGAGAGGTCAGATAATAACCTGACCTCTCCTGATTTTATTTACTTGCGACCGTTGGTTTGCTTTGGATCAAGTGCATCGCGCAGACCGTCACCGACGAAGTTGAGCGACATTACGGTTAGAACTACCATCAGAGTTGGAAAGAGCAGGATTGTAGGCGGATTGCTCTGGAAAGCTTCACGGCCCTCACTTATCAGGCGGCCCCAACTGGGTGCTGCCGGGTCGCCACTGACCCCAATATAGCCCAAAAATGCCTCAATAATAATCGCTTCCGGCACGCCAAAACTAACCGCCACGATGATCGGGCCAAGAATATTAGGCAAGATATGTTTAATCAGAATGCGCGGGGTAGTTACGCCCACCGCGCGGGCGGCTTCGACGAACTCTTTGTTCTTCAGGCCCAGAATTTGACCACGCACCAACCGGGTCATGACCGGCCAAGTGCTAATCGCGATAGCGACATAAACCCAAGCAATGCTGCTGCCAAAGATCGACAAAAAGAGCAGCGCCAGCAGCAAATAAGGGAAGGCCCGGAAAATATCGGTTATACGCATAATTATGATGTCGAACCAGCCGCCAAAATAACCTGCGATCAGGCCCAGCGGTAGCCCGATCAAGAGTACGATGGCCTGTACGATTAGCCCAACACTGAGCGAGATGCGCGACCCATAAACCACCCGCGCCCACAGGTCATAATTCTGCCCGGTCGTTCCCATCCAGTGATCGGCGGAAGGGGGTTGATAATTCTGTTCGCTATAGGGCCGGGGCGAATTGCGGTCGTAAAAGTTCTGATCGGTTTCGTAGCGGGCGATCCAGGGAGCGAAAATCGCCATCAGGATCAACAAAGCCATCACGATCAATCCAAGCATCGCCAGCTTGTTACGGCGCAACCGCTTCCAGGCATCCCCCCATAGGCTGCTACTTTTTTTATTGGATAGGGCTTGTAAGGTACGAGCGGCCTCAGCCGCCGCGCCGGGCAGATCAGCCTGATCTGTTCGTTCTTTAGTACTTTTCGCCATTATGCCGCGCTCCCTTTTGCATAACTGATACGCGGGTCGAAATAACCATATAGTAAATCGACTGCCAGATTGATAAATACTACCAGCATAGCGTAAAGCACCGTAGTGCCTAGAATCATTGGGTAATCCAAAACCAGAATGCTGGAAACAAAATAATAGCCAATCCCCGGAATGTTAAAGACGCGCTCGATAGTAACACTACCGGTCAGCAACCCGGCTAAGCGGTCGCCCAACACCGTCAGGATTGGAATAAAAGCGTTTTTTAGCCCGTGTCCAATTGCGACGCGCTGGTTGTTTAACCCTTTGGCCTGGGCCGTCCGCATATAATCCTGGCGGATCACTTCAAGCATACTGGAGCGGGTCAACCGGGCGATAATACTGGCTTCGCGTGCGCCCAGCAATATAGCGGGCAGGATTAGATCGGCGGTAGTGGGCGAACTTGGTGCTATCGAAAAATTAGTACCCAACCAGGCGTTAATCAAGACGACCGCGATCAGGGCCAATAGGCCCAGCACAAAACTTGGGATCGAGAAACCAACTAGGGCAATAGTAGTCAGAGTATAATCGAGCCAGCTATTTTGTTTGAGGGCGGCGATGATACCCAGCGGGATACCTACGATGAGCATAAAAGCAAAGGCCATAATACCCAGCCGCAACGAGAACAAAAAGCCCCCGGCCTTAGAAGTGTCCAGCGTAAAAATTACAAAGATAAGATAGGCGCTCAGGGTGAGTAAGACGGTCGGCAGCAGCCAGCTTCGGAAAAGACCAAGCCAATCAACTTTTTTGACTTGCGCCCAAACCAGGCCCAACCCGGCTACTACTACAACAGTTACAGCCAGCACTCCTACCAGTTGTAGCCAGAAAGGAGTATTACTGGTTTCGGTTCCTTTGTAGCCAAACAAAATTTCGGTAACGGTTTGGGTGCCTTTGCGCTCGAAAGATGGCCCCCAATCTCCCCGCATAAAGTTGAAGATATAAATAAAATACTGCTCGTAAAGAGGCCGATTGAGGCCATAAGACGCTTCGATCTGCTTACGGGCGGACTCGGATAACTTCTCGCTAGTTAGTGGGCTACCGGGAATACTATGGGCCATGACAAAGGTAATTAACGTAACCCCGATAAAGACCGGTATAACCTGCAAGAGCCGGTTGATAACATACTTTCCCATATTACCTTTCAGCCGTTAGATGTCAGTCGTCAGGTATGAGGTATCAGCTAAAATCTGACACCTCATACCTGACAACTATTTACTTCTTGAGTTGAGCTTCTTTGAAGCGGGTGTTGCCCTGTGGGTTGTAAGTCCAGTTGGTGACGTTAGGCCGCACCAAAATGGTATAAACACCACTGTAGGTTGGGATCAGGGCCGCATCGTCTTGCAAGAGTTTCTCGGCCTGCTGGTAGAGCACATCGCGCTTGGCCGAGTCGGATTCGGCTCCACCGGCTTTCCAGGCCGTGTCAAAATCTTTGTTGCAATACTTGATGACCTGGATACCGCTCACGTCGCAGCCGGCCAAAGGCTGGTAGAAGTTAGCCGGGTCGGGATAGTCCGCGCCCCAGCTACCGAAGTAAATTGGGAACTCGCCATCCCCGGTACGGCGTTGCCGGAACTCGGCAAAGGTCGGAACCGGGTTGAGCTTGAGAGTAATGCCCAGGTTTTGCTTCCACTGTTGGACATAACTCTCGGAAGCTTGCTGCCAACCAGCCCGTTCCGGGGTATAGGCGAAACCGCCGCTCTTACCAGCCGGGCCAAAGTTGTTGAGGTCGTCTTCCAGCTTTTTAACCTTGTCGGGGGTATCGAAACCGGCGGCAGCCAGACTGGCCTTCGCTTTAGCCGGGTCGAATGGATAAGCATCATACGGCTTGTAGCTGGGCAGACCGGGTACTAGCAGCGTGTTCAAGGGCAGACCGGCCCCCTGCAAAGCACCCTCGGCGATCAACCGGCGGTCGATAGCTTGATAGAAAGCCTTGCGAAGGTCTTTGCTCTTCCCAAACGGCCCTTTACCATCGGTGTAGTTGAAGCCGATAAAGTTGGTGCGGGTACGCGGGATTTGGGTGACTTGACCTTTGTACTTGGCATCGCTCTTGACCTTCGAGAAGTCGGCCACTGGTACTTCGACCGCGTCCAACTCGCCGTTGTCATATTTCAGCTTGGCAGTCGCACCTTCTTTGATAAGCTCGACCGATACGGCATCGATGCTGGCGCGGCCTTCATAGTAGCTCGGGTTAAATTCGAGGCGGATACTCTGATTGTGCTTCCACTCTTTGAGGGTGAAGGCTCCGGTTCCAACCAGGTTGCCCGCTTCGGTCCACTTGTCGCCCAGTTTCTCAACGACCGCCTTGTCAACCACTTTCCAGGGATGAAGCGCCATCCTGAGCAACAGGTCGGCAGCAGGCTGGGTCAGTTGAATTTCGACTGTGTAGTCATCGACCGCTTTGTAGCCGGAAACGGTCGCTTTTTTACGATCATCCCCGGTCAGTTTGACTGCTTCGTTGTAGCCAACAATGCCGTCAAAGACGAAATTGTATTCGCCCTTTTCATACTGGATCACCCGGTTCCAGGAATAGATCAGATCGGCGGCTTTGAGTGGGTCGCCGTTATGGAATTTTACATCCTTGCGGATTTTGAGGGTGTAGGTCTTGCCGTCCGGGCTGATCGTCCAACTTTCGGCCAGTGCGGGCTGTACCTTCAAGTTGCTATCCAGTTCGGTCGGGCCATCGAACAACTCGTTAATCATATTGACCGATTCCTGGGCGGTCGCAATCGAGGGGTCGAGGCTATCTGGTTCACCACTCATCGTCCATCGGAAGGTTCCACCGGTCACAACCCGGTCAACTTTTTTACCACCAACGGCAGTCGTCGCGGCAGCAGCGGCAGTTGTCGCGGCGGGGGCAGCCGTCGTCGCGGCGGCAGCGGCAGTCGTGGCGGCAGCGGCCGTTGTAGCCGCCGCGGTAGTAGCCGCCGGAACCGTCGTCGCAGTCGAGTCGCCGCAAGCAGCTAATACCCCGGCCAGGAACACGCCTAGAGTCAGGTAACTAAGGAATCGTCGCCAACGCATGGGATTTTCTCCTCCTAATAAGGTATTCATAGGTCAATAAGCAAAGTTGCAAACTGTTAAAGCAAAACTAAGGGCCGCTATTCTCCGACCAACTTACCAAAAACGCTGGCTAATTCGGAAGGGCAGGCCACTATTTTGCTGCTCCAGCCCGGCTGGAGGTCAAACGCACACGTTCCACCTTGCTATGCTTTAGATAGATGAAAAGCATTTTATCGAAGAAATTCAAAGCTTTTAGATAATTTGGATTCATTATAGCAAACTTATGCCTATGACTCAAGCGCTTGCGCGTAGCGCGGGCTGAGCGTCAGTTTTTGCACGGGTTCAAACAGTAATAATAGGAGATTGTGAAAACCTAGCTTCAAACCACTCAAGTATATATTAGAAAAATTTTCGCAGAAAATTTTTCTAATATATATTCAACCTCGGTTTAGCGAGTGGCCCAGCCTGGCTAGTTTGCAAAAATTTGACGTACACCCCTCATAGCACGGGGTGAGGGACGCGACAATAATAAAGTAGCCAGCTTAGGGGTGTAACAGGTGCTGGGATAAAAAGGCCCAGATTACTTCATCGCTAGGACGACCGGCGATGGTGTCAGGATAACTATGACCGCCCCCTTTGATTTGATAGTGAGCTACCGTACTGTTGTCACGGCAACCGCTCCATTCGTCTTTTTCAACTAAAGGATACCACTCTCACCGTCCTTTTGCAGCTTTCTTAAACCCCGAATTACGGTAGTTGTCTCATAAGAGAATGTCAATAGCAATAGATTGATGTGAATAAGTCAGGGTCTTATTATACACTCTTTACAGGTTCCCTTTTATTATTCAAAAGTATTAGAGAGATAACTCTCAACCCAACAAATAGCGGGCGGCGGACGAAAGTCGCTCGAACACATTTGCTTCAAACGAGTTGTGTATAGAAGTATAACGACGCTGTTCGCGGCTGGTAAAGAGGGCGAACACGGCTCGGCGATTTTGCTTGCTGCGATTGAGTGTCCCGCTGTGCCACAGATGCGCGTTGAATATGGCGACCGACCCGGCAGGCGCAATCAGCGAAACTTCGTCGGGATGTTTGAAAAGCGGCTGAGTGATCGCTTTGGGTGGTTGCTGTTGCCAGGTTAAATGACTGCCCCGCACAAAGCGGGTCGGCCCGTTTTCGGCTGTAAAATCGTCCAGCAGCCAGATCGAATTTACGACATAAAAGGGTTCGAATATTCCACGTGGCCCCCAATCATTATGAAGTCCTTGCTGTCCGTAACCCGGCAAAGGGTCGCGCCCGGTAAGACTGCTCAGTTTGAACTCATCACCAAGTACGTGATAAACTGCCGCCAGCAGCTTTGGATTAGTGTAGATACGATCAAAGACGCTTTCTCTATTGATTAGATTATCGATATGGCACGTGCCTTGCTCCGGTCGGGCAGTGCTAACGACCCCGCTTTGTTTCTCGGTCATCAAGCGCTCGAAAGCTTCGCGCAACTCAACCAGCCCTTTTTTATCGATCTGCCCCGGTAAGACAAGATAACCCTGTTTATCAAGGGTTTCTTTTTCCTGGGGGCTAAGGGTGTTTTCGGTTACGCCCAACTCCTGCAAAGCCTCTTTTATATTATTAATAACTTTGGTTTCAGTCAATTTAGTGACCTCCCTTCCGACAATTTGATTTATTATTTCCGCTCAGATTATAACCTATGACGTAGCGTCAGATGCAAGAGGCAATTTTATTTACATGCTATAATAAGCGCCGAAATCGTAAATTGCTTACTTATAGCTTGCTCCACAGAAATTGGATGATTGAATCTGGTTCACGCTTAAATCAACCCCCGACCGCTACGCTCCAGAGTGCGGCAATCTGGCAACGGCATCCGCATTGGGTGGCCCTGGGTTTGTATAAGGTGCTGACGGTAGTTATAACTTTCCCGCTCACTTTTCAACTAGGGAGCCATCTTCAGGGCGGTTTGCCGACCAGCGATAGCTACCAGAATATCTGGTATATGTGGTGGTACGGGCGGGCGCTCGAACAGGGGCTAGACCCCAGCCGTAGCAGCCTGATGTACGGTTTGCTACCAGATGTGCAGGTGCTTATCAGTAGCGTGATAAATGGCCTATTGATGTGGCCTGTTATCAAGCTATTTGGGGCGTTGGCGGCTTATAACATCGCTATTTTGCTATCGTTTGCCCTGGCGGGCTTCTTTGCCTACCGTCTGGCGGACGAAGCGCTGGCAGGGCGCAACCGGCAGGCGGCCTTTGCTGCCGGGTTCTTCTTTACCTTCTCGACTTACCATTTCTACCGGGCAGGCGGCCACCTGGGACTGGTAACGATCCAGTGGATACCGTTTTACCTGTGGCGGTTGTTTTGTTTGCAGCGCCAGCCCGGACTACGCAATGCGCTATTGGCTTCGCTAGGGCTAATTCTGGCGGCGCTGTCCGATTTGTACTATCTGGGCTATTTTGTGTTGCTGGTAACACTTTTATTCTTAGCCTGGGTTGGGATTACCGAGCGGCGGACGGTTTGGAAATGGTATAACCAACGCTGGTATATATTGACGCTGGTGGTCGGGGTGGTTGGACTGGTTCCCTTTTACAGTTTCTTTTTGAATCTCGACCCGGACTTGCGACGGTCGATCAGCGAACGGGCGGGAGACGTGCGGGAGTTTTCGGCTGATTTGCTGGCCTTTGTATTCCCGACTGGTCGCAACCCTTTTTATGGTGCGCTGACCGCGCCGATCTATAGCACTTTCAAAACCAGCTATTCTATCGAGCAGGCCGTTTTCCCTGGCTATATCGTGCTAGGGTTGAGCTTGATTGCGCCTTTCTTAAAGACGATACGCAATCGCTGGGCCGCTTTTTGTGCTTTAATGGTCGGGGTGGCATTTGTACTGGCGCTGGGGCCGCGTCTGCATATCGGTGGGCAGGAAATCGGGCCAACTATGCCCTACGGTTTTATATATGGCAAGCTGCCTTTGCTGGGAACCTTCCGAGCGCCCAATCGTTTTGGGATCGTGGTGCTGCTGGGGCTGGCGGTGCTGGCGGCTTTTACGCTCAGTTGGCTGCTGGAAAAATTGAATGGCAGAATAAAACGGCCGGTTGCCTGGGTAGGTCTGGCCCTGGTTTTAGTGCTGGCGCTCTCGGAAACGCTGACTTTTAGCTACCCGATGACCCTGATCGCTGTCGAAATACCACAGGTCTATAGGCAGATTGCCGCCGAGCCGGGCGATTTTCTGGTGCTGGAACTGCCGCTGGATACTCGCAGCCAGCCCCTTTATTACCAAACGCTGCACCAAAAGCGGTTGGTTGGGGGGGTCGCTACCCGCATTTCAAACCGCATGACCCTCTCCTGGGATCGGGCGACTTATTTGGGGATGTTCAATCCGGCGGAGAGTTCGGCGGTCATCAATAATGGACAGCCACTCAAAATAGTCGGTGGCCCGGATATTTTTCCGCTTGATCTAACTTTTCGCCAGATGCTGACCGAGCAGAAGATTGGCTACGTGATCGTCCGCACTAATCGTCCGGCCTTTGCCTGGATCTATGATTATGTGCGGGAGCAACTTGGCCTGCCGACTTCGGAGGAGATGGTGCAGGGCGAACGATTGCTGGCCTGGCGCTTGTTGCCGCTTGCGCCGAGCGCACCCCCGCCAGTCGCCGTCGGAAATTATCGTATTCGGCTGGGCGAGGGTTGGAACGCCGGGCTGGGTAAGAGTGATAACGGTCAGCTTTTGCGACTGGCCGAGCAAGATGCGCGGTTGCTGGTCACGCCCGGCACGCCCGGCCCAACCAATTTGACTTTGCTACTTACACCCTATATTCGGCCCCAGTCAATTGAGGTGCGCTTGAACGGTCAACCGATAGGTCGGGTCGAGGGCCGCGAACCCTGGAAGCCACTTGTGATCCAACTCCCTCTGACGCTGGTTGCCGGGCCGAATGTTATCGAGTTACATTCGGTGGAGGGCTGTTTGCAGCCGATTGACTACATACCCGGCAGCCCCGATGTGCGTTGTATCAGCTTTGCCGTCCAAAACGTAAACCTGACGGCAACCCCGCCCAGCTAAATCCCCCTTACAACCCTCGCCGGAATAGCTGACCGTTATCCTAATATTCGACCGGCAAGAATACCCCACCTTGATTGGCCGAGAGTTTGGCGGCTTCCATCACGGCGATATTGCGGCGGGCTTGCTGGGGTGTGACAGCCAGTGGTTCGCCGTTGAGCAGGTGATTTGCCAGATTGCGATGAAAAGGAAAGATCGGTGCGGGCGGCAAAGCCAGCCTTTGCTCGTGAACCTGCCCACCCCCGGCCCCCGGCGCTCGCTGGTAAAGTTGCAAAACCGGCAAGGCTTCGGATGGAGCCAGCCGTTCTTCGATTAAATCGCCGCTCCAACGGCGGCTTTTGATCGTCTCTTCGCGCCAGTGTCCGACAATCGCCCCTTTGGTTCCCAAAATGTACCACTTGGGCTTAAGAGCCGCTGCAATGTCGCTGTGCATAAATTCGGCTTCTTGACCGCCCTCGAAACGCAGCAAGACCCGCGCCTGGTCTTCGTTGGTGACATCGTGCCAGACCCGCTTATGGGCAAAGCCGCTTACACTCTGCACGTGGCCCGGTATCAGGCCAAGTATCCAGTCCAGGTAATGCGAACCCCAATCGTAGAAAACTCCGCCCGAAATTGCTTCTTGCGAGTGCCAGTAATCGCAAGGATGGCTGAACGAGCCGATAAAAGTTTCGAGGTGAAAGACTTCGCCGATGGCTCCGCTCTCGATAGCCTGCCGGATCGCCAGATAGTCCGGGTCCCAACGGCGGCACTGGTAAACCGTCAGCACCCGCCCGACTTTCTCGGCCAGACTTATCATCGCGTTGGCTTCCTGGGTGGTCATAGAAAAAGGTTTTTCGACTACGACGTGCTTCCCGGCTTCCAACATTTGCAGGGCGAGGCTGGCGTGGGTGTTGGGCGGGGTGGAGACAATTACAAGGTCGATAGCCGGGTCGCGGGCGATTTGGCTGGCATCCTCATAGATACGCACATCCGCGAAAGCGTGACGAGCCTCTTCCAACCGGGCCGGATTGCGGTCGCAAACGGCGGCAAATTCCAGCCCCGGTACTTGACTGGCGGCAGTGCCGTGTTCAAAGCCAATCGCGCCATAACCAAGCATCGCCACCCGGATCGGCCCACCTTCTGGCTGACCTGCGCTCCCCACAAAGCTAATCGCTCGAAAGATCAGTTGCTGAAAAGCCAGATGGTTCCAGCTTGAAGCGGCCTGTCCCAGCCCGCTTTGGAATACATATCCCTGCCCAACCCGTTGTACCCAGGCTACCGGCAGCCGTCGCCCCTGCCAGCTAACCAGCAGCAAAGGCTGTCGCCCGTTGCTCGTGTCGTCCGAGCGGTCGCTCAACCAGAAGCTATCTTCGGGTAGGGCAAAGGCGGTATCAAGGTCTAGCCCGGCGTAGTGGTCGTGGGCATACCCGGCATACAGACGGCGGGTGATCGGGTGATCGAGGCTGGTCGGCACGCGCACGATCAGTTCGGTCGCGGGAGTGCGCCGCCCTTCGGTAGCCCCGAAAACCGAGCGCAGCAATTCGTCTCCGGCCCAATTATCGGCGCTATCGCCCAATCCGACCAGCCCGCCGCCCCGACTGACAAAATCGACCAGCATGCGACTGGCTCCTAGTTCGGGCAAGGGTGCAGCCAGCACTATCACATCGAAACGGGCCAGGTACTCAGCCGAATTCGGAAATTCTTCGCTAATCGTCAGTTGAATTTTACCGCTCTGGGCCAGATATTCGCTAAAACCCTGACGACCCATTTCACTTAGAGTGTTAGCCGGTCGTCCGTAGAGCAGTACCTTGATGGTCAATGATCTTCTCCTTATAACAGTGGTCAATATAACAGTGGTCAATTCTTACTTATAATTACTCACCGCAGAGACGCAGAGAACGCAGAGAAAACTAAAATTTAGTGTAACTACTCAGACCGGGCGACCACAAGGGTCGCCCCATAGCCGTCAATTTATAAATAACATAGTATAAGCCAATTATGAGTATAACTATTACAGGCTCAAAACTAAATACCGTTGCATTGTTTCAGTCTCTTACTAGAACTTACTGATTTAAGCCTTTGAACTCGATTGCTTTATGCTCACAATTCGTTAATAGTATATTATTCTTACGTTGACGGCTATGGGCGACCACAAGGGTCGCCCCTACCAACCCAATTTCTCTGCAATTCGATGTATCTTTCATCCCTCATCCCTCATCCTTCATCCCTCCGTGATAGTGGGCATGAGTATGATCGTGGTCGGCCCAATGCTGGTGTTTGTGAGTGTGGGTTACGCCGGGTGGGGGTAACTCTTCCGGCGAGTGGGCGTGCGTTCCCGCCAAATGACGGGCGACATCGTGTCCGAACCAGCGCATCCCTGGCTTTTGATTCATGGATAGCAGGCTCTGACCGTGATGCCAGCGGGTGCGGAAGAGGTCATAATTCTTCTTGCTTTTGGTGCGCTGCTCTTCTTCCGAGAGGCTGTACCATTCAAGATGAGGATGCTTGATGATCTGCCGGGCGACCTCCGGGGTGGTCACGGCTCGATAGCCCGCCGCCAGAAAGAAGAAGCTCAGGTAAATATCCATCAGCCGGTAGAAGCGGAACTTCTCGTCAATCGGCCCGATCTGATCCCACAACTCGCGCCGGAAGGCCAGCAAATAGCCTTCGATGGCATCCACATCGGTCGGTTCGGTTTGGGATACAACAGCCTCTTCAAATTCGCGCAAGTCGCGGGTTATCAGGCCGTATGGCCCGGCGACTCCTATTGTCGGCTCACTCAAGCGGCGTTCGAGTTCGCTCCAGATGTCGCCGTTAAGCTCAATCGAAGTATCCAGCAGAACTAAGAAGCGGCCTCGGCTGGCCCCGACCGTGACATTGCGTCCGGCGGCAAAGCCCAAATTATGATCGGCAAAGATGATCTGCAAGCCGATTTCTTTTTCAGCCTCCGCTTCTCCCTTGCGATGCGGTAGACCATGCCGGGCCAGGTCGTGCAGGTAATCCAGCGTATCATCGGTCGAGCCGTTGTCGATGATAACCAGTTCGAGCTTGCGCCCATAACGATGCCGTCGGATGCTTTCGATGGCGCGTTCCAGGTCGCTCCGGCTATTGTGGGCCAGTAGATTGACCGAAAATTCGTAGAGGTCGGGCCGGTTGAGAGCGTATTTTGGCCCGGCCCCGGACGCGCTGATTGCCCGGAACTCGGCGTTCGGATCGCGTTTGAGGACTAGCGGCCCGCTCTGGGTATCGTAAATCGCGTAGCCCTGTTCGGCAACTTGGAGGCGGATCGCATCGGCTGCCGCATAATCACGCTCTTTGCGGTGGGCTTCCCGCTCCTGAACAGCCTGTCGAAGGGTTGTTTCTAAGCCTGCCAGGTTGGTGGGCGAGTCGGTCAGGTTCTTCCAGTCCTCGTTTTGCAAATATTCTTCAAAACCAAAGCCTAACACACCGTTATCCCATTCCAGGGCCAGCCGTAATTTTGCACTTGGGCTGAGTTCGCTATCGTTCTGGCGAAGCATCTTCCAGAAAACCGCCATCGCCCTGGGCAGATTCAGATCGTCCTCGATAGCACCCCAAAAGTCAGTGTTCCAGCGATTGATGGCGGTTTCGTCGATAGCCTGCTCAACTGTGTTTCGTTGAGACAGCCCGACCAACCGGGCGCGTAGCCGTCGGAGGCTAGTTTGGGCCGCACGCAGGGCCGTAAAAGTAAAGTTGATCCGGCTGCGATAGAGGGCGGTGGTATAAAAGTAGCGCAGGGCCAGTGGCTCGAAACCGAGGGTTTCGACTTCCGACAGCGTATAAGCATTGCCAGTCGATTTTGCCATTTTGAGGCCATCGGCCAGCAGGTGTTGGGCGTGTACCCAATAGTTGACGAATTGTTGCCCGGTGTAGGCTTCGCTTTGGGCCAATTCGTCCTCGTGATGCGGGAAGATATTATCGACCCCGCCGGTATGAATATCGAAATGGGGGCCAAGATACTTGATCGACATCGCGCTACACTCGATATGCCAGCCCGGAAAGCCGCGCCCCCAGGGGCTATCCCAGGCCATCTCGCGGTTCGGTTCGGCTTTTTTCCAGAGCGGGAAGTCCTCCGGGTTGCGGCGGCGGGTGTCGGTGGTGTCTCTGGCCCCTTCGATCAGCCCTTCCAACAGATTGCCGCTCAGTTTGCCATAACCCTTAAAGCGTTTGATGTCAAAGAAAACGTCACCCTCGACTTCGTAGGCGACCCCTTTTTCGACCAGCCCTTGCACGATTTCGAGCATTTCGGGAACGTGCTGGGTAGCACGCGGGAAGACCTGGGCGGGCAGAATGTTGAGCTTGCGTTCGTCGTTCAGGAAGGCTTCGGTATAGAAGGCCGCAATCTGGGCGCTGGTCTTGCCTTCCTTGCGGGCCTGGGCGATCAGCTTATCCTCGCCTTGGTCAAGCATTTCGACCCGCATGTGACCGACATCGGTGATATTTTTGATGTGCGTGACTTGATAGCCCGCCCGCAAAAGCGCCCGGCGCAGCCAATCGGACATACAAAAAGTCCGTAAATTGCCGATGTGGATAAACCGATAGACGGTCGGGCCACAGCTATACATCTTAAAGTGGCCCGGTTCTAGCGGGGTAATCTCTTCTTTTCGGTGGGTCAGGGTATTATAGAGTTTCATACTTTTCTTCGATTTCTGCTTTGAAATAAACGATCTAACGGCCAATTTCGCTCAGGGCGGGTGGCTGAAGGTGATGGTCGGGTAGGGCGTTATCGACGTGATCGAGATGCGAGAAGGCTTCCCGAAAGAGGTTGCCGACGTGGGCGTCGTCTATCGAATAATAGATCGTGTTGCCGTCGCGCCGGAACTTGACCAGTTGAATATCCTTGAGACCTTTTAGATGGTGCGATACGCCCGAAGCCGACGCGCCCACTATAGCAGCAATATCAGTTCCGCATAACTCGTGCCGGGTGAGGGCCAAAATAATCTTGCAACGGGTCGGGTCGGCCAGAGCCTGAAAAATACGGGCGACCCGTTGCATTTGGGCCTCGTTTGGCATTGCCCCTTTAATCTCCTGGAGGGTAGCATTTTGTTCTACCATATCCAGGCTTACTTCGTGTTTTTTCATTGGTCTGACCGTTGGCCCTTCCTGTTTAGCCGGATACTTTCTGGCTACTTCGACACTTAATCAATTAGTCATTCAATGATCTATAATAAAGACTAGCCCGCCGCTTGTCAATCAAACCTCTAGCCCGGAGTGTTGCTAAAGTGTGAAGTTTTGCGGAGGAAGGCGGTTTGGTCGAACTGGTATAATATCTGGCATCAAGAGCCTACCCCAATTGATTGCTGGTAGGGGCGACCCTTGTGATCGCCCGTGAACACCCGGCACGGTCTCCGAGGGCGACCACAAGGGTCGCCCCTACCAGCCCAATGTCTTTGCAACTAGCTGTAGTGGGATCGGTTCTTAGCTGAGAGGTGAGCCTAAATCATTGGTTCATTTTGTAGGAATAGTTGTAGGCCAGTTAGCAATGAACTCTGGGGAGGAAGGAAATCGATGGATCAAGGAGCAGTTCCGTTGGCCCCGCCGCCTGTCAAAGTTAGACGATTTTCAAAGGACGCTCGTATGCTATTTGCGACTTGCGCGACCCGCAATTTCGCCTATGGCTTTCTATCGTTGATATTGGCCTTATATCTGGCGGCGCTAGGGCTGGATACGGCTAGTATTGGGACGATTTTCACGGCGGCGCTGGCGGGTGGTGCAATCATGACCGTCTGGCTGACGGCCTACGCCGACCGTCTGGGCCGTCGGCGTATTTTGATGGTGGGAGCAGGTTTGATGGCGCTGGCAGGGGTGGTCTTTGCCCTGACCGATAACGTGCTGCTTTTGATAATCGCTGCAATTGTTGGCACAATCAGTCCTTCTGGCAAAGAGGTCGGGCCATTTCTCTCGGTTGAGCAGGCCGTCTTGAGCCAGGTTACACCGGACGAACAGCGCACCAGCACTTTCGCAGCCTATAATCTGGTCGGGTCGTTCGCCGGGATGCTAGGAGCATTGGCGGTCGCCTTGCTGGGGTTTAGTGGGCTGACCCCGTTGGTCGGTTATCGAGTGCTGGTTTGGGGCTATGTAGTAACGGCGCTTGGATTGCTGTTCCTTTTCGCTCGTTTCTCGCCCGCTATAGAAGTCCAGACCACCGGAGAGGTTGTTCGGCCCGCCACCCGCCTGGGTTTGCATCGGTCGCGGGGAATGGTACTAAAGCTGGCGGCTTTGTTCGCGCTAGACGCTTTTGCGGGCGGTTTTGTAGTACAGGGGCTGGTGGCCTACTGGTTTTATTTGCGCTATGGAGCCGATGCCCAGCTTTTAGGCACAATCTTTTTCGGAACCAATTTGTTTACAACCCTTTCATTTCTGGCCGCAGCGCCACTGGCCCGGCGAATTGGCCTTTTGAATGCAATGGTTTTTACTCATCTACCTTCAAATCTGTTATTGCTGCTGGTTCCTCTCATGCCAAATTTGAAATTGGCGATCAGTGTTTTGTTGCTCCGCCACCTGCTTTCCCAACTGGATGTGCCAACTCGGCAGTCTTACACAATGGCGATAGTTGCGCCGGACGAACGGTCGGCGGCAGCAGGGCTGACTTCGGTCGCCCGGAATGCGGCGACGGCTTTAGCTCCGCTTTTTACCGGGGCGACTTTGGCGGTTCCGGCTATTGGATGGCCCTTTTTGTTGGCTGGTAGCCTCAAAATCGTCTACGATCTGGGTATTTTTGCGGTCTTTCGCAAGGTGCGCCCACCAGAAGAAGTTTTGCACAAATAAAACTGGCGTTGCAAAGCGGCCTCGAATCGGCTAAACTTAGTTTAGATTTGTAAAGAGAAGCGGAAAGCGAACAAATATGACATTTTCGGTTCCAGGGTCTGACAAAGACGCACCCGGCGGCGACCCTGATCTAACCCAGGCCCTAGCCGAAGCCCGGCGCTGGTTGGAAGAGGGCCAGCAAGCTCTGGAAGAGTGTAGCAGCCTTGCCCCGGCCCAGGCTATCGAGCAAAGCGATAAAGCCCTGGCAGCCTTTAAAAAGGCGCGTGAACTGGCAGGCGACGACCCGGAACTCGGTCGGGCCGCTCGGCTAGGAGTGGCGGCGGCCTATAGCCAGCGCGGACATCAGCACCGCTATGCCCATAATCACGCCGAAGCACTAGCCGATCTTTCTCAGGCGATCCGGCTCAATCCAGCCGGGGCAGAGGATTATTATTATCGCGCCCTAAGCTATCTGGCGAAAGGCGACCAGCGGTTGGCCCGCAACGATTTTACCGAATATCTCAAGCGCGGCGAAAGCGATTACTTGCGCGGGGTCGCCAGAGAGCAGTTGTCGGCGCTAGTGCCGGACAAGGCCGACAGTCAGGCCAGCCTTTCGCATTGGCGTAATGAGGGCGTGCGGTTGAATGCTGAGGCCAGCAGCGCGGCCAATCCGCGTGGCGAGGGCGAGGAAAAGACCGCGCCGGAATGGGCCAAAGCGGTCGCCCTTTATAATAAGGCTATCGCGGCTTTCGACCGCGCCCTGGAAGCCAATTCTAAAGATGTCCAGACCCGCATAGGGCTACTGGCGGCTTTGAACGAACAGGCCGAGGCTTATCGCCAGATGGGGGAGTACGATCTGGCGTTGGAGAACTATAACCGCGCCCGGCAGGTCTGGCCTCAACCCCGTCAGCTTTTCTTACGGGCTGAGACGCTCTGGGAGGCCGAGCGCAAAGACCTAGCCCGCGCCGCCTTCACCGAATATCTTAAACAGGCCGATGACCCTTCGCTCCGCGTTCAGGCCGAAAAATATTTGCAGATCAAAGAAACAAAGGCTGGACGCTGATGCAATCGGTTTCGCTGGTGGTGGTCAGCTACGGTTCCGCTGCGTTCTTGCCGGAATGTTTGTCCAGCCTGATGGCCGAGGTAGCAAACTATAGGGTGGCCCAGGTCGCTTTGGTCGAGAATAAGCCCGATCAGGCCACCCGCCGCGAGACCGAAAGAGTGGCTGCGCCTTTTATCGCCCAGGGCTTGCGCTATCTGCCCGCTCCGATCAATCTGGGTTATGGAGGAGCGGCGAATTGGGGTTGGGAACAATTGGCTCAGGCCGACCTATATCTTGTGCTAAACCCGGATATGAGCTTTCCGGCTGGCTGGCTGGCCCGTTTTGTGGCTCCCTTTGAGCGGGACGAGCGGGTCGGGGTGGTCGGCTGCAAGCTGCTAAATCGTAATGGCACGCTTCAGCACGCCGGGGGCTTGCTGCGCTACGGGCTGGCGCTGGCCGAGCATTTTGGTTATGGCGAACCGAACGACGGACGTTGGGACGAGTCGTGCGAGGTCGAGTTTGTGACGGGGGCGGCGCTGGGTTTGCGTGGCACGGTTTTGCAAGCGCTGGGCGGTTTTGACCCGGCTTACTTTCCGGGCTATTACGAAGATGTTGATTTGTGCTGGCGGGCGCGGGCTGCCGGCTGGCGGGTCTGGTACGAAGCGGAGGCTGTCGCCTCCCATTACGAAGGGGCGACTTTCGGGCGCGAACTTGGCTATTACCGGGCGCTTCATCGTAATCGGCTGCGCTTTGTCTTACAAAATTTCGACAGCCGTACCCTTTTGCAAGAGTTCGTCCCGGCGGAACGCGCCCGCTTGCAAGGCACGCTGGCGGAACTTGACCGAGCGGCGAGTGGTGCAGTCTACCGGGCGGCGGCGCGTTCATTTAGCCTTAATTTTTCAACTTTGCCCAATCAGGAGAAGAAAGTTATCTTGAAAACATATTCTAGTGCTAACGATCTGTTTAGCCATTATGACCCGGCCTTTGAAACCGAATTTAGCGACCCGCAAGAAGCGGCCCTGGTCGAACGGTTGACAACCCACGCTGCCGAGGTCAAACAAGGCTGGCTGGTCGAAGAAAAGCCCTTTCGGTCGCGGTTGCCTTTTGTGGCAGCCTGGCGCGAACGGTTTAACTCGATCTCGACGCGCTGGTATGTCAAGCCGATCCTGGCCCAGCAGGTCGATTTTAACGCTGCCGTCGCCCGTTCTATCGAGGACCTTAGCAAGCTGGCGCTCGGCAGTAGCACGGCTAACCAGATGCAAACCGCAACGCTCTCGGCCCGCATGCTGGCCCTCGAAACTCGCCTTGAGCGGATCGAAGCTTTGCTCGAAAAGCTGACCGGAATCGATCAGGATAGCGATAATAGTGATGTTTGATAATCAGGCTAATGAAGCCCATCGAGGGTCTTTTGCTGAAACCCTTGCCACTTTCGGGACGTATAATATACTGGGATAACTGGGGTCGTTACAATACAATTTTAGTTTAGTTTTAGCCGAAAGGATCAACCGATGCGAATTATTTACGCGGATGATGCACCTACTATTATGGAACAGGTTTGCGACTGTTTGCGAAGTAACGGTCACGAGGCGGTTGGGGTGGAAACCGACAATTTGCTCGATTTCCAGGATCAGATCAGTTTTATGCTCAAAAAAGGCTTTGCGCCGGATGTGCTGGTACTGGGTGGTCATAATCTTTTGCGCGACCGGAGTGGACAGCCACTACTTGATATAAGCGGGTTTGATTTGTGTAACTGGCTTTCGGCTGCTCAACCGGTCAAGGAGTGCCGGGTGATCCTTTTCTCACGCGATGAAGACCTTCGTAAATTTGCTCACCAGTACCCGGAACTTGGCTTTAAAGCGGTGGTCGCTAAAGACGACCCCAATTATTTATCTAACCTAGTAAGGGCTATCGAAACAAATGAATGAAGTTTTAGAGCCGGTTGTGATTGTGGGCGGCTTTCTAAGCGGGCCGAATAATTACACGGGCTGGCAAACCCTGCTGGCAAAACCACCCTATCGGCGGCGCAGTTTTGTAGCCGGGATCAATTTGGTGGATTGGACGACGACCCGTGACGAGTCTTTCCGGCCTCAGTTGGCGGCAGTCGCCGAGGCGGTCGAACGCGCCCGCCGCACGACCGGGGCCGAAAAGGTCTGGTTGGTTTGCCATAGCGCAGGTGGGCGGATTGCTCGCCTTTGGATGGGCGATCAACCCTATGGCGAAAGCCGTTGTGGTGGCAATCCTTACGTGCGGGGAGTGGTCTTTTTGGGTTCTCCCTACACTACCGCCGAACCCTGGGCCAGACGTAGCGCGGTCTTCGCCAACCAGAATTATCCCGGTGCGTTTTACCCTCATATCACCTATGTATCGGTTATCGGTAAATCGGTTTTTGGGCAGCGCGACGGCTCTATCGAGCAGCGTTTGGCCTACCGTGCCTATAGTTCGCTTGACCCCCAACGGGCGGAACGGTGGGGCGATGGGGTAATTACGCTGGCTTCGGCCCATGTGCCAGGAGCCGAAAATCACGTTCTGGATCGGATTTATCACGTGGGCCTGTTGGGTCGGCCCGGCTATGTTGCTCCGCAGGCTCTCAAGGTCTGGGCAAGTCATCTGGACTCAAATGAGGCTGCCTCTGCCTGAGCTATGCTATTGACCTGAACACAAAAGGCTAAACCTGAGATAATGTAGGTATCAGGTAGCAGGTATCAGGTACCGGGTTTTAGCCGGGCTAAGTCTTACCTGAAGCCTGAGACCTGATACCTAAAAAATTAATCTTTAAAGCGCAGACCAGTAATATTAACCCTCGAACAATAAGAAAGGTACTTCTTGAAAATAGCAGCTTTTTCGGATATTCACGCTAACTTGTACGCCCTACAAGCCGTTTTGGAAGATATTAGTCGGTTGGGCGGAGACGTGCAATTGGTGGTAGCGGGCGACTTTTTGAACTGCGGCCCCTTTCCACGCGAAACGCTCGAATTGATACGTGCTTTGCCTGGAGCGGTGATTATCGCCGGGAACCACGAGGAGTATGTGCTGGAACAGGACGCGGCTTTGCAAAATGGCGGTGTGAAGCCGCCCTACCGAACTTTGTTTGCTCCCGCGATCTGGACAACTAACCAGCTTACCAGAGAGGAACTGGAATGGTTGCGTGAATTGCCCCGGCAGGCGACCCTGGCGGGGCCGGACGGTTCGCAAGTCGCGATTGTGCATGGTTCGCCCCGCCACCAGACCGAGGGCCTTACGCCTGATTTGGACGAACTTCGGCTGAACGAGATTTTTGAGGGGCAGGTTGCACCGACCCGCCTCTGGATTTCGGGCCATACCCATCGCCCGGTGATTATTCGCTGGCGGGGAATGACCATTACCAATTGCGGTTCGGTCGGAGCGCCCTTTGATGGGGATCACCGGGCCTCTTATCTGCTGGCGGAGTGGGACGAGCGCCAGGCCGATTGGTACGTCGAACATCGGCGGGTCGCTTACGATCACGAAAAAGCGCTGGCTGCGATGCAGGCCAATAGCGCCTACGACCAGGGCGGGCCGTTTATGCGCTTGATGTGGTACAACCTTAAAATCGCCGGTACTTGCGACGTGCGCAGCTTTGTCAGCCATTATACCAAATTGGGCGATTATCCCGCCCCGCCCGATGACTTTCCCCACCTCGAAAGGGCGGTTGAGGTGCATCTAGCCCGCTATCAGGCCACCCACAAATCTTAAATTTAATAGTCAGTCTAAAATCCAGTTAGAAAGGGGGTTGACCTTCTGCTCGAAATTATGTAAACTAAAAGGGTGTCGTAACGGTTGGTGGCTGGATAACTTAGATTACAGGCGACTCGTGTGGCTCGAAGCAAATTCTCTTTCAGGCAATCCTGGCCCTTAAAACGAAACCAGTTGGGACTGGCCCTTATAGTTTGGCTGTTGACCGCACTGGTCTTGTCCGGTTGTGGGGACGAACCGCGCCCTCCCGTGCGTAGCCAGGTCGATTTGCCGGGCGACCCGACTGCGACCCCGCCTTTTCCGGCGCGGGGTGGGCCGACTACCCCGACCCCGACCAGCGATGCCGCCCGCGCCTTTGACAGTCCGCCACCGCTTTTCCCGACTAACACCCCTTTGCCCTCGTCTCGCCCGGTCGATGCGACCGCGACGGCTGGTTTTTTGGAAACCAATTTGACCCCGACCGCCGTCCCGACCGGTCAACTGGCCTATGTCCAGGCCGGCAATCTGTGGCTAATTGATGATACGGGCAGCAATCGTCGTCAGCTGACCGATAGCGCCGACATCGGCAGCGATTCGGTTTTAAGCTGGAGTCTGGCGCGTGATCGGCTGGTGTATGTCTCCCGGGCCGCTGAATTGTGGACGGTGGATTTGCAGGGTAAGCGCACGCTGGTTTTTAGCGCGACCCGCTCGGCCCGCTTGAGCGCTCCGGCGAAATTACCGCCTTTGCCGACCGTCCCCCAGCCCGAAACTACTACTCCGCGCCCAAACCCACCCACGCCCACGGCGGCCCCAGTTCGGAGCGGCCTTCAAATATCCAGCCCGGTTTGGTCGCCGGACGGTCGTTATGTAGCCTTCAATTTCTATGCGGGTGAGAGTGGTTTATTGGCTGGGAGCGAGGTTTGGATTGCCGACTTGTTGACCGAGAAAATTATTTTGAAAAAAGTGGGCGATGGTTTTGGGCCGGGCTGGTCGCCCGATAGCCGTACCCTGGCCTACCTGAGCCGAGGCGAGACCCGGGCCGGAGCGCCCCGCCCGACGATCAATCTGACCCCGCCCGGTACTTCGCTTTTGCCAGTCACACGCGGCTCTAACGCCGAAGCCGCCCAACCCCCGGCCGCTACCACTCCGCCCGGTCCAAGTCCGGCGGCCCTCACCCCTAGTCCCTCACAGGTAGCGGCCAGCCCGACCTCGTTTATTATCCGGCCCGGTTCGACTTTACAACCCAGCCCAAACGGAAGTCCGAGCGCTACGCCTGCCCCCACTCCGACTCCAACCCCGACCCTCAATCTGGTAGCTTTGCCATCGCCGACTCCGACCCCGACTTATCCGCCGGTCTATCTGGGAAGCTATGCCGCCAACAAGTTATTGCTCTATACTGTTGCTAACGGCAAAACTAGCACGCTACTAGATAGCGATAAGCTGCCGGAAGCTTTTATTGATGTTAATAATCTGTTGCGCTCGTATGTGCCGGTTCCGTTGCAAGCGGCCTGGTGGTCGCCCGATGGTCGCTATATTGCGTTTGCCGACCGCGTATCGGTAGTGGGGGTGCTGGCTATCACGGCGGGGAGTAGCCCGGTAATCTGGACTGGCTTGCCTCAGGGTTATGCCGTTTACGATTTGGATTGGCTACCACGCAGCGATGGCGTTTTCTACCGCTTTAACAATCCTTACGGGGATGATAGTAGCCGAGTGGCGTTGGTCACTTTTAGTAATGTTAGTGGTAACGCGGGTGCAAGTGGGGATGTGACTAACCGAAGTCTAATCAAGATTAACATCTTGTCGGGTACACAAGTGAGTTGTCCGAGCTTATCGCCGGGCGGTAATTATTTTTCGTACTACGATGGGGCCGTGTTGGTCATAACCAGGCCGGACGGCTCGGTCGTCAGTAGCTATTCCGACTCAACCTGTCCAGCCTGGTCTCCCTTTGGGCGCACTTTTGCGACCATCCGCAAAAACAGTGATGGTACGATTGTCCTGAATAGTCTCGATCAAGCCCAACCGCGTTTGCTCTTATCGGCGCGGGCGGTCGAACGGGTCTACTGGATACGTTCGGACCCGTCTTACCTGGGCGGTCAACCGCCGGTCGGCAACCCGGTCGCGCCGACCGCCCTCGCCAACCCGCTTACGCCCCGACCCTAAGAGCGTAGATTTTGCGGGCTTTTCCCAGCTTCTTTTTCGCTTCTTCGATGCGCTCTTCCAACCCGGCTACCCGCTTTTTCCAGCCTTCCTGCTCCTGCTTGTTTTTGGCAGCACTGGCAGCGTAAATCTGGTACATGCCCAACGTTTTTTCGAGCATCTCAATCTCATTTTCGATCCACTTGGGGTCGGTTGAAGCTCCACCTCGCATAGCATTACTCCTTTAAATTAACAGGGATGTACACACCCATACGGGCGTAAACAGGCTAAAATATAGTCCCCTGTGACTGGCTAGTTTGATTGGCCCGCTTGCGTCCTGCTCACAGCATCGCTTTCTTTAGTTTAAGACAGGTTTTATATAATTATAACCCATCTCAAGCTGACTATAGCTGACTATAAAGGAAGGTTTGGAGAAGAGATGAGTAAGGAAAATAAGAAAAAGTGATTAATAGGAAAAGCTGCCTGACACCTAAAGAGGGGTCGGCAGCTAAACCTGAGGGGATAGGGGAAGAGATGTTGAGAGGGTCTGGAGGAGCTGACCCACTCAGCACTATGGCTTAAATTCAATGGATAAGTGCTTTCGAGCTTGCAGAACCTTTGGCTCTACCTATTTGTATTTCCTTCATGGCTATAATAGCGCAGAGATGTTAATAGGACTTTAAGAAGTCTTTAATATCCTGTTATAGCCGGGTTAAAGTTTAGTTCAAAAAAAAAGCCCTCACCTAAATACTGTGAGAGCTTTATTCTGAAGTTTATCTGATTGGGAGGACTTATTTCTCTCCCGTGAAGACCATATAAAGCGTGTCTTTATCGGTCACGCCGGTAAACCCGATCAAACTGGCAGCGGAACCAGGCAGGCCCATTATAATAGCAGCCTTATTATCCTTCTGATAACCAACCACAAAGCCTTTGAGTTGGTCTAGCGATTTGGCTGCGTCCGCCCCCATTTCGCTGGTCTTGTCGTCCCAACCGTTCTTGCTAAAGTTGTCGGTGAAGAAAGACTTAACCTTGTTGGTGTCGTCGCCAGTCTTGTAGGCTTCGACTTTGGCGTTCTTGACATCCTTGATCCCCGAAGTAAACTGGGTCTTGAGTGCGTCCGGCATGGTAACACTGGTACCGCCAGTGTAGGTAGGAACGGTAGCATCTCCGCCACAGGCCACCAGTAGGACGCTTGTCAACAGGGCCATGATAAACAGAGATACAATACGTTTTTTCATAGATACTCTCCTTCTAAACTGCTTGACTAATAAAATCAGTTGCAAAAGTCTCACAAATAACGGATCGCACCTTACTAGCAATCTGTAGAACCGGATGATAAATACCTTAGTGTGAATTATACACTCATTTAGGTTAAAACCAGTGCCTACAATCACAGTTTTTGAGTTAGCTAAGTCATAGCTTATGGCTTCTTCTTCGAGTCAGATCAGGCTATTTTTACAACAGCCATTTGTCTTTTGTGAGGGCCAGGTTTGGTTAAGGTTGGAAAATTAGAGATGGGTTAAAGAATTAGGAATACCGATTGGTTTATTAAAAAGGCCGTAGGTTAAAAGCTCATGCTAAAAGACGGCTTCAATCTAAGGCAGTTCAAAAGGATTAAAGCCGTTTTAACACTGATAAATTGTTTGATAAGGTTAGATCTCGTAAGAAAGCGGCAAGGGGCCACTCTTGAGTTGGCGACTGGCTTCTAGGGCGGTGGCTAGATAGGCCCGTGCATTCGCCAGATTTGTCCAGATGTAATGAAATTCGCTCCCCTGGCAGGTACTAATTTGGAGGGCCAGCCGGTTCACCTCGGCTTGTACCTGCTCGATCTCCTGGCACAACTCATTTTTGCCCTGCGTCCCACGCTTGTCCAATTCAGCTTGTTTCATACTTTTACCTCTTTCCCCGGTCTGCACATCAGTAAGTTAAGTTTGTTAGTATAATAAGTCAAGATTAGCCATTTGTCAAGTTATTGGCGATTTAGCCTAATTTTAGCATACTCAAGTTGAGTAAGAAATGAGCAGTTTTTGGTCTGGAAATTTAACATTCTGATGGTAAACTGGTACTGTTTTGAAACGGTAAACTTATTGGACAGGTTTTGTAAAATGGTAATTCTAGGATCGGTTCGGTAAGGGAAAGTTATCGACCGCTGGAGCGGGCTTTGGGGTAAAAATATAAAAAGTAGGAGAGAGCTATGTCAAAATACCAGTATGATTTAGTCGTAATTGGGGGTGGTTCAGGTGGATTAGTAGCGGCCAGGGTGGGGGCAGCGTTGGGCGCTCGTACCTGCTTGATTGACAAAGAACGGTTAGGGGGCGATTGTTTGCATTATGGTTGTGTGCCTAGCAAAAGTCTGATCCACGCTGCCAAGATCGTCCAAACCGCGCGTGAGGCGGCTATGTTTACCGTTAGCGGAGAAGAAGTTAAGCTAGAAATTGACATGGCGAAAGTGACCGCTCGGATTCAAGGGGTGATCGAGCGTGTGAGCGAGGCGGAGCAGGTTTACGTCGAGGATGTGGAGGTAAAGTTTGGTCAGGCCGAATTTGTATCGGCTCACGAGTTGCTATTGGACGGTCAGAGCCTGACCGCTCAAGCTTTTATCATCGGCACTGGCTCCCGGCCCAATGTGCCAAATTTAGAAGGTTTGGAAGAGGCCGGGTATTTGACCAACGAAGATGTATTTGATTTGATGCATCTGCCGCCTACGGTAGTGATCGTGGGGTGTGGGCCGATTGGGGTCGAGATGGCCCAGGCTTTTGCCCGGTTGGGTAGCCAGGTGACGGTGTTACAGGGGCCAGACCGCATCTTGCCCAGAGAAGAGCCGGAAATGTCCGAAATTATCAGCGAAGTCCTGACCCGTGCTGGCGTAAAGGTATTGACCGGGACGCGGTTGCAACAGGTTCGCAAAGAGGGTGATAAGAAAATCGTGCTGGCGAAACGGGTCGATAACGAAGTGGTAGAAATATCCACCGACGAGATTATTCTGGCGCTGGGACGCACCCCCAATACTGCTGGATTAAAGCTGGAAGAGGCCGGTATCAAGTACGACGCGAAGGGGATCAAGGTCAACGATTATTTGCAGACCGAGGCCGATAATATCTACGCCATTGGCGATGTGATCGGCGGCTACCTGTTTACCCACGTGGCGGCTTATCAGGGTGGTGTAGCCGTCCGCAATGCGCTGGTTCCGATTGGGCGCAAAAAGGTCGATTATCGGGTCGTTCCCTGGACGACCTTTACCGACCCGGAAGCTTCCCGCGTCGGTCTGACCGAGGAAGAAGCCCGCAAACAGCATGGCAAAATTCAGGTATTGCGGTTCCCATGGAAAGAGATTGATCGCGCCCAGGCCGAAGGCGAAACGGATGGTTACATCAAGCTAGTGCTGAACGAAAAGGGCGAAGAAATCCTGGGAGCGCATTTGGTTGGGGCGCGGTCGGGAGAAATGCTGGCGGAAGTCGCATTGGCGATGCAGCACAAATTGGGGATTAGTGGCATTCTGGCGACGATCCACGCCTACCCAACTATCGCGACCGGATTGCAGAACGCCGCATTTGAAGCTTATCTCGCCTCAAATGCGGCTCGCTCAAACAAAAAGATCGTTAGCACCGTGCTTTCGTTCCGAGGTTAGGCCATTTTTATTGTGTAGAGGCGACCCATGCGGCAATTGCTCCAAGTAATTAGAAAGTCGATCTGTAATTATTTGGAGCAATTGCCGCATAGGGTCGCCCCTGCCAGCCCGATGCCTTTGCAATTTGCTGTAAAGCCTGCCTTATTTCAATGGGGTTGCTCCTGACCCGTAAACCTTTCTTAATTCCCCTCCAAAGCCCGGCACAAATAGACTTTATGTACAGATATGAACTCTATTCTTCACTTTAAAATCGTTGCGAAGTACATCTCTTTGGCTTATAATAGCGTACAATAAGAGAAGTAGATGCAAGCATTTGCAATCCCAATGAATTGCATCATTATGAGTTACATTATTGGAACACAACTCAGGAGAGACTTTTTTATGACTAACCGAAAATTGCGTCTGGCTCCCGGAATAACGCTGGTTCTGCTGACTGCCATTTTGCTGGCGGCTTGTGGCGATGCTACTAATACGACGGCTCCTGCAACCGTAGCGGCTACCACCAGGGCTGCGACAACAGCGGCGACGACGACTGTGGCGGCAGCAACGACCGCCTCGGCGACGACTGCGGCAGTAACTACGGTGGCGGCTACTACAGCTGTTGCTACGACTGCGGTGCCGACGACCTCTGCTGTAACAACTACGGCTGCCGCGACTGCTGCCGCTGCCCCGACCAAGAAGTTAAACGTAGTAACCTCCGTCGCGCCGATTAACAATATTGCCCTGAATGTTGGGGGCAATCGGGTTAACCTGACCCAGCTGATCCCAGACGGCACTGACTCGCATACCTTTGAACCGGCGGCAGGGGATGCCCGGATTTTGAACGAGGCTGATTTGATTATCGTCAATGGGATCGGCCTGGAAACCCCGACCCTCAAGCTGGCAGACAGCACCAAAAAAAAGGACACTCCGATCTTGAAGCTGGCTGATAATACGATCACCGAAAAGGAATGGGTTTTCGATTTCTCCTTCCCTAAAGATAAGGGCGATCCCAATCCGCACCTTTGGATGAACCCGGACTATGCCAAAAAGTATGCTCAACTTATCAACGATCAGTTGGCGAAGCAAGACCCTGCTGGTAAGGATTATTATGCCGCTAACCTGAAGGCTTACCTGAACCAGTTGAACGAGATGGATAAAGCGATGGCGATTGCCCTGGCGACCGTGCCGGAGAAGAACCGCAAGTTGGTGACTTATCACGACTCGTTTGCGTATTGGGCGAACCACTTCAAGTGGTCGGTTATCGGGGCGATCCAGCCTGCCGACTTCAAAGAGCCGAGTGCTAAGGAAGTCGCCGATATTATCGAGCAGTTGAAGAAGGAGCAGATTCCTGCTATCTTTGGGTCGGAAGTTTTCCCGTCCAAAGTTTTGGAGCAGATTGCCAAAGAAGCCAACGTCAAATTCTACGATACTTTGCGCGATGATGATCTGCCCGGCAAGCCGGAAGCCCCGGAGCATAGTTACGTCGGTATGCAACTCGAAAATACTGTTACAATGATTGCGGCTCTGGGTGGCAAGGCCGATAACTTGAAGGGCTTTAACGCCGCTAATACTTACGGCAAGTAATGGTCAGTGGTTAGAAAGTTTAGGTTGAAGCAATCTGCTACTAAACTCCTGACCACCAGTAAGAACCGATCCCAATAGGAGCGACCTGTCAATTGGTTGTATGGTCGCCCCTACCAGCAGACGATTGGGATCGGCTCTAAAGAGGAAAAAATGGGAACAACCGAGAAGCGTTCGGTAGTAGCTTTGCGAGAGGTAAGTTGCGGCTATGAGGGGCAGAGCGTCTTTCGCAACTTAAACCTGGACTTGCCCGAAGGGGTCTTTACCGGACTGGTTGGGCCGTCGGGGTCGGGTAAGACGACCTTGCTGCGTACTATAATGGGCCTGGTTACGCCGACTGCCGGACAGGTGATTGTCAATGGTTCGGCGTTGAGGGCGGGGCGTAGGCCGATTGGGATCGGTTATGTACCCCAGCTTGAAACGGTCGATTGGAATTTCCCGGTTACGGTCGAGCAGGTGGTATTGATGGGTCGCATCCGTTCGATGAGTATGCTACCCTGGCCCAGTCGGGCCGACCGGCAGGCTCTCCAGGGCTTGCTGGAGCGCTTGGGTTTGCAAGAACTGGCTCACAAGCATATTCGGGAGCTTTCGGGCGGGCAACAACAACGGGTCTTTTTGGCCCGCGCCCTGATTAGCAACCCTAAATTATTGCTTTTGGACGAGCCGACCAGTGGGGTAGATGTTAAAACCCGCAACGAGGTGTTGGCGCTCTTGACCGAATTAAACAAACAGGGCATCGCTATCGTCCTGACGACCCACGATTTGAATTCGGTTGCGGCTTATCTACCGCAGGTGGTATGTATCAATGGAGCGGTTATCGCTCAGGGTACGCCAGACGAAGTTTTTAAGCCGGAGATATTGAGCCGGACTTATAGTGCCGATCTGGATGTTGTGCGCCATCGGGGGCATTTGCTGGTAATCGAGAATGAAGTACCCCTCACAGCGACCCTGAATGGGGCTACCCGGAAAGAAGGAGTCTTATGACCCTGGCAATCTCATTTTGGGACGATCCGCTGCGCTGGCTGGCAGAGCCATTTAAATACGAATTTGTCCAACGCGCTTTTCTATGCGCCATCATCATCGGGGCTATGTGCGGGCTGGTTGGGGTTTACGTCGTATTGCGGCGGATGAGCTACATCGGTCACGGTCTGTCCCACTCCATTTTCGGTGGAGCGGTTGTCAGCTATGTTATCAAGCTGAATTTCTATATCGGGGCCAGCGCCTGGGGCTTTTTATCGGCCCTGCTGATTATCTGGACCAGCCGCAAACGCAAGATCGGCGCGGATGCCGCTATTGGGATCATTACAACCGCCAGCTTTGCGGTCGGCGTGATTATCATCAGTGTTAGCCGCAACTTCCGTACCAACTTTGATGCCGCCCTTTTCGGCAACATCCTGGGTATTCGGGATGAGGATGTTTGGGTGGTGATTGGGACGGCTATAATGATCTGTGTCTTGATCTTTATCTTCTACAAACAGCTACTTTTTACGACCTTTGACCCGGAAGTCGCTGGGGTTTACGGCGTGAGAATCGGCTGGATGGATGCGCTATTTTCGTTTTTGCTGGCTTCACTGTTGATCGCTTCGATGCAAATCGTCGGTGTCACCCTGATCGCAGCCTCGCTGATTACCCCGCCAATAGTGGCCCGTTTGCTAACCGATAGCTTCCATAAGCTAATAATCATCTCGACTATCGTCGGGGCGGTCGGTGGTGTGAGCGGGGTTTATGCCAGTTGGTATTTGAACTGGGCAACCGGGGCGACCATCGTGATAACCCACGCTTCGCTGTTTGTGATAGCCTTGATCTACACCAATACCGTCCGGCCTTTGCTGGCTCGTCGTCGTCTGAGTGCTGCCGCGCCCGCTTTGCATAGCATGGTTCCCGGTACAGCATCGCTACCCGATCAGGGTATCCCCGCCGCCGATAGCGGTCATCCCGAACACGATCACCCCCATGCCCACGAACACCGCCATCGCCACATTCCTGAGCATCACAAAGACGAATTGTTTCATTAGTAAGCCGGAAAAATAAGCCAAAAGCGAGGCGAAACTAGGGAGTTTCGCCTCTTTTTATGCTAGGTTTAACTGCCCGAAACAAGCCCCAGCTTGACAAAGCCTATCTTATTTGTCAAAATCCGTCCGGCGACTTAGGATAATGCCTTAGTAAGAATTTCATTAAAAGCCTCATTATAGAAAGGGGTGCGCGTCAGAATTTTACAAATTAGCCAGGCTGTACCACACTCTAAACCGAGGAGTGGGTATAGGTTAGAAAATTCCGCAGAAAATTTTCTAACCTATACTTTTGAGTGGATTGGAGCGGGGTCTTCACGATCACTCATTTTTACGGTTTGAATCCGTGCAAAAATCTGGCGCTCACCCTATAGAAAGCAGTTTAGAAAGTAATTCATGATAAAACCAACGGATCAAGAAATTGAATTGGTGAAGCCTGTCCGGATCGGCGGGCGGCCCAAAATCTCAAAGCCGGTTGTGTTAATGGTATTGGTAGTGGCATCCTGGGCCAGCGCGACGGTCGCCTCCAAACATCTTTACCTCGAACACCTCATTACCCCCCTTACGCTGGTGGTGTGTCGCTTTACCCTGGCCGGAACTTTCGCCCTTCTCCTGTTTGGATTGGGGCAACGACGACGGCATAAACTTGAATTACCTCTGGTGGGCAACTGGCGGGCTTATCTATTGGGCGGCGTGCTGATAAGCATGTTTATTCTCGGTTTTAACGTTGCTTTGCTTTACATAACAGCGACATTGGGTGGCCTCTACTTCTTTGCCCTAACCCCGGTTATTATGCTGGTGGTCGGGCATTTCTGGCTTGGCACGAACTTTGGCTGGCGACAAGTAGCTGGAATTGTAACCGCCTTGTTTGGGGTGGTAATCGTTATCAGTGGCGGCGATTTGCAACACCTGATAGATAGTTTCAAGGGGAGCAATTTGCCGCTTGGCCTGGGGCTAATGACGGTCGGGGCGGTGGGCTGGGGTATCTACGGGTTATGGGGTAAACGCTATGGCAGTCCGCGACCCGGTGCAAGCTTGCTCTCAACCGGGTTTAACCAGCTTATTGGGGTCGCCCCAGTCTGGGTCTTGTTGCTCTTGCTCGAACCGCAAAGCCTTTTTTCACTTTCACTCGAAGCGTGGCTTTTTATTTTGTACATCGGGATCGTGCCTTCGGCGCTTGGTTTTGCGCTCTTTTACTCGATCCTCAAAGACCTGACCCTCAATCAGGCTGCCACGATCCAGCTTTTCTCGCCAGTCTTTACCGCGATTATGGCAATTGCCTTTCTGGGTGAGCCTTTCAGTCTGGCATTGGTGATTGGGACGGCGGCCTTGTTGTGTGGGGTGCGGCTTGGGACGGCGGCTAAGTAATTAGCTTTTCGAGCAATTCCTGGAAAAGCCGTTCACAATAGGGTGCTGCTTTGCGGACTTTGCCAACTTCTATTTTTTGCAAAAGCTCCGACGCATGGCGGGTTTTGTGATACTCACCCTTTTTACTATTTTTGGTAGCTTCCTTGAGAGCTTTTTCCAACTCGGCTTTATCAATATTCTCTATATCGCGCCGTTTCGGAAGCGAGTTTGGTTTGAAGCCTGCCCCATAAAACTCTTTCAAAGCTCTTATGTCGGCAATCAGCCAGGTTTCCATCGTTTGCACCATCAAATGGCATTGATTCTCCTGGTAGCTTGATAAGTTCCAGCCATCTTGCTTTTGTAAATGGTTTCGCGGGTCCTTTTCGAGTACCGAATTTTCAGCATCAACCAGGAGCAGGTTGAATGCGTCAGGATGATCGATCAAAGCTCGTTCAAAATCTTTGAAAGTCTCGCTTCGAGACCCACATAAAATGATACTAAACCCGATTTTATGTACCCTGGCCTTGTCTCTAACCTCGCTTAGAAAAGTGTTAAACCCCTGGCGCATACGCCGGATAGTTTCACTATTTTTTTGCCCACCACCTTCGATATAAATCCGTATCTCGCTTACCAACGAGTGCCTCCCAACTCACCCATTGCCCACAATTGGCCTAGCGAATAATCCTCAAGCCATTTTTTGAGTTTGTGAGGTTCCAAGCGTCGCAAATGCGTTCCGTCATTATCGCGCTCACAAACTACAACCGCTTCGGGAATTTCACTAAGGGCCGAGACCAGCATTTCTGAATGAGTGGTGATAACTAGTTGGGTACGTTGTGAGGCTTCGATCAGCAATTTAGCCAGATTCGGTAATATGTCGGGGTGTAATCCCAGTTCTGGCTCTTCGATACAAACAATCGGTGGCGGTTGTGGATGGCACAATATTGATAGCAATGCTAAATAGCGTAAGGTTCCATCGGATAGGCGACTAGCTGAGATAGGTTGATCGAGGCTAGTTTCCCTTATAAAAAGCTGCACTCTGTCCGGCCCTCCATAGGCGGTAAATTCATCGTGCATTTCTTCAACGATAATTTCTTCTACCGCTTCGTTAAACCGCTTGAGTTCCTCGGTAATACGTTCTATAACTCTATCTAAGGAATATCTATGCTTCAAAATAAATAATACGGACGTTAAATTACCAGCATTCTCATCGAGAAAAGCTTTAGCCAGCTCTAAGCGTTGGGGGATACGTGGTGCAGTATTATACGTAAAATTCCAGTTGCGATATAATCGGATGTCGGAAAAATCTTTGCCAACTCTATAAATTTCTGGAAAGAGTCTCAAATTTTTTAGTTGGGTCAGAATTGATTGATTATTATCTTCGGGAGCTATATTAGACTCGACCCTATTGGTTGTGTCTCCCAGTGTCCCATTACCATTAGCGTTGATAAATACCTTTGCAGTTTTGAGATCGCTAATATAGTGATAAAATTCAGCCTCAGGAATGTCACTAATGACTGTTCCATCTATAAACTTAACGGGGTCTGTAACCCGCCCTACTGTTTCTTCTATCACTTGAGGCTGATTTTCAATATTTGTAAAGCGTAGCAAATAGTTGAATAAAAAGAATTTGGTTTTTATCTCAGCAATCGGGGTTGGGCTGCCTTTCCAAAGCCATTCGTTTATACCGCCCCTTTCCCGAACATAAGAGGAAAGATCGTTAGGAATTGCTTGTAGCAATCCGATTGCTTCAAGCAGATTTGATTTGCCGGAACCATTGGGGCCGATAAGCACGTTAAGCGGCTGAAGCTCAAGCTCTATGCCAGTGCTTCCAAAAGAGAGTAGGTTTTTTATTTGCAGGGTCTTAATGAATAGCTTGCCGTCCATTTTCCACCTATCTAAAGTTGATTGCAACTAGATAAAGTAAACATATCACAGAAGTTGGTCGGGGGCAATCACTTTTACAAGCTATTGATCGGTAAGCATATCAGGTTGGGTTACTTTTCGGGTTGGCAGACCGGGCAAAGATAGGTTCCGCGCTGACCAACCGCGATCTTGACGATAGCCTCGCCACAGTTAAGGCATGGTTCACCTTTGCGGTCGTGGACGAGCAGCATATCCTGATTGCGGCCCTTTTGTCCATCGCCGTCCAGATAATCGCTGAGAGTGGTACCCCGGTTGTCAATCGCCTTGTTGAGGACGAACCGAATAGCGTGGTAAAGCCGTTGCTGCTCGTTCTCGTTCAGGGTGCGGACGTTGCGTTGCGGGTGTAGACCACTGACGAATAGGGCTTCGTTGACGTAGATGTTACCCAATCCCACCAGCAACCCCTGGTCGAGTAAAAGCGGCTTGAGCATGCCCTTGCGCTGGCTGAGTAATTCGGCAAAGTGTTGTTCGGTAAAGCTGTCCAAGAGTGGCTCCGGCCCCAGCTTTTGGAGCAATTTATCAAGCTCCTCACGGCTGGTAAAGAGATAGACCCGCCCAAACTTACGTAGATCGGCAAAGCGCAACTCGCTACCATCGGTAAAGCCCAGCACAAAATGGGTATAACGGTCGGGATCGGCTCCGCCTTCGCGCCAGAACAAGTTGCCGGTCATCTTGCGATGAAAAACCAAAAATTTGTGGTTGGTCAACTCGATCAAGATGTATTTAGCCCGGCGCTCCAGCCCCACAATTTGTTCGCCTACCACTTCCCGCGCCAGTTCTTCGGGCGTATGGGTTTGGATCAGGCGAGGCCAGTCGGCCCAAAGTAGCCCGGCAATCGTGCGGCCCGGCAGGTATTGGCGCAAATCGCGCACCGTAGTTTCAACTTCGGGTAGTTCAGGCATTTTACCTCGCTAAAAAGAGAAAAAAGCCGCTTCTCGATCACCAAGAAGCGGTAGTTTGATTGGGTTAATTATAGCACAAATTACCCTATTCAGCCAAACCTAGAACAGACGACGGGCAAACCAGGCTCCCCCCAGCGCCCCGATTACGATAAGTGGGAAAGCGATCCAAGTAACAATTTGCAGCAAGTTCAGGTAGCCCATTTTACTGCTACAGGAAGCTTTATCAAATTGAACTTGCCCGATAGCGGCACAACTGGATTTGTCGAAAGCTTCCTGGTTGGCCTGGGATAGTTTGTCCAAGCCGTCCAACACCCGGTTGGAGCTTTCGTTGGAAAGGCCAAAGCTAATCCGGGCGGCCTCCGCTACCAAGCCTTTGTTGAACTGGTCGATGATAAGATTATGTTGTTCAAGATAGGCGTTCCAGGCGAAGGGCAAGCTTTTGCCGTCCTTATCGCGGGGCCTTTCGCTGGCGGAACATTTTGGGCCAATCCCGGTTGGGTTGTCATAGATTGCACATAACGCAGTTCGTTCTTTTGGATAGGTCACATTCGACCAGGCCAGGGCCATTTGCTTTTCGACCTCAGCTTGTTTGGCCTTAAAATTATCAGCCAATAACTTAGCATCAAAAGCTTGTTTGACCTCGGCGGTCAGATCAGGGTTGGTACTGTCCAATCCGGAGCTATTGGGACTGAGCAGCAGGCGCGACTCGTCCCCGTTAAAATCCAGGACGCTTTGTTTGGCGGTCGAAGCGGCGTTGATGCTGATAAAGCTATCTTTAGAGATGGTTTTGTAATCATCGTTAGCCTGGGTCAAAATGTAGATTAACCAGCCCAGCATTACAATCGCCAGAGCCAGACCAATCGTAAAACCGGGGTTGATAATCCGATGGGTCAGCACGGCATAGCGGAAGCTCAACCAGGCCGCTACCCCCAGGACAAGTATGACCGCCACAATAACCAGGATCAAGTTTATACTGGCAGCATTGTTGACCGCGCTGGCGGCTTTATCGAGTTCAACATTATTTATTTTGGCAAGTTTGGCAATATTAGCTTCGAGGCCCAGATACTGATCGTTGACCTTGAGGTCTTTCCAACCATTCTGACGTAAGACTTCCTCGCTAGAACGACCATTTTGAAGTGGCAGACCGCCTAAATTACCGATTACAATATCGTGTGCGGCTTTATATTGGGCCAGGGCGGCTTCCCGATGACCGATATCCAGTTCGTGACGCATCACTTCGATCCGAGCCAGGTAATCGTAAAAGCGTGTTCCGATGACGTTGATTGCGTCGGCCTCACCGGGGTAAGTGATATTAGAGCGGGCCAGGAAAAGCGCGTCGTTAAGATCGCGGCGGGCCTGGTTGTAACGCTGAGAAGCGTCGTTACGCAAGCCTTTGTCGCCATAAACATTAGCATTAAAATCGGGGCTGGTTACGTCCACCCGCGATGTCACCTGAAAGTCGGCGGCAGCCGTATCAAGGGCGTTAAGGGATTGTCCTAGCTTCTCAGCAGCAACAATGCTAGGCGAGGAGCTTACTACTATCTCCTGGAAGTTTTTGGCACTGGTGCTAAGTACAAAATAGGAGACCCCCATTGCCACCAACGCTAATACCGCCGCCAATAGTGCCAGCGTAGTAAACTGTCCGGCCAGGGTATCAAAGCGGGTCAGCGAACGTATTTGGGCCAGACCGGTCGCCGGAACCAGGGGGGCCGGGTTGTTGCCGGGCGCGGGTACAATCGGCCCACCACCTGGGGCGGGGGTCTGGGTTGGTAGCTGAAAAGGTGCAAAGCTACCGGGAGCCAGGCGGCCTGTGCTTCTGGGTTTGCCGGTAGGTCTCTGCTGAAGCGACATAAGAAAATCCTCTCTTAGCCTAAAGCCTGTTATAGCCAATTATAGTTTAGCCTTGTTTGCAAAGGCTAAAGCGCTCTTTCATTCTAGCCTGCACTGCTTATTTACGCAAGACAACCTTAAAATGTTCTAAGAATCTGCCCGACTATTTTAATCTCGCTTTATCCACCATAGCTTAACCCAAACTAGCAGCTTTGGGCTTGCCGTCCGTTCGTTACATTCTGTACAATACCTGTAGTTGGGCTATCTTTAGCACCTGGAAGGGTTAGATTGGGATAAAGATGAAGATTGCAGTTCACTGGTTCCGGCGCGACTTACGGCTGTTGGATAATACGGCCCTGACCCGTGCAACCGAAGCGGCGGAGCAGGTCGTGGCGGTGTTCGTTCTCGACCCCCGTTTGACGGACGGGCCGAAGGTCTGCCAGGCCCGGCTGGCTTTTATGTATAGCTGCTTGCACGAACTGAGCGAAAAATTGGCGGCGCGTGGCGGGCGGTTGATTATTCGGCAAGGCGAACCAGCGACCGAATTGCATCGGGTGCTGCACGAGCTAGAAGCCGAAGCCCTTTTCTTTAACCGCGACTATACGCCCTATGCCCGCCGTCGGGATACAGCGGTTGAAAGCGAATTGCTTGCCGAGGGTTATGCCGTCCAATCTTTCAAAGACCTGGTGGTTTTCGAGAAAGACGAAGTGCTGTCCGGCGCTAATACGGTTTATACGGTTTTTACGCCCTATAAAAAACGCTGGCTTGATCGAATGGGAGATTTATCTCTTCAACGCCTGGAACCAAAATGGGTCAGTTTGAAGCTCGAAAATAAAAAGGCTCTGAGCTTAGCCACGTTGGAACTACCCGCTATACCCGCCGGGGTCGAGCAAGCCTTCTTTATGCCGGGAGGCGAGGAAGCCGGACGCAAGCGTCTGGCGGCTTTTGCCGGGGCGTTGGCTGGTAACGTTGGTCAGGCCGAGCAGCAGCCTCCCATTACCGAGTATGTTGCCCGGCGTAATTTCCCGGCTCAAGTTGGAACCAGCCAATTATCGCCTTTCTTGCGGTTTGGAGCGCTCTCGCCCCGCCAGTGTTATCGGGCCGCCCTTCATGCCCGTGAACGAGCCAACCGGGTAGCCCAGCAGGACAGTTGTGATACCTGGATCGGGGAGCTAATCTGGCGTGATTTTTACTATCAAATTATGTGGAATTTCCCGCACGTGGCCCGCTCGTCGTTCCAGCGGCGTTACGCTAATATGCAGTGGGAGAACAACGACGAACACTTTGCGGCCTGGTGCGAAGGTCGTACCGGCTATCCAATTGTGGATGCCGCCATGCGCCAGCTTAATAGCCTCAACTGGATGCATAATCGCTTACGGATGATTACAGCCAGCTTTTTGACCAAAGATTTGCTGATCGATTGGCGGTTGGGGGAACGCTATTTTTGGGAAAAGTTGGTGGATGGCGACCCAGCCTCAAATAATGGCGGTTGGCAATGGGCCGCCTCGACCGGGACGGATGCCCAGCCCTACTTCCGCATGTTTAACCCAACCGCCCAGGGCCAAAAGTTCGACCCGACCGGGGAGTTCGTCCGGCAATGGGTTCCCGAACTGGCGAAAGTTCCCGACAAATATCTTCACGAACCAGTCACCATGCCACGCTCGCTCCAGGAACACCTGGGTGTGGTCATAGGCCGCGATTATCCGGCCCCTATCGTCGATCATCAGGCGGCCCGCGAGAGGGTGCTAAGAGTTTACAAGCAATAAAAGTTGATTGTCAGATGCTAAAAATTGAAAATATTGAAGTAATAAAGAAAAGACCGCGATCTAGCCATGAACCTGGCTATGAGATAGTTTTCAATGATGGCAGGTCAATTTGGATCACTAAAGGCCGAACAATTATAGCTTTATTGATCTTGATTAAATATGGCGAAGGTTCTGAAAGTGATCTAGCTAAAGGCTCTGAGAAGATACCCGAAATTAAAAAAATACTTCAAGGCAAATACCCAGAAAAGTTAATCAAAGATTATTATAGCGATGCCAATAAACCTTTTAGCGAACTCTGGAACGAAGAAGGCTTTGTTTGGATTAAAAATCCTATTGGACAACGCCGAGAACGGAGCCAAAGCTATGTTCTTTTGCGTGAAGACCACGAAAAGCTTTTTGCGAAAGTAACCAAAGCTCATCGCAAAGGGCTTTCAACTATCGAGATTGTGAATTTAATACAGAGATTGCCCGGTTCTTGTAATCTTTGTGGTTCGAGAGTAGTGGTTGACCCACAGTTACCTCCTCACCCATTTAGTCGAGACAGGCTAAAAAGACGTATAGATCATCGTATTCCTGTTGAAAAAGGTGGAAGTAGCGACGATACGGCTAATTTCCAGGTATTGTGTTTTTACTGTAATAAAAGCAAGTGGCAAGTCTGTAATATATGCCCATTGCCTAATTGCAGCCAGACCTGCGTTTTAGCCTTCCCTGAAAGGAGTCATATAGTAGCTCCCACCGGAGAAGATATTTCTGACAGAATAAAAATCCTATAGACTCGGTAATATTTAGAGATTCGCGTGGGCCAGAAATTCTTTAATATCAGAACCTATAGAAAAAATCACCGATGGACAGACAGCGTTAGCTAATTGTTTTATAGCATGAGTTCTTGAGACACTAAACTTAAAATCGTCTGGGAATCCCATTATGCGTTTTATTTCTAGCAAGCTTAGATGTCTTCTTTCTTTGGTGTAAACTGGGATCATTGCACCTCCGCCACTATTACTTACTGCAAAAGTCGGAAGTGGAGCATCTATTGAACAGGCTCGAATTCCACTCGATCTCATTTGAAGCACACAATCTTCTAAATTAACCCCTTTGTTTGCACTTTCGATAGCGATCCTTGTTTTTGGTAAATCGAACTCGATATCATTTACGGTTATTTTATTGGTATAAAGATCTATATAGCGTTCCCACTTAGCTGAAATTGGAATACTATAATCACCCTGAGCTATAAAATGTTTAAAAGGAATTTTACGAGTCCGTGCGTTAGTTATAGAAAAAAACAAACTGCTATGAACTTCTCTAAGAAACCCCAAAATATATACACGTTTTCTATGCTGTGGCACGCCAAAAAAAGCACTGTCCAAAATTTTGTAGTGAATATCGTAGCCTATCAAGTTAAGTTGCTGAAGAAGTGTTCGGAATGTTATCCCATCATTATGAGAAACAAAATTTGCCACGTTTTCTAAGATTAAAATAGGGGGTTTCTTAATTCCTATGATACGAAGAAGTTGGAGCAGGACTACTCCTCGTGGGTCTTGAAGTCCTAAGCGTTTGCCAGCTATTGAAAACGGTTGGCAGGGAAAGCCTGCACAGAAGATTTCAAAATCTGGCAGGTTATCAGGATTTAGATTAAAAATATCTTTTGCGCGAAATCTATCGCCGAAATTGAGATGGTAAGTTGCTTCGCAGTTATCATCTATTTCACATGAATAAACACAAGTCCAACCAATTTTCTCTAAACCGAGGCGAAATCCACCAATACCGGCACAAAAATCTGCAAATCTAAGCATTTTTACTACCTTGAGGCTCGAAGCCGCTGCATCCGTTCCCATAGCAAATACATAGCGCGGTTATAAACGAGGTCGTAGGCTCCGGCGTAGCGCACGACTTCGCCCCCAAAGCCTTGCTTGAACCGATAGACCCCCCACAAACCGTCGCGGACATTTTTTTGGTCGAGGGTTTCGTTTTCGGGGACGCTATCGTCGGCGCCAACTTCGTCGGGGATACCCCAAAAGTCGTACCAGCTTGCGCCTTGTTCTTTGGCCCATTGTAGCGCCTTCCATTGCAAAAGATAGGTTGGCATTTCGCGGCGATGTTCGTCGCTACTGGCTCCATAGAGATAGGCCGATTCTGGCCCAAAAGCGAAGACCATCAGGCCGGCTACCAGTTGACCCTGGAATTCGGCTAACCAGAGCGCCCCGCGCCCGCTATCTTCCGGCGAGTTGTAGAAAGTTTCCCAGACATCTTTGTAATAGTTAGCGGAGTGAATCCCAAAGCTATCACGTTGCCCGGTTTGCTCCATCAGTTTGTAGAAATTGCTAAAATCTGCCGGGTTGTTCGGGTCGGCCTGACGGCAAGTCACGCCCCGCCGTTCAGCCAGCCGAATATTATAGCGCGTTTTGTTTTTCATGCGTTCCAGCCAGCTTTCGGGTGGGCCGCTCAAGTCTACCCGGATCGTGCTGCGCGGCTGAACCGTCTCTGGCGAGAGCCGAAAATTATAGCGGTCGTGCAAAGCTTGTTCAAATTGGGGGTCAGCCGGATGGTTCGGCTCGATTTTGAGGTAGATTGCCCGGCGGCGGCGGGTGACTTGCCGCAAAGTATCCAGGAGGGTTTGCACCAACGGCCCATTGTTCCAATCGACGACCGGGCCTTTGGGGATATAAGCAACCGAGAGACCGGCCATTTCACGAAACAAAACCTGCGCTCCAGCCAAAATGCGCTCCTGGCCTGGCTCGGTAATAATTACGCGCAAGCCTGGCCATTGGTGGCGGCGCTTAAAGTCGCCCCAGGCATAGCTCTGGAGCAAATGGCCGTTGGGATGGCCCAATACAAAACTATCCCAACGACGACGCTGCCCTGGGCCGACCAAAATCGTGCCAGTTAGACCAGTTTCTTTTAGCACCCTGCTAATTGCCCGGAGTGTGATGATGGCCCAGACCTAGCAACGGTACGTTGGCGGGTTGCATGCCCTGGTGCCGGTCAAACTCGGTTAATGGGTTAAGGGTCGGACGACAACCGCCACTGCGGAAAATATCCGGAATAGTAGCGATTTCGGTGAAATGGTCAACCAGGTTGATAAGCTCGTTTGAGGTGCTGATGCCAAAGCTAATCAACTCAAAGCGCACCCCTTTATCCTGGATCGCCCGTACCAAGCGGGCAAAGTCGCCATCCCCGCTAACCAGTACTACGACATCCAGGTTTTGGGATAGCAGCATCATATCGACGGCGATTTCAATGTCAAGGTTAGCTTTGATCCGCCCGGTGTCGTACTTATGAATATCCTTGCAAACTACCTTATAGCCATTGGCGCTCAGAAAGTCGATAAACTTCTTCTGGCTGTTGTTGTCCGGGTCGATGCCGGTATAAGCGCAGGCCCGAATCAGGTCGCGCCCGCGCGTGGAATAATCCAGCAATCGACAGTAATTAACTTCTACCCCGGCGCTCTTGGCCGAGTAAAACAAATTGGACACGTCTACAAAGACGCCTACATTTTGTCCCATCAAAACACCTCATTTTCTGCTGTAAAAGAGTCTTAAAAAGTCGCTTTTATAAAAATTCCCTACTCTATCTTAAATCAAGCTTCCAATTCGCGTTGGATTACCTCGCCTAGCTTACGAAGACCCGGCTCGATTTCTTCCAGCTTGAGATAACTGAAGGCCAGACGAATGGTGTTACGTCCGCCTCGGCTGGCAAAACAGGCTGGCCCTGGTAGATAATTAACACCAGCCTCGATTGCTTTCGGTAACATTTTAACAGTATCTATCCCTTCAGGCAACTCTAACCATATAAAGAAGCCGCCCTGGGGTTGAGTCCAGCGTGCGCCCTCCGGCATATAACGTTCTAACCCGGCCAGAGTGCGGTCGCGCTTCTTGCGGTAAATGTCAATCAGCTTTTTGGTATGAGCTTCAAGCTGACCGTTTTCGGCGAACTTGGCGGCTGTATAACCAGCAAAGGAGTTCGTTCCGCCATCATCCTTGAGCGAGGCCATCTTGCCCACCAATTGAGCCGGGCCACCGACCCAGCCCAGACGCATCCCGGCTGCCAGTGTTTTTGAGAAAGTGCCACAGTGCAGCACGTTTTGGTTCTGGTCGAGCGTCCATAGCCAGGGTGGAACCTGTCCCTCGAAAATCAAGCCGTGATAGGCATCGTCCTCCAAAATCAGAATCTGGTGGCGGCGAGCGATTTCAAGCATGGCCTGACGGCCTTCCAGGTTGAGTGTAACGCCGGTCGGATTCTGGAAAGTCGGGATCGTATAAAGAAACTTGACCCGCTTGCCAGCCGCCTTTAGTTCGGTCAGCTTTGCGTCCAGCGCCTCAATATTTATACCCTCGTCGCCCAGCGGCACTTCGGCAATTTCGGCTTCGTGGTTTTGAAAAGTCCGTACTGCACCCAAAAAGGTCGGTGCTTCGACCAGAATATAATCACCGGGGTCGATCAACAACCGACAAACTAATCCCAACGCCTGACTCGACCCTGCCGTTATCAAAAGATTCTGGTGGGTTAGTTCCAGCCCCTGATCGCGCTTGATAGCATCGAGCAAGTAATTGGTTAGCGGACGGGGTGCGCCGTATTGCAAAGCAGCGGCGGCCTGTTCGCGCATTACTGCTTCCGCCGCTTCCGCGAGTTCTTTAGCCGGGAAGGACGGCTCGTCCGGCAGGCCATAAACAAACGAAATGACCTGCCCGGCCCCGCTCGGCATCATGGCCGGGGGCAAATTCGCGGCCCGATGCGCCAGCAAACCTTCGCTCCAATTGGCCTCAGTTCCAGTTGTGGTATCTTTAGGTGCGGTTGTCAATGCTTGCCTCTCTCTCTAAAATTTCTTTTTGGTTGGTTTATCTTTATTAGATCACGAATCGTGTTTATTGTACTAAAAGACCGCTCTAAATGTATCCGTTAAGTAGCCTAATCTGCCTTTTTGTTTGTTTAGCAACCGAGCATAAACTTTTTATGAGATAATTTCCCTGGGTGCTAAAGGCGGGCGACGAGAAGGCCAAATCCGATTTCTAAATATTAGACTCAACTCTCCAATTAACTCTCATAATCGAACAAATCCGAAACGGGCATGGTGAAGCCGGACAAGATTTCTTCACCCTCAAGCTGATCGCTGCGACCCAGAAGCTTGACTGGCTTTAAGCTATCTTGCAGGTGATAGATTTCAACAGTTCCAATCTTCTTTTTAGGGGCCGTTTTAAGCGGGTAGATCAGCCAGACTACATTCCACCCGGCAGTTCGGTAATCCTCAAATTTCTCTCGATACAGACCGGGTCTATCGTGGGTCGAGTAGACTTCGACTGCCAGACTGGGCCTGACCGTAACCGCTCCTGCGTCCAGGGTGCTAATCAAACTGGCCGGTATAAAAGTCAGATCAGGTGAGCGTATTGTGTCGGTATCGGGGTCAACTTTCAGCTTGAAGAGGCCCGGCGGTAATACTCGCCCTAGCCGTTTGGAACGTACATAATCCCTAAGTGCGCCGTATAAGTTATCCGCTACCAACATGTGTTCACCGCCTGGATGTGACATCTCTTGGATTACTCCTCTCACCAACTCATAGCGTTTGTCTGGGTCAAGCTCCATAGTCATAAATTCTTCGGCGGTGTAGAGCCGAGTACGCGGTGTGTCGGTAGTTCTTAACGGTAAAGCCATACTTTCACGCTCCTTTTTCCAGCACTGAACTCTCCTGGTTGATTAGCTCTCGTAATCGAACAGATCGGCGACCAGCATCGTGAAGCCGGACAAGCTTTCTTCGCCTTCAAGTTGATCGGTGCGACCTAGAATCTTGACTGGCTTTAAGCTGTCTTGCAGGTGATAGATTTCGACTGTTCCAGTCTTCTTTTTTGGCATCTCGTGGAGCGGGTAGATCAGCCAGACTACATTCCACCCGGCAGTTCGGTAATCCTCAAATTTCTCTCGATACAGACCGGGTCTATCGTGGGTCGAATAAACCTCAACTGCCAAATTGGGTATGACGGTGAAAGCGCGGGGTTGTCCGGTGATCTTTTCTTTGGAGAGGAAAACCAGGTCAGGCGAACGTACTGTGTCAGTCTCAGGCTCAATCTTTAGCTTGAAGTTGCCGGGTGGTAGCACCCGGCCCAGGCTTCTAGACCGCACATAGTCTCTAAGCGCTCCATAAAGGTTATCCGTTACGAGGGTATGTTCTTCGCCGGGATGTGACATTGCTTCCACAACTCCTCTCACCAGTTCATAGCGTTTGCCTGGGTCAAGGTCCAGGGTCATAAATTCTTCGGCGGTATAGAGCCGAGTACGTGGGGTGTCGGTAGTTCTTAACGGTAAGGCCATATTTTTACGCTCCTGACTTTTCCTGAGTCGATATTCTTTACGGCAAATTGCAAAGAGCTTGGGCTATCCGATTTTCTGTAGGAGCGAGCTTCTGCTCGCGATTGGACACCCAGCCGTATCTTCCAATCGCGAGCAGAAGCTCGCTCCTACAAGGGATCAATCTCTTTGTAACTACTTAGCGGTTGCCCAAAACATTGAGCGGGTTGTTGGAGTAGACGATTTCGGCTAGGGCTTCGGTAGCGGCGGTTGCCAGCGTCTCGTCTTCGCTTTTGTTTAAGAGGTTGAGCATGCGATTGGCTTCCGGCCCGCCGATCTGACCGAGCGCCCAGATTGCCGCCAATTGTACCTCGCGGTCTTCGTCCTCGACCAAACCGATAATCGGTTGCAAAAGTTCTTCGGAGGCCAGTTCCCCAGCAGCAGTGGCGGCTTCGTAGCGCAAAGCCGGTTCGCGGCTGCTCAATTCTTTGCCGACTTCCGGCAACCAGCGTTTGTTGACCGAGCGACCCATCGCCTTGAGAGCGCTTTGTTTAACCAGATCATCATCGCTGGCATAAGCGTTGTCGATCAATTTTAGGGTACGGTCGTCCTGCCCGAAATAGCCGAGCGCCTCGATACAACGCCGCCGGACATAGACCGAGCTATTTTCGGAGGTGCATTGGGCAAAAAGCTCTTCGCGCATCCGCTCGACCAACCGGCCCTTGAATTTGCCAAGTTCAGCCAGGTAAGCGAAATGGCTCAGGCCCAACGCCGCTTTCTCGCGCACGGTCTCATCCGGGTCGTTTGTCAACATCGTCAGCAGCTTGCTCAAAAAGTCGCGGGTTTCGTCTTCCCATAATCCCTCGATAGCCCGGCCCCGCACCTGAGCATCCGGGTCGTCCAGCATGTGGAAGAAAGGAATATTATAGACCAGTTTTACATCATCCTCGGCCAGTTCAATCATAGTCGAAACGACCTTGCGCCGTCGTTCAAGCGGTAAGTCCTTCCATGTCGCTTCAAAGCTGGCCTGATCTTCTGGCTCCATATCCGAGAGGGCCGCAAGCGCCAGCGCCGACAAAGGCTGTTCGACATCCCTAATCTTAGCCAGACTTTCATTAAATTTTGGTGGTTGGTTTGCCATTATATTATCTACCTCTGAATATAAATAAATTTCCAATAAGAGCCTATCCCAATAGATTGAGGGTAGGGGCGGCCTGTCAACTGGTTGTATGGTCGCCCTACTGGAATAGGCTCTAAGGGAAAATTCTTACGAAATAAATAGCACCTGGGTTCGGCGCAATTTTTGAGCCTACCGCCAGGGCTGTATTCTTCTAAACCCTTACTATTTTAACATGATTGGCAAGTGAAGGTCTGATATTTGTGGGAATAGGCTGGGTGTCAGATTTTTGCATAGACTCAACCTCCGCTTAGGGGGCGGTAAAGCTGGGATACCCTCTAAGGTTTCTTTTTGAGAAAATCGGGGATTGCCAGGGTTGGGTCGCTCAGGGAGGGTACAATACCCCGGAAAGGATGATCTGCGTCCATATCGTGGCACAAGCGGAGCCATTCTTCAAGCTGGACTTCTTGACGGATTGTGCTGGCGCTGACCCGTTCGAGGCAACGCGCCGGAATATAGGTCAGTTTACCACCCCAATCCCAGCCTTTTTTGAACAGTTCGGGCGCATCCAGCAAAAGCCCCTGGTTGCGGTCATCATAAGGAATTATACCAATCTCGCTTACCGAGAATAACCCTTCGCCTTGCGCGATCAGGTAGCGTTCGGCCTCGATCAGGCGGTAGACAAAAAAGCCGGGGGTTTTTACCGTCCGGTCGAGCCTGCTCATCCAATACATATACCAGACCGTATAAGTCAGGCTAGTATGAATAGTGGGCAGGGTTCCTCTGGCAAACAAAGGTTGACCGTCCAGTTGTACCAGCGTTCCGTGATAGAAGCGGGATTTGGCGGCCTCGCTGTGCGCCATTTTCGATTTTGAACCCGATATTGTCTCCATAGCCTTAGTATAATAAACTAGCCTGACCTTAAGCACAATACCCGTCCGATGTAAGGGTGTACGTCAATTTTTTGCAAACTAACCAGGTTGTACCACTGCCTAAACCGGGGTGATGAGTATATATTAGAAAAATTTTCTACGAAAATTTTCTAATATATTTTTAGTAGTTTAGAGCGGAGTTTTCACAGTCTCCTGTTATTGTTGTTTGAACTCATGCAAAAAACTGACGCGCACCTCCAATCTAATATTAAGGCTATAAACAAAACAGGCTACCTTGGTGGGGCAGCCTGCTTTTCGGTCGTTTTCAAAGGGTTCTAAGTGCGCGTAGTTCCCTTGACTGCGTCGGTAGGCCCTTGCAACAAGAGTAAAAAAGTGTCCCCAACTTTTATTTTGTCTTTAGCACTCGGAACAATAATATTCACTCCCGCCAGTGTTTGCGAGTCCTTGACCGGCAAGATGGCTATCGCTGCCGATTGATCGCCTTTGGTAAAGACCGGCCCGGTAGAGCTAGACCTGGTCGCATCTTCGGTCCAGCCTTTTTTCTTCATCTCGTCTCGATAGAAAGAGAGAAGCGCATCGGAACTTTCGCTGGTAGTGTAGGCAGCGTATTTTAGCTTGCTCGTATCGATCTTCTGGCCTGATAGCTGAGTAAACTTATCAAAGTCCTGGCTGGCGAAATCCAGTTTGGTTCCGGTCTTGGGTGCAGGCAAATCACCGACGACCCCGCTTCCGCTACTACTGACCAAAAAGAAAACCAATACGATGACCAGCACTAACAGCAGCGCCCCGACCCCAATTAGAATAGGCAGCAGGCTGCTTTTTTTGGCGGCAGGGCTACCCGTCGGCGCGGGAGGCTGACCGTAGGCGACTTGTTGACCGCCATAATCGTAGCCTTGCGGTTGGGCATAGCCTTGCGGCTGATTGTAATCGGGTTGAGGTTGCCCGTAGCCCTGGGCCTGCCCTTGCGGTTGGGCATAGTTCTGGGCCTGTCCGTAATCGGCTTGCGGTTGGGCCGCCGGTGGTTGCCCGTAGCTTTGAGGCTGGTTATAGCCCTGTCCATAATCGGGTTGGGCCGAAGGTTGGGGGGGATTATAGCCCTGGCCCTGCTGCCCATAGCTCTGGAATTGACCGTAATCGCGGGTAGAACCCGGAGGGCCACTCGAATAACCCTGCTCGGCAAAACCATCCGGCGCGGCTGATTGATAGCCACTCGGAATAGTGCTGGCATTGTTTGGGGAGTCAACCACTTTCAAGACGGTCGTACCGATCTGGACTGTATCACCGGAGCGCAAAGTCTGAGGCGAACTGATCCGGGTTCCGTTTACGAAGGTACCGTTCGACGAGTTGAGATCGGTCACGATCAAATTCCCGCCGCGTTCTTCGATCTCAGCGTGCTTGCGCGAGACTTGCTCATCCGGCACTACTACATCATTGCCCGACTGCCGCCCCACGACTACTTTATGGTTCGCTACATCGTAGGTGCGACCCGGTTCCGCACCTGTTTGAACTACAAGTTGCATGGCTTTCCCTTGTTTTTCGTTTCTAAACCTTCGCTAAATTTGCGGTTCCACGCCTACTCAATCTCATTTCACTCTTAATACCATTTAATTATACAACGTTAGTTCCAGTCAGGCAATGTAAAACCAACCGCAAGACCAACTAATAGCTCAAACTGTTCCCTGCCGCCTAAACAAATTGCTATCGCCTTGAAGTACCGCCTACCAAGTTTGGCTATCTTTGAGCGATGGGAAACTTTTAGCAAGTTATCCAGGCTTCTACCAGCCACTTAATCTAGTAATGCACTTTGACCGGCGTTCCAATCGAGGCCCAGCCATACATAAACTTGGCGGCAGGGGTCGGCAAATTTACGCAACCATGACTCATTGGACGACCGAAATTGTTGTGCCAGTAAGTACCGTGAATAGCGTAATTCGAGTAGAAATACATCACGTAAGGTACGCCGGGCAGATAATAATATTCACGCCCACTTCCGCCACTCATCGCCTGGCTACCGTATTTGACGTAAATGTTAAAGGTTCCCGTTACGGTCGGGTGGTTTGAAACCCCGGTGCTAACCAGCGTGCTAAACACGGCAGTCTTGCCATCATAAGCGGTCAGTCTTTGTTTACTCAAATTTACGTCGATCCACTTACCACTGGTATCGGTATTGATGACCGAGGGAGGGACCGGTTGGGCTGCGACGGCGGTCGCTTTGGGCTGAGGTGCTACAGCCCCGCTTGCGCCCGGAATAGTCAGGACCTGGCCGGAGAAAATCAGGCTGGGATTGACAATATTGTTGGCCCGTTGGATCGCCTCGACGGTGGTATTAAAACGAGTGGCAATACTAGAAAGGTTATCGCCCGATTGTACCGTATAAGTCCCGCTACTTACTGTTGATGAAGGGGGGGCGGGGGCCACTGCCGAGGCTGCCACTGCGGTTGCCGTTGAAGCCGGAGCCGCCGTATCAGAAGCTATAATTGGGGTAGCGGTCGGCGGAATGGGTGTCGCGGTCGCTGGAGCAGGGGTAGCCGTCGGTGGAATGGGCGTAAAAGTCGGGGCTACTATCACGGTGGGAGCCGGGTTAACCGTCTCGGAAGCCGGGGTGGTGGCTGCCAGGGCTGAGGCCACTTTGCCCGGAATCCGCAAACTCTGTCCGGCATAAATATAATTCATGACCGAGATTTTGTTGGCGGAAGCCAGTTCGAGTAGGGTTACATTAAAGCGAGCGGCAATTGTAGAAAGGTTGTCGCCACGCTGTACAATGTAGGCTTGCTCATTGGTGGTCGGTGGAGTGGGACTGTTGTTAGAATTGGAGCCATTGGCGTTCGGGATCGTAAGTTTTTGCCCGCCGAAAATATTGTTGACGTTGAGGATGTCGTTGGCTTTTGCAATCGAACTGACTGTCACACCATAACGGGCCGCAATACTGGTCAGATTATCGCCGCGCTTGACTACATAAGTTTCATCGGCGGCTTCGGCAGTCTCCACTACCACCAGTCCAATCGACAAAACCAGCACCAGCGCAATCACTAGCGAAAGCCAGCCCTGTCCCCATCCTTTTCCACGCATAACTGCCCTGTTAAACATTGATCGTCCCTCTCAATGGGGCCACAAAAGTTACCCCTTAAACCTGGTTCGGTTTTTACTTTACCTTATAATGAACTGCTAAAACTTGCAGGTGTGCATTGACATAACTTTACCTGTATCTCGATTATACCACCAATTTTCAACTTGACAATAAATTTGGAACTGAATTTTAGAAAAAGATTGAAAATAATTTATTTACTAAGTTTTAGCTTTCTCGGCGGTCTCTGGGGTGAGTAGTTCCAAAATTCTTATGAAATAAAAAGGCGCGACGGGAATCGCGCCTTTAGTGGTTAAATGGGTAGTTGGGTAAGGTAAATTGGTTTATTCCTGGTTAGCGCAGACTTGGGTTCTCGCTGTTAAGTTGGCTACCCGCCGAAGTTTTATAACTAACGTTAACTAACTTCTTGGCTAGTGCGCTTAACTTACGAGGTCGGCCCTTTAGACTACAGCTAAAGAAGACCCGCCCGCTATGCTAATTTTTGTTGTATTGCGCCACTTTGAAACTGAGACAGCCTATATTTAGGCTGATCGCAAACTGCGTGCCGCCTCTGGCTGATAATTGCCAAGAGTGCCGGAACCGACCACTGCCAGGGCGCGGCGTTGTTCTTCGCGCTCGAATCGGTCGCGCTCTTCGATAAGCAAGCGACAAAACTGCCGGAAATCCGTTGTCGCACCGGCCACGTGCTGAAGCATTTCGACTTCCAGGCGTGGCAGAGTGCAGATCGGACTGGAGTCCACTGCCATTTGCCGATTATACTCGTGAGCGGCTTCGAGAGGGTCGCGCATTAAAAGCTGCTTAAATTCACAATCAGCGACTGCCATCTCGATCAAAACATTCAGTTGTAAGGCGCTTTTTAGACTCTTCATTTCCAAATCTCCCCTCTACCAGTTCCAGAGATATTAAATCTCAAAACTGTGAGAAGTAATCGATACCAGCCATAAATCTAATTTAAGGCTAAGAGAGTCCCCTAGTAACCCGAACCGTTGTCCGGCATATCGTAACCCGAACCGTTGTCCGGCATATCGTAACCCGAACCATTGTCCGGCATATCGTAACCAGAGCCGTTATCCGGCATATCAAGTGTGTAAACGCCCAACCCCGCAAATTTAACCTTATTCATCGAAGTAACCTCCACCTCGTTAATTCTTCTGACGTACTAGCAGGAGACCCGTTAAAGCACCAATGCTGTCGTGACTATCAGTAGACCCGTTTAGTGGACCCGTGTAAGACTTAACTTACTTGTATGGGTGTATCATACAGGATGATTCTTGTAGGTATCTTGCAGTTTTCGGTGGTTTTGAGGTTTTTTTTTCATCAATTACGCAAAATAGGGCTTTTCCTATTTTGCATCATGCCGAAATGAGGTTATAATAGAGGTAGAACCAAGTTATAGCGTATTGATGATTTGGTCTCAAATGGGAATAGCGGTTTATACTAATTTACCTCTCGATTATAAGGTATAAGTGACCGCAAGTATAGGGTCTGGGGTAATCCAGAAGGGTAGTTATTAAAAGTAAGGCTGTAAGACCGTTCAGTAACGGTACGAAGGGTAACGGAAAAATACCATCATGTTGACCATACCTGCAACTCGCTTGCTTGTCCCGGCCCGACCCGCGCCGGAACGCTTGCTCGAACGTCGTCGCCTGTTGAGTAAATTAACCGAGCGCCGCCGCAAGCTGATGATGCTGGTCGCTCCGGCAGGTTTCGGAAAAACGACCCTGGCGCTCGACTACGTTGCCAGCAATAATTTGTGGCAGGTCGGGGAAGCCGTAGCATGGCTTTCGCTTGACCTGGGGGGAATCGTCAAATGGGATACGCGCATTTTTGTCCAGGCCCTTAGCCTTTCTTTAAAGAATGCGTTACCCAGCCTTGACCTCTCTGAAATTCAGCACGAACTGGCGGCTATGCCACCCGGTAGTGAACTCTCCGAAGAAATGGCGGCCCACCTGACTTTTTCGCTTTGTAACGCGCTGGCCCAGCAACCCCGTCCGGTGCTGCTAACCATCGACGATTATCATATGGTCTGCGACGAGCGGAGCGTCAAGGATGCCGGGCTTATCAACGATATTGTCAACGCCTTTCTTATAACCTCACCTGGTCAGGTGCGGATTTTGCTTTCCAGCCGGGTCTATCCACGAGTGGATACGCTTAAACTGGTCGCCGACGATGAGTTGGTGGTAGTTAATAAGAAGGAACTCAAGTTTACTGAGGATGAAATCAAAGCTTTCCTTAGTTTACGCAGCAAAGATACCGCTCTATCCAACAAGGTGATGGAAGAGAGCGGAGGTTGGGCGGCAGCTATTTCGCTCAAACTGCAAAACCTCGATATGGAGGCCCAACTCAAAGAGCAGAACTATGGTGGGGCGATTGTCGCTTCTAGCCGTTACAACATTCTGGCTGAGGAAATGCTCAAACAGCTTGAGCGTCCTTTACGCCGCCTGCTCGAAGCTTGTTCGGCCCTCGAACTTGGGATCAATGCCCCACTTGCCAGCCGCCTGATAAGCTGTTACGAGGTGATCGAAGCGCCAATCTCGGAGGCTATTATAGAAGCGCAGCTTCAAAAGCTGGAAATTTCCGGCCTGATCGAGCGCAACGAGACCAATCCCATTGCCGACGAGAAGGTTTCCCTCTACCGTCTGCACAGCCTTCTAAAAGAATATCTCGAAAAGAACCTGAGTGAACAGGCTTCCCAGGCTCTCAACAGTGCCGCCAGCGCCTATTATCTTGAGATCGGGGATTGGTCGCTGGCTTTTGAACACGCCCTCAAAGCTGGGAATCACCCGGAAGCCGCCGAAATTCTCGAAAGACAGGCTTACGAACAGTTCAAGAGTAGTAAGGTTTCGGAGATTGAAAAATACGTCTCGCGTTTAGATGAGTCGGCCCTGGAAAAACACCCTCACTTGCTGTTGGTAGCAGGGATGGCAAGCTTTACCGCCGGACATACCGATAAAGCGCTGGCTTATTATCACGCGGCAAACAAACGTTGGGGTCGCTACGACGCTTTAGACCAGCTGATTTATAATGAAAATCTGGGGCCGGAAAATACTCTTACCATCGTGCCGCCTGCGCTCAATATGGATTTGTTCCGTCTACTCAACAAGGCTGAAACGGTCGTGATTATGGCCCGGCTATGGCAGGCTACCGGGCGCAACCTTAAAGCGATTGCCGCCCTGGAAGGGGTCAAAGGTTTCCTCGACTCTTTGCAGAGCGAAAGCGAGCAGAGCGAAGACCGGCGGCTTTACGTGCTGGCGCTGGCCCGGCGCTTTTTGGGCAATTGTTATCGGTTGGACGGGCGGCTCAACGAAAGCATCGAAGAGTTGACCCGTGCCATTAACATTTTTGTCCAACTGGACGATGGTTATAATATTGCAAGCTGCCGCCAGAACCTCGGTATTTCATGGCGACAGTTGGGCAACCAGGCCCGCGCCGAATTAAACTTCCGCCAATCGCTCGAATATTGGGAGCGGCAAGGTTTTAACACCAGTCAACTTAGCAATACCCTGAATAGCCTGGCGGTCGGTTTGATTAACGAAGGTCGTTACCAGGAAGCGGTCGGGTTGCTACTCAAAGCGCTTGATAAGGCCGTCGAAGCCGGTCACGAAGCGATGAACCACTATATTCTGGCCGGTTTGGGGGATGCTTACCTGGGGTTGCGCGACAAAGAAAAGGCCCTTGCGTGTTACGCTCAGGCCGGGGCCGAGGCCAGTCGCCAGAATAATTTTGAGATGCTGACCTACGCCAAGTTGGGAACCGCTCGGAGCCAGCGCCGGGGCGGAGAAATGTCTCAGGCGCGGCAGGCAATTCTGGCCGCGCTGGATTACGCCGACGAAGGCAGCGACGGAGATCGAGCCGCTGCGACCCTCGAAAACGGGGTCTATCTATTATTTAACTCGCATATCGAACTAGCTCAGGCCAATATTGAAGGGGCGCTGGCCCTGGCTCACAAGGTGCAATCCCGCCAGACCGAGGCGCTGGCCCATTTCTGGCTGGCCTATCTCTACTTTAAAGTAGGCCGTTATAAACCGTCCAACGACAATATGCGTAAGGCAATCAATCTGGCTCAGGAGCTTGGCTATGATGCTTTCTTGCACGAGGAAGCGACCGAACTGACCGACTTTGCCCAGCATTTCCGGGTCAACCCTAACGATGCGGTGGGCGCTTTCTTTGCGCGTGGTGACGATTACGCCGCTAACCCGGCTACCAAGATCGAGCTACGGGCCTTTGGCAAGGGCCGGATTTTGCGAGGCGGTCAAGAAGTCCCTTCGGTCAGCCGCAAGGCCCGCGAGTTAATCTTTTTGTTGGGCGATGAGAAAGTGCCGGTTAGCGGCGAACGGCTTTCCGAAATGCTGTGGCCTGAAATAGTGCTGGCCGGTAGTGGGCTAGGTAGCGGTTTTTATAGCACGATTACCCACGCTCGGCGGGCGTTGGGTAGCCCGGAGTCGATCCGGGCTTCGGACGGCTCCTATTCGCTCAATTTGCGTTATTTTTACGATGTCGATCAGTTTGAGGATCATTTAAGCCGGGCTGAGAAGCTGACCGAACTAGAAACCCGGATCGAGTATTTGCTGGCGGCGCTCGATTTGGTCAAGGGTGAATTCCTGATTGATGTGGATAGCGAATGGGCGCACCAGCGTCGCCAACAGCTTTTGAATAAAAAGCTGCGAGTTCTTCGGTTGTTAGCGACCGCTTATATCGCCCTGGACAATCGAGAAAAAGCGCTGGATACTTTAACCCTATTAATGGAGGCCGACCCTTATGATGAGGAGGCTTTGCGAGAATACACTAATCTTTTGGCGGAGGTCAAGAGTAAAACCATTGCGCTTAATTTCCTGCGTCGCAAGATGGAAGAACTAACCAAAGATGGGATCGAGCCGGAAGAAGTTACTCAACAGCTTTTCGATGAACTCGATGTTTCTCGCTCGGTAGCCCGGCGGCGAAAAGCTTGATTTTTAGTAACTACTCAGCTTACCCATTTTGGGCGACCACACAGGGTCGCACCCTACAACCGATTTCGGGTAGGGGCGACCAGATAGGGTCGCCCGGTGTGAGTAGTTACGATTTTTAAGAAAACAGGACACGGCAAAAAGACTTTCAACAATTAAAACCGAAACCCTATTAAAAAAAGCTTATGACGAACCAAAAACCGAAAATGCTGATCGTACTGAGCCTGCTACTACTGGCGGGTCTTTTGGTTGCCTGTGGCTCGAACGCGCCGACGCAAAACCAGGCGACCGCTACCCTGGCCCAGCCCAGCCCGACCGTCGCGGTTGAGACGACGCTGGCGACTACCCTAACCACGCCTACACCCCAGGAGATTTTGCCGGCCGCTACGCCCGAACCAACTCCGACTATTTTTGTCCCAACCCTTACGCCCGTGCCGGACGCAACCATCGAGCCGACCCCGACTGCCCTTGCCGTAGCATCTCCGACTGTTGCTGCCGAAACGCCTCCGACTGATGGGGCTGTTCTAATAAATATACCGGCTCCTGAGCCACCGCTCACTCCTACACCCGCCCCCGACCCGGTGGTGACCGGTTTGATCGTTGAGCCGCCGGTCAAAGATAGCGGGCGCTGGATCGACTTTAACCTGGGCGATGGAGTTACCCGACTGGTCGAGGGCCGTAAAGTTATCCGCGAGTTGCCGAGCGCCTATGGTTATGGCATTCCCGGCAGCCCTACCGATTATTTTAGCACCGCCCCCGGCCAATATCAGGTCTATAGTAAGCAGGAAGCTTTGCATCAAGATACCGAGTATACCGGGCTGTATTTCCAGGGTTGGGTTGGGTTCGACTCTAGCCGGGCGAATGGCTTTCACTCTTTTTTGCTGGATGACAAGGCCAGCGTGGTGGATAGCAAGCTAGGGCCGATCTCGCACGGCTGCGTCCGCACCGAAGATTGGAAAGCGGTCTTTGATTTTGCTGAAATTGGGATGCCGGTGATCGTTCACGGCACGTCGCCGCACGTGGCCCAGGCTCGGACACCCTAGCCTGATAAGCAGCCCCCAAACATGATATTGGAGATAGTATTTGACCATAGATGCTTTATCGCTGGCAGCGATCCGAACCGAGGCGTTGGAGGCGGCACGAGGCTATCGCATCCAGAAAATTGTCCCGACCGGGCCTTTGTCGATTGTTTTTGAAGTTTATAATTCGGCTCGGCGTGGGCGGGTACAACTCTTGATGTCGGCGGACGCACAATACGCCCGCTTCCAGATTATTCAAGAAAAAGTCAGCCAGCAACCGGGCGAACCGACCCCTTTTTTGTTGCTCTTGCGTAAATATGTCCGTTCCGGCATTTTGACCAATATCGAGCAATTGCCTTTCGAGCGCATTGTGATCTTGACCATCGAAAAGAAATTCCCGCTCGGCAAGCGGCCCTATTTTGGGGCGGCGGGTTCCGTGCCGCACGCACCCGATCCCGACGAAGCAGATGACGATCAGGACGAAGAACCCGGTGACGATGAGAATTTTGAGCTTTATCAATCGAAGCTGGTTTGCGAGATGATGGGTCGCCATAGCAATATTATGCTGTTGAGTGAGGAAGGCGTTATTATAGACGCGATCAAGCGGGTCGCACCTAGCAAGAACCGCTACCGTTTGATCTTGCCCCACCAGCCCTATGTACCGCCGCCGCCCCAATCCAAACAGGCTTTTCATCTGGAGTCACCCGCCAGCTTTACCCGCCTCATGAGCAGTCTGGCCGAGAAAGAGCCGGGAGCCAGCCTGTGGCAAACTCTGGTTGGCACTTTTAGCGGGGTTGGCCCCGAATTGGGCCGCGAACTGGCCTATCGGATGGCGGAAGCTAAAGGCCAGACCAAAACCGAACTCAAGCTAGGCGATCTACAACGCTGGGAAGGGCTGTACAGCGAAATGCGGCTGTTGCTTTGGCCGCTCAATCCCAACTATAAGCCGGGCGAAGAAAAGATTGTACCCTCTATCGTGCGCGACGAGGAGGACGAAATCGTGGCCTTTGCGCCCTACGAGATTCGTCAGTTCCGCTCGAAAGGGCTGGAACCGCAGTTGGTCGAAAGTGTTAGCCGGGCAGCGGAAGAATATTTCGGGCAGACCGAGGCGGTTGGTGGGCAATCTCAGCGCAAGGCCCAGATTGCTCTCATGCTCGGCGAACATCAGGAGCGCTTGCGCCGCCGGGCCGCTGCAATGGAAGCTTCACTCAAAAAGGCTGCCAGTGCCGAAGAACTCAAGCGCAAAGGCGAAGCAATTTACGCTCACCTGTGGGAGATACAGCCCGGCCAGACTAAGCTGGTCGCCGATGGTCTCTCGGTCGATCTTGACCCCGACCGTACCCCCAGCGAGAACGCCCAAACTTATTTCCGCGACTATGATAAAGGGCGGCAGGCGTTGGCGGGGGTTCCCGAACTGCTCGAAGAAGCCCGCTATGAAATGAGTTATCTGGATGAGATGCTGACCGCTCTTGACCTGGCGGAGAGCTTTGAAGAGGTGGTCGGTATTCGGGCCGAACTATCCGAAAACGGCTACGGTTCGCGGGTGACGGCAAAAGAGGCCGTCAAAACCCGCACTACCCGGCCCAAGAAACGCAAACTACCCCAAACCCCCACCTTTACCTCGCCGGATGGTTTTAGTATCTTTGTCGGCAAGAGCGCCCAGCATAACGATTTTGTGACTTTCGAGCTGGGAGAAAAGTCCGATATTTGGTTGCACGCCCGTGGAATCCCCGGTTCGCATGTTATAATCAAGACGGGCGGTCGAGAAGCACCCGCCCCAACCCTCGAAATGGCAGCGGCCCTGGCGGCTTATTATTCCAAAGGCCAGACCAATACCAAAGTCGAGGTGGTCTACGCCCCGCAAAAATACGTCCGTAAGATCAAAGGGCCGCACCCCGGTCTGGTCACATACAGCCAGGAACTAGGCTCGATCAACGTCAAACCGCAAGCCTTTGGCACTCGTCGCTCGAAGCCGGTAGCCCGTAGCTAAGAACCAATGCAAACTACAGATAATTCTATCGCTTAATATGTAGAAGTTGTGAAAAATGAGCAAAATTGATCGACAGTCTATTATAGAGCAATTGAACCAGTTAGGCCCGGCGCTGGACTTAAGCGGATTAGATTTATCTGGATTAGATTTATCCAATCTTGACTTGCGAGGAGTTAATCTGGACAATACTAAGCTTTGGGACACCAATTTAAGTGGGAGTGATTTAAGAGGCACTTGCTTGAATTTCAGTAGCTTTTCTAAAACGGTATTTGACAATGCCAATTTAGAGGGAGCCGGATTGTTAAGTGCTTATCTAAATTATCTTTCATTTAAAAAAGCCAATCTCCGAAAGGCCCATTTATATGAGGCCGACCTAAACTATAGTAACCTTGAAGGCGCTATTCTGAGTCAAGCCAACTTATATGGGGCAGACTTAAAAAAATGCAATCTTCAATTCGCTGATTTAAGTGATAGTGATTTAACCTGGGCGAACTTAGTTTGGACTAATCTTCAAAGCTCCAATTTAGAATTGGCCGATCTGGAAGACGCTAATTTACGTTGGGCAAATTTAACACGAGCTAATCTAACACGAGCTAATTTAGGTGGTGCTATAATGATTGGTGCTATTTTGAAAGATGCCATATTAATTAACGCTACCTACAATCCCGAAACAGTTTGGCCTAGACGATTTAACCCTGAAATTGCCGGTGCTATTAAAATAGATTAGAACCAGCAACCTGGACAGACGGATCGTCCTTGTACCAGGATGGAATTAGGTGTTGTGCTATCATGGAGATGAGCCAGGCTGGATCAATCTCTATTCTATTAATTTTGAAGGAGTGACCTATGGCTGATTTTGAAGAGCAGGAGCAAAGAATCGCCAAAGTGCTGGGCAAGAAAGCGGTTCCCAGTGTTAGCCACGCAACCTTGCAAAAGTATCTGGCCTATTTGAAGCAAGCCATCACCCTGCCTTGCCTGCTAACCGGGATTGAAGATTTTCCCTGGGAAGAGCGTTATGTTTTGGGATACGGGAGTAAAGCTGAATACGAGCGGTTGAAAACGACTCAACCGTCTTATACCGATACCTATGAACTGGTCAGCTTTGAGGATGAAGAGGACGATATGCGGGGTCTTCTGGTCAAGGTCAAGCGCAAGTCCGATAAAAAGAATTTTGTACTGCCTTTGGCGGAGTTAAAGGCGGTCGATGAGCAATCGAAGAATTATGAGTTACTTCACGACTTTTCGGTTTGGTTTGTCAATTGGAATTAATCGTGGCTCCCATTCTAGTTTAAGGACCTATCGCGGTAAATAGATCAGCCTACCAAGATCGGTTCTTAGTTTTAGCAGATTTCAACAAAAGGACTACAATGTTATGAAAAGACCTAATTTCACCCTTATTATCGGCCTGGTTTTGTTTGTTTTAGGAGCGGTGCTTTTCTTTCCGGCCCTGGCTGCCAGCCCGGAGACTGGCTCAACCGGCCCCTATAGCGTGACCGTCGATAGCCGGGGGGTGGTCTACGCCTCCGATTATGAAGACCGACTGGTACAGAAGTTCGATAGTAATGGCAAATCGCTTGGCAGCCTGAATGGGATCGGACGGTTCGGCTACCCTGGCGCACTGACTGTCGATAAAAATAACGCGGTCTATATCTCGGATTGGGATCGTGATGTGGTCTATTACTACGACCCGGCGGGCAACTATGTAACCGAATGGGGCAGCAAAGGCGGTGGCCCCGGCCAATTTAACTTCCCCAACTTTATGACCACCGATACCGAGGGCAATATCTTTGTAACCGACAATATTAACTTTCGGGTGCAGAAATTCGATAGCAATCGGATTTACCAGTTCCATTGGGGTAGCGATGGAACTGACGACGGTCAATTTAAAGACCCGCGCGGGGTGGCAGTCGATTCCCAAAAGAATATCTACGTCAGCGATAGCAGGCTCAACCGCATCCAAAAGTTCGATTTTGACGCGAACTTTATTACCAAGTGGGGTAGCACCGGCAGCGGCGACGGCCAGTTTTTGAACCCACGTGGGTTGGTGGTGGACGGCCAGAACAACCTTTACGTGGTCGAGCGCGGCAATAATCGGGTCCAGAAATTTGATAGCAACGGCAAATTTCTGGCTAAATGGGGTAGCCAGGGTAGTGCCGCCGGGCAGTTCAACACTCCTTTAGGGATTGCCATCGATACTCAGAGCAATCTCTACGTCGCCGATTACGATAATTCGCGCGTTCAGAAATTCGACCCGAACGGCAAGTTCCTGACCCAATGGCAAAGCGACGAATGGAAATCGAAAAAGAAATTGACGCTAGGCGTAGCTTCGAGCGCGGCCCTGATGCTGGTCGGAGCGATTTTCTTGTTGCGCTGGGGGTTGGGTCGCCGCAAATTAAAAAAAGACCATTACTAATCGCCCCGGCAAAGATACCTTTATTTATAGCAGAATGTAGAGAAATTGACCCCTGTAGGAGCGAGCTTCTGCTCGCGATGGAAGATACGGCTGGGTGTTCAATCGCGAGCAGAAGCTCGCTCCTACAGATTCTTGGAAGCTCAAAGGCTTTGCATTGGGCTATAGTTCGCCTGCTTTCTAACTCGAACTCACTAGGACAGGCTGTTAATTTTGCTTTAGTACCAGCAACGTTATATCGTTGAAACAATTTTATTATAGCATAGTCATACGATTGTGCTATTCAATGGCAGAGCGCGAGGGCAAGTGAAGCGGTTGCCGCTAGTGTCGTTACCGTCCGAACATGATTCCAGGCTGTCCATTTGATAAGGTAATTAGCCCAGAGGTTTGCACTATCGGGCGCGGTGGGCGCGACGGCTGCCAGCGCATTGTTTTTAGGTATATTGACAATTATCGTCACCAGAAAGCTGCCCACCAAATAGAGTGCGCCCCCGATTAGTAAGTAAATCGCCTGTGGCTCTTGCCAACGTAGTAAGGCTGAGGCTAACATAATGCCACTGGTCGCGGCTGTACCCAGGAAAACCGTCAAGAACAAGGGATTGACTATTAGGAGGTTGATGGACTGCATAGTGCTTATACCTTGAGACGATGGTAGCCGCCCAAGAACCTTCATCAGGAAAACCGAAAAGGTAAAAAATACTCCGGCCATCAATCCGCAACCGAGTACCGTAAAAAGCGTGAGAGCAAAAAGCCACTCGTTAACAGTTGCCATAAAACCTCCTATAAATCAGCGTCCAGAGGTCAGTCTGCTTAAAGTACTTTACACTGTGTCAATTGACATTGTGTAAACTATACTATATACTTTACAGTATGTCAAGTGGTGAATCTGAAACTCGAATACGCATTCTTGAGGCAACCTGGCGACTGATGGAAGAACAGCGCGGTCAGGGTGTTCGTATGAGTGATATTGCGGCGGCGGCGGGAGTCTCGCGGCAAGCTTTGTATCTTCACTTTAGTTCTCGGACGGAATTATTGGTGGAGACTACTCGGTATGGGGATGAGGTGCGGGGAGTTGAGGAACGCTCGATCCGTTGTCGGGCCGCACCCACCGGGGTGGAGGTATTGACCGCCTATATTGAATTCTGGGGGAATTACGTCCCGGAGATTTATGGAATAGCGAAGGCATTGCTGGCGGTTCGTGAGACGGATGAGGCCGCTGCTGCCGCCTGGAACGACCGAATGGGGATGCTGCGGGATTGCTGCCGCTATACGATTGAGGCTATTCAGCGCGATAAAATGCTTGCGCCCGAATGGACTTGTGAGGAAGCGACTGATCTATTGTGGACGATCCTATCGATCCAAAATTGGGAACAGCTTACGGTGGAATGCGGTTGGTCAATCAGTCAATATGTAGTTTGGATTCAAACCGTATCGAGGCGCATCTTTGTGCAAGGCGAAGGCACGCGCAGCAAGCCCTAAATAGGCCGGTCAAAACCAAATCCGGCCCTGGCGCATTAGGTAAAACTATGCCAGAAGGAATTAAGCACCTTACTCGCTAGGATTTTGACCGCCATGTCTAAAGCAATCTGTAGATTTATTGATCCCATGTAGGAGCGAGCTTCTGCTCGCGATTGAAGACCTAGCTGTGGCTACAATCGCGAGCAGAAGCTCGCTCCTACAGATAAGTTATAGCTCAATTGCTTTGCAATTTGATATAAAGTTTGGTTTAGCCCCGGTAAACTAATGTAGTAATACGGTCGTCGGTCTCGATGAATTTGCCACTGGCGACCAATAGCGCGAAAATAAAAGGAGCGCGACGTTGGGCCTTGAGGCCCCGTACCCGCAGGCTTTCTTTGGTCAGTTCGCGGTTGCGCTGCCCGTAGTAGTCCAGCACTTCTTTGATCCAGAGCCATTCGACTTCGGCAGCCGGTTTCCAGCCGCCACCTTTATCCTGGCTTTCCACCAGTAAACCGGCCTCGGTAATATCCACGATTCGTTCGCCCAGGGACGACCGGCCCAGTGTGGCGATAATCTGCCCTTTCAAGCGTCGGGCCGTAGCCTGTACCACCTTCATGTCCGCTTCTACCATCTTATTCGTTAATCCTTATCGAAAGCATTTTCTAACTACTTAGTCGCTTTTATAGGTGACAGTTAACCTAAGATCACTCGTCCGGCTCGATGGTGCAACCTAATCCGAAGCTGAGAATACGCTCCTGGTAATATTCGGCGGTCTCCTGTGGCACAACAATAACGATGGCAGTCCCTTCGTTGTGGGCCGTCAGCATTATCTCAAGCGCCTCATGCTCGTTGAGCGACGGCACCGACTTGATAAGGGCAACGATTACAAAATCCATCGAATGATGATCGTCGTTGTGCAGAATAACTTTGTAGGGTGGGCAAAGTTTTGAAAATACCTCTTGATCGATGGTCGGTGTCGTCTCAGTCCGTAACCGAGGTTGCAACCCGGCGAGCTGATAATTCACTGGCATCTTTTTGTTACTCCTGTCTCTACCTATTAAACCAGCCAAAACCAGTCACTACTTGCCATTATTTGTTGAGAGAGAATTATACTATAGTGACTTGCGCTCCGACAAGCCTAAAAAGCTAAATGGATCAGCCGTTGAGATTTAATTTTATTCGCTGTCGGTGGGGGAGGCAGTATTGGTGAGGACGACTGGCTTGACCTCAGTTTCGATCTCAGTCCCGGTTTCAGGTTCGGTTTCAGCTTTGGAGATTGCTCTAGGGGGGCGGGAAGGGGAGTCTTGCAAACGTTCGTACCAGGCGATGTCTTCTTTGGTACGCATGAGTTGGAGATAATTGATTGTAAAGTGGGCTACGATTATGATAAAAAGGCTATTAGTAATAATAAAGATCGCGCCGAAGAGCATCCCGACCAGCCCGACCAATATAATACCGAGGATACCCTGGGGCGAGTGCATCAGGCCGAAGATAATGCTTCCGGCGACTGCCATTGCCCAGGGATTAACGATAAGCGAAAAGCCGCCGATCAAGAGCGCCCGAAAGAGCATTTCTTCCAAAGCAACCGCCAGCAGTAGCGGTGGGATGATTAGCACCCACTCGATTTGATTGCGTGGAACTAAGCTTTTAGCAAATTGGGGTGAGTAGATCGATTTGCCCCAGATACGGATAGCAACAGTCGAAAGGATGTTGATCGCAAAAACCATCACAAAACCGACCGTAAGACCGATCACAAGGTCGGCGATTGGCTGTTTGGGAGGCCAGCCGATCAATTTATCCAGTCTTACTACGTCCAGGGAATTAGCCAGGCCAAAGCAAAAGCCGAGCATCAGAAGCTTGAAGATAAATTCCGGCACACTCAAAAACAGGTTGCCGTTAATTTCGACAGTCTTGTTTTTCAAAGCACGGGCGCTCATATAGGCGGCCCAATAGAGGAAGGCGAGTAGGGCCAGTGTACCGATCAAAAAGAGTGGATTCATTGCCCTTGTAGTGGGGATTGCCGGTTGCAACCTTTGGGTAGAAGTCCAACAACCGGCAACCGCTGAATTACTTTTGCGCTACTTGTTCTTCGATAATTTCTTCCCGTCCGTCCGGGTGCTTGATGATCCGGCGACGCATAGTTACTTCCGGCTGAGCAATAGTGGCCGCAGGCGTGACGGTCGAAACCGGCGGGAAGTTGGTCGCAACTGGGGCATCAACCTTCTTTTCTTGGCCTAGCCCGGTTTGGGTCTCATCCTTGAACTCTTTGATACTCTTGCCAAGCGATCTGCCAATATCGGGCAGTTTACCGGCTCCGAAGATCAACAGCACGATCACCAGGATTATTACCCAGGTTAGTGGTTTATCAAACGCAAACATTTTAACTATCCTCCAAGCTTTAATGGCTTAGTACTTACGCCGTCAGGTGAACCAGATCAGCCCCGGCTTTCTTTGAGTATAACACAACCCCCTATCAAAGTCTATTACTTTGACGACCCAATAGGAGACATGGGCCAGCCCGGTTTTTACTACCGTTTGGTCTATCTATTAGTATAACGCTTTTTCGTTACCAATTTATTAAACGTAAGTAAACAATTTTCGGATTAATCGCCAAAATTGGCCCACTTTTGCTCTTACTCTTAACGCTAGGCGGTTTCGGCCTTTTGGACGTGGTGAGACAAGTCTGCTTGTATAGCTGATTTTAAAACAAGTTTAATTGCCACTAAATAATTATTGACTTTACAAAAACCTATAATAAAATAAGATAGACAAGAAGTTAGCTTCAAGTTAAGTCAAGGAGTATCATGCTATGAAGGGTTCTGCGGTTTTTATGCTTATTATTTTAGGGCTATATCTCTTACCAGCCCTAATTGCCCTCAGCTGCAAAAGGAGGAATGCTGGCCCTATTTTTGTGCTAAATTTGTTATTGGGTTGGAGTGTTATAGGTTGGGTGGTGGCGTTGGTCTGGGCTTCTACCAAAGATACACCCAAAATTAATGTTTACAATCTGTCGCCCCAATATCCCATTTATCCCATCCAGCCGGGCTATTACGCCTACCCTCCTCAGCAAGGTTATTACGCCTACCCTCCTCAACAAGGCTATTACGCCTACCCTCCTCAGCAAGGTTACTACGTCTACCCTAATCAGCCGGGTTATTATGGTTATCCTCCCCAGTCGGGCTATTTGCCACCTGCGCCGGGCAATTATCCAGCGCCTTACACGCCACCACCATATTATCCCACTGATAAACCAATCTACGGTTTTCCACCCCCTCAAAACCAGGGTTGGGATCGTAATAATAAGGATGAGTAGAACCGGGTGCGCGTCAATTTTTCTAATATATACTCACCTCCCCGATTTCGGGTGTGGTACAGCCTTGCCAATTTGCAAAAGACTGAGGCTCACCCAATAAAACCGTTCTGCTAGATTTTAGCCCGGTTTTCCAGTAAGATGTAATTGCGCTATTACGGCGCAATTTTATTTTTTGATTTGTCTAAGGCATAGCGAGGGTGGTTCCGCGTGACAAAAACAGGGGGCGTTCTTTATATCGTTAGTACGCCGGTCGGCAATTTAGAAGATATTACTTTGCGGGCCTTGCGGATATTGCGTGAAGTGGGCCTGATTGCGGCGGAAGATACCCGCCACACCCGCAAATTGCTCAATCATTTTGAAATCCCGACCCCGGCGACCGCCTATCACGAGCATAACAAGCTGACCCGATTGGATTACATTTTGGAAAAGTTGCGGGCGGGCGAAAACGTTGCGCTGGTTTCGGATGCCGGGACACCTTGTCTGTCTGACCCCGGTTGGGAATTGGTGCAGGCGGCCCTGGACGCAGGCTTGACAGTGGATGCCGTGCCGGGGCCTGCCGCCCCGATTATCGCGCTGGTCTTGAGTGGGTTCGCACCCCACGAATTTACCTATGTTGGATTTGCGCCACGCAAGAAAAGCGAACTGATCGCCTGGTTTGCCCGGTTGCGCCCGGAGGTCGAGCGCCGCCCTCTGATCTTCTTTGAAGCGCCCCATCGTCTGGTTGCGACTTTGCAAGTGGCGCTCGAAACGCTGGGCGACCGACCTGTAGCGGTCGGGCGCGAACTAACCAAGTTGCATCAGGAAGTCCGCCGCGAGAATTTGAGTGCCGCCCTGGCCCATTTCGAGGCGACCGACCCACGTGGCGAATTTACGCTAGTATTGGCTCCTAGCTCTGGTTCGCGCCCGACCGAGCCTACCGAGGAACAGCCAGAGGTCAACCCCCTAACCCGGTTGCGCGAACTCAAGGCTAACGGCCTACGGGCCAAAGAAGCGGTTGAATTGGTTTCCAGGGAGAGCAGCCTGCCACGCCGTCAGGTCTACGAGCTTTGGCTTAAGCTTAACCCTGAATAAATCCTAGCTTAACTTCTCATTTCTAGGGACGCTAGACCTTTACAAAGCCATTGGTTTGTAATTCGCCATAAGTGATTATAGGAAAAAGCGAATCTCGCTTTGAGCAAATCGTCACAAATTCCCTGGAGATGCTATAATAGATCGGAAATATGCGAAAAACCGGATGAATATATTGGCAGAGCCATAGATTTTCCGCCAGTTGATTTGTTGGATAGGCTATTAATCTCGTTAGAATATTCGTGTTGGTAGGAGCCAGCCATGCAAGCTTTAGGTGGCAGGCAATTGTGTAAAAGGGGCGCAGGACAACCCCCCGTTAATATTATAATTATCGACCCCAGTGGGGTTCCTTAATATAACAAATGGGTTAGCAATTTTCCCCTGTATTCCCCTCAATTTTGGTGGTGAAATGAGGTATTTGATAATGAACAGTTTTTCTCTCGATGCACACAACGACGAAGCTAAATTTGAAAATAACCAGCTAAAGGATACTCTACCAGCAACCGGTTCGCCTAGTAACCAGTTGTTGGGCGCTTTGCTAGAAATGAGCCGCCAGGTAATGTCTTCGCTCGATTTACAAGAGGTCTTAGATCGACTTACTAAGCATGCCCAAATGGTGATTGGCACCGATATGGTGTTGATTGCCCTGGTGGAAAAAGATGGGTTAACCAGGGTTAGCCATCAAGGTCTGGGAGCTAATTACGATTTTAGCCTTTCCGCCGCAAGTTATCTTGCGGGAAAAGGGTTGGGTGGTATGGCCTATAATAGTGGGCAGATTATTGCTTGTGAAGATTATTGGACCGACCCACGCATCGATCATGACCCCCTGATTGATGCGCAGACCCGCGAGGCTGAGACTGTGGCAGTATTGGTTGTACCGATCAAGTTAGGTGGTGAGACTGTAGGTCTGATGTGGGCTAACAAGGCTCAACCCTATTCCTGGACACCAACAGATTTGGTACAGGCCGGACAATATGGTGAGATTGCTGGACTGGCAATTTGCAATGCTCGTCTATATTTTCAGCTGGAAGTTTTGAACCGGGAATTGCAAAACCGTAATCGAGAATTAGAAGCTTTGCAGGAATTTAACCGCCGGTTGCGCGGGCCAATCGAAAGCTATGCTACCGCAGAACGAGCTTTGACGTTGGCGATGGAAGCAGTCTCGGCGGATACCGGGATACTCCATTTGCTAAACGAGCAGCACCCCCAGGAATTGGTTTTGGTGGTCGCCGTTGAGCGCGACAGCGAAGATCGGCAAAAATTGGCGGTACTAATAAATCCCTCAACCGCTATAGCAATTCCCAAATGGCTGCGTAATATTAAGATTGGGGAGGGCCTGGTTGGTAAAGCGCTCGAGACTGGCGAGAGTATTTTGATAAAGGATATCTTGGAAAAGCGGGCGGAAGACCCTCAAGTCACCCTCGATCCGGATCCTCACTGGCGTTCCGGGCTTTTTGTACCTTTGATGGTAGCCGAACGCAAGCTGGGTGTAATTGCACTTAGCAAATGGGAACCAGGGAGTTTTTCGGAGGCCCAGTTGGGTTTTGTCGAAATGATAGCCGGGCAGATTGCGACCGCACTGGAACAAGTCGCCAAGATCGAGGCTCAGAAAGAGCGCGAACAATTGTCGGCGGTACTGGCCCTCGCCCGGACTGCTGCCCACGATTTGAACCAACCCTTATCGGTTTTGCAGGGCGAACTGGATTTGGTGGCTATCGCTGGCATTTCTCCCGACGAAGAAGTGCTGGCTCGTATGCAAAATGCAGTCGAACAGATGACCACCCGTATTCGAGCCTACCAAAAGATTGTTCGGTTTCAAATGACCGAGGCCCTTCCAGGCATTACGGTGCTAAATTATCACAATGCAGGTCCTAAAAGCCCGCTATAGGTCAGGCGCGAATGGCGGTTTCGATATACTCGATGATATGCTCGACCGCCCGCTCCATATGAATCGGGTCGTCGTATAATTTGGTGAGCATAATGGCCCCTTCCATCAGGGCAATCAGGATGCTTGCCAATTTAATAGGGTCTACTTCGGGCCGGATTTCCCCGGTATTAATGCCATCGTTTACGATCCGCTGGATCATGCGGAACCATTTGTCCATCGCCTTACGAGCGCGTTCGAGCAGTTGCGGATGTGCATCATCGCTTTCGATAGCGGTATTGAGGATCGGACAGCCTCCGACTAGCACCGGGTTTTCGACTAAAATCTCAAAAACCGAAATGGTCGCCTTTAGACGGTCTATCGAGTTGGTTTTACCAGCGAGGGCCAGGCGCTGTTGGTTGGCAACCAACTCGACGGCATAATCAAAAGCTTCCAGAGCTAGTTCTTCTTTGCTCTTGAAGTGGTTGTAAATGCCGCCTTTTTCGAGGCCAGTCTCGCGCATAATATCGCTCAGAGACGCTCCAAAATAGCCTTGCCGGTTGAAAAGCTGCGCCGCTCGATCCAAAATCATCTCGCGGGTTTGATCGCCTTTGTTCACAAAATTTCTCCCCCATGCGTTACAGACCAATCAGTCTGTTTTGAAAATTGTAACAAATCCCTGGTGCTGTGTCAAGTTTATTTGCCAATGGTGAGAGCCTCAAATTTGTACGGGTTGAACCAGTAAGAGCGGGCGACCGTGAAAATCTCAGCCCAAATCACTAAAAAATATCTTAGAAAAATTTCCTGCGGGAATTTTTCTAAGATATTAAATCCCTGCTTAGAGTAATGCTACGACTTGCGCGATCACTAATAATCTAAAAAGGTCAGCTATCGGAATGTGTATTTCGGATAGCTGATCGTCGCTACTTTATTAGCCGCCTTGCGGACCTCGGCCTGTACCACTGCCAACCGTTTCGCGTGGCTGGGACATGCTGGTCGCTACCGCTTTCGGTCGGAGCGCCAGACTGATCCCGCCCGCTATCAAGCCTAACACACCGACCACGATCCCGATAATGCCAAAGGTGGTAGCCGAAGAAGCTTTATCGTTGGCATCCTTGACCTGCTGATCGAGGGCCGAACCGCCCGCCGCCGGGAACAACTTGGGGTCTTCAACCGAGTTGAAGCCGTCCTTGCCGGAAACGACCCGCTCGTCAATCTTGTCGCCGTTGATCGTGCCGGTAAAATGGAAAGTATACTCCCCGGCTTTGGAGGGGAAGAAGTAACCGTTGTACTTGCCATCGGCCCGGAAGCGCGGCTTGAGTTCGACCGGTAAGGTCTGGCTTCCGAAGATAACTTCGGCCTTCATGGTTTTGTCAGCATCCTTGATCGGGTTTTTCAGGCTGCCATCGTCGTTGCTGTCGCATTTGCCCTGGCAGACTGTCAGGTCGATCCCGTTCTGCCCGCCAGTAAAGGCCGGTTCACCCAAAAAGCCAAAGACAATCTCGTACTTATCGTTGACCAACGTCCGTCTGCCGTGCGCCGAAGCCTGGTCGGTCGCCAGTAGCGCCAGCAAACTAAACATCATGAGGGCCACTAGCCCGGCAGCCATAAACTTCCGATAGTTGATCGTTGTAAGCGTCATAATAAACATTCTCCTAAATATTAAATTAACCGCCTTCTGGCGCACGCCGGGTGGCCCGGCCCACTAAAAATGGCACCAGAATCGTGAGTGAGTTCCAATTAAACCAGCAATGGTTCCATCGATGGTATAGGTATTAGAGGTTGTAGCCTGCTTTTTATTTTTCCGAGTTGCTGCTGTGTAAAGTGCTTTTTGAGTGCTTAAAGTCGGTACTTAGCACGACACACAAAAAGACAGGAGCGATTTAATAAGCGACTTTTCTAACTCTAATACCCGGTTGAGGAAATAGTGGGAGGTTTATCAGGAGCGGTCAGATAAGGATCGAGTGGATGGGGAGTGTTATCGGAAAGTTGGCGGGCCAATAGCGTTGGCGGCTTCAAAGCCGGTAGAGCCTGGGCCTGATCGCAGGTAGGCGTGAACAGGCGGAACATCTCTGGCCCCGAATCGCTGCTATCCAGCGAGGTATAGCGACTGTAGAAGCGTTCGGAAGGGCGCGTTTCCGGCTCAAGTACGACCTGGAATACCCCGTTTGGTTGAGGTTTGTGACTATGGGCCGCCGTTGCGCCTTCGTGGAGATGTACCAACCCGCCGAATAGCTGCAAATGAACCAGTTTTGTAGCCTCGCTGGAGGTTATACCCGCCTCGAAGCTTGCGTCACCCGGTGCAGCCAGCACCAATGCCGCACCCAGTCCGCCGTTTAGCACTGCCAGGGTCAGCAACAAAACTGCCGCCACTCGCAGCCCATGCTTGCCTAGCTTCTTCAGTTCGAGCCACAATAAGGCCAAAGTTACTCTGTTTTCTGGTGCTATCTCTGGTGCTATCAGTCAGTGCTCAACTTACCAAACCATTCTAACATCGCGTGGCCTACTTGCCAATATGTCCTTAGACCTATTTAAGGCAAAAGCTAAGCTGGTAGGTGTCAGGTGTCAGGTGTCAGGTAAGGATCAGCTTGGCTGATACCTGACACCTATCGACTTAGTATCCAAAGCTCAGGTCATTAAACTTTATGGGTCGCGTCGTTGGCTGCGGCGGTCGTGGCGGTCAAGGGTTCCAGGTTGACTATGATAGGCTCTTGTGAATTCCGCACGATCACCCATTGCGAGGGCGTATCGGGCGAAGGATTGATCTCTTGATGCGGGACAAAAGGTGGGACAAAGATAAAATCGCCCGGTTCGACCTCTTCTTCAAATTCCATCTGGTCGCCCCAGCGCATCTTGCCCCGGCCTGACACAACATAGATAACCGTTTCCTGCTCGCCGTGATGATGTACGCCACTGGCGACATTGGGTTGCACGACGGTCACGCCTGCCCATAACCCTTCCGAACCAGTTAACTGCCGTGAGACTGCCGCCGCCCGTTGCATCCCCGGCGTTTGGGGCGTATTCGAGTCGAACATGTGCGGCTTCATGATGCGGACGGTCAGTTTTTCTTTTTCATGATTTTCTTGACTCATCAGCCTGCTCCTATTTGATTACAAGTTAAATTTCCCGTCTGCCAGCAAAATCATCCCATCAGCCTCCAGAATAGCCTGTTGCACGACTAAATCCCAATGGAGGGCGCTGTTGTTGAGACCCCCCAGGGCGCGGTTCTCGCCCAGTGCTAGATGGCAGGTTCCAATCATCTTCTCGTCGAGGAGGGTGTAGCCGGTCACACGGTTGACGGCGGGGTTGAGGCCAACCCCAAATTCACCCAACTGGGCTGAGTCGCCCCCGGCGTTAGCGACCACTTCCCGGAAAAGATCAAGGCCGTCTTTGGCCCCTAACGCTTTCACTTGCCCGGCTTCAAAGACCAATTCGAGGCCGCGTATCGGTTGGCCCTGCCAGAAGGCCAATTCGATATAGGCGGTTCCCCAGGCGCTATCTTCCGGCGGCGCAAAACAAACCTCCCCGGACGGCAGATTGAGATAGGGCGAACCCTCCGCCAGGTCGTCCGGGCCGATCACGCCGTCATCCCGTTCGAGCGGGCGACCGCCTGCCCCCCGGCGGAGCCAAAGATCGGTGCGCCCTGCGGCATCGCGTAGCCGGATTTCACGGGCTGCCGCCAAGCGGTCGGCCAGGGCGCGGGCCTGTACGCCAAGCGGTTCGTAATCGACCGCCATCGCTTGCCAGAACAGCTTTTGAAAGTCGAGCCAGTCGCAACCGAGCGCGGCAGCCTGCCCCGGTGTAGGCACTTCCGTCCCGATCCAACGGCGCGTCCCGTCAAAGATCACATCGCTAGGGGCTTCCTCGCTTTGCTTGAAGGCGCGAAGACGGGCGGGCGCAATATGGTCAAAGGGGCGCGGGTCGGCCCGCTCGAAAAAGGTGGTGATAACTACATCCGAAGCGGTCAGGGCCGCCACCAGTTGTGGGCTAGGCCGGGCCAACGTTTCTTCGCTAATTTGTGGATCGGCCAGCGCCGCCAGCAGCGCTGCATCGCTCCCGACTACCACAAAAGGTAGCGCGTCCAACCGGCGGCATTCCAATTCGAGCGCTTCACAAAAGTCGAGGCTATCGGCCCGACCCAGAATCGTTACCCGTTCGCCTGCCTGGACACGAGCGCTGACCCGCACCAACCGGGCGGCGATCTCGGCGGGATACCCCCATTTTGGGATCGGTTGGCTGCCCCCCGGCGGGGACTGGCGAAACGCGGGATGAGGATTGATTTCGGGCATTGGGCGATACTCCTGGTCGGGTTAAAATATGCAGCGCGGCTTGCTGAAGCTGACCACGCCTGTTTATTGTACACACTTTAAGGCCCCAATTACAAGTCATCGTTAACAATGGGCAGAGCTACACCTACAGTATTTTGCAGAGTTATGGCTCAATTGTTTTGCAATTTGCTATAACAGCTTCACCTGTCCCTGACAATCGGGGTTCTTTGTGGGAGGGATTTCCAATCCCGATTTGGCTCTATCGGGATTGGAAATCCCTCCCACAAATCAGTAATTATGGGTCAGCTAGGCTCAGTGTCGGCCCCTTTCCAGACTGCCAGCCGACCGGCAACCGCTACAAAGCGGGTTGCTTCCAGGTCGGCGATATTTTGGAGCGGGTTGCCTGCAACGCCCAGCAAATCGGCCCGTTTGCCGACTGTCAGCACGCCGGTATCAGTCAGGCCGCAACCTCTGGCTGCCAGCGAGGTAGCACTCAGCAGGGCTTGATAGGGCGATAGACCAATTTCGGACACCAGCACCCCTATATCGGCGGCGAAATCCTCGAAATAGGCTCCCGGTATGCCGGAGTCGCTGCCGCTCACCAGCATTACGCCCTGGGCGTGCAGGCGGCGGAAATTCTTGTACCGCTCGAATCTTCCGGCGACCCAGGCTGCCATTGCCGGATTGTCCCGTTCGTAATTTGGGTTGGCGGCTATTTTGCGCGAGATGGCAACCCCGATAGTCGGGACGACCATTATCCCGGCCTCGGCAATTTCTGCCGCTACTTCCGGCTCGTAGACTAGGCCGGTTTTGGTTGCAAAGGTGCAATGCTCGATGGTATCGACCCGCGCCGCCACCGAATTACGCACGCCGGGGCTACCGTGAGCGTGGGAAGAAACAAGCTTGCCCAGTCGTCGGGCTTCGGCGGTGGCCGTTTTCATCTCAGCTTCGGTGTACTGCGCTTCCAGGGTATTCGTGCCGGGCGTGAGACCGCCGCCGGTCGCGAAAATCTTGATAAAATCGGCTCCGGCTTTGACTTGCGAACGTACCGCTTTGCGTACCTCATCGGCGCTATCGGCCTCGATCCCAAAGTAGTAGCAATGCCCGCCGGTAGTCGTGATGCCGTGACCACTGGCTATCACCCTCGGCCCGGTCAGCAAACCGCTTTGGACGGCATTCCTGACCGCAAAGACTACTTCGTTGAGCGTACCACAGTCGCGGATAGTTGTTATGCCCGCCTGCAAAGACCGTTGCAAATTATCGACCGCCCGCAAGGTGAGGGTCGGCAGACCCGCCGCCTGCTCTTTGAAATAATCCGCCAGGACCGTATCGGAGGCGGTAAAAGTCAGGTGGGTGTGCATATTAATCAGACCCGGCAGGAGGGTACAATCGCCCAGGTCGTAAAGGGTTGCATCCATCTCCTGAGCAGCCTGACTCCCTAGTTCGCTTTGTCGCCCGATAGCGGCAATCTTACCCTCTTTGACCAACAAAAACGGGGTAGGCCATACTTCCGAAGCGACCCCATCCCACAGGCGGGCCGCTTTAATCAACATATTTTGAGGCATTTTCTCTCACTCCCCTGTAACTAACACTCTCATTCTCCCTGGCAACTGGCTACATTTTCACAGAAATTAAGCCTAAAAGAAAATCAGGTCGCCTTTGTAATCTAGGCCACTTTTCAAAAAAAATATTGCTTTTAGTATTGGGATTGGCTATAATTTGATTGTATTTGCAGTGCAGTTCCTTCTCAAGCAAATCTTCTAATAATTACACGGCCCATTACAAACGCCAATGTGTTTTTAGCCTGATTAAGATCGCAGCTTTTAGCTACATCAAGTTAATATCATTCTAAAAAGGGGAATCGATGAAAAACCCGTCCTATTTTTCAGCAACCCGTTATGCCAAATTCTCCTGGTTGACGGCACTTATGTTGGTGCTTTTGCCACTGACCGCTTGCGGTGACTCGCCGACCGCTACACCGGTTCCGACGACTGCCGCCGCTACGACCGCCCCGGCTACTACTACGGCAGCAACGACCATTGCCGCAACAACTGCCGCAACAACTGTGGTAGCCACGACTACCGTCCCGGTTACCACAACCGCCGCTACGACGGCAGCCGCCACGACATCTAAAGCGGCTTCTACTCCTACAGCCGTGCGTACCGTGCCGTTGATGGCGACGGTCGGTCGCGCCCCGGTTCCGACGGCGGCTCCGACCACCCCTTCGGCTAATCCGACCACGCCCGCCCAACCGCGTCCCACCTTGCCGCCGCCCGATCCAAGCAGCAAGGCCGACCCCTTGCTGGTCAGTATCATCAGCCTTTATACCAAAACGCAGGGTACTGACGATCAGAAGCTCAAAGCGGCCCGTGATTTTGCTATCGATATTGAAGCTTTGATCGAAGATCAGGACGAAATAGCGCTCGATATTGAGGTAGCCAGCACCGCTGATATAAAGCCCGTTTCGGACAAGATCGTGGCAATGGGTGGCTCTGTGGACGATACCGAAGAAATCGTCGGGACACACCTGTTGCTGGCTTCTGTGCCGCTTAAGATTTTTGTGACTTATGCTAACCCGACCACCAAAGATAACTTCTTGCGCGATCTGGGTGGTACTGCCGGGGTCAAGCTGATTAATTTGCCTTTCGCCGAAGATACCAAAGAATTGAAAGGCTTGCCGAACAACATCGACGCGCTACGGGCCTTATTCCAGGCCAACAAGAACCAGGGTGTCAAGGTGATGGGGGCCGACAAGTGGCAAGCCGTCGGGATCACCGGCAAAGGTGTGACGGTCGGTATTATCGATAGTGGCTACCGCTTCCACCAGCAATTGCGTGGGACGGCCTTGCCCGTCGATTTTAAGGTCGAAGACTTTTCCCAAAAACTTCTCAAAGAGGATAGTATCGAAAAGAGCGTTCACGGGACTGCCGTAGCTGAAATCATCTACTCTGTCGCGTCGGATGCCAAACTGATCGCGACCTCGATCAGTGGGACGGATGCCGAATTTAGCGAGGCGATTGACTATCTGGTTGCTCAGAAAGTCGATTTTATTTCGGTTTCGATGGGCAACAACTCCGAAGCCGAAGACGGTCAATCGGCCCTTAGCAAGAAGGTTGAGGAAGTTAATAAGCAGACCGGCATTGTCTTCTTTATGGCTTCCGGCAACGAAGGTCAGGAGCATTACGCTGGGATTTTTGCTCCGGATGTCCGAGGTTCCCACCAGTGGATACCAAAAGTAGACCGCATGGCAATTGGCAACCCGACCGATCAACCGCTCCCCAGCACGGTTCTACTGCGTTGGGATCAGTGGCTCAATGGTGGGGTGAACCCCCAGGCGACCGACTTTGATCTGGTGATCGAGGATGCCAGTGGCGCGGTCTTGTTTGTTTCGGATGCCGACCAGCGCAGCCGTCCACCGCTCGAAGCCGCCCGACTTAATATCCCGCCCAAAGCCCTGATTTATATCAAGGTGCGGGTCAAGGATGGCACGCCAATGCCGGAGAAGCCGGTACGCTTGCATATTTTCGTGACAGGTGGCATTCCGCCCCAGTTTCTCACACCGGTCATGACGGTCGGGACTTCGGCTGACTCCAAAGGCGCGATTGCGGTCGGCTCGATTGACCCGCCCGATGGCGATCTTATCGCTACCTATAGCAGTCAGGGGCCTCTCAGTGATGGACGCTTGAAGCCGGAAATCGTGGCTCCTGGCGGGGTCAACAGTGCCGCTTACGAGGCTAACGGTGGCTCGGTTTTCAACGGAACCAGCGCGGCTACTCCCCAGGTCAGTGGTCTGGCCGCCCTGATAAAGAGCGGCAATCTGACCCTAACACCCGCCGAGGTAGTCCAAATCCTGTTGGAAAACGCCAAAGCTCCGGCAGGGGCGCAACTCCCCAACTCGGTCTACGGCTACGGGCGGGCCGATGTGTCGAACCTGCCACCCGGCCCAGTCAAGCCAAAAGGCTCGCTGGCCCCATTGCCCGCGCCCAACCTTAACCCGCCCTTGCCGCTCGACATTGTCACCGGCTATCCCGCTCCTGTCCAGGGGAACTAGCTTTTTACATCAACCTAATAAAACCGCCCCAGATTGGGGCGGTTTTATTAGGCTGAAAAGCCTTCTTACTTTCTTTACCTACTTAATTTACTCTGATCCAGGCTTTGACGGAACATTTGAACAGGGTTAGAGGGAAACTAAAATTTTTAGATTGTAACTACTCAGGCCGGGCGACCACATAGGGTCGCACCCTACAACAGATTTTGGTAGGGGCGACCCTATGTGGTCGCCCAAAGGATGAGGCTGTGTAGTTACTTTAGATTAAGGTACATTTTTAATACAAGCTGATTTTCGCTCTATTACGGTTTTATCTTCTCGACAATAAAAGTCGAAATCTTTGAAGCCTTGCCATAACACGATCTGATCAGGTTGCTCGTTTAATGTTTTAATAACCCAACTTTCATTACTTGTAGGGCTGAAAAATCCAACCCCTGACAAACTTAGATCAGAGTTCAATATCGGTTTACTTCTCACGACAGTAGCAAGTACAAAGCCTTGAGATAAATATACAAAGCTAATAGTGTAACTAATTACATTCTTATCATAATAATCATGCTGGGCGGTTGCTCTAATATGGCTAGGTTGCCCATAAGCCTTGATTAAGTCACCAAGTAGGAAGGGTGTCGGATAGTTAGAATGTATTTCATAAATTACAGGGATAGCTTGTTGTAATAAATATCGAGCGGAACCGCCCGGCTGACCATCTAACCACTTCCAACTTATCTCCCCATGTTTATCACTGGGGCTAAAACTATCCAGCTTCGCCTCCCGGATAAGAAAATTCTTCTTTAGAATATCTACTGCTTCGGTACTGGTCGTATGTCCAGGTGTAATCCCTTCCCAGCAAGGTGGACGACAGGGTATGCCTTTCAACCAGCGCGATTGCCAGTCTTTAGTCGATGTAGCACTATCATCGTCACAGGCAGCTAAAAACAGGCAGCTACACAAACACACAAAGATCAGCCTACACCAATAATGCTGAAACGGTGCTAGACGCTTATTTCTAAACTTCGATTGTAACACAATTATCTCCTCTTACCCGCGAATTTACATCGGTCGAAGCGGATGGGCGAGGCTTATAAACTAGCTAGAGCCGGGGCAAGTTGTCTGCCCTGGCTCTTATTTTTATAGAAATGAGGGCCTCTGCTATAAGTAAAGAGGCTGGATTTAGCCCCGACTCAACGAAGGATGCTCATCGTCGGCAGGCTCTTGCGGTTCGTCGCTTTCCTGCCCGGCAGTTCGGTAGATACCAAGTGCTTTGAGCGAGATAGCATTGGCACGGGTAAAGATGGCCCGCTTTTCTTCCAGGCTAGGCTGATTTAATTCTGCTGCCAACCAATAGTCGAATTTGGCAACTTCCTGGCGCAGCCCCTCAAAGTCGCTATCCCCTTCACCCTCAGTCACAACCGTTTGGTGTAGCGCAACTGCTTTTTGGTAAATAGAATAGACTTTGGTATAGAGCGCCTTGAGATCTTCGGAGGAAGCCGACCCATCTTCCTGGGCCTGCGTACTTGCCAACCAGGTATCAATTTCGGCGATTTCCCGGCTTAATTTCTCTAAATATTTATACGAAATAGGTGGCATGAGTTTTTGCTCGCTTCTGTCTATTGCAAAATGTTTGGTTACTCAACTACATCGTAACTTATGAGGCTAAAATCGTAAGCGGACAAAGCTCGACAGTTTTTTCAAGCTACTGACTTTAGTGTAAACCAAAGCGGGTCGCCCTGTCAAGCCCAATCGAACATCGAACATCTAAGTGCGAACTACTCCACCTAGAATAATTGAACCCTGCAAACAAGTTATCGGGCGATTGCTTTGCTTGCTGCAAGGTGTATAATAAGCCCGGAAAAATCGATAAAGCAAGCTAACTACTCATTTTTGGCTTTCCGAGCGCCCTTAAGCTGGCTCTAATCTGAGAGCAAATTGGAGCGCAGAGCAGCGACGATTGAGCAGTTATAAATTAAAAGGCTTTTTTGAACCCTGACGGGGGGAGGTGAAGCTTTTACAGGCGAAAGGTAGTTTTATAAAAGCATGTCACAAACTAAAGAGTTAGAATTAACTTGTCCTCAATGTAATGTTGAGTTTAGCCGTCCGGGTCATATGGTCGTTGATATGGCAGATGAGGCCGATAGCGAAGCGCTCTGGCAGCTTCAAAATGGTAGCCTCAACCGGGTGGAGTGTCCTAATTGTGGTGCGCCCGGTATGATCCCGATCCCGGTTATCCTGAATATCCCGGAGCAAGAACTACTCTTACTTTTCGTACCCGGCCTGGAACAGATGGAGCAGGCCCAGTTGAACTGGACAATCCAGTCGGCTATGCAGGAGTTTATTGAGCAGTTGCCGGAGGAGCGCCAGGCCGAATATCTGCTCCAACCGATTATTACCGATGAAATCACTACCCTCCAACAGGCGGCACGGGGAGAATTGACCGCCGAGGATTTGATGATGGAAGGCGAAGAAGACGGCGAATATGACGATGACGACAGCGAGGACGAAGAAGAAGGCGGCGAACTGACTGAGGAAGAGCAGCAGGAGATGCTTGAACGCATGAACTTGTTGCAACAGCTGTTCCAGGCTTCCGATAGCCTTGAGCGGATCAGCTTTATGCGGAACTCACAGCCTTTAGTGGATGATCTCTTTTTGGAGATGATCGCTATCATGAGTCAGCAGGCGGAGACGACTCAGCCTGAAATCATTCCTATCTTGCAAAAGATCATGAACGAGGCCGAAGTCTTTATTGCCTCGAACCCAAACTAGAACAAGGGATGAGGGATGAAGGGGATTTACGATTTACGATTTACGATTTACGATTGAAGGTTCAGAAGTTACATTCTGCCTTCTGACTTCTGCATTGTTCATCCCTCATCCCTCATCCCTCGCTTGACTTCTTCGTAGACTTCACGCCAGGGGCGACCACTCTGGCGGGCGAGGGCGGTTACGCTTTCGTATTCGGGGACGGCTTCGACGAATTGTCCATCAAGTAGCTTGAGCTTGACTTGGGCTGGGCCGAGCGAAGTTTCCACCTGACGAAATTCGCGGCCCGCTAAATAGCGCGTGTAGCGTACACAGCGCACCCCAAAAGTGCTGCTTTCTCTCAAGATCAAGGCCGCCAACCGAGCCTCGTCGCTAGGACGGGCCAGCACGCTTAACTTGGTGGCCGGACGGTTTTTCTTCATCTGGATCGGCGTAAAATAAGCATCCAACGCCTCTGCCGCCATCAACTTTTCCAGCAAATAACCTAACCCTTCCGGGGTCATATCGTCCAGGTTCGTTTCGAGCAAGGCAACCTCAGCAGGGTCGAAGGATGAAGTAAGGGATGAGGGATGAGGGATGAGGGATGAGGGATGAAGCAAGGGATGAGGGATGAAGGATGAGGGGTGAGGGGTGGTTTGTAGGGGGTGTTCGTGTTCATGATTATGATCTTGGTCGTGGGTGTGGGTGGTGTGGTGTTGGATGGGTGGAGTGGGGGCGGTGGTTTGACCGAGCCAGAGGCGTAGGGCGTTAGGCCAGGCGAATTCGCGGCTACCAAAGCCATAGCCGACCCCGTTCAGGCTCATGGCTGGTCGGCCCTGACTGGCTGGTTGGCACAGACTGACGATCAAGGCTGCTCCGGTCGGGGTAATCATTTCACCTCTGGCGGGATATTCCACTCCATCGCTCAGGGTGACGGTCGGGGTGAGCGTCGCGCCCCATTCAGCCAATAGCTGTAAGGTAGCCGGGGCCGGAACCGGCAACAATCCGTGCGCGGCCCGTACAAAACCACTCCCTAACGGTAGTGGGCTGCAATAAAACTCCTCAATCTCGAAGTACTCGAAGCCAATGCAACTTCCCACAATATCGACTAGCGCGTCTACCGCGCCGACCTCGTGAAAATGGATCGCTTCCGGCGGCCTATTGTGGATACGGCCCTCGGCTTCCGCCAACGCCCAAAAGACTTTTTTGGCCCTTGTTTGTACCCTCGCCGGTAGTCCGCTCTGCTCAATCAGAGCTTGAATATCGCCGACCGAACGGTGCTGCTGCTCGGTCTGCTCGACCAGCACGTCTAGTTTGATGCCGCTAATCTGGTGTTGCTCGGTAGGGCGCATTTCCAAACGGTAGCCCGGCAGCTTGAGCTTGGTGAGGTTATCTTGCAAGTAATCCAGAGGTAAGCCCAGATGCAGCAAGGCTCCAAGCGTCATATCCCCACTCAGCCCCGAATAGGCATCAAAGTAAAGTACCCTGGTCATCAACACCTCAATTATTTATTTAACACGGATTAACAGGATTAACGGGATATAAAACTATCCTAAATCGTAAATCCCCTTTCATCCCTCATCCCTCATCCTTCATCCCTCGAACGCGGCCCTTATCCGACTCGACTTTAAGCTGTCCGCAGGCGGCTTGAATATCGCGGCCTTTTTCGACGCGCACGCTATTAGGGATACCGGAGCGATCCAGGGCCGCCTGAAAAGCTTTTACCCGCTCGTTGCCCGACCCACGTTGCGGGCTACCCGGAACCGGGTTCATCGGGATCAAGTTGACGTGACACAGCATCCCCTTGAGCAACGCGCCGAGTTCGCGTCCGGCGGCGGGGCTGTCGTTTTGGCCTTCCACCAGCGTATACTCGAAGCTGAGGCGGCGGTTGGTTTTAGTAATATATTCGCGGCAGGATTCGATCAGGTCGGCGATAGGATAACGCTGGTTGATCGGCAGCATCGAACCCCGCAAAGTATCGTTGGCGGCGTGCAGCGAAATCGCCAGGTTGATCGGCAACTCCTCATCGGCAAAGCGCCGGATCATGGGGGCCAGTCCGACCGTCGAAACGGTCATCTTTCGCGCTCCCATATTCAGACCGTCCGGGTCGTGAAAGCGGCGGATCGCTTTCCAAAGGTTCAAATAATTCGCCAACGGTTCGCCCATTCCCATAAAGACCAAATTGGTCACTCGTTTATGACCGAGGGTCAGGGTCGGGTCGTCGGTCTGGGCCAGAAAACGCTCAAAATGCAAGACTTGCTGGACGATTTCGCCCGGTTGTAAATTGCGGGTCAGGCCAAGCTGTCCGGTCGCGCAGAAAGTACAGCCCATCGCACATCCGGCCTGGGTTGAGACACAGACCGTCGCCCGGTCGGTATAGAGCATCAAAACGCTTTCGATTTCGGTCCCATCCGGCAACCGAAAGAGAGCTTTGCGAGTTTGCCCGTCGCTGGCGACCTTTTCCAGTGTTATTTCGAGTGGGGCAAGTGGGGCGCGTTCGGCTAGTTGGGCCAGCAAAGGGCGCGGCAGATTGGTCATTTCGGCATAGTCGAAGGCGAACTGCTGATAGAGCCAGTTCCAGACCTGTTTGGCCCGAAAAGCGGGCTGGCCCAATTCCTTGACCAGCGCGGTGAGTTCGGGTAGGTCAAAATCGAGCAAAGTCGGGCGGGGTTTGCGGCTGAGGGCGAGCGATTTTTTCTCCGGGCGAGGCTGGTTTAGGGCCTCAACCGCCGCTAGGTCTCGCTCCAGGCTTTTATTATCGCTAGGTTTTTTTATACTTACTTCAGTCAAAATGGTTCTCTAAAAGCTATTTTTCCTAATAATCCACCGGCTCAGCGCCGGTAAACCCTATTATACCACTCCTGAGCGGGCGGATGTGGCTTGTGCCAAGAAACTGCCCAGGCTCTATCGGTTGCGAGTGAGCCGGGAGCGTGTTAAAATTCACCCGTATTAATCTGCTTTTCAAGGAGTTATATTTTGCAGTACGGTTCGCAACCAATTTGAACTAGCTTAATAACAAGGAGAGATAACGGTATGTCCGATACCCAGGCGGAAGCCCCACAGCCGATTAGCGAGGAATTGTTGAATATTCTGGTCTGCCCGGTGAGCAAAAAGAAAGTCGCCTTGAGCGACGATAAGACCAAATTGGTCTGCCAGGAGCGCTGCGAAGACCCCAAGTGTCCCCGCGAGTACCCGATTGAAAACGGTATTCCCCGGATGCTGGTCGAAGATTAAGTTTTGCGCCCTCATTACGTTTTTATCTATCCCCAAATCAAGCGGCTGACCGGGGCGCAACGGCTGATACTGGCTTTGGCTGGATCGGTCGCCACGCTGCCCGATGCCCCGGCCCGCGTCACTATTTTGACCCATCGCTTTGCCAACGAATGTCGTCCGGCCCTCTCCCCGGCGGTCGGTTTGATCGAGACCGGGCGCAACCTGAACTTGACCGGCAATCACTATTTAGACTCACTGCTCGAATACGGGGCCGGGCCGAGCCTGTTGCACCATCTACCGCCTGACACGACCGCGATTTGCTTTTTTGGGCCGCCTAGCCTGCCGGGGTTGTGGTGGGCCAGGAAGTTACGCCGCCTGAAAATACTCCTGCTCTACTTTTGCTATGAGCCGCCCCGCGCCGCCTATACCGACCGTTCGACCGTCAGTCGCCGGATGGGGAAACTTGGCTGGCTGTTTGGCCCGCTACTCTGGCTTTATCGTCCGCTTGATCGCTATCTGGCACGGCAAGCTGATACGGTGCTGGTCAACGGCGAATATGGTCGCCAGCTTATCGCCGAAACCTATGGCCTCGACTCTACTATTATCACGCACGGGGTTGATTTGAGTGGGCCGGATTTGTCTAATGCTGGTCTTGAGCAAGCGGTAACAGCTTTGCGCGACCGCTATAGCTTGCAAGACAGGCCGGTGATCCTGACGGTGAATCATCTGCACCCACGCAAGCGGATCGATTTGTTGTTGCGGGCGCTGGCTGAGGTGGTGACCAGCCAACCACAGGCGGTCGTGCTGGTGGTCGGGCAGGGGCCGGAAGAAGCTAGTCTGCGCGAACTGGCCTCCCAACTGGGCCTGACTGACAGAGTCATTTTTGCCGGGTTCGTCCCAGATCAAGAATTAGCGGCCTGCTACGCTGCCGCCACCCTCTACGTCCATACCGGTCGGGCCGAGAGCTTTGGCTTATCAGTACTGGAAGCCTGCGCTGCCGGGTTGCCGGTCGTGGCGGTCAATGAAGGTGGCCCTCGCGAGATACTGGTCGAGGGCGAAACCGGCTTTCTGGTCGAGGCCACTCCCGCCGCGCTTTCACACTCGATCAACCGACTGCTAGACGACCCGGCCCTGGCCCGCCGAATGGGGCAAGCCGGAGCCGAGCGCGTCCGCACCCTCTACACCTGGGAGCAAGGGGCGCAGGCTTTCGTCCGGGTGGCAGCGAGTAGGCGGAGTGCTGATTAGGAACTATCACACCCCATTGTAAAGACACTCTAAAGGGCTAGAGTCGGCTAGTAGCGACACAACTGAGCAAATTGCCCTTGCCAACCGTCACGATTTGCCGCCCCATAAAGCCCTTGATGAGTAGCCCGGTTAGGTGATTATTGCCATTCAAGGTCAGCCCATCGGCGGTTACACCTGTCCCGTCGATGATGATATGTGGCCCACCAACGCAACTGTCCGCTATGTTGACCTGATCTAATAGCGGTGGCAATCCTCCGGTTACTTTGACCGTTCGCCCTCCTCCTGTCAGTTGGAAAGTGATCGTCTGACCTGCCGTCGTGTATTTGAGTGCGTAGGAGAGCGTGCCAATTTGAGTAGCCACCCCGCTATCGTCCGGCGAAGTCACCAGCCAGATCGGATTGCCCACCACAAAACTAACGCTGACCGTGATCGGACTGCCCACTACCCCCGGCGTGCTGGATGTGACCTGAAAAGTGGCGCTGTAACTCCCTGCTGCCAATTGCCCGGTGGTGGCCTGACAGCTTACATTCGCGCTCGTTCCTGGTGCTAAGGTGTTGCCACTAACAGGAGTACAGGCCAACCAGCCCGCCCCCGATAAATAATTGATCGCGCTCAAGCTCCAATCGAGTGGGCCAGCCGTCCCAGCCTGATTGCCGATAGCGATGGTTTGGGGTGGTGGGTTGGCACCGGCGGCAGAGGCGTTGAAAGTGAGGTTCTGGGGTGTGACGGTCAAGGTCGGGGGCGGCTTTATCACGAACTGCACCTGGACGGTGCGGGGGCTACCCACCACGCCTGGTGTGCTGGATGTGACCTGGAAAGTAGCGCTATAAGTTCCCAACGCTAGTGCGCCGGTGGTGGTCTGGCAACTGACGTTAGCACTTGCGCCTGCCGCCAGACTTGTGCCACTGGTGGGAGTACAAGCCAGCCAGCCCGAACCTGAGAGATAATTAACGGCCCCGATATTCCAGTCGAGCGAGCCAGAAGCATCGGCGGGATTGCCGATAGCGATGGATTGAGCGGGTGGGTTCGTACCACCCAAAGCCGCCGTGAAGGTCAGGCTATCGGGGCTGACGGTGAGGGCCGGGGAGCCGTATTCGTAAGCGCCAATGTCGCAACCAGGGCCTTGTGGACGAGTAACGCCGCGCTGGTCTTTGTTATTGACAGTAGCAGGGTCGGCACAGGTGGCAGCATCCCCGGCGTTGATAGCAGGGCTACTGGAGGGTAGAGCAATCGTTTTGGTAGGGCCACCGTTATCGGCGAGACCGCTGGGAGAGAGGGGATTGGTCGTCAGGACGGTGCTGTTCGCGCCGCAGGTAGGTGAACCGATTGTACCCGGATATTCGAGGTTGTTGAGGCCGGCAGCGAAAGGAAGTATACCACCACAGTTACCGCCGGTGTTATTGGAGACGATAGTATTTTTGAGGGTGGTAGTCAGGTTCGCGCTTCCACCCCCGCCTTCGCTCACACTAAAGCTGTAGATAGCACCAGTATTGGCGGGGCTATTGTTATTGGCAATAGTGGAGTTAAGGATATTCAGAGTGGCGGTAGCAACTCCGGCTTTGTAATCGGCGAGGTTAGCGATTGCGCCACCGTTATCGGCTTTGTTATTAGTAAGGGTAGAATTGATGATATTGGCGATAGCGGTAGCATTACCAGTATCACTAAAAGCGATATTTGTAACTCCGCCGCCATATCGTGAACTGTTAGAGGCCAAATTATTATCAAACGTAGAACCTGTAATAGTCAAATTAGTTGTGGCGGTGTAAGTAGGCGACAAACCAGCGGCCTCGCTGCCAATACCCATAGAAGCCGTATTTGAAGAATTATTAAAGAAAACGGAGTTGGTTACAATTAAGTTTGCGCTAACATTAGCAGTGCCATTGTAAATACCTTGAGCAAAATTAAAAATAGCGGTACTTGCACCAGTGCTAGGACCGGTGAAAGAGGTTGAGAAAACAGAATTGACTACCGTAGTATTGACCACAGCTTCGTTACTATTCCCGTTACTTTGTGCAAGACTAAAAATTGCATCTCCACTATAAAAGGCTTTATTATCAACGAAAGTACAATTATAAATTGTTGCACTACCTCCGAAATTGAAAATCGCACCTCCATTAGCATCATAGTAAGCGGTCTGCCCATTGCTGAGAGTCAGGTTATTAAGGGTAAGATTGCCGGTATAGGAAATATAGAAAAGTCGGAATATAGGAGTGTTAGCAACTTTGGAGCGAGTAATAGTAGCTCCGTTACCGTTGATCGTGATATTGCGGTCTATTACAGGTAAGCCAGTCGGTTGAAGGTAGCCGCCATTATCAACAGTGGTGAGGGTGTAGGTTCCGCCGGGGGCGAGGTTGATGATGTGGGGAGCGCCGGGGGCGGTTAGGGCGGCTTTGAGGGCGGCAATATCGCCATCCGGGATGTTGAAAGTAGCGGCTTGGGCGATAGGAACCGGCCCACCGAACTGCAAGCACAGCCCCGCCAACCAGAGCGAGAGTAGCCCGGCTAACCCCAATTTGGTGAGGGGTTGGCGCAAAAAGGAAACCGAAAATGGTCTTGGCATAATCTAAAGTAGCTCCTGATTAAAAATGTTATTACAACTTAATCACAACTAATAGTGAAACGTGCAAAAATACTTTAGCGAATTGCACCGAAGTTCTACCCTTATTATACCTGTCACTTGAAAAATTGCAATCTATTTTAGGTACGAAGTAAAGATGGGTTATAGCCTAATACCATTCAAATAAAAGCCAAACTTGTCATTCTGAGGCGGGAAATTACTTTTATCAGATTCGTACCACCTAACCCCGCCGAAGAATCTATTTGACTTGCGCCTAGTCTCGACTTCAAGAGCCGACTTAGGCCAGCAGATTCTTCGGGGCTTTAAGCACTCTCAGGGTAAAAGCCGGGTATTGCTCGCTCCTCAGAATGACACCTTCCTCAAGTATTCCCCTTATTTGAAAGGTATTGGTTTATAACCAAGCCAGGCCGAGATGTCGAGGCTGGCCTGCCGGAGCGTCTGGGCGACGGTTCCGATAGAGGAAAGTTCGGTTAGTACCGGGGCGGGGGCCGAGATATTGATAGCGGCGACCACCTGACCATTCAGGTCGCGCACCGGGGCCGCCAACGAGCGAATACCGAGTTCAAATTCCTCATCGCTAATCGCTAGTCCGGCAGCCCGGATCGCGGCTAACTCGAAGCGCAGTTTTTGGGGGTCGGTGATAGTGTTGGTGGTATAGGTAGTAAGTTGGTGTTTGCTCAACATCGAATCCAGCACCACCGGCGGTTGATAGGCCAGCAGCACTTTGCCCATCGCCGTCGCGTGGGCCGGCAGTCGTGAGCCGACGTGAACATTGCTGGAAACCGCCAAGCGGGTCTGGACGCGCCCAATATAGACCGTCTCGAAGCCGTCCAGCAGGCCCAGATGTGCCGATGCGCCGGTGGTATCGCGCAAATGTTCCAGGTAGGGCCGGGCGATTTCGGTCAGTTGGAGGCTGTGCAAATAATCGAAGCCGAGTTCCAGCACTTTGGCGGTCAGTCGATAGCGTTTGCTGTGTGGCTCCTGCTCCAGATAGCCCAGCTTTTGCAAGGTGTAGACCAACCGAAAAGGGGCCGTCCGGCTCCAACCCAGCAAATTAGCCAGTTCGGTCAGGTTGAGCGAGGGCCGCTCTGCCGTAAAGCAGCGTAATATTTCCAGCCCGCGTACCAGCGCGTTGACCATATAGGGGTCATCCGGGGTTGGGCTGTCAGCTATGGATGAGTCCAGGTTTTCGACCAATTCGTTCAAGCTAAACCTTTTCTAAATTAACAGGGATAAACAGACTAAATCGACGCTCTTTACCCGCACTAAACTGGTTAATTTGATTGGAGTTGTGCGCCATGTGAATGGAGGTTTCAGTTAAAGACAAAGCCGCCATTGACCGGCAAAAGTTGCCCGGTAATAAAATCGGCCTCGTCGGAGAGCAAAAAAACCACCGTCCCGGTAATGTCTGCCGGTACTTGTTCACGTTGGATCGCCCGGCCTTCGATATAAAACTTATGACGGGCGGGTGCAACGCTCTGGGTTGCTTCGGTCAGGGTCAGGCCGGGAGCGATAGCATTGATCGCAATGTTATACTCGCCCAACTCGCGGGCCAGCGACCGGGTCATCGCGATAATTGCGCCTTTGCTGGCGACATAGTGCAAGAGAACCGGCGCACCCCACAGGGCCGTATCCGAGGCTAGATTGACGATCTTGCCTTTGCCGCGTGAGCGCATGAGCGGAACCAACGCCCGGATTGCCAGCCATGTACCGCGCACGTTGACTGTCATCACCTGGTCGAAGGCTTCCTCGCTGATTTCGTCAAAGCGCTTGCCGCCGACCCCACTGGCAATTGCAGCATTGTTGACCAACCCGTCTAGCCCGCCCCAGCGTTTTTGGACGGCTTCAGCCAGCTTTGCCAGACTTTGCGAGTCGCTAATGTCGGTCTGGACGGCAATCGCGTCGGCCCCAGTTGAGCGTAAGGCTTCCGCCGTACTTTCGCCTAGTGCCTCATCGATTTCGGCTATCGCCACATTTGCGCCTTCCAGGGCAACCCTTTCGGCAAAGGCCCGCCCCAACCCCCGCCCGGCCCCGGTAACGACAATCGTCTTACCTTCTAAACGCCCCATGCCGCTTGCTCCTCTTTTATTAACAGGATGTACACATCCATACGGGCGTTAACAGGCTAAATTGAATTACCTGGCTTTGCTGAATTGTTTAATCTCTTAGCCCTGGCGCAATTCGCCCTAAACTGTGTATTCTTCTTCAATCTCTGCTTAAAATGTTACGCCCTCGAAACTAATTTTCAGCCTGGGAATAATTTAGCACCTCTGGCGTTAAACTGTCAATTCGATAACTTTCTGGTCAGCTTTAGTTTTGAGAGCGTTTATAATAATATTTCCGAGAGATTAGCAAAGGTGAGATTTCTGGTAGGCCGATATTTATAGAAAATTGGATAATTTGTTAGATAACTGCTTACTCAGTCCCTAATTTTCAGTTTCATTCTGCGTCGCCCAGGTTTTGCATAATAGAAGAACGCATTTCGACTACAATTGAGTTTAGCCGGTCAGTCGAGTCGAGTATGAATTCAAAGTCCGAATTGGTAGTCTCATCAAGATCACGGTACTGGGCCAACTGAACGACAGCGGCGATAACGGTTAGATGTTGTTGAAAGTCCTGAGTATATCGGCGCAATTTGTGAAAAAGTTTCTGGTAATTTTGCTCTGTAATTTCAACCTGCTCCACACTTTGCATAGGTTTGATAGCATAAATTTCACTACAGTTGGTGGACACTACTGCACTTCCTTTCGGTTTCGACTTCAAGCCTGCTCTAAAAGCTTTGTTAAAATGTTCAAGGCCCTAACTAGCTTGGCCCGCCCAATTTTGGAGCAGTATTGATCTATTTATGAATAAAAAAGTCTCTTGTGAGAAGTTTATCAAACTTAGTAAGGTTTGCCAACCTCATATAGACCTGTTCGTCAATAGGCCATTGGACTTATATAGGGTAAAGCTGGTTGTGTTACCAGCCAGGCTTGAGCAAATGTGATATTATGTAAATCAGCTAGATGTTATGCAGAGGCGGCTCTAGTGTGATAGGATGCAGATTGTACTATTTACAAGGGGCTGGGAATTGGGTATAATACATTTGTTCTATTTTTTTACAACCAGCCTACGTGATGATATAAAAAAGAAACCCGGCACCTGAACAGGTGCGAACCCTTCGGGTGAAGATTGTTTGAGGTTTGGTGAGATGGCAAATACAGGAATAGTCAGTAAGAAAACAACCGAGAGTGCTGCCGGGCGGCCCAAAAAGAATTTTCAGCAACAGTCGCTTTTTGAGATGACTTTGCCGGAGGAGCCGGAAGAAAGCGGGCCGTCACCCGAAACGGAAGGGGCCTTGGCTTTGATGCCGCAACCTATAACCGAGACGGCGCCTCGTCCGACCCGCTTCGACAATTTTTCAAAAGTCAAAAAGAACGAGAAAGATTACACCAGTGCTGATATTCAAGTGCTGGAAGGAATTCAGGCGATCCGCCATCGGCCCGGTATGTACATCGGCGCGACTACCACCAGCGGTCTGTTGCACCTGATTTGGGAGGCGCTGGACAATAGCATTGACGAGTTTAACGCCGGGTACGGTAAGAATATTTGGCTTACAATTGACCAGGAAGGTTGGGTAACGGTACGCGACGAAGGGCGGGGGATGCCTTTCGACCCGATGACTTACCAGGGTAAGCAGTTGCCTGCCGCGACCGTTATTTTGACCGTCCCGCACTCTGGCGGCAAGTTCGAGGAAGGCGCTTACAAGACGGCGGGCGGTTTGCATGGGGTTGGCACGACCGTGATAAATGCTCTATCAGAGCGATTGGAACTGACCATCTGGAAAGATGGGCGGATGTTTTATCAAGATTTTGCCAAAGGCAAAGCCCGCATGCATTCGGTCACGCCCTGCGACCCCACGCTACACGGAACCCAGATGCGCTGGCACTACGACCGCACAATTTTTGATACGGAGGTTTACTACCCCCACGAAATGCTGGAGTCGCGCTTGAAAGCAGCCGCTTACTTGAACCGGGGGGTGAGTATTCATCTCGATTTGTGGGACGAGAACGCCGCTTCCCAGGTCAATTTTACATTCTTTTCAAAGGACGGCCTGCCCGATTACATCCGCGACATGAACTCGGAAGCCCAACCGCTTTTCCGGCAAATTGCTTCACTTATCAAGATTAAGGATGATGTGTCGGTCGAAGTTGCTTTGCAGCCAAATAAGGGCTACAAGACCCAGTTGATGAGCTTTGCCAATGCAGTCCGTACCCGCGACGGCGGGGTTCACGAAACCGGCTTTAAAGCGGCGCTGACAAAAGTCGTCAACGATTACGCCTTGAAATATGGGATTATCAAAAACCGCGAGAAAGATGGCTTCAAGCCGGACGTGATCCAGCAAGGGATGACGGCGGTGGTCTCGGTCAAGCTGCACAACCCCCAGTTCCAGGGTCAGACCAAAGACCGCTTGAACAACGCCCCGGTCGAAGGGATCGTGCGGAGCATCGTCAACGAAGGGCTATCCGAATGGTTTGAGACCCAACCAATCCCGGCTAAAGAATGGCTCAAAAAAATTCAGTCGATGCAGAAAGCCCGTAACGAGGCTCAACTGGCCGAAGAATTGGCCCGTAGCGGTAAGAACAAAAACGGTGAACTGATCGACACGACGGTCAGCAAGAAATTTTTGAAGTGCAACACCAACGACCCAGCCCGCTCAGAACTTTTGATTGTCGAGGGTGATAGCGCCGGTGGGACAGCCAGTCAGGGCCGCTATAGCGATTATCAGGCGATCTTAAAGCTGCGCGGCAAACCACTGAACGTGGCAAAAGCCGACCTGGAAAAGATCGTCGCTAACGAGGAAATCCGCACCATTATTAACGTGATCGGAACCGGCACACGAGCGGTTTATGATTATAACAAGCTCAAGTTTGGCAAGATCATTTTTATGAGCGATGCTGACGTGGACGGGTTGCACATCCAGTGCCTTTTGCTGACGCTGTTCCACCAGGAGTTCCCCGATTTGATCGAGCGCGGTCATATCTATATCGCCTGCCCGCCGCTTTATTCGGTGCGCTACAAGGGCAAGGTAATCTGGCTATTGGATGATGCCGCCCGCAATGTTTTCTTGCGGCAACACCCGGACGCAAAGGGGTTGGAGTTCAAGCGCTTCAAAGGGTTGGGTGAAATGAACCCGAAGGAGTTGCGCGAGACAACCCTCGACCCGATGACCCGCACCCTCAAGCGCGTGACTATCGAGGATAGCGTACTGGCCCAAAAGCTGATCGGGCAGTTGATGGAAGATACCAATGCCGAGGCTCGGCGTACTTTTCTGGCCGAACACGCCAAGAAGGTAGCCGAATTGGATTTCTAGGATTAGCCGGGATAACAATACTGTAGCTATGAGCTTACGATTTATGACCTTGAGATACAAGTCAGGATTGAACATCAAAGGAGAGTTCCTATGAGGAAAATCATTGTATCAGAGTTTGTGTCGTTGGATAATGTCATGCAAGCGCCTGGTGGCCCACAAGAAGATACCGAGGGCGGCTTCACCCACGGCGGTTGGACCTGGCCGTTCTGGCACGATGACATTGGGGCGCACTTCTTTGAGGCAATGAGCCAAAGTGACGCGCTACTTTTGGGGCGCAAAACATGGCAAATCCACGGTGGGGCCTTTGAACCAATGCCAGTCGGTGATCCTTTTGGCGATATAATGAACACCACGCCGAAATACGTAGTTTCTACCACCCTGACCACGGCCTCGGCCTGGCGCAACTCAACCTTGATTAATCGCAATGTGGTCGAGGAAATACGGGCCTTGAAAGCCCTGCCCGGCAAGAATATCATCATCGATGGCAGTAGTGTGTTGGTGCATACCCTGACCGAACACGATCTGGTTGACGAATATAATCTGTTTGTTTACCCGGTTGTGCTTGGCGGTGGCAAGAAGCTTTTTGATGATGGGCGGCGGGTTAATTTGCGCCTGATCGAATCCACCCCATTCCCATCAGGCGTTGTACTTATGCGCTACCAGCCAGCCGAAAAGGAAGAGCCAAAATAACATGCGAAAGCAGATTGTTCTAGGGATGATTTGCGTGGCATATTCGCTCTCGGCTGTGAATTCGTACCGCTAATAACTTTCTGCTCCTGGGGGGGAACAAGCGTAAAGGCACGGGAGGTTTCAAGCAAATGGCTCTGCGGAGAAGGTCTTGTTTAAGTTAGAGAATTATGAGGAATGTGCCGTCCGGCGAATTACACCTGCGTTAAAAGCAAAAAATTGGTATATTAGGAGCGGAGAGGAATGGTTTAATGCAAGTTACACCCAGAAGGAGGTAACAGATATGGGTTATACGCATTACTGGACCTGGCGCAAGATGCCGGAAGCTGAGAAGTTTGCCGAGTGGTCGAGCGACGTGAAAACGCTGATTGATAGTTTGTTCCTCTATCCTGAACTTACGGTTGGAACGCTCAAAATATGCGGGCCGGACGGGACGGGCGAACCGATTTTGACCGACCGGGTGGTCGCCCTTAACGGGGATGATGAAGCCGATGAAGCGCACGAGACTTTTTTTATCGACCTGGACAACCTCAAACCGGTCTCGGATATGCTGTCGGGCGCTTATCCTGCCTATACCAACCTTTTCGACAACTTCTGCAAGACCGGGCGTGAACCTTATGATCTGGTGGTGACAGCCGCCCTGATCCGTCTGGCGCATCACTTCCCGGAGGTAAAAGTACGCAGCGATGGCTACGAGGAAGATTGGCAGGAGGGCAGCCAGTTCTGCCGGAATGTATTTGGTGAAGGGGTGATCCCTTTCCGGGACGATGACGACGACGATGATGATGACGACGATGATGAGGATGAGGACGACTTTTAGATTGCAGGGTAGACTGCCGATCCTCACAAAATCATGCTATAGCTTTTTATGATCGACCATGACCGGCTATTCAAAGAATTGCTGACCACCTTCTTTATCGAGTTTCTCGAATTGTTTTTGCCGGAGGTGGCCGCTTTTGTCGAACCCGGTTCGCTGCTGGCTCTCGATAAAGAACTCTTTACTGATGTGACGATTGGCGAGACTTTCGAGACGGACGTTTTGATGCAAGCCCAGTTCAGGGGTCAGGAAGCCTGGTTTTTGATCCACGTCGAGCCTCAGTCTTATTCACAGGCTAATTTCGATGAGCGGATGTTTCGCTATTTTGCCCAGCTTTACCTGAAGCATCGTCGTCCAATCTATCCTATCGCATTGTTTTCGTATGACAGCCCACAACGAAAGGAAACCGACACTTTTCAGATCGCCTTCCCGGACAAAACGGTGCTACAATTTAACTATGTAGTGATCCAGTTGAATCAATTTAGCTGGCGCGATTACTTGAACCGCCCCAACCCGGTGGCAAGCGCTTTGATGGCGAAAATGAAGATCGAGCCACAAGATCGTCCAAAGGTGAAGCTGGCTTGTCTGCGAATGTTGGCTGGACTCAAGCTCAATCCAGCCTATAAACAGCTAATTTCGAGGTTTGTAGATATTTATCTGCCATTAAATCCCACCGAAAAGCAAACCTTTGAAGTCGATCTAGGCAAAGTGTCGGGAGAGGAAAAGGAGGAAGTTATGGATATGATGACTAGTTGGCAAAGAGAAGGTCTTGAACAAGGTCTTGAGGAAGGGTTAAAACTGGGGGTAGAGCGTGGAAAATTAGCCCTGCTAATGGGCTTGCTCAACCACCGCTTTGGCGAGCTTGAGCCGAGCCTGGATGCCAAAGTCAAAGCCTTATCCGGCAATCAGATCGAGGATTTGAGTATTGCTCTGCTCGATTTTACTTCTGTAACTAACCTTGTAACCTGGCTAGACAATCGTTAGTCGCTTCTAAACATTCTTTCTAAATATTCTCAGGAAGGAGATTTGGCGATGGGTATAGTAGGTGGGTTGGTTGAGGTAATTTTGTATGTGCAGGATATGGAAAAGCAGGTCGCGTTCTACCGGGATAAGCTGGGTCTGACCCTCAAAGCGGGCCAGGAACTGAACCCGTGTTATACTTTCTCTATCGAGAGCCAGCGATGACCGATAGCAATTTGAATCGGGCGCAAAGCTTGCTGGAAGAAGCTTCGGCCTATTTGCCGGATGTCACCCGCCGTAAGATGTTTGGTTGCTACGCCCTGTTCGCCAAAGAGTCGATTTATGGTTTGATCTGGCCGCCGGGCCGGATCGGGTTGCGTCTATCAAAGCCCGCCCTTTACGAAGAACTGCTGGCAATGCTAGGTGCCGAAACCTGGCAATATGAGCCGGGCGGCAAGCCGGTAAAGCACTGGGTATTGGTTCCACTTGGGTTTCACGACGACCCCGACTTGCTCGAAAAGTGGGTAAAGCAGGCTTACGATTGTGCGATTGAGCTTAGCGCCCAACCTAAAAAACCGCGCCGTACTAAGACATCTCCCAAACCCGGCTTTTGATAGGTAGGCACTCCGAGCTTGATTTGGGGATAGATTTAACAGGTATTTCAAAAAGTGGTATGCCTTTATTGGACAGTTTGCTAAGTGAAAAGGTGTTAAAGTAAGAAACAGATGGCAACTTTGTTTGATGGAAATATTCAGTCGGAAGAATTTTCGGTAGTTTTGCAACGGGCCTACGCCGCTTATGGTTTGTGGGTCGTGACCGACCGCGCCTTGCCGGATGCCCGGGACGGTCTCAAGCCAGTGCAACGCCGCATCCTGTATGGCATGCTGACCAAGCGTTATCTTTCTACCCGTCCGACGGTCAAATCCGCCGAGATTGTCGGGGGTATTTTGGGCGATTATCACCCGCATGGCGATAGCTCGGTCTACGATGCAATGGTGCGGATGGCCCAGGATTTTACGATGCGCTATCCTTTGATCGAAGGGCAGGGCAACTTTGGTTCGCTCGATAGCGACCCGCCCGCCGCCTATCGCTATACTGAAGCGCGGCTCAGTCCGTTTGCCGAGAATTTAATGGCTGATATTGAGAAGGAGACCGTCTCATTCAGACCGACTTATAAGCAAGACCTCCGTGTGATGGAGCCGGATTATTTGCCGGGACGTTTACCGCCGGTGGTCAACCCATCAAGCGGGATCGCGGTTGGGTTGGCGACCAATATTTTGCCGCACAACCTGGGCGAAGTGATGCGGGCGGCGATTGCGCTACTCGATAAACCGACTATGACGGTAGACCAGTTGTTGAATTATATCAAAGGGCCGGACTTCCCGACTGGCGGTCGCCTCATGGGGCTTGACGGCGTTAAAGATTATCTAACCACTGGCAAGGGTCGGGTTGTTATGCGGGGCGAGGTGCGGTTGGAAGAAAACCCGCGTACTCGTCAGCGTTCTTTGATTGTGGTTGGGTTGCCGCCAGTCCCCAAAGATAAGCTGCGGGCCTCGATTGTCAAAGCCATCAACGACCGCAAGCTGGAAGGACTAGTCCCCGATGTGCGCGACGAAACCGATGCCGAGAAGGGTATTCGGATCGTGCTGGAACTCAAGAAGGATGCTCAACCGGCCCAGGTTTTGCAGCAGCTTTATGCTGAGACCGATTTGCAGATGGCCGTGACTGCCCAAATGGTCTTCCTGTTTGGCGCTCCAATGGAAGCGGCCCGCCAACCCAAGCAGATCGGTATGATCGAACTGCTAAATTATTGGAACAATCACCAGCAGGATGTTTTGCGCCGTCGTTCGCAGTACGATCTTGAAAAGGCTAGAGAGCGTCTGCATATTGTCGAAGGGCTGATTATCGGTAGCGCCAACGCCCAGCAAATCGTCAGAATCTTCCAGGAAGCCGTCGACCGCGAAGAAGCCCGCACTAAAATCCAGACCAAGTATAAGCTGACCGAGCGTCAGGTGAGCGTAATAGCCGATATGACCCTCTCGCAGGTAACACGGCTAGATGCGGGTAAGTACAACAAGGAAAAACAAGAACTAGCCGAACGGATTGCCGATCTGGAAAACCTGTTGGGCGACCCGGCCCGTCTGGTTGCTCTGCTCAAGCGCGAGATGAACGATCTTGTCAAACGCTTCGGGGACGAGCGGCGGACGATTATTGATGTAGACGGCAGTGCGTCCAGCGAAGTGAGCGAAATCGCCAGCATCGTAGATCGCAAGGAAATATTGGTCGCCCTAACCCGCGACGGTGCGATCAAGGTTCTGCCTGCTGATACCTACACCAAAAGCAAGAAAGAGAAAGCCGCTAACGGCCCCTTATTAACCTTGCCGCGCGGCGATGACCAGTTGGCTGCTACGCCGTTGCTTGCCAGTAGCCAGGATCATTTGCTCTTTATCACCGATCAGGGACGGGCTTTTGGCCTATCGGTCAAGGATGTGCCGGAGGGAACTCGGATCGGGAAGGGTGAAAGTTTGCGAAAGCTGTTGCAATTGGCGGCGGGCGAACAGATTGTGACAACCTTGAGCGTGCCGGATTTCGACGACAATGGTTGTATAGTCGAGTTTACCCGGTCGGGTAAGATCAAGAAAGCGCCGATTGCCGAGTACCGTGCCGCCGATGATAAAGGCATAGCCGATTTCAAGTTGGCGGAAGGAGACGCGGTCGTGCGGGCGCTGGTGATCCTCAGTCAGGCTAGTGAGGCGGATGCCGCGCCCACCCCCGGCGAATATGTCATAACGACCGATAAGGGCAACACTTTGCGCTTCGCAGATGATGAGGTACGGGCGCAGCAAGGACGCTTGGGTCAGGGTGTGCAGGCTATAAACGTACCGGCAGGCGCTCAGGTAGTCGGGGCCGAGTATGTCCCGGCGGGTAACGCTGCCCGGTTCTTACTGGTTTTGACCGCCACCGGGCAGGGCAAGAAAGTACCGCTAGAACAGTACCCCGCTAAAGGTCGGGCAACCAACGGCCTTGTTACTATCGAACTGGCGAAGGACGACCGGGTAGCCCAGGCTATCGTAGTTGGGCCACAGGCGCAAGTAGCGGTCGCTTCGGCTAAAGGGCAGGCAATCGGGTTAAGTATTGCGGCTTTGCCCAGCGCCGGACGGCCCCAGCGCGGGCAACCCCTTATCACGCTGGACAAGCCGGGCGATACAGTTCAGACCGCTTTCAGTTTGTAAGAGTAGCCGGAGCAATTTCCTAGAATTAGACCCTCTTTTTGTAGGAAATTGCTCCGTCAATTGATTTTCCATATCTTATTTTTTCAGGGTGTAAACCGTTCTGACGCTGCTTCCAATAGTCCCGACCAACCCTTTTCGTACCAGCCCCAGCAGGTCGTTGTTGGCTGTCCGTTCGCTGACTTCGAGCGCAATTTCGTAGTCTTTGCGGCTCATTTGCCCACGTTCGCGTAATAGCGAGAGAAAGCGCAACTGGCGCGGGTTGAGACTAGCCCGCATTTCCGGCGGTACTAGCGGTTCCAGGATTGTCGCGGGCGGTGCGCCTCGGACTGTCGAATAGTCCGGGCCGCGCAATGTCACCTGCAAACTGTTGGCAACCTCCTCAAAGACCGGCGGTTCGAGGCCCTGCTCCTGCATGGCCCGGATCATGCGGCTAATCCCAGTTCCGGCCCGTTCCATATAGCCCGTATCGTAGAGCAGTTGGGCCAGACGCGGATTTCGCAAGCGACTGATCTGGGTCAACCGCTCGATCTTGACCCCCGGCAACAATTCACCCGGACTATCTACCAGAATACGGTCGGCAAAAATAAAGACCCGCAACTGCCCGTTTGTAATCGACATATCCCGATGAGCGCAGCCGTTTGCGACCGCCTCGCGGATTGCTTCCAATGGATATTCGTTGCTATCGACCCGTTGCGCTCCCTCAAAGCGGGCCGGATGGCGCGTATTTTTCTCCACGAAGGTCAGGGTGTTTTCAATCATTTCGGGGATCGTGCCGCCGATGTCCTTGCGATCTAAAATGCGAGCGGCAGTATTGTCGGCAAAAGCCATCGCCCGGATCACGTGATAGGGGAAGAAACGCTGGGGGTCGTGTCCGAAAAAAAGTAGGGCGGCTACAGTTGGGTAGCCCGATTGCAACAGCCCTAGCTTATCCAAAAATTCTTCTATCGGCGGTTCGCTTGGCAACCGTGAACTGCGCTGGCTCTCGCGTCGCCCGATATACCAGGCGAGACGGGCCGGGTTGATGTCGGCAAGGCTGGCTCCTGGAACGGGTTGGTCTTCATAATAGCCTCCGCCGCGCAGGTGAAGCAGCCTTAGAAGTTCTTCGGCATGGATCGGTAAACGCTGGCTACCGCGCCGCCGCAAATAACGCCCGCTTACGTGGTACACCCCCGGCAAACTGGCCGGAAGACGGGCCACGATCACCAGCTTATTATCCAGGTAAACCCGCTCGATAGTGATAATGTGGGCCAGCGAAGGGACGACCTGACGAGCGGCGTTATAGAGCTTGTCGATGACCTCTTTGGGGTGTTGGATGCCCCGCACCTTGATAGGCCGGTCTTCCACTCCTAAAATGAGATAAGACTCGCCTCCGGCGTTCGCCATACTCATCAGAATTTCGGCTACCTCGGTCTGAAAGACATCTTCCAGCTTTAACTCGACCTGTTCGGTTTCGCCGCCCCGGATTAGCGCCCGGACTTCCTCCGGCCTGAGTTGACCGTCGCTTTGCTGCCCCACCTGCTGTGTTTCTCCCTATCGATACCCTATTTTAGAAACTATCTCAATCAGCTTACAACAACCGAATAGACTTTTAATTAATACCCATTCCAACCGGGCGAGGGGCGATGCTAAGGGGAAGGTTGACCGAGATAAGGGTGCCATTGCCGGGAGTACTCTCGATGTTTAGCGTGCCACCAGCCAATTCGGTGCGCTCTTGCATGCTGGTCAGACCCAAAGAGGAGCGGTTGCGTTGGGTCAGGACGGACTGAGCATCAAAACCTTGCCCGTCGTCCCGGATGACCAGAGAGGCTTCCTGGTCGGTGATAATCAAATCAACCCAGACGTGGTTGGCACTGGCGTATTTAGTGATATTGTTAAAGGCTTCCTGGAAGATACGGTAAAGGGTCTGCTCGTGTTCTTCGGATAGACGGCGGTCGCCCTCGATATTCAGACTAATCTCAAAATGTTCTTTGGTTCGCAAAGCCGCCACGTGCTTTTCGAGGGCCGCCACCAGACCCTGCTCTTGAAGGGCCGCCGGTCGCAACTGGAATATCAGCGAACGCATTTCGGCTAACGCCCCCCGTGCCAGATTTTGGAGCCGATCTACCTGGGCCTCGACTTTTTCCGGGCGACGGGTCAGCATCGCTTTGGTTGATTCGGCGGTTAGCGTAATGCTAAAAAGAGTTTGAGTGACCGAGTCGTGCAGATCGCGGGCCAGACGGTTGCGCTCTTCCAAAGCGGCAACCTGTTGGGCCTGCTGATAGAGGCGAGCGTTATCGACTGCGATCCCGATCTGATTGCCAATAGCTCGTAAAAGTTCAAGATCGCGTTGCTCCACCTTGCGGATCGTCTGACTGGTCAGGTTGACCACTCCCACCACGTTACCTTTGCTCATGAGCGGCACACCCAGAAAGAACCGCTTAAAGCTTTCCTTTTTCAAGATCGGGTTGGTGATACGCGGGTCATCCATCGGAAACTCGACCAACATTACCTGCCCGGTACTGGCGACCTCCCCGGTAATCTGGTCTCCCAGTGCGACCCGGTTATAGTGACGCAAGTATTCATCGGTCTGATTATGATAAGCCGCCAACCGTAAACTTGTGCCATCTGGCTCCATCAGAAAGATCGAACCGTACTCCATCTCGCCGACCGTCATAAGCTGGTCAAGCGCTTCGTGCATTACCTGATCGAGGTCGAGCGATTGCCCAATAGTGGCTGCGACCCGGTTGACTGCCGTCAGTTCGCGGTTGCGACGCGAAGTTTCGTCCAACGAATTTTCGAGTTCTTTACGCGAGATACGCAAATTTTCGGCCATGCTTGCCATTGCGCCCGCCAGGTTAGCTACTTCATCTTCACCGCGCATAATTGGGACTGCCACATCGAGGTCGCCCTGTCGGATCGAGCGGGCTACCCCGGCCAACTTGCGTAAGGGCCGAGTAATAGTGCGCGTCGTCAACGAGGCTACAAACACTCCCAATACTCCCGTCAGTGTCACCAACACCACTGCTACGACCGTGACGGTCAGTCCCTGACTACGGGCCTCGTCGATCCGCTGTTGGCTCTGCACCCGGTAGACCGCCAACAAATCGTCGATGGCCTGGATTAGCTGTTCTTTTAGGATCGGGCCATTTTGGGGGCTGCTGCTGCTTTCCCACAAAAAGATTGGGGCAGTCCGATAAGCCTCCAAATCAAGGGTACGGATATAGCGCACCCGTTCGCTATAAGTCTCATACCGCTCTCGGACGGCCTCATATTTCTCAGGGGGTAGCTTGAGACCAGTCAGAATACCTTTTAGCTTAAATTCGGCGCTTTCATAATCGTTGATAGCCGAAATCAACTCTTTCTCAGAGTCTTCGACCCGGTTCAAATAGGCCCGGACGCTACTGTTCTGACGTTCGGCAGCCCGTTCCATTTTTAGCACATCGTCGGTAACTTTTTGATCTTGCTCAAGTAAAACCACCAGATCGGAACCGGCCTGGCTGGTAAAGTAAATACCGCCCAGGGCAATTACCAGGCTGAGAAAAGCCATCACCAAAAAGCTAACCAGAATACGTCCGGCTAAACTATAGCGTAACGGTGTAGAACCTTGTCCAATCTTGCGGGAAGACTTTGCCATAAAATTTCATTTCATGCAGCCACTTGTGATCGAGGTATAGTGAGCCACCTCACCTGGTCTTAATCCAAATCTAGCTGGAATTAAGGCAGTTAACTGATCGGCTAAACTCTCTTCCGAATAGCCTTTCTAATTCCATTGGTTTATTATAACGCCTTCTATCCCTAAATTCAAACAGATTTGTAACCGGGGGTGAGCGTGAGTTTTTTGCATTGGTTCAAACAGTAAGAACGGGAACCTGTGAAAGCCTCACTCCCCGGTTTAAGGCGTGGCACAGTCTGGCTAGTTTGCAAAAAATTGACGCGCACCCTGTAACCAGCAATTCTTTTAAGCTTTCGATAGCTCTTCGACCAAACGATCCAGGCTTTCGTTCCAGCCTTGCTCCATACCGTCCAGCGACCCCACTACTGCGGGTCCCCCTTTCACAACGAGCGCCCGCAAGGTGAGTTTGGTCTTACCGGCTTGCTCGACAAATGTGATGGTGTTGAGGACTTCAAGCTGGGGTTGACCTTGTGCGTCCTCAAAGGTGCTGGTGGTAAAGACCAGCCGTTCGGGTTCAACGATTTCGTGAAAGACCCCTTTGGTTGGGTACAGCACCCTGTCGGGGCCTTGCATCTGAATGAAAATCGCCCCACCGGGTCGCACCTCCAACTCGCAGACTGGGTTAGTAAACCCTTTCGGCCCCCACCACTGTGCTACATGCTTTGGCTCGAGCCAGGCCCTGAATACCAACTCACGCGGCGCATCAAATAGGCGGGTGAGGACCAGTTCTCGTTTAGTCATTTGGGTTCCCTTTTTTGTCAGACTGATAAGTAAGCACAACCATCTTTATGGCTCCTTTCCTTGCAATTCGCGTAAATATGCGTCGAGGCGATCAAACCGCTTGTCCCAGGCATGCCGAAAAGAGGCCAGCCATTCGTCCAGTTCCTGAAAGGGTTGGGGTCTGAGTTGGTAGATACGCCGTTGGGCCTCCCGATGCACTTCAACCAGCCCTGCCTCGGTAAGGACGCGCAGATGCTTGGAAACTTGCGGCTGAGGCAACCCCAGTTGCTCGACAATTTCCCCCACCGAGTGAGGGCCTTCTTGCAGGTATTCAACAATCTGGAAGCGGTTTGGCTCGGCAAGAGCGCTTAACGTTTTAATCATAATTTGAAGGTATTACAAAAAAATATGCCTGTCAAGGCATATATGCGTAAAAGAATATAAAAGGGCCTATCTCGTTGAGAGTAATATTTGATACTTAAAAATCGTGGTGCAGAAAAGCAATTTTAGGATCAAAAGTGTGATTAGCATGCCAGGGGAGAATTAATAAGAGTGGGTTTGGAGGTAGTTTCGATCAGTTAAACAAGTGTTTTTACCAATCTACTTGCCATTGTAAACTAGGACTTCCATTAAATCCACCACTCAAGGTTTTACCGTCAGAACCAAAGGTAACTGTTAGAGGCTCCTTATCGAATTTGTCCAAAATTTTGATCAATTTACCAGTTTCAATATTCCAAATTTTAATACTGCCACCCTCTTTTTTGAGAGACCGTTCAAAACTGGGGGCCACACAGATATAAGAATAAATGCACTTAAGCCTGTCTTAGCTGAAGTGGCCCCCAAAAATGAACGGTCTCCCTTCCATCTGGACTGTAAGTTAGCTGATTATAGGTCGCATAATGATCTGTAAGGATTTTTGGGTTTGTATCAGGTTTCTTCATGCTTTGTACTTGCTCAGTAACTACAAGTTTTTGCTACTGATTTAGCGTCGCGACCGTCACGCCGTCACCGCCCTCACCCGCTTCGCCGAGGCGGAAGGATTTTATTAAAGAGTGGCGCTTGAGGATTTCCCGCACGACCTGACGCAGCACGCCGGTTCCCTTGCCGTGAACGATCCGCACCATCGGTAAATTAGATAGATACGCATCGTTTAGATAACGATCTAGCTCTTGTTCGACTTCTTCGGCCCGCCAGCCCCGAATGTCAAATTCGACGGGCGTGGCAGAGGCCAGTGACTCGGTGCGGGCGCGGGCTTTGACTCGCACGGCAGATTTCTCGGCAGCATCGGCAAGGTCGGCCCGTTCGCGCAAAGAGAGCGGGCGGTCGTTCGGGTCGCGGGGCTTGCCCTTGAGTTTGCGTAAGTCGCTCCCGGCGACTTTCAGCTTGAACGCGCCCGAAGTAACCTCGTAACGGCCTTCACCGTCCGGCCCACCCAAAATCTGCCCTTCCTGCCCAAGTGTCCCGATATGCACCCGGTCGCCAGTTTTGAGGGCAGTTTCTTCGGCTTCATTGGCCTGAGTATTGGCATTGGCAGCCAGGGCCGCCCGGGTCTGGGCGCGACGGCGGGCCTCTTTTTGGAGGGCGGCGGCCCGTTGTTCAGCTTCGGCCAGAGTGCGGCGCTGTTTTTCAAGTTGGGCGGCGAGTTCGGCATTCTGGTTGGCCGCCCGGATCGCCTCCTCGACTTCCAAAAGGTTCTGGCGTAACTCACGACTCTGGCGGCGGACGACTTCCAATTCTTCTTCCATTTCAAGACGAGCCTGGACACGGGCTTCGGCGGCGACCTGCTGCCGCTCCTCGTCGATTTGGCGTAAACGGCGATTTAGTTCTTCCCGTTCGCGCTCGAAATCGGACTGCCGTTTCATCGTTTCCAGCCGGATAGTGGTCGTTTCCTCCCGTTCGCGCTGGATTTGAGCCAGCATCGCATCGACCTGAATTTCTTCGGGTGAGACCAACTCTTTGGCTCCTGCGATAATATCCGAGCGCAGACCCAACCGGGAGGCAATCGCCAGCGCGTTCGAGCGACCGGGCAACCCAATCACCAACCGATAGGTTGGCGACAAGCTTTCCACATCAAATTCGACGCTGGCATTTTGAACTCCATCCGTGACATAGGCAAAGCTTTTCAACTCGCTGTAGTGAGTAGTAATGACCGCGCAACAGCCTTTGTCGAGCAAAAACTGGATGATCGAGCGGGCCAGGGCCGAGCCTTCTGCCGGGTCGGTTCCGGCTCCCAATTCATCCAGGATTACCAATGTGCCGTTGTCGATTTTTTCCAGCATGCCGATAATATTGTTCAGGTGAGAAGAGAAGGTGCTGAGGCTTTGCTCAATCGATTGTTCGTCGCCGATGTCGGCAAAAATCTTTTCAAAGACCAGGGCCTCGGAGCCTTCTTCGACCGGCAGATGCAACCCCGCCTGAGCCATCAAAGTCAGTAGCCCGGCGGTCTTGATCGAAACGGTCTTACCACCCGTATTTGGCCCGGTGATGACCAGAACCCGAAATTGATCGCCCATGTAAAGGTCAATCGGCACTACCTTGCCCGGCAAAAGCGGGTGGCGGGCCTGGATAAAATTGATCTGACTACCTGCTTCGCCTGGTACGCCCAGACGGGGTTGGGTGGCCCGGATCGAGTTGGCATAGCGGGCCTTTGCAAAGGCCAGATCAAGTTGGGCCAGCGCTTCGACCGCCTCAACGATTTCGCTGCTATGCCGCCCGACTTTGCCCGCCAGTTCGAGTAGCACTCGTTCGATTTCCTCGCGCTCAGCCATCTGTAATTCGCGCCAGTGGTTGTTCAAATCGACAATCGCCAGTGGTTCCATATAGACTGTCGCACCGCTGGCCGATGAGTCGTGGATAATGCCGCGCATCTGGCCCTTAAAATCGGACTTGACCGGGATCACATAACGTCCATCTCGCATGGTTATAATGGGGTCCTGGATCATCGACTGGTATTGCGAGGAAGATAACATCGAATTAAGTTTTTCCAAAAGCCGGTTATGGGAGGTGCGTACTTCGCTCCGAATGCGCCGCAAAGCTGGGCTGGCGCTGTCCAGTACCGTCCCGTCCGCACTGATAGTTTGCTCGATCTCGCCTTCCAGCATCGGCAAATCGACCAGACTTTGGGCAATCTGGCTAAGGTAAAAGAGTGAACCGTTGCCTCCGGCTTTGATAATCGTCCGGCGCAAGGCGCGGCTACTCTGCAAGGTCGTCACGATTTCTAGAAAAGAGTTTACATCCAACGAACGCCCGATAGCGGCAGCCTTGACCGCTCCCCGAATTTCCCGCGCTCCACCGATAGTTGTTTCGGGCCGTAATTCAAGCAAATCACGGGCCTCGGCGGTAATATCGAGCCGCATCTGGACTTCAGCCCGGTCGGTGGAGGGGCGCAATTCAGTCACCAAATCACGGCCCGGCGAAAAAGAGGTGTGGTTCGCCAAACGATCCATCACCTTATAATATTCCAAAACTCGCAGCGTTCGCTCGTTCATGCTTTCCTTTGCGTTATCTATTACTTACATCAAAAACCAGGCGTTATTCACCGCCTAGCTAGTTGTATTATACCATATTCTGCCTTCAAACTGTACGCCCTCCAAAAAAGAATTGTCGAGTTCAGAGTGTGATTTTAGACACATTTAAAGTGTTGGCGTGGTCAACCGCTCTGAGCGTCAGATGTGTTATTTTAAAGTCATTCCTACTATACGCGCAATACAACTTTAGGGTACACATATTTTTAGGGTACAGATATACGGTAAGGTTAATTTAACTACAAGGGCTTCAAAGCTGAATGTGATTTATTCGAGAAGGAGTAAATTTATGACCTATGCTGATGATACCACCATGTCAAAGTTAATAGCGGTCGAAACCACTAGCATTCCCTCTACCACCGTTAGTGCCGAAGAAGCGGCAAAGGCTACCACTCTTTTTAACCAGGCTATTAGTGATGGCTGGAATTTGGAAATGGATTGGCTTTGGTTGGCGACCAAAGTGACTCTCGACGGGCAGCGCCAGCAGTGTTTAGAACGTGCTCTTGCAATCAACCCCGCTAATGCTGAGACCAGAAAAGTGCTCAAGCGGTTACGCTCCAGCCAACGCTAATAATTCAGACTATAGCACTTTAAGGGGCGCTCCTATCTACTCGCTATGTCTAAATAGTTACTTTTGTCCAAAGTGAATAAGGCTTGAGGTTAGCTTTACAGTCAGTAATCTTGCCTCAAGCTTTTTTGTGGTTAAAAAACTGGCCGATTTTGCGAGACAAACTTATCAGGATGATTATCAAAAGCTCAAATGGTAGCGCCGCAATTACTACGACCACCGTTACGAGGGTATTATTTAGAGCTTTATCGGCCCAGGCCGAGGTTTTGTTTAGCTTGTTCTTAAACAAATTCATCCGGTTGATAGGGGAATAGTGGTTAAACAGGCAAGAAAAAAGCGGGAGACGCGACTCGAACGCGCGACAGCCTGCTTGGAAGGCAGGAACTCTACCAACTGAGTTACTCCCGCATAGGCTGATTATAACACATTCGGATCGAAAGATCAATTTTCTTATTACAATAGGATAAACATCTGCTTTTCGCATAGTTCAACCAGTAAGAACCGGCGAACGTAAAATCCCGACCTAAACCATTCAAAAATATATTAGAAAAATTTTCGCAGAAATTTTTCTAATATATACTTAACCATAGTTTAGCGTGTGGCCCAACCTGGCTAGTTTGCAAAAATCTGACCCTCACCCCTTAGAATAGGCTGCGTCTCCACCCAAAAACCTGACTTTCCACCATGCTCGAAGCGGTTTGAGCCTAAATTGTGAAATTATGGTAATATAGAGCTATCCAAATTTACAAGCCCAACCCAATCTCAATGATGAGGAGGAATAGAAAAATGAGCGTTACCGAAGCGGCTATACCCAACCTGGACGACCGCCGAACCCGTCTGAAATATAAGATGGATGAGGCCCGGCGGGATTTCATCGCCCTCTTGCAGTCTTTAACTCCAGCCCAAATGGAACTGCCCACCCGCAATGAAGGCTGGAACGTCCGGCAGGTTGCTATTCACGCAGTCCAGGCCGAAGGTAGTATGGAGCCTATCGCCCGCCGGATTTGGGAACAAGACCCCAAACAGCGTGAAGTTGCCGAAAGCATCGACCTGTCCCGCTATAACAATAGCATGATAAAGCGCCGGGCCGATAAGACGATCCCCGAACTGATTGAGGAGATGCAGGCCAGCCGAGTGAGAATGCTCGAAATCCTCGATCAGCTTAGCGATAGCGATCTTGACCTGCCCGGCTACCATCCAGCGGTCGGTGAGATCAACCTGTACGGCCTATTTGTAGTCGTCTACCGTCACGAACGTCAACATCTGGAAGATATTCAGCAGGCTGTCGCTGAGGTAGGAGAAAAGAAATAATGAGCTTTGAAAAACTGGCGCGTCGTTCACAATCTATCTTCGACCCATTTGTCGCCATGATTTATTTCGCGCCGGAAGCTTTCGAGCGTTACAAAGTGCTGGGCTTGAAAAGATGGCCGGGCTACTTTTGCTCTCGTTCGGCGGCAATCGGCCGTGTGCCAAGTCAGGTCATAGCGGCTACCTTTTACAACTGGAACCCCGCTTTTGTGATCGAGGCAGTCGAAACTGGTTGGGCCAGCACTACACCGGAACTTATCTCACACGAACGCTTTGTAGCCGTAGGCGAAGCCCTACAACGTTTGCTGGCCCCTATCGAAGGTGAAGAGGATTTGCTGGAAAACGTCGGGCGGGCGATACCACTGGTCAAGCAAGCTACTGCTCACTTGCCCTTCGCTGGACGCACTTTGTTTGCCGCTCACCACGCCCTACCCTGGCCCGAAGACCCTTTGTTGGCGCTCTGGAATGGCCTTAATATGCTGCGTGAATATCGGGGGGACAGCCACATCGTTGCTCTAATGGCAGAAGGGGTTAGACCGCTCGAAAGTCTGCTATTTCAAGCCGCCTATTCCCCCCGCCTACCTTTGATTTTCTTACTCCAAAGCCGGGCCTGGGCTGAAAGCGATGTTGCCGCCGCTCAAAAAGACCTGGCTGAACGTGGCTTGGTTCAAGATGGTGTGCTGACCGAGGCTGGCGCAGCCCTACGTGAACGGGTTGAGCAGATTACCGACCGCCTGGATACCGCTCCCTTCGAGGCCCTGGGCGAAGCATCCAGCGAAGAATTACTCTCGCTGGTCGAACCGCTTAGTCGTCGGATAGTCGCACACGGCGGTCTGCAAAGAAAGTAGGAAGAGAAATTAGGAAGGTAGCGAAGTCATCGGTTAAAACTATGTTGAAGCAAAAACCCCTGGTGGCCCGATTGGTCGGGTGGTGGAGTGGGTCGCTCGGCTTTGTGGTTGGGGCGGCCCTGGCAGCCTGGTTCGGGCGTTGGCGCGGATGGTGGCCTGCCAGCGAAGCCCGCCTCCGCCAATATGTAAGGCGGTCGCAAAATGATACTTAAAAGTTACCGAGACGGCTTTGGCTGGGGTGTACTCTTGGGTATACTCTGGTTATTCTGGGTCTACCGCCGGGCCGAGCAATTCCCCGGCGATCCGGCCCTCAATCGGTATTATGCCTGGCTGAGGGGGTTGGGAGGGATTAGATATTAGAAATCAGACATTAGAAATTAGCCAGTGACATAGTTCAAAAACGCATTAGTTGGTTGGGTCGCTAGAAGAGAATAGGGAATAGAAAACAGGAGTTAGGGAGGGAATGGGTTAGATGCGGGATTTTCGGGAGTTGAAGGTGTGGGAGAAATCGCATTCTTTGACGCTGGCAATTTATAAATCCACTCTTACTTTTCCCAAAGAGGAACTCTATGGCCTGACGAGTCAGCTTCGCCGCGCTTGCGCTTCTATTCCTGCTAATATCGCCGAAGGCTGTGGTCGAGGAAGTACCGCCGAACTAGCCCGCTTCTTTCAAATTGCGGCTGGTTCTGCCAGCGAACTCGATTATCATCTGTTGTTAGCCCACGATCTAAATTACCTGGACAAGGTTAGCTATAAAGACCTGGCCGAGGCAACCAGTGAAGTAAAGCGAATGCTAACAACTTACATCCAAAAAATTAACTTGTCCAAATAAAGTCTTACTAATTTCTAATATCTAATTTCTGATCTCTAATATCTAAAAATGCCACGTTCATCAACTATCGAGCCAAAATTAAAACCGTATTATGGCAAGCCGAGCTTCGGGCGTTGGTTGCTTTTTTGGTTGGGGTTTGTGATCGAGACTTTTACGCGCCGCCGGTTGTCGCAATTGGTACGGCTGCGGCTAGGCCGAGCGCAGTTGGAATTGACCGGTCTCGCTAATTTGCCGCCGACAGGCAACTTTGTGCTGGCGGTCAACCACTACAATGGCTGGCCGACCCTTGATGTGATTGCGGCGGTTTATGCCGCAGCCAATCGCGTCCGACCCGATCAGGCCGACCGTTACGCCATCATCGTCGGGCGGCGCGAACGCACCCGAACTACCCCACCCCCGCTCCCGGCCCGCCTGATCCGTCGGGTCATCAATTTGGCCTTCCAGCGCTGGGAAGCTAACGCCGCTCGTCTCCCCCTGGGCAACCGCCGTAGCTCGATCCAGACTTTGCGCGAATGGCGAACGCGGGTCAAGCGGCAACCGACTTTGGTTTTCCCGGAGGGCAAAGCCCGCTTGCAATTTGGACTGGTCAGGTCAGGGGCGGGCCGTTGGCTAGGGGCAGTGGGCGTGCCAGTCGTCCCGGTCAGCATCTGGTGGTACGCCCAAGCGTGGCATATTCGATTTGGGCCACCGATCAACTGGTCGCACCGCCCCGAACTTCACGATATTCAGCTAGGGCTAACCCTTGCCAACTTGCTACCGCCCGAACTGGCCCCCACCTGGCAAGATAGCCTGGCCCGTTGGCGTGAGACCCACCGCTTCGCCGAGAAAAATTGACCTTTAGCCCCGCTACCTATTTTGGCTGATCGGACGGTACGCGCACTTCGACCCCGGCAGCCTCTTCAAGCGGGCGGATGATCGAAGTATAATCGTCGCGGGCGTACCCGGCAGCGATAGCCGCATCGTAGAGGTGACGGGCCTGCTCTGCCATCGTGACGGGTACGCCAGTTGCCGCGCCCAACTCGATAGATAGCCCGACATCTTTGTGCATCAGTTCGGTAAAGAAGCCCGGTTTAAAAGCACCGCTAAAGACATTGCGCGGGAAAGCCCCCGCCAGTTGCCAGCTTGCCCCACTGCTCTTACCGACCACCTCGGCGATAACCGCCGGGTCTACTCCGGCTTTAACCCCCATCACCATCGCTTCGCTACAGGCGGCGGCGATGATCGCACCCAGCATATTATTGACAATCTTGACCACTTCGCCCGACCCGACCGGCCCGATATTGTAAATCGCATCCTCGCGGCCCATCGCCTGGAAAACGGGCAAGCATCGCTCGAAAGCCGCTTTATCTCCACCGACCATAATCGTGAGCGTCCCGGTGTCGGCCCCAACCGACCCGCCGCTAACCGGCGCATCCAGGAAAGCGACCCCTTTAGCGGCGCATTGGGCGGCGACTTTGCGGCTGGTCTCAGGGTTGATCGTACTCATATCGACGATGATCGTCCCGGCTTGCGCTCCTTCCAGCACCCCCTCTGGCCCTAGAATCACTTCCTCAACCTGTGGCGAGTTGGGAACGATGGTTATTATCACGTCCGAACTTTCGGCGACGGCCTTGCTGGAAGCCGCCAGCGTTGCACCCGCTTCGATCACATCCTGGACTTTCTCCGGCTGCCGAGCGTAAATCGTGACCGAAAAGCCTGCCTTGAGCAAATTCTTGACCATCCCCCGGCCCATCGTCCCAACCCCGATAAACCCGACCCGCACTTTGTCTTGCTCTGCCATCTATTTTCTCCTATATTTATATTTATTTGCAACCACGCTAAACCCGGTCTAAGGACGGTCTATGGGCGGAGTCATATCTAACAAGAGACCTGACTCTTGTGTGACTTGCTCTGCCAATGGATTATCCCATTCTCTTATTCTACATTCTGCATTCTGCACTCTGCATTATGTTCAAGTTTGTTTTTGAAGCTCGACGAGGGCCAGAGTAACGGTCGCTTTGGCGCAAAGCTTTTCCTGACCGCCATCGATAGCAAAGACTTCTGATTCGGAAACGATCAAAGTACGGCCTGCCCGTAGCACTTGCCCTCTGCAACGCAAAGCCTGACCGATAGCCGGACGCAATAGATTAATCTTAAACTCGACCGTCAACACAATTTCGGTCGTTTTCATCATGGTTGCGGCGGCAGCCCCGGAGGTGTGGTCGGCCATGGTCGCCTGCACCCCGGCGTGGATAAAATTATCTTGCTGCAAATGTTTGGGCAGAATTTCAACGGTCGTCTCGCACCAGCCCGGCCCAATCTCCACTACTTTGATCCCAAGATCGTTGATAAAAGGAGCCTGCTCAAAAATCTGCTCTACCCTCTGCCGATAATTCGGGTCTTGCGGTTGCATCGTGCTATCTCCTAACCGTTAAGTTTGGCCCATTGCACCATTACGCCCAATTCGCGGCGCGAGTCGGCCCCCGGCACAAAAGTCGAGGAAGGAGCCAGTTCGAGGATAAGCTCAGAACTGGCGGGTAGGTCGGCGGGCAAAGACAGCATATAGGTTTGCCAGGTGCGGCTGGTTTGGATTTTGCCGAGCGACCGCCCATTGGCAAAGACCTCCACCTGGGGCGGGGTCAGGCTGTCCGGGCGAAAGCCATTGAGACGCAAAGCAACCTCTTTCGGGCGACTGCCGGGGGCCAGTGGGAAGCGCAACCGGGCGCGTTCCTGACCGCTTTCGCCTCGATCTGCCGTCCAACGGAAGAAGGGCGTATTGGGGTTGTTATCCTCTTTCTCATAAATATGAAATCCATCGAGATAGCCCCAATCGAACTCACCCATACGGAGCAGATTATCGGGTAGGGGCCGGGCGGTCAGGTTGTCCCAGGCCCAACGATCCGCCGTCGAATCGAGCGAAATCTGACGACTACGGAACTCGCTACGAGCGTAGACCTCATTGCCCTGTCGCAAATAAATCCAGCCCAGCGCAAGGTGCGATTGAGCTATATCCTGGGTAGTGCGCCCGATCCGTCCGATAGCATCATCATAGCGGCCCTGCAACGCCTCGGTCAACCCGATCCCGATCTGAGTGGCGGGGATACGTTGGGTAGCCTGAGCATAGGCCGCCAGCGCCTCATCGTAGCGGCCTTCCTTGCGGAGCGCGTCGCCCCGTAGGGCATTTTGCTGTTTGGCCCATTCGTTGACCCCGACAATAGTTTGGTCGGGGCTATAAGTCGGGATCACAATAATCAGAAAGAGTAGGGGCGCAGCCAACCCGATCAGCCAGCGTCCACCCTGGAGCGAACGGTTGGCTATCTTTAACGGTTGTATAAACCAGCCCCAGACCTGACGAGGGTTCGCCAGTACATAGGCCGCGAAAAGCAACAAGAAATAATAGACTGGCAAGCGAAAGCGGCTGACCGCAAAAAAGGCAAAGGCCAGCGCCATATTATAGACCGTCCAGATTGCTACAAAGCTTCGTAGCCCGGAAGTAGCCGAGGTTGCCGTTACCAGTCCGATCAGAGCCAGCACGCCCAACAGTATGTAAAGCGTATCGCCTAGTAGTTGGTCGGGGAGCAGCCAGGAGGGTGGAATAATCCCGGTCGTGTAAGCTTTTTCCAGCCGCTCATCGGCCCCGAAGTTGATATTCCAAAAATCGAGCGACTCCTTAAAGCCCTTCTTGATATAATCCAGCGGGTCTTTAGCGATCAGTTCAAGACCTTTGCTATAACCCAGGTTCTCTCGTGTGGCCTGATTTTTAACCGCTTCAAGGGTTTGGGAGACTTGCGCTCCGTTCCGCCCGTGCAACACTCCCAGGTAGAAATTATAGCCGCCGGTCGTGTCGATAAAAGGTCGTCCGTAGGTGCTATAGTTGCGGACAGCCCAGGGCGAGATGGTCAGCCCAAAGGCTACTACCACTATCGCAAAAGCCAAAAACGCCTTGCGCCACTGTCGCCAGCCCAAACTCACCCACAGCCACAACCCAATAAACGGCACAAAGCTCAAGACCTGCCCCCGCGTCAGAGCCGAAAGCCCCAGGAAGAGGCCAGCTAAAGCGAGGAGGACGGAGGGATGAGGGATGAAGGATGAGGGATGAGGGATGAGGGATGAGGGATAGGTTGTAGGAGCGGGCTTCTGCCCGCGATGTTCTAATTCCTGCCCGCGCTGCCCCGCTTCCTGATTTCTAATCTCTAATTTTTGATCTCTAATTTCTAATTTCTGATTTCTTAACTTCTGATACTCGCCTAGCAAATTGATGGCGACCAGGAAGAGGAAGATAAAGAGGGTTTCTGAAAGAAGTAGATAAGAAAGGACAGCAAAGGGCCAGGCGATAGCTGCCAGGAAACCTGCGATTAAGCCGGTACGTCGCCCGTAGGCGCGATAACCTAGCCGATAGAGCAGATAGACCGAGCCAACGCTTAGAACAGTCTGGATTAGCCGGACAATTATCAGATTGGGTCCGAAAGCGCGGAAGACCCCGCCTAGCAGCAGGACATACAGGGGGGGGCGTACCCAGGTCGCTGCCTCGTAAAAGGCCCAGCCACGTCCGTCGGCCAGAATGCTGGCGATCTGATAATATTCGGCCTCGTCAATCACGAACCCGGCGCGGGGAGCCTGCCACCAGGCGTAAAGCCGGACGAGCAACGCCAGCCCTAGCACAGCCAATAAAGCTAGATCAAGCTTCCCTGCTAAAGATTTCGGTTTTGATGCTTTTGGTTCGGCTAACTCCACCCCGGCGCTAGAAACCGATTCGGTGCTGTCTCTCAAACTCAACGGTGCTGATTTCTCCCCCACGACGGATTTAGGGACTATCCTAACAGGTTTAATCTCTTATAATTTGCTGTAATACAATTTGCTGTAATAGATTGTGGGAGGGATTTCTAATCCCGATTTAGTTTTATCGGGATTAGAAATCCCTCCCACAATTGAGTAAGTACTTCTAAAGTAAAATGATTTTCTCGCGGCCCTCACTGACAGCGGCGGCGGCGTTGCGGGTATCGACTACCAACTGGGCCTGCCGGACGATATTAGCATAGTCAAAGACACTATGGTCGGTCACGATTAGCACGCAATCGGCTTGTGATAGGGCTTCCTCGGTCAGTTCGACCGAACTTAACTTGAGGCCCGCTTCCTCGAAGGCCGGAACGTGCGGGTCGTGATAGCTGACCGTCGCGCCATCTTTTTCCAAAAGCTCGATAATCCTGATAGCTGGGGACTCGCGCATATCGGCTACGTCCTTTTTGTAGGCCACGCCGAGTATTAATATGTGCGAACCGCGCAAGCTTTTGCTATGCTGGTTGAGCGCCCGTGCCGCCAGTTCGCGTACATAGCGCGGCATTGCCAGGTTTATTTCCCCGGCCAGTTCGATAAAGCGGGTATTGAAATCGAACTCGCGGGCCTTCCAGGTCAGATAAAATGGGTCTAGCGGTATACAATGGCCGCCGACCCCCGGCCCTGGCGTAAACTTCATGATGCCAAAAGGTTTGGTGTTGGCGGCTTCCAATACCTCCCAGATGTTCAAATTCATGCGGTCGCACAGTAAGCTCATTTCGTTGACCAGCGCGACATTGACCACCCGGAAAATGTTCTCGAAAAGCTTACACATTTCGGCAACACGGGCTGATGAGACCGGCACGACTGTCTCAACCACCTGCGAATAGAACAGGGTCGCCATTTCCAAACAGGCCGGGGTCACACCACCGACCACTTTGGGCGTATTTGCAAAATGCCAGCCTTTGCTATTGTTGCTGCCGGGGTCGATCCGTTCGGGCGAGAAGGCCAAATAAAAATCCTGTCCGGCTTTGCTACCCTTCGCTTCTAAGAGCCGTTGTAAGATTTCCTCGGTTGTGCCGGGATAGGTCGTACTTTCCAGTACGATCAACTGGCCCGGTTGCAAGTGGCGGGCAATCTCGTAGGTCGCGTTGCGAATAGCGGTCAGGTCTGGGTCGCGGGTCTCATTGAGGGGGGTCGGCACGGCGATAATAATAACATCCTGGGCCGCCAGTCCACTAAAATCATAGCTGGCGTGAAAATGGCCGGAAGCGGTCAGGGGCAGTAACCGTTCGTTCGGAATATCGCCAATATAACTCTCGCCCCGGTTTAGCTGGGCGGTGCGGGCCTTTACAATATCGAAGCCAGTTACTCGAAAGCCCTTTTCGGCAAAGGCGACCGCGACCGGCACACCGACATAGCCCAGTCCGATCACCCCAACTTTGGCGTGTCTCGACTTGATTTTTTCTTTGAGCATCTATTCCCATCCTTGCAAAATTTATTGCTTGAGCCTAAGCGCAAGGATTATACCACACTACTTATGGAAGGGCGTAACTTGAGCAGCTATAACGACTTGCAGCGTAACTAACCCTCTTATAAAAATTGTAGGAGCGAGCTTCCGCTCGCGATTGAAGCATTGGCTGAATGTTCCAATCGCGAGCAGAAGCTCGCTCCTACAAGACAAGTGTTTAGCTCAATTACTCGCTTTTTGCTATAAATTCTTTAGAGCTTTAGGTCTAATGGAAGCAAAACTAACCATCTTTTGCTGCTCTTCATCCCACAATCGCAAGAAAAGGCTTTGGATGCCTAATCGGAAGGTAATAAAATTGATTTGCTCAAAGAGAGGGTCGGCTTGATGACATTTTTCCAGATAATAGTTGGGGATGCGCGGGCTGAGGTGGTGAATATGATGGAACCCAATGTTACCAGTGAACCACTGGAGTAGGGCTGGAAGTTTGTAGTACGAACTTCCCTTTAAGGCTGCCGTCGCAAAATCCCACTTGTCTTCCTCCTCCCAGTAGCTTGCCTCAAACTGATGTTGGATATAAAACATCCATACCCCGGCGCTGGCTGAGAGAAAAATGATCGGTAGTTGGATCAGCAGTAAAGGCACCAGGCCGATAGTAAATACCAGGCCCAGGATAATGACCAGCAAAGCCAGGTTAGTCAGGTAGACGCTGCGACGTTCGCGGGTGGCAGCGCGGGGGTTGGACAAGCGATGCAAGAATACAAAAAGTACGGTCGGTATTACCACGAAAAGCAAAAACGGGTTACGGTATAAGCCATAGACAAACTTTTCCCAGCCCGATAATTGCTGATACTCCTTGACGGTCAGGGTAAAGACATCGCCGGTTTTTTGGCTGTACTTCTTGATTGTCAGTGGGAAGAACTCGCCTTCGACCCGACGACCCAAATTACCGACGCTGGCGTGATGGAGGGCGTGAAAATAGCGCCAATGGTAGTAGGGTGTAAAACACAATACTCCGCAGATCGAACCAAGCCAGTCGTTGGCCTTGCGTGATTTGAAAAAGGACTGATGACCGCAATCATGGAAGATAATAAACAGTCTTAGCTGAAAACCTGCCGCCAGGGGAGCCAGCCCAAGTGTCAGCCAGTAAGAATAATTCAAGCTCAGATACATCAAATACCACGTTAGGAAAAAGGGGATGATACTGGTGGCAAGTTGCCAGAGGCTTCGTTTTAGGTCAGGGTTGCGATAAGGGGCTACCAGTTCGCGCCAACCCGGCGCTTCCGTCTTACCGGCTACGGTGTCAAGGTCTATCATGTTCACTTAAATCCTCTATAGTGAGCCGTTTCGCTTCACTCTTGAATTGAGCCAGGCTACCGCCCGTTCCAACCCCTCATTCTTACCCTCATTACCGCTGATATAGAAATAGTAGCAACGGCCCGCTATTTTCCGGCCCGGCGCACTAAAATCCTGAGTTCGCATTGAATAAGGAAGTTTGCCGGAAGCAATCGCGCTATCAAGGGCAGCCATTTCTATCGTACCCCAACCAGTAATCGAAAATCTTCTGTGGTCGCCTGTGTCGCTCGAAAATTCCATCTTGAGCCTTCCTTTCTACTTTACTAAATTTTTGTAAGACAGGAACAGCACCGTGCAAGGTCTTTTATAAAAGCTATTTTTGCAGCTTTTTCCAATCTATCCTATCTAACCAACTAGAATCTAAAAACCTGATCGAGAAGGCAAAAAACTCAAAAGAGGAGTAAAAGAGGCCAATTCTCTGAGAAGAACTGGTTTTGAAAGCTCTAAAGAGCCAATGCTGTTGCATTAAGGCTTCTAAAAACCTTTCTAATTATACCATCTTTTAACCCCACATGCTATACTGTTGGCGATGATGGTGAGCGTCAGATTTTTTGCAAAATAGCCAGGCTAGGCCACACCTGAAACCGGGGAGGTGGGTATATCTTAGAAAAATTTTCGCGAAAATTTTTCTAAGATATACTCTTGAGTGATTTGGAGCGGGAGTTTAATAGTCCCACTTTGTTACTGTTTGAACCCGTGTAAAATATTGACGCGCACCCGGCGATGAGAGCGACTACAGCAAATTGCAAAAAGATTAGGCTATCCGATTGTCTGTAGGAGCGAGCTTCTGCTCGCGATTGAGGAGGCTGGGTGTCCAATCGCGAGCAGAAGCTCGCTCCTACAGGGGTCAATAACTCTGCAACTTGCTATAATAACTAAGGATCAGGGTAAGTTTAAAAAGATGGATTGGGAGCGCGTACTAATTAACGTGGGTGTAGTAGCCGGATTTGCGGCCCTGATGGGGTTTTGGTTGGGCCTGACGATGTGGATGCGGGTGGATGCCGATAAACGTGGGCTGATCGGCTGGGTTTGGATTTTCGTGGGACTGCTGACCGGCCCGATTGGGCTAATTGTCTATTTGCTCTACCGAGGCGACCGCCCAATGCTGGAAGTGGTCGGTCAGCGCGACGAATTAATTGCCGAAAATACTCGCGCTCATGCGCCCATCGATTACGACCCGGATGCTCCCCCACCGATCAAACCGCCCGCCCCGGTCGATCCAGTTCAGGCCGCTCTCGATGCCGAAGAACGCCGCTATAAGTACTAACGCTTATCCGAAAAGGTTAAATCCATTGGCGGAGCAAGGTCGAGCAAAGGATGAGGGATGAGGGATGAAGGGAACCATCCATTGGCGGAGCAATGTTATACAACCGGACTACTCAGTCCTCAGTCCCCTTTCATCCCTCATCCCTTGTTGGATATGGTTCCGTCCATAGACCGTCCCCGCACAGGTTCCAAATCCCCCAGGTTGGCGGCGATTGGGCGATCTTTAAGGTCGCCCATATCTCTTTATCTATAAAACTCTAAGGTTGAGGTGGCCCGCCACTGCCGGTTTGGGGCCAGGGCGAGTAAGGTTTAGGATTGCCCGGTTGCTGAGGCGGTTGTTGACCAGGGTGCGCTGGCGGTTGGTTGGGAACGGGTAGTACTGGTGGTTGTCCGTGCTGGCTCGGAGTCGGCGGGTACTCGCGAGGCGTAACATGCGGGGCATTGGGAAGCTGACTTTGAGCCAAACTGGTCAAGCCGCTAATCGTGCCGAGGCCAAGAGTTTCGACTGCATTGTTGGGTACAATCACCAGCGCTCCCCGTTCTTTGATGGCATCGGCAAGCAAATTCATCGACCGCAAGCTCATTGCAACCGGGTTCTGCCCGTAAATCAGGGCCGCTTCGTTAAATTTCTGGGCTACTTCCACTTCGGCCTGGCTTAGAATGACGCGGGCGTGACGTTCACGCTGGGCCTGGGCTTCTTTTGACATCGCGTCTTGCAAGGCTTCCGGGATCAGCACGTCGCGCATTTCGACCGACTGAACCGTGATACCCCAGGGTTCGGTGCGTTCGTCGATCATTTTCTTTAGCTCGAACTCGATCTGGCTGCGACCGGCTAATAGCCCTGCCAGTTCGGTCTTGCCGATGGTATCGCGCAAGGCGGTCTGAGAGGCCCAACTAACCGCTTCGGCATAGTCTGATACCCCCAGGGCGGCTTTCTGAACATCCCAGACAAACCAGAACAAGACGGCATCGACATCGACCGGCACAGTATCGCGGCTCAAGGTCTGTTCGGCCTTGAATGAGGTAATCCGCACTCGCGTATCGACCATACTCGAAATCGAGTCGAGGATCGGCCACAAAAAGAAAATACCTGGCCCGGCGGTATGGCTATACTTACCTAGCCGCAAAATAACCGCTCTTTCCCATTGTCGGGCGACCCGTAGCGAAAGATAGATCATATAGCCAAGTATTAATGCGCCCAACAAGGGGGCCAGTCCAACCAGCCAGAAGGTAATCGGCTCCCCTTCCTTGACCGGGGGTTTGAGCAAAAGCAGCGAGGCGACCGCTCCAACGACGATAATAATAAAGAATAGGGCGCAACCGACCCCATTTGTACCGGGGGTCATACCGATGTTGCTATTGGCAACCGTTGTACCTCCAGACCTCAAATTAGAACGTGGCGTAGACATAACCGAGACAACTCCTTTCAGAGCCAACAAGCTTTTCCAAACCTGAATCGTAGTATACTATGGGTTACAGACTCTCTACGTAATAAAGGGGTACTTGTTTCGTAAAATTAATATTTTATGAGTGATTTATCAAAAAATGAGTAAAACGATCATCTTGAATAGTGGGCTGCGGGGGTTTGAGGCTCATCCGCGTAATTGGCGGGATTTTCGGTTGTGCTATCCGGTCGTCTCGCGACGGTCGCGGGGCTTATCGCTGGGTGTAAATCTTAATCCCGACCGGGTCTGCAATTTTGATTGTATCTATTGTGAGGTTGATCGGGCCGACTTTCGACCTGGCAAAGGCAAGTTGCCGCTTCCGCCCAAAAACGCGCCCCGCTTGCAACCCGATCTCGAAGAAATTCGTTACGAACTGGGCGAGTTGCTGCGGTTGGCCCGTAGTGGCGCAATCTGGGAGGAGCCGGAATTTCAGGATGTCGCGCCCGGTCTGCGCCGTCTGAACGATATTGCGTTTAGTGGCGATGGAGAGCCGACTACATATCCCCAGTTTGCCGAAGCTGTCCAGATTGCCATCGAAGCTCGTGAAGCAGCAGGCTACCAGCCTCAAGCAGTCAAGCTAGTGTTGATTACCAATGCAACCCAACTACATCGGCCCACCGTCCGCCTGGGGTTGCACCGGTTGACCGAAAATAACGGCGAAATCTGGGCCAAGCTGGATGCTGGTACAGCCGATTATTACGATCTGATCGACAAAACCAATTTGCCCTTCGAGCGGATATTACGCAACCTGAGAACTACTGCCCAAACTTACCCGCTCTTGATCCAGACCTGTATGCTAAGAATAAGGGGGGTCGGCCCATCGCCCGCCGAGGTCGAAGCCTATTGCGACCGTCTGTGTGAGATTATCGAGGCGGGCGGGCAGTTGCGGCAGGTACAGCTTTATACCGTCGCTCGTCGTCCGCCTAACGAGTGGGTCACGAGCTTGCCCGACCAGGAATTAGAAGCGATTGCGACCATTATCGGGCAGCGTACCGACCTACCAGTCGAGATTTTTGGTGGTAACGTAGGCTTATAGACTGTTGTAAATCGCTTCCAGTTCGTCCAGCACGATTGGTGTAAAATAGCGGTGGACGGTCTGGCGACCGCCTTCGGACAGGCGACTACGCAGGGCCGAATCTTGTAAGACTTGTATAACGGCCTGGGCCAAGCCGTTTACGTCTTCCAGAGCAAAGAGCAGACCGTTTTCGCCATTCTTTATCAGTTCGTCGATCACTGGGATGTTGGTCGTAACGACCGGGCAACCCAGCGACATCGCCTCGATCAACGGGATGCCGAACCCTTCGTAACGGGTTGGCAATACATACAGACCAGTCCGGGCCGCCTGCCGGAAAAGCGCCGCCTTTTGCCCATCGCTAACGTTGTGCAGCAAGGTTACTTTGTCGCCTGCGCCTGCCAGTTCGATCAGTCTTACTAATTCGGTTTCGTGGATCGGGCTATGTCCGGCGAAAACAAAATGAGCCTGCGGACAGCTTTCTAAAATAGCCGAGATCGCCTGGGCCAGCAAATCAAACCCCTTGCGGTACTTTAACTGACCCAAATAGACCACCAGTGGCCCTTCCTGTCCGATTAACTCAGCGGGTAAGGGTTCGCTTTGGTTGGCCCAATCCTCGTCGATGGCGTTCGGTACGACTGCTATATGCTTTTCGGTCAGGCCCAGTTTGAGTAATACCGAGCGCCCGTGTTGCGAAAGAGCAATCACTCTATCCATCATAAGGAGCGGGCTATGGTTGAGGAAGTTTTTCAGGTGGCGTTTGGGCTTGAAATTGCGCCTGAGCGCCCTCCAAAACTGACCGGGTGTCATTATCATTTCGCTATAGCGGGCGGGGGTTGCAAAAGGCCGGTCGCGGTCTGCTACCAGATAAGGGTCGTGGAAAAGACCGTGTGGGGTCATGACGAGCGGGATGCGCCGCAATTTGCAGATCAAAGCCGCCTCGAACGCGAACTGGTTGGACAGGTGGTGCAGGTGTACCAGGTCGGGCCGGGGGCCAAATAGCAACTCTCGCGCCAGCCCTACCGATAGCCAACCTCGCCGTCGCAACCGCCGCACCTCTACGCCGTCAATCACCTCCCGCGCCCGCCGATTGAAATCCTTATCGCCCAAATAAGTGATCGCCCGTACCGCGTGACCGCGCTGGGCCAGACCGCGTGCTTGCAACCGCTCCGGCCAGCTTTGGAAAGTGGTGGTTATTCCGTTAGTAGTAATTATCAGGATTTTCATCAAATAGTTTTGTAGTCCTGAGGTTTTCTAAACCAATCTAAATTTCGACCGATCAAAAGCTCCGCCATTTTCTCGTGATGGGTGTTTTTCATGAACACCTGGGCGGTATCAAAGCCGTGTAATTCGGCCAGTTTTCGTATATCATCAGAGTTTTCGTAAGTCATGAGAAAATTACCAGACAAAGCATAAGCAAGTCTAAATAACTCTTGATGATCCAATTGAAAGTGATTATAAAGCCGACTTCCAGCTTGTTTGTTGTTGCCCCCCACAGTATAGGGCGGGTCAATAAAGAAAACCGCATCCTGACAGGCCGCATTTTGCCTTAGAACCGCAAGGCCATCACCTTGTACAAAGTTAATCGATTGTTTAACGCTGACAATATCAATAATACGCTTTTTAAGGGTTTGCGGATACCAGCGCGACGTTAAACCCTTCCCGTTTTCGCCCTGTTTAACCCGGCCTGCCCCTGCTGCTAGAATGCCCCCTCGATTAACCCGATTTTTCAAAATAGTTTGAAAAGCTCTATTTCTTAGGCTGGGCGTTGGCTCGGCTAAAGCTAACTCAAGACTGTCAATAGTCAGGTCAAACTGGCTGATTTTTTCGGCTAACCATATTCCCTCATCGCCCAAAATCGTTTGCCAGACTGCCGCAACTTGCTCGTCCAGTTCTACCATTGTGACCTGCTGTGCCAAATTTTCAAAGGCGACCGTCAGGGAAACTATACCGCCTCCGCAAAAAGGCTCAACAAAATTAGTCGGCACTGTACCCAAACTTTTTAGCCAGCGTCTAATTTGAGGTACTAGCCAGGTCTTCCCACCTGGATAGCGAAAAGGGCTTCTTTGCATAACCGAAGCCACATTTACGATTTCTTCCGGCAGGACGGCATTCTCGAAAAAAGATAATTGCTGATACATACTCAACTCAACTCTTGATCCGTTAAAATTGGAGCCACTGGTGCGGCAAGCCTCGTTTTATCCAGCTTCTTTTGCAAAATGCTAACAAAGTTATTAACATCTCCTACTTGTGGCCTTGTTATTCGTTCTAAGGCAGTTTCAAATTTAGTGTAGACAGTTTTGGTGTGGACTAGATTATAGCGATTTTGAGCTTCATCTCGTACAAGCTCATAAAGTAGCCAGGCAATTTCTCCTTCTTCGGGTGAATCCACTTCTGGTAAAGCAGGGAGAGTATTATAAAAGCCCTTGTGCAAAACTACCGCCATCTTTTTATTCCAGGCTTTCAAAACACCCCCCTTAAAGAGCAATTGGGGAGCCAGCCGTTTACGGGAAGACGAGAGATAATCAGGCCGAGGATAATTAGGGCCAATCCAGGGCTTATCATGTTGATTTGATGGATCGGTGACGTATTGCTCAAAGGGATCGCGAATGTTGCCGGAAATATAGACCGCCTGGATTTCTATCGCTCCAAAATCCAGGACTTTGCCCTGTTCATCATAAGAAACCAGGATTACATCAATATTTCCGGCGCTCTGGTTATTGTTGTCTTTCAAAGAGACTTCAACCAGAGAAGTCCACTGCGTTTTAGGAGGAAAGAAAAAGGCGGCTGCGTCCGCCGTTATAATCCAATCTTGTCGAAAGCGAATTGGGCAGGTTATTGTTAAACCTCGATTAATATCTTTTACAGTGCAAACTCCTAATGGGTCATTAGCTTTATCCTTAGTACAATTGGGAACCTTGTTATTGAACGGGCAAAGCTTATTCTGACGATAGTGCTGGGCGACTGAGGAGAAATTATTCAGCGGAAACCCAAAAACTTCGACCATCGGTTGTTTTGACTGCTCAGACATTTACAAGTCTCCTGGTGGGCTATACCTGAATTTATTATAGCACATTAAATCGAAGTTAGATTTCAGAGTAGAGCCAGCTTGTTTAGAAGCTATAATATTCATTCTAGCTCAAGATAACCTTCCCCAATATAATAACACTGCCCACCGACGTACACCCCACTAATCTGCCCTTCGTTCTGCTCAATCTCGATCTGGATAAAGCTGGGTCGTCCAAGCTCAAAGCCTTGTTCGCTAATAATTTGCACCTTTGGAGCAGCGGGTACTAACCCATAACGTACCAGATAGGAGCCTAGCGGTCCACTGGCGGCTCCCGTTGCTGGGTCTTCTGCGATGCCCATGGCCGGGGCGAACATACGACTGTGGACGGTTGCGCCGTCGGTTTGCGTTTCGGGCGCAAAGACAAAAATATGTGGGGCGTGGAAGTCCTGCAATTCCTGCTCCCAGACCTCGCGCCGGAACCGAACGCTACGAACGGCTTCCAGGTCTTGCAACGGCACGAACAAAAACGGTACGCCACACGAAACTGCCTCGATTGGGTAGCGGCTATCGAGGGCCGCCGGGTCGAGCGAGAGCATCCGGGCGATAGTTTCCGCGTCGGGGTAGCGCGGCCCAAAGGTTGGGAGGGGCTGTTTCATCTTGATAAAATCGACCAGGCCCTCTTTATACTGAAGCGTAACCGGGATCGTCCCGACTCCTTCTTCCAGGCGGATCGTCATTTCTGTTTCAGAGCCGGGTGCTTCAATCATATGTTCGCGGGCCAGTATAAAGGTTGTGCCAACGGTAGGATGGCCTGCCAGAGGTAGTTCGACGGCAGGCGTAAAAATACGGAGTTGGTAATGGTTGCCAGCTTCCTGGGCGGGCAACACGAAAGTCGTTTCAGACAGATTTAGCTCTTTGGCAATCGCTTGCATAAGCTCGGTCGGCAAATCACGCCCGTTGGTAAAGACCGCTAACTGATTGCCGCCAAAAGCCCGGTCGGTGAAGACATCCACCAGATGATAGTGCAGCTTTCTCATTTTCGCTCCTCGATTTTGTTATAGAGTTCGTTTATATCAGATCTAAACTCAAATTTATTTGATCTGCTATCGTAGCCCCGAAACTTCTTGTGAACCGGCTTTGATATTTTTGTCGGAGGTTGGGTTGAAAGCGTCTGGTTCGGGTTCAATTGGTAAACGCTTCTCACCTTGAACGGCTTGTAAAAAGATAACCAGCGCCCAACCAGCCAGACCAATCGAGGCCAGGTTCAAAATTAGTTCAATCCTGTTGCTGTATTGCCTTAGCCAACCGCTCCAATTAAAAAGGTTGCCCGCAATCCGCCCGGTCTGGTAGCTATAGCGGGATATGGTCGGTTCGAGCAAGGCCAGCAGGCTAAAAGCTACCCAGAACCAACTCAGATTGCGCTTGCATCCCGCCTCTCGATAGGTGTAGTAGACTGCCAGCGCCAAAAAGGGCAGAGCATAATAAAGATAACGTTCGTGCATCTTGACCGCGAAAGTAAAGAAGATTGTTACCGCCAGGGTCGCGCTCAACGCGATTTCGCCCGGCCCGGCCCGACCTTTCCAGACATAAAAGGTCAGCCCCAAGTAGACCAACCCAACTATCGCCAGCCCGACATAAGCGGCCCACAGACTCGAATTGAATAAACGCTGGAAATTATAAGCCAGTATCTCATTGAAGGTAAGGCCACCCGCCAACTGGCTCTGAAATAAATACTCCTGAATTTTGGTGAACCTGAAGCCAAAAGCGGGCAGCGCCAGACCAATAAATACTAGCAGGCTGACCCCCAGGCCGAGCAGCGTCCGCCGCCATCCGGCCCGCTTTAGCAACACAAGAGCCAGCAATGGTACGACAAAAATGGCTTGTGGCTTGAACAACAAGCTCAAGCCGAGTAGGATCGCTACCCACCAATACTGATTGCGGTAAAGCAAATAGAAAGCTGTTATCAGCATCAGCCCTAAGATTGCGTCGGCTTGCCCCCAGACCGCCGGATTATAGATCGTCGCTGTGTTCAGACCGAAGAAAAGCAGGACTGCGCCGATTGTCCCGCGCTGGCGGGTTGGACCGGATTGTCGCCAGATCAACCAGGCTGTCAGCAAGATTGCCAGCAGCATCACACCTTTGATCGCTAGTCGGTGGCCTGCCACGCCTAATGGGGTCATTATCAGGCCGTAGAGCCAGAAAAAATAGCCGATCAGAGGGGGATAGTTAAAAGTGTCGGAATGACTGTAGAGGTCGAAAGGGCCATACTGGTGGACGACCCCGATCCATTCGCGGTAGAGGCCAAGATCGTAATCATATTCGTGGGCAACGATAAAGAAGCCGCCAAAGACCGCAATCCCGGCTAGAATACAAAATATCTCCCAGCGTCCGCCTTGTAGTCGTTGCCAGCCGACCGCACAAACCGCCAATGTAATCGCACAGCCCAACAACCACCAACTATAGGGCCGTAAATACTGAATTTGCTCGCCGGTCGTGATCGCTATTAATAAGAGTAGTCCGCCAGTTTCGACCAATCCAACCCCGGCAACCCGCGCCCAGACCCCTACGGTTAGGATCAAAAGCAAGACCGCCGGGGCCAATGGCAAAGGCCACCACAGGCTATTCCAGCGTCCGCCCGCTGTCTCGATTTCTACCTGCCGTAGCCCAACCCCCAGCAATCGTCCGCCGCCCGTTTCCCGAAAGCTATTACTGTTTAACTGTAAGGTCAGTCCGGCATTCAGCGCAGGGCGGGCCGGAACGGAAATCGTATAACGCCGAAAGCCCGGCGAACCTGCTACGGCATTTAAAGTTGCCAAAGGTTGCACCAGATTATTATCGGTGTCGTTGACTTCGTTGATCTCAAGTTGGGCCGGGGGTGTGCCGGAAGGTCGGTCAAGCGAAATTTCCAGGTAAAGGGTCAGGGGTAGATAGCGCGGCAAGTCGGCGAAGGCCAGATACGACTCACGTTTGCTCCAGGCAAAGGCTTGTCCGTCGGGACTGCGTTCGACCGCATTGAAGCCGTTAAAGCCTTTGTAGCGGGCAGCCTGTTCAACCGGCAGTGTTAATTTGTTTCCAGGAAAGCTCAAACCTAAAAACAGCCCGAAAGCCAGCAAGACCAGCACCCCAATCGGGATTATCCAGGCCAATCTCGCTGCAAAGAGCCGTTTTTTATTCAAGGTTTGCTCCGAAAACTGTGTAAGTTTTTTCACCGTCTCATTATACACAGCTATTTTCGGAGCGGCAAACCGTGTTTTACCCCTAACTGATCGAGGCTAGTTCTTGTCGATCTCGCGGGCAAGTAGAATCGCTTCGGCGATTTCGCGCATGGACTTGCGGGTATCCATCGAAAGCTTCTGGATGCGGCGGAAGGCATCGGCCTCTTTCAGGCCGTACTGATCCATTAGTACGCCTTTAGCCCGTTCGATCACCTTACGGGCTTCGAGGGTCTCCTTCAAATCGCCCATCTCTTTTTCCAACTCGCGAAATTCGCGGAAGCGGCTAAGAGCGACCTCGATAGCGGGCATCAGTTCGTCCTGCCGGAAGGGTTTGACGATGTAGCCGACTACTCCGGCCTCACGAGCGCCCGCCACCAGTTCTTGCTGGCTATAAGCGGTCAGTAGCAGGACAGGGGCAATCTTTTCTTCGGTCAAGACACGGGCGGCGGAAATACCATCCATCTCCGGCATCTTAATATCCATAATCACGAGGTCGGGTTTGAGTTCGCGGGCCATATTAATAGCCTGCCGACCATCACCCGCTTCGCCTACCACCTGGTAGCCCAGCCCGCTCAACATTTCCTTGAGGTCCATTCGGATGATCGACTCATCATCGGCGATCACAACTCTGGTCTGGCCCACTTTAATAACTCCCTCTTTTGTCAGTGGCCGCAAGCTCTGCATAGTCATCATAATCGATCTGACCTTTCTCCTTTATCCTGCCAACCACATCAGCGGGGGGGCAAAGGGGCAGTGCGACACCGGCGGCGCAACTGGTAACTTATCTTAGTAATAAGCGGCCCCGTAATAGACAGAGCCGAATAATCCGTTAGCCTTCTTTAGGCTTGCCCCTATTATACACTACTCTTTCCACTATGGCAATTCATACAAATCGATTTCACTACTGTACAACTTGCACAGTTAAGCGCTTCCCCAAAATAAAAGCTCAACCCTAAAGCAGGCGATGCTAACAGCGTGAGCTTCATTCGGAGCTTGCAGAATTAACAACCCTCCTTGTTAGCTTTTAGTTTACCAAACTTTTCTAGTTGCTCCTACTTCAATAGGGTGTGCGTCAATTTTTCGTAACTAAACAGCCCTGTCACCCTGAGCCGCCGCCCCCAGAGGGCTGAGGCCACGAAGGGTCTAAGATTCTTCGGCGGGGAGCGATCTTTGGCAAGAATCGAGCTAATCTTCCACCTCAGAATGACATGGCTAAGCAGTTACCCTAATTTTCAGCTTTTCTCTGCGTTCTCTGCGGTGAATAGTTCTAAATTAAATTAAATTTTTCGCAAGAAGGGCGATTAAGATGGGTAAAATTTACAATTGCTGGCACCATTTACTATTTTTCGTAACTCAGCTTTTCGCCGTCTGTGGGGTTGCCAACTAATCTCAACTTCCGGCAGTGTTCTTACTACGCTTGCCAGTGCTATTCTGGCCTACCACCAGACCGGTTCCGCCCTGAGTGTCGGCCTCGTGATGATTCGAGCATCAAGTGAGCCAATATTTTCAAAAGAATTGTGTTCAGCTTTGATTTATTTTGCTATCGACCCAAAGTAGCAAGGCTTGATACTTTACCAAAGCAGACTGGCTTGTTATAATCAGGTGTGTTCGTGTCAAACACGCGCTAACGCTCTGCTAGATCAGGCAGGCCCACTATTTATGATAAAGTGAAAAGGCAGTTCAGGTAACGCACAATTATGCAAGAAGTGGTTAAACCCAACTATTATGAAGTATTACAACTCCAACCTTATGCTAACCCAGCCCTGGTTATAGCCGCCTACCGTGTTTTATCCAAGCTTTACCATCCTGATACCGCCAAAGAGCAGGCTAGTCTTGAGAATTTTCGGCTGATCCAGCAAGCCTACGAAACCCTCAGCGACCCGCAAAGGCGGATGGAATACGACCGCGAACTTCGTTTCAAAACGCCTAACCCGCCTGGCTTCCAGGATTTTCGGTATGGTTTTCAGCCTGAGCCGGAAACCCGCGACCCACTCTGGGGCAACGGCCCGAACGGTGAATATACGCCTAGCCAGGAAGACCTCGAATTTTACAAAACCCTTTACGAATCTAATTCGGGTGGCAGGCGGCGCAAAGCCATCATCCTAATCGCAATTTATGTCATTTTGATGGTCGGCGCAATGGTGTTTGGGTTGCTGGGCTTTTTCAATGCTTTTAGCGGCGATCCGGACGGCCCGACCACCGCTATCATCTGTTTTTGTTTGGCCCTGCTTTTGTTGGTAGTGGCCCAGGTCGAGGCGTATTACTCCTGATTAAAGCAGGGTAAACGAGTCGCGTAGCTTGCCCAGGCTATCATAGATTTTGCCAGTGACCCCCTGTTGGGTAACTTCAAAGTTGCCATAGTGGTAAAACTCCCCACCATAGCCACCATAAATTGCCGACCCGCTGGTTCCGATCACCAGTTGGGTCAGGCCACCCTTCTGGCTGCGGTTGTAGAGATGTTCGTGACCGCAAATATAGGCGGTCACTTTGTATTTTTGCATAATCTTCCAGAGGGCATCCCGCTCGTTGGGGTAGGCATCCAGGCTACTACCGACGTGCGGGCCGACCGGGAAAGCCGGGTCGTGACTAAAAACAAAGGTGTAGGGTTTGCGGTTAGTCGCCAGGTCTTTGTCGATCCAATCCAGTTGAGCCTGACCCAACTGGTGAAAGCGGTTGGGGTGTTCCGAGGTGATCGAAACGAAATGAACCGACCCGACATCGTAAGAATAGGTCAGCCCTTTGTAGCCATCCGGCCCATTGCCGGGCAGGGTCGGGAAAGCCTCGTTAAAATAAGGTAGGACGCTCTTCATGCCGTTGGTTTCGTGGTTGCCGACCGTCGGCAGGATTGCGGCAGGCGCAAGATTGGCAATCGCCAGATTGATATTATTCCATTGTTCGCGCACAACAGCGGCGTTCGAGGACTCGGCATTGATAATATCGCCGACCAGAATGACCGCTTCCGGCTTTTCGACTTTCATTCGGTCTATAATCTGATAAGCCACCTGGGGCGGTTTGGGGCCAGCCGTCCGAATATCCCCCAGTACCCCAAAATTGACCGGCTCAAAGACGGGCGTAGGGGTCGGGCGTGGCGTGGCGGTCGGGGCGGCAGTGGCAGTTGGCGCAGTCGTCGCAGTTGGGGCCGGACTAGAAGTTGGAACCGGGGCCGCCGTCGAAGGCACTGCGGTAGTTGGGGCGGCAGTGGTCGTCGCGGCCTGGGTAGTTGGGATGGTGGTCGCAGTTGAGGCCGGGCTATCGCCACAGGCCGCCAGCCAGCTTAGACTGGCCGCGCTACCAAAGGCCAGGGTTGCCGCTTGCCGGATAAACCGTCGCCGCCCAATCGGGCGAATGGGTAGTTCGGGAGTCGTTTCGGGCTTAGGTTGATCTTGCTCGTTCATAATTCCTCTTTACAGCTAGTTGGTATCAGGTTGCTTTTTAGCGCTATTATTTCGGCTTTTTGGTGGGTGTTGAACTGGGTGTAGTTTTGGTTGTGTCGCTATTATAGCCGGAACTGGCAGGCGGAGTAGTCGAACCGCCCGACCCACCGTTCCATTGGAAGATCAAGGCGTTGGGGACGGCCCGCTCGATAAACCCACTGCCGTCAGAAGGGCGGCTTGCCAGCTTACCGTCTACCCACATCGTAGCCGAACCACCACCATCTAGCTCCATCGCCGAATCCATCCCAAACTCTAAGAACAAATTGGCGAACTCTTTTTGGGTCATGCCAATACTGTGGCCGGGTTGGTAGCCATCGACAACCGTTACCATCAAAACGCTTTTGTCGCTATTATAGCCAACCCCGTTGCGCGGCATACGGACATTGAGATAGTGCGAAAGTTTCCAATCGGTGGTAAACTCTTCGCAAAGCACCGCTTTTTGGGTGGTCTGGGAGCAATCTTCCAGGTAGCATAGGCAATCCTGGATAAAACTGCCGTTGCGTAAAAAGACCGGCCCTCCACTTATAATCTGCTCGAACTGGTGATAATCGGGGTCTGTGACCAAATTTAGCTCCAGTTTTTCACCCTGACGGGCGTGCTGAAGCAGCCATTTTCCGGCGTTGCCCCGCCCCAGCAAAACCTGAGTGCCGGGCGTAATGCTCAATTGGCTGCGTTCGGTAATCTTCAACACTTCGTCATTAGAATTGAGCGTAACTTTTACATCATCCGCCCCATAGGGCAGATTGTGATAAAGATCGTTATAGATGCACAGCCAGTTTTCTTTGCAAATCGAGTTCATTATTTCCAGCGAATGCCGTTCGCCATTGGAGCCGATTACATAGGAGTCCCAGGTAAAGCCCTGGGTGAAATAGCCAATAAACGGCCCGGTGTTGCGAGAATAAGCAAAAGTTGCGCGACGTTTGGGGGCCAGGGCCAACTTGCCGTCGGTCATGGTCATACCTTGCGGCAGGCCGTTGTAGCTAAACAAATCGCCATTGACAGCAGCCAGGGCATCGTTAGCTTTCGCCAACACGGAAGTACGGGCTACCCCACTCAGCCAATCATCTTGCAGGGCCACTTTCAAGCTGAGTTCGGGGGCGGTCAGATCAAACAGCAAAACATTTAGCACAACCGGGCCGGGTTGCTGCCTTTGCACCTGGATCACTCCCGGCCTCAAGTAGCGTACTACATCAGTCTTGCGAAAGTTAAACCGTTGCGAAAAAGCGGTTTTTTGTGGCTGCAATTCAACCACCGGGGTAGTGGTCGGTAGTGGTGTAGCGGTCGGAACCGGGGTTGGCGAAGGAGTGGCGGTCGGAGCAGGCTTCGGTGAAGGAGTGGCGGTTGGTAGGTTGGTGGCAGTTGGTAGGGGCGTGCTGGTTTGAACGACTAGCCTAGTACCGGTGGGAGCCTGAAGCGGTTTGCCGCCTTCCGCCCCTTTGACCACTTGAGCAGATTTAGGGCCAGGGGTAGCCGAGCTACCAAGCGCCCCACCGATCACAAAACCAATGGCAATTACCAACAAGGAAAGCGATACTAATAGCGCGACAAGTTTGCGTTTATTACTCATTTTGTGACGTGCGAAATCCTTATTTCTTATTTTGCTTAACGAAGATTGGAGGTTAAAATTGACAACCCTACCAAGCAACTCTGATCGGTCTGGCCTATTGTAACGGATTTAATGAATTTAGACAAGCTGACCTAAGATTAGACCCAGATTAAATTCAGGCTAAAAATAGTTTGACAAGTGATTAAGCTTGTGTTAATATCCCCTCTGGATGATAGAGCTATGAGTACAAGCTAACTTGTTTCCAACTCCTAATCGCAAGCTTAAAAATCAGTCAGCATCCTTTTTCGCAATGTGCGGCGGCGTAAGGGGCGGCTGGTTTGTGGTGTGTGCGTTAATAGTCGGATAGCTAAGTAGCCTGGATTTGCAGCTAATCTACCCGCTGGGATAATATTTGTAACCGGCGTATATCGACAATCTAGTAACAAGCAATTTAATTGCACCAACCGTTGACACCTGGGTCAGTTCCACATTCGGGGCTACCAGTGGGTCAACCCGTTCCGGCAGTAAGATGCGAAGAAAGGGAGGACGTATTCGGTGAAAACTACTGGCAAGGTGAAGTGGTTTAACGACGCTAAAGGCTATGGTTTTATTGAGCGCCCTGGCGGTGAGGATGTCTTTGTACATTTCTCGGCGATCCAGATGGATGGCTTCAAGACGTTGGTTGAAGGGCAAGAGGTTGAGTTCGACATCGAAAGCACCGATAAAGGCCCCCAGGCTGTGAACGTTATGCGCGCCGGTGCGGCGCAGCTTGCCTAATCAGCCCAAGCCGAAGCTATTTTATTCCAGCAAGCAGTAAACCATCTAAAGTACGTTTAACTGCGCCGCGCAATAAAGTTTTCGGAATGCGAACCTTCCCGGTCAGGGAAGGTTCTTTTTAGTTGGCTTCGGCTACTATTGACCTGAACACAAAAGGCTAAACCTGAGATAACATAGGTATCAGGTATCAGGTTTTAGCCGGGCTAATTCTTACCTGAAGCCTGATACCTGAAAAATTATCTTTAAAGCGCAGACCAGTAATTAGTCTTGGTTCTAACCCTTGTAGTTTGCCAGGTTCTGGGCGATCTCGATAATATTGGTAAAATGCTGGACATTTGCGGGGTAGGGCAGATCGGCGTTGCGCGGCCAGTCGCGTAAAAAAAGTTGTCTGATCCCTTTTTTCGCCAGATAATAAGTAATCGCTCCATCGTCATCGACATGTTCGCTGATATTCAGGCGACGTAGCATATGTAGCTTGAATTGGCGGGTTGGCAGAGCGGTGTTATTGGCATAAATGGCCGAGAAGTATTCTTCCATTTTGTACTTCTTGAGCCAGGCATCAATGATACTTTTGGCAAGATAACTCCGCCCGGTAATAATGATAGGAGTGCGGTACTGGCTGACCGCGATAATACCCTCTCGCGCTCCCGGCATCGGGTCGCGCCCGAAATACTTGGCCGTCTCAAAGATTGAGCCACGTAATTGGAGGTAGATGCGTTGGGTAAGGGTTGAGGCGGGGCCATCAATCTGGCGAACGCTTTCGGGTAGGTCCTCATCGTGGAGCTTACGGCCCAAAACCGCGTTCCGGCCAAAAGGCGGACGACAGACCACCCCGTCAAAATCGAACGAAATAAGCGGCTTAGTGTTGTCAACTGCTAAAGGCAGGTCTTGCGGTTCACGCAGCTTACCTTTTTCAACTTCCTTTTCAATTAGCTGCCCGGTTTTAGCCTGCTCTGCCGGTTGTGTGACTGCTTCTTTTATCGTATCGCTCATATCACTCCATATCACAATTTTAATCTAATCAATAATTACACTATAGCTATACCAACTTCACGAGTAATCCTCTAGCTTAAGTTGTTTTGCCAGGTCTGCCGGGTCGGTGACGGGAAGCTGACAGGCGTAGTTTTGGCAGACATAGGCGGCGGGTTGACCTTCAATCCGGCTACGGCCCTCCAAAAGAGGCCAGCCTGCCGGGTCAAGACCATCTGGCAATAGCATGACGACCCGGTTGGGTAGATAATGCTCGTTTAGCACCTTGAGCAAATTCTGAGTGCCTTCTTCGGCCTGGTTGCCGACAATCACAATCTCCGGCGGCGAACTGAGATAGAAATCTAAGACGCTCAAGACCCGCCCAAAGCCGGTCGGGTTGGAGGCCGCGATTTCACCCAACTTGCGTAAGACAGCCACCCCGGCAGGCCGATAGCGGTCGTGCGGGTCGCCGGTCAAGAGCGCCAATCGAATCAGCACATCTGCCGCGACTGCATTGCCGCTTGGTACGGCATTATCGAAAAACGAGCGCGGGCGCGTCACCAATTGTTCGTGATCGCTGGCGGTATCGAAAAAGGTCATGTCCGTTTCGTCCCAAAATTTATCAAGCATAATGTCTGCCAGCTTTTTGACTTCTTCGAGCCATTTTAGATCGAAAGTTGCCTCATACAGCGCCAGCAGCCCATCGGAGTAATAGCTATAATCTTCCAAAAAGCCGTTAAGATGGGCTTTACCATCTTTGTAAGTACGATAAAAACGGCCTTCCGGGGTACGCATGGTATTAAGGACAAAATTGGCATTTGCCAGGGCCAGCTTCAAATAATCGTCGCGGCCTAAAATACGAGCCGCCAGCGCAAAGCTTTTGAGCATTAGGCCGTTCCAGGAAGTCAGGACTTTATCATCTCTGCCGGGATGGACCCGTGTTTCGCGCCGCTCGAAAAGTTTGGCTTTGCTGCGTTCCAGCACTTCGTTCAACTTCTCGACGCTAATACCCAGATCGGTCGCGACTTCCTGATAAGTCCCCATTACGTGCAGAATGTTGTGGCCTTCCCAGTTGCCGCGTTTGGTTACGCCATAATAGCGCGAGAAAATCACGCCATCTTCGGGGCCGAGAATTTGGGCAATCTCCTCCTGGCTCCATACAAAGAATTTACCTTCTTCGCCTTCGCTGTCCGCGTCCTGAGTCGAGTAAAAGCCGCCGTTGGGGTCGGTCATTTCGCGGGCGACATAATCGAGCGTTTCGACAGCAATCTTTTTATAAAGCTGATTGCCGGTCGCCTGGAAAGCGTGCAGGTAGAGCAAACTAAGCTGAGAATTATCGTAAAGCATCTTCTCGAAGTGGGGTACGAGCCAGACCGCATCGGTCGAATAGCGATGAAAGCCCCCGCCTAGCTGATCGTACATCCCGCCCCAGGCCATCTTGGTCAGGGTCAGGTCGAGCAACTGGCGGGCGGTTGGCTGTTTGGTGCGCTGATAGAGATGCAGGACAAAATCGAGCATCATCGGCTGAGGGAATTTGGGCGCTCTGCCGACCCCACCCTCGCGTTGGTCGAACATAACGGATAGGCCACCCTGGGCCGCTTTGCCCTCCCGGTTGAATCCCTCGATATACCAGGCCCGGTCGAGCATATCAGTATTGAGCAGTTCGCCCAGACTTTCGATTTCCATATTAGAACGTTGCACCAGCAAATTTTTGACCTGCTCGGCGTTTTCGGCGACATCGTCGGGCCTTTCCCGGTAGGCGCTATTAACCCCTTCCAAAATTTCCGGGAAAGATGCCATACCCTGATAACGGCGGACGGGTGGGAAATAGGTTCCACCAAAGAAGGGTAAGCCTTCCGGGGTCAAAAAGAGTGTCATAGGCCAGCCACCCTGCCCGGTCATCCCGACTACCGCTTCCATATAGATGCTGTCGATGTCGGGGCGTTCTTCGCGGTCTACTTTTATATTGATAAAATTTTGATTCATCACAGCGGCGATTTCTTCATTCTCGAAGCTTTCGCGCTCCATAACGTGACACCAGTGGCAAGCACTATAACCGACACTCAACAAAATCGGTTTGTCTTCGGCCTTTGCCCGTGCCAGCGCTTCTTCGCCCCAGGGATACCAGTCCACTGGGTTGTGGGCGTGCTGTAATAAATAGGGGCTGGTCTCGCCGATCAATCTATTTGTATGCCGATGTTCCTGGCTCATAAGTTTTATCCTTCCGGTTTGGACCGATTTTTTACAATCAATCTCTTAAAGTTCAGCTTCAAGGCTTTCGCTTGTGAAGATGAGCATTGAACCCACCGATCCAAAAGTAATTTTGAGGTTGTTTCTCACGCGAAAGTCCTAAGATTGAAAGTTCCGCCCGTCCATTATAAGCGAACCAGCCCAAAATGAAAACTGCCCCCATTTTTTTGACGTTCGGACAATTTATGGTGGAAGGGAGCAGTAACCGAAAATGGATGCTTGATTAATTGACCTTTCAACAATCTGCTTGCTATCTAATTTTACATAGTATCCGGCTAAGAAATCTCGGTCTAAATATGTAATTTCATAGATGTCTTAAGCCCTAATCTATGCTAAATTATAAAGGTTGTTATTTAGCACTAAGTGAATAAAGGGAATTGGGTCAGTCTCAATCTAACTATCTGAAAGTATTGTCAAAGTATTGATAAAGGGGCGCAAATAGGTGTCCGATAGTGGTCAAGCAGTATGAGAGGGCTGTCGAAAATTTAGGGGTAAAGCGGGAAATGTAAAACTGAAATTTTTTTCGTACATATATACAAATGTAAGGCGGTTCTCGATGGGACTTAAAGCAAATAGCACGAGCAGTCAACAAAATCAAAGTCAACCGGTCGGTGAGAGTGAGGCTTCGTCGGAAGAAGCGCAGGAGATAGCAACCGGCTCAAAATCATATAGCAAATATTTTGATGATGGTCGCTTGGCCGGAGCGCAACAACGGGCTATGCTTCAGCAAATCAACCGTCTGTACGGAAATAAAGAAGTTCAGCGGGTCCTAAACCAGCGCAAACAGCAAACGGGAAGCAAATCTCCTGGAATTCCCTCTGTCCAGGGTCAGGGAAGTACTCAACTTAATCCTCAAGCCTTGCAACTTCTCAGCTTGCAACGTCAAAATACAGCTATTGTGCCACCTTCGGTGATGCGCACTCCACAACCTTCGACCAAGCAGCCAAACCCAAAGCCTAACAAACCGAACAGCGCCAATCAAGCAGCCCAAAATAAACAGGGTGGCCCGAAGGGTACAATTAAGGAAGATTATCTTCAAATTCAGGCCCATACCTTTGCAGAGGCCGCCACTATAGCCGCAGCCAAAATTGGAGCGCAAATGAAAGGGGAATATCGGATCATTGTAATGAACGGGCCTGTCCTCAAAATCTTTACCAATACCGGTGCCGCCGCTTCACCGCGTGCCTTTCGGTTCCGCTACCCAGTAAAACCACCTAATGGGGTATTGACGCAAGTTCCCAATGATCGTTATATGCACCCTTTGGTCAACCTGCCGAATGGAAAATTAAAGATTTCACGTAACTATACAGTCACCGAACAAAACATTGATTTCGACGCAGGGATCGAAAATTTCAATGAATTTAAAAAAGCCTTTGGGAGTCCCCAACCCTACTTTTTGGTCGTGCCTTTTGGCACGACGGTAGAACGACCCTCGGCGGCTACCCCCGATAACCCCGCACCCTCCCAGGAGGAATTGCCGGAATTTATGCGAACCGAGACCAAACGTCTGGCTAATACCCCGGCCTACGAAGCTGAAATTATCCCCCTGACCCCCCAACTTGCCTCGGTTGATTCGACCGGCTCCTATATGATGCAGGTTAATAAAGCGATTGGGCGTGATCTTTTGGATCAGGTTACTAACGTGGCGCAGCCGATGTCTTTTCAATGGCAAGTTTTAAAGTTGGACGCGAAAGACCAAATCGTCAACACGCGCAAGGTGGGACAAACAGAAGGGATAAAGGAAGCCTACCGCCGCAAGGCCCGGAATGCCGATGCCGACCGCGATACGATTCTGGGAGATAATCGTGAACAACAAGGGCTGCTTGAACGTGGAGCGCGGGAAGCAGTGGCCGAGCCACTTCATGATGCACGGTTAGTGCTAGGAGTAGTGGGTGAAACGGTTTTTAGATTTGTTAAGGTAGTTGCCGGAGGCGTGAATACCTTCTTCCAGGATGTAATTGAGGTTCCCTGGAAAGAGAGTGGAGAATATTTTGTACGTTGTCTGGCTACTCCCATCGCCGATAAAGATGCCCCGGTTCAACGGGCGACCTCCGTAGCAGGTGCCAAGATCAGTGTTTATAACATTGCGGATATGGCCCGCGAGTCGTTACCGAGCGTGAAGCAAGAACAGGCCAGCGATCAGAAAAGCCTGGCGGAATTACAACAGAACCGCGATAAAATCGTAAATAACCCGGATGGAATGACCGAGGACGATGATTTTCAAGTTGCCGAAATAGATCTATTGATGCCTTACCTGGAGGAACGTCAGGCCGCCGGGGGAGACACCAGAGCCCTTCTTCGCGCTCACCTTAATTACGCTCAGGCCCAGATCGCTTATCTAACCGGGCCGGATGCCCATCCCCCTGGCTGGCAAGAACGGCTTAAACGCTTACGTGAAGATGTCCGCAAGGATCAAGAAAAAATGAAGCGGGCCGATAGTCGGCTTGGGACTGAGGCTGGCACTGCCAAGATGATGAGCGGAGTCTTGATTGATGAGGCGACCGGGGTGCGTCAGGACCTAACTTTTTCCATTGCTGAACATATTTACGTCAACACCCAGCGGGTTGAGATACGGATCGCAGATATTGGTGATAGCGATAAGGGAAGGATTGTTTCAGGGATTGGTGATACGCGCGAGGAAGCCTGGGATGAGGCCCTGCGCGACCTTCGCAAAAATTTAGGACACGGGCGCGGTTGGCTTTCCTACCGTCCGCCCGCCCCTTACGACAAGTTAAAAACTCAGCTTCCTAATCCGATGCAACTTCAGGTAGCGGCCCTTGACCAGATACACGAAACGGTGGACGACGCAGTCCATGTTATGACTCTGGTGGCTTTGCTGGCGGCAATTCCGACGGGCGGTGCTTCTATGGGTTTACTGGCCGTATTAGCCCCGATCCAGGCGGCTTCCAGCTTATATCGACTGGTGGATCGGGCCGCTTATAGCACCCTTGAACTGGACAGCGACGCAGTCAGTGATTTGATTAATATTGCCTCTTTTGGGCTAGGTCATGTGGGAGAAGCTGGTCAATTCTCCAGCAAGGGTGTAAAAATGCTCTATGCTACCAACAAAGTAGCCATCGGCCTGCTTGAACTGGGCGGCTATGCAGTCATGTCATACCAGACTTACGAGGCTCTCATGAACGTGCCGGAAGGACTTGATCCGCGTGAAGCCCGACTACAGCGGCTACGGGCCTTGCTCAATTTCTTTGAGGGCGCTTCGATAGCCATTGCCGGAAAACTCTACGCGGAAGCCGGAATGAGTAGAAGCAATAGCAAACAGGCGGGCCAAGCACACGAAAACAACCAGAATAGAAGCAGCCAACACGAAAATCAGTCAAACCAAAACAATCACCCGCCTGATAATATCAGGGAAGGGGAACACTCTAACAAAAACAATCATTCGGAAGAAAATCATAATCAGAGAAACGACGAACATGGACACAATAACGGTGAAGGTTTGGCCGGGATTGGCGGGGGAGAACATACCCAAAGAGGCTCCGGTCATTCTGAGCCGACCAGTTCTCGCCCTTCCGCCGAACATGTTCAGGCAGTGGTGGAGGAAATTCGTACCAATGCCGAGTTACGCCGAGAGATAGTTCAGGGCGGCGGGGATTTCGAGGCTATCAAACGTATTTTGAACCGTACTCGTAACTGGCGGGATTTGATGGCCGGACTACAAAGTGGCACCCCCCAAATGAAGCAGGTGGGCCGTCATATATTAGCCTATCGGGAATGGGTGCTGACCCAACTCCGCAAGTTTAATGCTGCCCCGGTCAGCAGTGCCAGTACCGAGTGGATCAGCGATGTTGACTGTAATGTTAAAGGTGGGCAGGCCGGGCGCAATCTTTTGGCGGCGGAACGCTGGATGGGTGAAAATGTAGGCCAACACTGGGCCGAAATGCTGAGGATGAGCTTCTTTACCGAGGCCGGACGTTTAACCCAGTATGAACAGGTTCAGCAGCACATGTCCCCGACGGCGCGGCAGGGTATGCATCGGGGCCTTTCAAATCTGGCCGAGGTTTATAACCTGGCGCTAATGCTCCAGCACGCCCAGCATGCCGCCACTCCTGAAGCTCGCCTGCGGGCCATTGGAGAAGTGATGGAAACGGCCCAGGCCCTTAGCCTTACTCAGAATCAAATTACTGAAATACAACGTTTAGGCCAGATGAGTGAAGCTACCCGTCAGGCGATCCGTGACAAATTGCTACCTCGAATTGACCTAAAAGTCCGGGAGTTTAATCGTACTCGCAATAACGAGCGACGCATCCAGTTAGCTCAGGAAATTACCACCATGCAAATGGAAGCTAACTTTTACACTCCCGAAGCTTATATTGGGCCAGGGGCGGGGCGGCAGACCGTACAGGGTCGGTCAGTGGAGGGCCACGAAGCTTACCAGGCCGCTTTATCGCATCTTCAAATGTTCCGGCATATTATAGCTGAACATCAAGGCAACCTTGTTAAAGCGGCCAGTGAGTACGAGCTATTTAAATATGTCAATCGCTTTGCTGAGGCTGCCAGAAGCGCGGGAATTACCGGGCCGGAACTTGATTTCTTTGAAAACCTCTCGGCCTATCTTTACCGAGTAAACCGACAGGCCCATTCCCAGGATGCTCATCTTAATTCGCCAAATCTGGGAGAAATGCGAAATAAAAGCAAGCGTTACGGTAGTAAAGAACAGGGCGTTCCCGTACCGAGCGACCATTCCAGCGTACCGGTTACACCCGAATTTTTGGATACTATTACCAGACGGTTCCTTGAAACTGTCAATGAGACGCTACCCAAAATGAAAGAAGCGGCCCAGAATGGTCAAAACCCCGCTCATACCGGACAGGCGGGCGCACACGAAAGTAAAAACGCAGCCCAACCAAACCGGCAAGGTGCTGCCCATGACCAACCGCCATCCGTTATTATTGACCCAGCCTTTCTTATGGAAGCAGCCGCACTGGAAAACTCTAAGCCGCCTGAACCCGGCAATGTCGGCGGCGTAAGAGGCAGTACTTACGAGTTGAGCAACCGCAATCCAAAGGGCGAGGGCAAGCTCAAGCCGCGTAGCTTTGACGACCAGATTAAAAATTATGTGACACCAACCCAATTCAAGCATGGGGCAACCCTTAGTCGCCGGGAAACAAACCAGTATACCCTGACTATTCCCCACCCTGACGGCACCAGTACCCCGATTTCAGTAGAAGTCAGTTTCAGGCTTAACCCAACTGACCAAATGCCTCCGGCCTCCTCCCACCAGACTGAGGCGGGGAACAAAGCCGGGTCAGCTAGACTTCAGCTTAAACCGCCGACCGGGGAACCAGGTGGCCCAGGCTGGCGACTTGAAATCCATGTAGACAATGCAATGCGCCCGGAGGACGTTTCGATAGCAATTGGGCATGAATTACAGGAAGCCTGTGATATAATTTATAATCGCCCTAATCATACTGGCCCGGCCGATTTTCAGGGTGAGATGGAGGCAGGTGTATTCCAGCGCGGTCAGACCAGCACTACCGACTCACCCCGCATTACTTCCCATGACCGGGCGACCGCTGTCGAACTCCGCGAGATGATAACTGACCTGACTAATTTAAGTCGTACTTATAGCAGGAAGGCTGAGGGTAAGGAAAAAACCAATTTGAGAAATAAGGTTGAGGCTCGAACCCAAACTATTCAGCGTCTGGTAATAGAAATGGGGTTGGATCAACCGCTAAACACTAGCCTTAAGGTAGAAGCTTTGCGTCAGGCAAACGTCCCTGAAAATTGGATTGAAGGCTTGCGTAAAGCTCAAGGACAGGTCGAGGCTGCTACAGCCAGAAACAATCTCTTGAACAGCCCGGAATTTGCCGCCTTGCAAGTTACAAATCCCGCTTTGAACCAGCAAACCACAATTTTCACCCAGGAGTTACTTCAGCATATGGTTCTGGCGGAAGAACGAACAGACTTTTCTAACAGAGGTATTTACGGTGGTCATGTAGATTCGGCCTTGCATGAGCTAGTGGATAATCATCCTAATCTGGTGGTTATTCAGGAAGGCCCGGTCAATAATGGCTACCGACAGTATTCACAATACCGCTACAAGGGAAGCGGCCAAAAACCGCCACCCGGTTCTGCCGGCTACCCCAAACCAGGCGGGGTCTTTGACCCTAATCTATGGGTTAGAAGCAACCAACCCAAAACGACCTCTGACAACCTCAACGGTTTCTTGCATGCGGCGGAGGATGCCTGGCTTCGTTATATGGCGGCGAATAAACCCGATCCCAATGCAACACCGCGCCTTGACATCCGGGGTGCTACTTCGAGCAGTGGAATTCCTTTTAATTTCCACGCCGACTATGTAGGAGGCCATTGGCAACCTGCCACTGTTTACCTGGATGGCTCTTACATTGGAGGTTTCCCAGGCGACCATCCTGTTACATCTTCGAGTGGGGCTTCTAACTCTAGCCCGAATTCGGCTGCAACTCCGTCATCCCCACCGTCCGGGTCTGGTTCTAATTCGGGAGGTAATTAGTTATGGATCAGCAATCTCAAAATACCCTTACAATTCAGGGGCTAAGGGTAAAATTGAGCCAAACTCCTTATGGGCCTTTGTTAGACCGGGAAAATTCTCAGCTTGAGCCGTTGGTCTGGATTGTAAACCTTGCGCTCACCGATCAATTGCCTGGGCTGGCTGAAAAGTTGGAAAAGGGCGAAAATTATAATTATCATGGCTTTTCTATAACCCGCCCGAATCCGCAAGAGGATTGGACTGAAGCTCTTTTGCGCTGGGTAAATCTGACCGGGGAATTATTAGTACTTGATAGCGATCTCTATGTTTTGAGTACCGACTCGGTTCATTATAGCCTATTGCTGCCCCGCCAAACCCTGTTGGATTTGTTATTTACGCTCCAAAGGTATCGCCAGGAGAGCTTATTGCCCGCTGCCCCCTGGCTCTTTAGCCCCGAGTCAGCGTTTTTGAGTCCCGCCCCGGACGGAGAAAAGGAACTGTTGCAGGAATTAGAGCAAGCGGCAATCAGTTTAGACCTTTTAGAGAAAGAACAGGGTCAAAGTGCTAAAGTATTAGCCAAACGTCGGGTTTTGCTCACCCAGTTAGAGCTTTACGGGTTGCTTGCCACTTACCATGCTGCCGAAAAACAGGTTTGGTTGGAAAATTGGAATTTACCTTTTTTGTTAGCTTACTATCGAGCCGCTCTTGAATTGGCAAGTTATTTTACCAGTTCCCAACGAAAGAAATTCCCTCAAAATACTTACAATGGCCCGCTCAAAAACGCCCCCATCTCACTCGATTGGTTTCGGCTAAAAGAGACCCCACCCTCTGGCTATGATGCTTTCGAGTGGTTAGGTTTTTGGGAAGCAACTCTGCTGGTTTCTAATCCCGAACAGGGGGGATTTGGCTCTTTGATGACCCAGGAAAGCGGAAAATGGTATCAACTCTATTGGCGCAAAGATAACGGTAGTACCACCGCTTTGGTAAAAGTGGAGGGTTTTGCACCCTAAACCATCGATGTGGTATGATAATGGCAATTCTGTTCGATTCTTTGATTTGTTAGAGAGGGAGAAGATTGCCATGCTAGAAGAAATTGAGCGGCCTGCTGTCCGTAGCCGTAAGTCGGCGACCGAGGCCGTCCACGCCGGGGAAATCCCCGAACGCACCGGGAGTCGCCCGGTCGCCCAACCGATTTACCAGACTACCGTCCACTCTTTCGAGAGTATCGAGGCGATGGAATATGCGGTAGACCACCCGGACGAGAGTTGGTTTTACTATCGATATTCTTCGCCCAACCACGTTGCTTTTGATACGGCGATGGCTCATTTGGAAGGAGCCGAAGCCGCCACCACCGCAGGCAGTGGTATGGGGGCGGTCTTTACCGCTCTTAGCGCCGTTCTTAAAAGCGGCGACCATATTATCGCCGATAGCAAGATTTACGGCGGTTCTTATTCCCTCTTTACCGAACAGTTGCCTCGCTTTGGGATCGACACCAGTTTTGTGGATATAAGCGATGCCGGAGCAGTCCGGGCCGCCATGCGTCCGACCAGCCGGATACTTTATTTTGAGACCCTGACCAACCCTCTTTTGCAAGTGACCGATTTGCAAGCCGCGACCCAACTGGCACGGGATTTGGGCTTGTATAGCTATGTGGATGCCACCTTTAGCACCCCGATTATCTGTCGTCCGGTCGAATGGGGGGTGGACATTGTGCTGCACGCCACGACCAAATATATCGGTGGGCATAGCGACGCGCTGGGTGGAATTATCGCCGGACGGCGCGATTTGGTGGATGCCGCGCACATGGCCGGAAAGCTGATGGGCTTGACCCAATCGCCTTTTGATGCCTGGTTGAATGTGCGGAGCCTCAAGACTTTGCCGTTGCGAATGGCCGCGCACAGCCGTAATGCCCAAATGGTAGCTCAATGGCTGGAAGCCCAACCGAACGTAACACGGGTTAATTATCCTGGTCTGGTCAGCCATCCTCAGTCCGAACTAGCCCGCCGCTTGATGCCCGAAGGACTCTATGGTGGTATGCTCTCGTTTGATCTGGCGGGGGGTGAGGCGGCGGCCCGGCGGTTTGTACGAGCTTTGCGCGATATTCCGCTTGTGCCTAGTCTGGCGGATGTCACGACCACTATTTCGCATCCGGCCAGCAGTTCTCACCGCATGCTCCCACTCGAACAACGGGCGGCAGTCGGGATTGGGGAGGGCCTGTTGCGCCTTTCGGTCGGGATCGAAGATGTCGAAGATATTATCGAAGATTTGGAACAGGCATTAAACAACTAATGCGGGTAATTTCACTTTCCAGCGGGTCGAGTGGCAACTGCTATCTGGTGCAGCACGGCTCAACCAACATCTTGATCGATAGTGGCTTATCGGCCAGTGTTATCGAAGGTCATTTGCGCCGTTTTGGGGTGGCGATGAACCAGCTTTCGGCGATCTTTTTAACTCACGAACATAGCGATCACTTGAAAAGCGCCGGGACGATTTCGCGCAAGTGGGGCGTTCCGGTGATCGCCAACGAAAAGACCCTCAAGGCGGCTCGACCGCGCTGGGACAAATTTAATCGAGTCGAAGAGGTGCGGGCGGTGCAACTCGCCGACGCGGTAAAGAACGGTTTTGATCTTAATTTGTTAAAGCCGGGCGGCTTTCCGGTTCCCGAGGCTGCCAAATATAATCTGGAAGTGCTGCCAGTCGGCGGGGTCAAGAGTTTTGGCGGGCTGGAAGTAAGCAGCGTGCCGGTATCGCACGATGCTACCGATACGGTCTGCTACACTTTCCGGGCCGAAGGTCGGCAGGGCATGATCCTGACCGATCTGGGCTGTGCGACCGAGCCGATCTTTGAGCCACTTTATCACAGCGACTTAATCATCCTCGAAGCTAACCACGATCTGACCCGGTTGCGTACCAACGCCCATTATCCCAATTCGCTCAAGGCTCGTATATCGGGCGACCGGGGCCACCTGGCTAACGAACAAAGTGCCGAAATACTCCGCCGAGTACTCGAATATAGCGGGCTGGCCCACACAGTTTGGCTGGCCCATCTTTCGCAGGATAACAACGACCCCAAAAACGCCGTCAAAATGATAAACAATTGCCTCTCTAATGCCGGGATCCCTAAATTTCCCCTTCAAGTCGCTCTGCGCGACAAACCAAGCCTGAGTTGGCAAGGTCAGGAGCAGCTTTTTCAGGCCCAAATGATGTTCGATCTATAAAAGTCAGTTTGTAACTATTCACCCAGCCTCAAATTTGTCATTCTGAGCCGCAGCGAAGAATCTCGTTTGTTGGGCTAGAGGTAGCTTTTGCCACCAGATTCTTCGCTGCGGCTCAGAATGACAAGGGTGTCATGACTTAGGTGTTGTAATCAGGCTCATAGGGCTGGGTAGTTACTTCTTATTTAGGCAATAGTTAACTTTAACTATTTCAGATTACCGCCTCTTTTGGATAACCTCTGACAAAATAGTCAATCATGGGGATATTCTTAGCGGCCTGGTTTGGTATGATGTAAAAAATAAAAGCATTCGCAAAAATAGAAGCGTTCGCAACGTTTGTTTAACCTTATTGACTTAATACAGCATCATCACAGAGAGAAGGCTTTTATGCAATTTTTCAAAAGAAGCGGCTTTTTTGGCAAAGCCGGTTGGTTGTCAGGCCCAACCGACTACAGCTTGTATTGTTGGGGTGGGAATAAGCTTGTTACAAAAAATAGCGATGATGGCAGTTAATAAACTCTGGCAACGCTAACCGTCTTAACTGTCTGGTTACTAAGAAAAGTGCGGCTGGCTAACCGCCGCTTGCCTAAGGAGCGATCTTTAGGGCGACCCGTCTGCTCATAATGGGCTGTCCTAAAGATCGCGAAGGGGGGATATAGGTTCTAATCTGATATTAGTGTACATAATAATTTACATTATGTGTAGGAGCGAATTTCTGCTCGCGATTGAACACCCAGATACGGCTTCAATCGCGAGCAGAAGCTCCCTCCTACAGGGGCCAATAACTCTGCAATTTGCTATCGTTACTAAATTTTTGCTTTCCTTGCGCTCTCTGCGTCTCTGCGGTGAGTAGTTCTAGTTATTATTTGAATTTCACACCTCAAAATTGCTCCTCACTTGGGTCAAAAATATAGGTTTTCCTTAGTGTATCTAATTTATTTTAATGTTAACTTTAGCCTATACATTTGACAATGTAGTCTATTGGATTTGAGCTTGTTTTAAGCTCGCCAGCACTGGCGCTGCTTCAGGCCACATTGTGCAGACTCTATAGTACACGAAGGAAATCAGGTATGTCTGTCAGATTGATTGAGCGTAGTCTTGTCGAAAATACCAGTCCACTCTATCTAATTGCGGATAGTGATATTGCTGCGATGCAGCTAACCAGCTTGGTCGGGCGCGAAACAGAAATAGAACTGATAAGTCAGATGTTAGTAGAGCAGCCCGAAGTGCGGTTGTTAACTTTGCTGGGGCCAGGCGGGATCGGCAAAACACGTCTGGCGCTGGCGGTAGCTGACAATCTGGCCCAGTCGGGCGAATTTGACTCTGGTATTTTTGTAATCTCTTTAGCCAACCTTCGGGAAGTCCCGGCAGTTTTACCGCGTATCGCTCAGTCTCTAAATATTTCTCAAAGCGGAACCAATAATGTAACCACCCGGATCAAGCAATATTTGAACGAACGTGGCCCGCTATTGCTTATATTGGATAATTGCGAAACCGTGGTTGAGGTTGGCTCACAAATACTAGATTTATTGGCAAGTTGCCCCAATCTCAAAATATTAATAACCAGTCGGCGCATCCTGCGAGTGCGTGGTGAGCAACAATTTAATGTTCCCCCACTTGTCCTACCACCCTTGTCTTCGCAACTAGCAGACAGCAATCGGGCGGAACTACGTAATTATCCGGCGGTTCAGCTTTTGGTGGAACGCGCCCGCCTGGTCAAACCTGACTTTAACTTGTCCGCCGATTTGTCTGAGACTATCGCTAAAATCTGCCATTGTTTAGAAGGGTTGCCCCTGGCGATAGAACTGGCGGCCCCTCGTCTGAGATGGTTATCGCCGAAAACCCTCCTGGCGCGGTTGGAACAGCGCCTGGAAATATTGAATGGTGGTTCCGCCGATATGCCGCTCCGTCACCAGACCATGCAAGCTTCGCTGGAGTGGAGTTACGATTTGCTAAACCCGCCCGAACAATTGCTTCTCAAACGCTTGAGCATCTTTGCCGGTAGCTGGTCGCTGAAAGCAATGGAAGCAATTTGTGGGGACGAGGAGGTTAAAGACCTATCCCCTAGCTCACGTCTTACATATACCAACATAGAAGAGGTTTTGTCAGGGTTAATCGACCAATCCCTGATCGTAGTGGGGGTAACGACGAACCCCGATAGCCCCTACCGCTACCGGTTGTTAGAAACTATTCGACAATATGCCTGGAAGCGCCTGAACAGCGAGGAGTCCGCCGAGGCCCTTCACCGCTTGCAAACCCGTCATCAGGATTACTATTTGCAAGTAGCCCAGTCGGCTACGCGGGAACTATCCGGCCCAAATCAACTGGATATTCTGGCCCGTTTGGAGCAAAATTATAACAATTTTCTGGCGATACTAAGCCGGTCATTGACGGCTAAAGATGCTGATATCGCCTTAAAGTTGGCGGGGGCCTTGGGACAGTATTGGTGGATTCGTAATCTGAGCGAAGGTCAATTTTGGCTGGAAGCGACCCTGGCGAAGCGAACCGGGCCGGAAGATAAAATTGCCTGTGCTAATGCTTTGCGCAGACTTGGGATTATTGCTCATGGGCAGGGTGATTTTGTTAAAGCGCGAACTTGCTTTGAAGAATGTCTTCAACTTTACCGTGAGGCCGAAGATAAGATTGGGATCGCTCACAGTTTGAACCATCTGGCTTCAATTAGCGCTCTTCAAAATAAGCTGCTGGAGAGTATTGCGCTACAAGAAGAGAGTCTAACGCTTTACCGCGAACTCAACGACCGACGCGGCCTGGCAAGTATTCTTAACAATCTTGGGGTCAATTACGAAAAGCAATGCAAATTCGAGCTGGCCTGGCAATATCTGACCGAAGCCTTGCAATGCTTTCGGGAAATCGGTCACGTTCATTCAATGGCTAATATACTGGGTAATTTGGGTATTGTTGAATTGGAACTTGGCCTGCTTGTCGAGGCCCGGTCTAGCTGCCTTAAAAGCTTGAACCAGTTGCGCGTGTTGGGCGACCCTCGGCTAGAAGCCTTTGTGCTTACTACCCTCGGTCAAATTGAGATTGCGAAGGGGAACCTGGAAGCGGCCCGATCTTATCTCAAAGAGAGTTTGAGGCTTTTTGGTGAGCAAAACAATGCTTATGGAAGCGCTATCGGACTGCTAAGTTGGGGGCATTTGCTCAACCTTTCAGGTCAATATTCTCAAGCTCAGGCCGCCCTTCAAAAAAGCTGGGATTTTTTCGAGCGCCAGTCCAATTTACTAGGCCAGGCCCGTTGCCTGGAAGGTTTGGCTGAAACAGCTATTAACCAAAACCAACCAGCCCGCTCAGTGGTTTTACACGCTGCTGCCGTATCTTTAATTCGAGCCTTAAATATGGAATTCCCGCCTACTATGAGAGCAAATCAGACCCGCGTGTTGCTCGAATGTCGAGATAGACTTGAAGAACCGCTTTACCAGGCGCTCTGGGAGAAAGGATTGGTTATGTCAGCCCAGGAAGCCTGGCTAAGTAATGAAGCAAATTTGATCCAGACGGCAATGCTAGTACCCGTCGTTGATACTAAGCCCCCGGTTTCGTCCCTCAAGCTTGATGTAGTCGCCCCTTTAACCTCGCGTGAGGTGGAGGTGTTGGGGTTACTGGCCCAGGGCTTAACCAACGCTCAGATTGGGGATCAGTTGGTTTTAAGCAGACACACCGTTAGCGCCCATCTACGGTCGATTTTCGCTAAACTGGGGGTTACTTCCCGGACAGCAGCAGTACGCTTTGCCTCCGATCATGCTCTGATTTAGCGGTGTGGTCAATTTATAAGCAAGTAGCCTATAACAAGATTGTCGCGGCCTTCGGTCAAGCTACGGTTATTGGTGGCAGGGTCGTAGAGGCCGATCTCGACCCGATAGCGACCTGGCCCTAAATTGGCGGGCAACGGGAGGCTATGTACATCCTGGTAAGCATCTCCAACCCGCCAGCGCCGCGTATCGGCCTGGTCGTCGAGGGGAGCCGTATCGCGTTGGGCCACCGTCTTGCCGCTTTCGTCCACTACATGCACAAACATTTTAATAGCCTGGGCGGGGGGCTGCCCTACTCGCCAGACGAAACGCAAGTCCAGGCTACGCAGGGCAGCTTCTTTCGCATTTAGTCGGATAATTTCGCCAGTTTCAACCGGGTCGGCATTGGCCCGCCCGTCCAGCGAGGTGCTAAGACCGAAGGGGGTTAGCCATAGACCGTTGTCAAAGCGCCAGGGCCGTCGGAGGGCCAGGGGCCGCACCCGGTAAAGGTCGGCATACTCGACCGAGCCGATCTTGCTGGCCCCCGTTCCAATAAACTCGACCGAGCGGGGGGTAAGCTGGCTCAGGGCCAACTTGACATCCACAACTGCCGCTTCTGCCCTGCTCAAGCCTTCGACGACCTGGGCCTGAGCGCGATCTTGCCGGAACAGTTCGTCCACCAACCCGCGCTCCCGACTGCCGGTCAGCCCGGTTCCCAACAGATCAAAGAAGCCCCGCCGATCCATCTCAAGGTTCAGGTAAACCATATATCCGGCACTATCGACCAGATATTTGCCAGTGGCCGGTAGCTTAACCGGACGCTTTCCGGCCATAAAGCTATAGCCGGGGTCGAAAGTTAAGACAGCCTCACCTGTCTTGGCGCTTCGCAACATCTCTCCTACCGGGCGATAAACCCGGTCGTACTGCGGTTGGCGGGCCTCCTGCCACTGGGCCAACCCTAACGGCCCGATCAGTAGAATAAGGATGAGGGATGAGGGATGAGGGATGAAGGGGAAGGAGAAGGACTGAGGACTGAGGGCTGAGGACTGAGGACTGAGGGGTAAAACAGCCTTTGCTGTCTGATTTCTGCTGTCTGATTTCTGATCTCTAATCTCTAATTTCCGATTTCTCTTCCGGCTTAAATCTTGCCAGAGTGGCGCCGAAAAGAGGCCCGCGCCAAGTAAGGCCAACGGTAAGGCCCACTGCACATAGTACCAGGGATGAAAAGATTTGCTCAGGATGAAGATTGCCAGGAGTGGCAGGCTCCACAGGGTCGGGATCAGCCAGCGTCCTCGGTCGCGCCCACCTGCGATCAACCAGCAAGCCAGCAACAGCAAGGCCAACCCGCCTAACCAGATCGTCAGCCCACTATCGGGCATATCGGCAAGTCGGGCGATTTGGTCTTTGCCCTCGCGGGTTTCGAGCGGGCGCAACAATTGGAACAGTACGACCTGACGCAAAACCTCGCCCGGCCCGGCCCGTAAGACGAACGGCCCCAGCAGCAGTACAGTACCCGCTACTAGTCCGGCCCCGATCCAGCCCAGCGCCCGCCAGCCTCTAGTTGCCAGCAAATAGACCAGCAAAGCAAAGATCAGGGCGGCTCCCGGCAATTTGCACAGGGTCGAAAATGCTAGTAACGCCCCGCTTCCAAGCCACAACCCGCGCCGTACCGCTTGCCGTCCGGCCCATTCGGATTCCAGATAGCAACCCAACCCGACGGCGGCAAAGAAGTTGGCGGGCGTTTCGAGGGTCGCCACCCCGGCAGCCGCCGTATCAGCAGCGTAAAGACCAGCGGCGACCAGTCCTGGCCCAATTGCAACCCCGGCCCCTCGCGACCACATTCGCCCGGCGACCCACCCGATTGCTACTATCGTAAGCAGACCTAGCCCAATAACGCCCCAACGGGCCAGCAAAAAATCCTGGTAGCCGTCTGTTCCCGACCCACCTAGTTTTAGCAAAGTGGCGTAAAGAAGCTCTGCACCGGGTGGATGGGCCAAAAAGAAATCGCGGTAAGGCCATTCTCCTTGAGCCAGCAGAGTGGAGCCACTAAAATAGACCATCTCGTCGTAATTAGAGGCGGGTAAGCGTCCGGCCTGATCCGGCAACAGTTGGCTGACCCGTTGACCGTAGCCAAGTAGCAAAGCCAGTCCTAGCCCAGCTATAATCAGGACCGCCTGATACCGACCGCGTAAAACCGGCTTTGGGGTATCGGTTATTGCGGCAATCTTTGGCTTAGCATTATTGATCCAGAAAAGGGTGATCGCTCCCTGTAGCCATAGAACCAGCATCAGAAGCGGGAAAACGGGTTGAGGGGAAGTCAGGTTATCAAAAGGGGTTGAACGGGTGAGAATATCTTCAAAGCGCCACGAAAACAGCGCCGCCAGACTCTGCCAGAAGCGATTCAAGATGTGCAAGGCTATCACTAGCCCCAGCGAAGCAAGCACAAGCGCAATTTTGGCTTCCCACTTTAGATATAGAACCCAGGTCGGTGAGGTGGGCGAAGCTTTCAAAGGGGTAAGGGAACCGTCCGCCGGGGTAGTAGGGGCGAGTTGTGGGTTGTGCTTAACTTGATTTGGCTTAATGGTGATGCCTCCCGCTTTCTGATAGCCACGCCTTACTTGTAGGGCGATTATAACAAAAGCGGGTAGCTCGGTCAAAGCCGGGTAACATTTTATATTTCAGATTAAGAAATTTGCAGTTGGTATTATGACAAATAATTTCTGAGGATGCCTTTGTTTAGGATTATAGATTTACTTGGGCCACATATCCCGCAGTGGGTTTGGTAATTTGGATCAAGTGAGACTGTTTTTACAGCCTCACTTGATTACAGCGATTGCTTCCAAGTCTATTCCTTTGGCATCGGCCTTTTCGGGCAGAAGCTAGAGGCTGTAAACTAGCTCGTATTCCTGCGTTTCCATAGCGGTGGCGTAAAAGTGTTCTACCGAACCTACCATCGCTAAAAACTCAGGGTTTGTTACCATCGCCATCTTAGCTTCCGCCGACTCCCAGATTGACACCATTATTAGTTTGTTGGTAGCATGGTCAAACCCAGTCATCGATCTCACAATACCGCTGTACTTACCACTGACTGAAGCCCCGAATCCTTTGAAAAAGGTAAGGGCTTCTTCTATCTTGTCTGGTTTTATTTCTCGGCTCCAAATGTCTATAATCATAGTAAGAGATTCCTTTCCGGTTATAGTATATAACCTGAATTAACCTTGAACTCGAAATTCAAAATGGCTTGAGCTTATTTCTCTTCGGTAAGAGTTGGTACAACCTTTAGACCCAGTTGTTGCCGGAGGCCGCGGCGATCCACCTCCGCCCAAAGTTCGACTACTTTACCATTGGAGTAACTTTGTCCGCCAGTGCTTCCAGCAAAGCTACCGCCTGGTCTAGCCCTGGCAGATTGTGCATCTCCCTTTGCAGACGCACCAAATTCTGGCGATAAAGTGGATTCTCAAGTGCCTCGCGGGTAGCCTTGCGAACTTGCACAGGCGTAAGCTCCTCAAGCGATACCACCGGGGCAAGCTTTAGCTCAACGCAGCGCTGGGCGTTCATAAACTGGTCTGCAATTAGCGGGATAAGCACCACTGGCAGTGCCCGGTCAATTGCGAGGAGGAGACTGTTACTGCCACCGTGCATCACCATTAAGTCAACATAGGGTAGTAGCAGAGTATGCGGAATATAGCGTTCGATATGGATGTTTGCCGGTTGCTCACCAAACTCGGCTGGATCTTTGTCCCGCCCCAGTGTTATAATCAGGTTGATAGGCTCGTCCCGTAAGCCCTCAATAATGGTCTGGATTACACGCGGATAGAAACCGGGCATGTGATTTACTTCAGTGCCAAGTGTTACATAAACGGTTGGTTGTTTGGGCAAGGTCTGAACCCACGCTGGTAAATTCTCGTTACCCGAACGGTCATAAAACTGTGGGCGGAAGAATCTAGTCGTTGGCGGGTAAACCGATCCCGGTCTGGAGAAGGCAAGTTCAGGCGGGCTAAATTGTAGCAGGAGGTCAGGAAAACTCTTGCTTCCGTCGGCATCCGGTTCCAGGCCGTATTGTACCCGTACCGCGTTCACATATTCAATGGACAGATTATGGAAAAACTGGAGACCCTCCAAGAAAGCGCCAGCGCTGATAGAGGCCTGGGGTAAACCGAGATGTTCGGCGGCAATTCCACCCCCATACGCCCCTGCTTCCCGTATAATCATGTCAGGTTGCCATTTTTCAGCAATTGCCAGTATATCCGGTATCAGACGGCGCGGTTCAAGGCTACCAAACACTTGTGAAAATATTTTCATTTCGCTTTCGGGGCCGGGCGGTAGCTGGGCTAACTGTCCCATCAGTTCCAGAAATTCGGGATCATCCTGGCGGTCACGACCTGCCGGAAAAGCTTCAAACCCGGCTGCCTCTACCGCCGGGCAAAAATGCTGCGCCACTGCAAAGGCGACGGTGTGTCCCGCTTCCCTGAGTTGCAGGGCGGTTGGTACTATCGGGTGAAAATGGCCGGAGCCGGGGTAAGTTGTAAACAAAAAGCGGTATTTTCCGCTGTGAGTGTTGCCAGATGTCATAAAAATCCCCTTTCTTCTACAAACTCAAAAATCTTGAAAAGGCGTAAGGCTACTGCTGTGTGACCAAAGTTGGTACAACCTTTAGGCCCAGTTGTTGCCGGAGGCCGAGGCGGTCTACCTCCGCCCAAAGTTCGACCACTTTGCCGTTAGAGTATCTTTGGGTGGTCGTGCCAGTCCACTTTACCAACTGGTTAGTTGGAGCGAAGCCTTCCCACGCGGCAATGTGGATACCTGTCGCCGTCCAGCGGGTCACCAGCTTATTTCCCTCGCCGATTTGCTCTTCAATTGTGAAGTACAGCCCAGCGAAAGCCCGGTGAAGTCTAGTAACCCATTGCTGCATATCTTCAATATGGGTGGCAAAGAACTGTTCAACTAGCGCGACGTTACCAGTGTTCATGACCTCTTCATAAAAGCGACGGTCAACCAGTTTGTTATCTTGAACTGACATAGGCTTCTTCCGCCTTGTATTCTAAAAATTGGTTGAAATGCGGAACTTGCTTCAGTTTATTAGGGGCTGATTTGTGGCAAAGGTTGCCTGAAGCTGCGGGCTACTCTTAGTATGTTGCCAAATGCTGTAGGCTAACCACAAACCGGCCACCGCTCTAAAGATAGCGTTGATGATGACAACTGCTAGAGGCAACGGCCCTTGCAACAAGCTAGTAATTACCAGCATTACCATCGCCACTTTTGGTAGGCTGTTATCTCGCCAGACCGCCAGGCTAAGCAAGACCAGCCCGACTAAAAGTACCGGTAGCGAGGCGTAGGCAACAAGGAGACTAGGACTGTTATTTATCGCGGCATAAACGGTCATTGCATCCTTATTGCCTTGTAGGTAAAGCTGACCGGCCACTGGCGCAGCGTAGCTCCACACTCCCCAACCTGGTACAACCAGTAAGGCCCCTAGCACCGTGATTAACGTTCCCCAAAAGGCTGAAGCTTCGGCGCGTCCCTGTGTGAAATACAAGTAGAAGCCCAGCCAGCCGAAAATAGCGGCAATTGAGTAGGCAATCATCAAGCCGCCCCAAACCTGATAGTTGGTGGCCGTCGCCGCTTGGGCTGCTGCCGCCTGGTCACTACCATCAACTACTCCAAGCGTAGTGTTGGCAATGATTTGAGCGATAGGGGAAATTACTCCGGCAAATCCAAAGACTACTGCCCCCAGCCGGACGCGGTTAGCTGTATACACTTGCATAATTGACCTCCTTGTTAAATAGCTAAACTTGTTAAAATACTCACTTGTAGTTGGTTACAGTCTAGCGCAACCCAAAGCGGCTCACATCGGTGAGTTCATCTATAGACCTATCGAACCTCATCTATTTAGGGGAATTTAGAAGAACATTAGGCGAGATTATGTTCAAAAGCGAAGCGGGTCGCGGCAGTGCGGGAAGTGACTTCAAGCTTGGCGAAAATGGAGCGCAGATGGGCTTCCACCGTCTTGCGACTGAGTACCAAAGTTTGGGCAATTTCAGGGTTAGAGTGTCCTGCCGCCACTAATTTTAATACTTCCACTTCACGGGCGGTCAGTCCGTTGGGATAAGGGGTAGTCGGGTCGTTCTCGTTACCTTCTTGGGCAGATATTTCAGAGGAGGGTGGGGCAGTAATAATCTCAGCCAGTGCTAAAATAGCAGAGGAGGTCATTTTCAAGCCGATTGCAAATTCTTCCTGAAAACTGGCTTCCCCGATTTGAGCAATTAACATCTGGCTATACTTATCAATCTCACTCTGCCAAGGGGTGTAGGCATCGCCATTTCTTTCATCTAAGGCGATCATTACCCCTAGCACACGGGCGGCGTATTTTAGCTTGTCCACCTGACCGGGCGCGTAAATAGCCAGCAGGACTAGGGGTGCCAGCAACGAGATGAAATTTTGGACGCTACCATGCTCCATTTGAAGGGCGGCAGTTTCGACCAGTAAAGTTCGGCCAAGCTCATAATTGCCCCGCATTATTTCTACTTCGCCAAGCGTCCCTAAAGCATTGACCAGATTTGCCTGATCGTTTAGTTCGCGCCAAATAACTAAACTTTCTTCCAGTGCCTCCACTACCCCATCTTCAGAACCGAGATAATTAGTAGAGACAGCGAACAGGAAAGAAGCCTCCGCAAGCAGGGCTTTTTGGTCAATTTGGCGGGCTATCGTCAGACTTTCGCAGGCATACTGCTGCGCCTGCTCCACTTTCATTTCCTGAAAATTCTGCCGACTTAGTTCGAGTAAGGTTGTGGCAAGACCACCTTTATCCGCTTGCGCCTGCCACAAGTCTAAGGCTTGTTTTTGGTATTGGTTGGCTTCTTCAAACAGCTTCAGATTGGATGAGACTGTCCCTAACGCATTTAACAAACGCGCACGCAATTCAGCGGTCAGAGGGGCAGCCGCGCTGAGAGCTAGAATTTCTTTTAAGCGGCGATAAGCTTCGCGGGTATAGATGCGGCTCTGCCAAAACTTCCATAAATTTAGGGCAAGAAGAGTAGCCTCTTCAATACGTTTACTTCCTACCAGCCAATCTAAAGCCGCCCGTAAATTATCGTGTTCTTGTTCCAAGTGGTTGAACCAAGCAGTTTGGTTTGCCCTGCCCACATGATGCGCCGCTTCTTGTGCCACTCGGGAGTACCAGTGGCAGTGCTTTTCGGTCGTTTGCTCGGCTTCGCTTGCCTCAGTGAGTTTAGTTTTGCTATATTCCCGAATAGTCTCCAACAAACGATAACGGGTTTCAGTGGATCGGGTACTTTGGGCCGACGGTCTTTGTTCCATAACCACCAATGATTTATTGACCAATTGCCAGACTAATTCTAGCACTTGTTCGCGCTCAATCCGCCCCCAGCCCGAAGTAAGGGCATAGTCGCCCGCGCAGACCGTTTCGGCGGCTTCCAGACTAAAACTTCCCACAAAGACCGCCAAGCGTCGTAAAACTACTTTTTCCGGTTCGGTCAGCAGGTTGTAGCTCCAATCAATTAAAGCCTGTAAGGTTTGCTGGCGAGGTAAAGCTGTCCGGCTTCCGCCAATCAGTAAATCGAAACGATCATTTAAACGGGCGGCTAATTGTTCAATCCCCAACCCCCGCAGCCGGGCAGCGGCCAGTTCCAGGGCGAGTGGAATCCCATCCAGACGCTGACAGATTTGGAGTACTGCATGGGCATTTTGGGATGTTATTTGAAAATCTACTTGTGCCGCTTGAGCGCGTGCGACAAACAATTGCAAAGCCTCATAGGTGCTTAAAGTTTGCCAGGAATCTTCCAGAGCGGTTGCCACTTCGATCTGTGAGGCTAGTTCGGTTGGTGCAGGTAGGCCTAGAGAAGGCACGCGGAAAGTTATCTCACCCGTAATACCCAAAGCTTCGCGGCTGGTAGTCAGAATACTAAGTTCAGAACAAGCTTTGAGAAGTTGGTGGGCCAGGTTGGCACATTCCTCAATCAAATGTTCACAATTATCCAGCACTAATAGTATTTGTTTGGCTTGCAAAAACGAAATAAGGCTAGTTACAAGTGGCTTACCCGGCTCTTCTTTAAGGTCTAAAGCTTGCATCAGGCTTGGTGCAACTAACAAAGGCCCGGCCAAAATCGCCAGTTCCACCAGCCAGATTCCATTCCCAAAGTGGTTAATTTCCTGAGCGGCAGATTGTAAAGCCAAACGGGTCTTACCGACCCCACCTGTCCCGGTTAGCGTTACGAGGCGGTTCTCTCGAAGTCGCCGGCCTATTTCAGCTAGTTCTCGTTCCCGCCCAACAAAGCTGGTTAGCTGGTAAGGAAGGTTATGATTAGTGGACAATCCAGATGGTTTTGCACTCATAATTTTAGAGTATCCTCATAGCTTGGAATGACCACTTCCCACGCTCGTCAAAAGTAAGCAGTTTGTTTTAGGGTAAGCCCTGCCTCAGAATGACAAGGCTAAGTAGTTGTAACTACGCAGGCCGGGCGACCACATCGGGTCGCCCCTACAATGGATTTTGGGTAGGGGCGACCCGATGTGGTCGCCCAAAGGGTTAGGCTGAGTAGTTACAAGTAGTTACTATAAATTAGCGTTTCGAGTCGTAGGCTTTCTTGAGATAATTAACCGCCGCCTCAAAATCACCCCAGCGCGAAAGAGCTTCGCCATAAGCCTTATATACATCGCCCAGCGCGTAGGGTGTATTGGTCGCTTCCAAAATAGAGATCGCCTGACCGTAAAGTTCGCGGGCCTGCGGTTGATGGTCGAGCCTTGCTTCTACTTCGGCAGCCAACCGCAAAGCATTGCCTTCCGCCAGTGGGTCGCCCGCTTTACGCGCTTCCCGGATAGCATCCTGGCTGATCCGGCCGGCTTCTTCCAACTGGCCCTGTTGAATCCTTAGCGAAGCCAGCGAGTTGTAAGTAAGCGCCAGGTCTGTCCCTGCCAGATCGTGACTATTCTGACCGGCTTCGACCGCCCGCATCAAAATTTTCTCGGCATCGGCGACCTTCCCGGACGAAGTTAATAACTCTCCGACGCTTGAAGATAGGCGCAAAATCTGGCGACGTTGATTAAGCTGCTCATAAAGGGTAAGAGCGACCGCCCCATAATTGCGAGAGCGTACCAGATCGCCTTTATCGTGGTAAATGATACTCAATTGCCGGTAGCGGTCGGCTCTGGTTTGAAGCTTTTCGTATTGTTCCTCGCCCAGCACGGCCTCTTCAAACAAGCGGATCGCTTGTTCGGGATGACCGAGGGCCAGATGGTCGTTTGCCAGGGCCGTTAGCACTTGTAAACTAAGTTCGGGGGTAATTTCGTTTTCGTACTTACCTATCAACTCGCGACAAATCTGGTGATGCATCAGCGATTGGTCGGCCATCCGACGAGCAAAGAAGGCATTACCAAGTATAAGATGCAATTCTATCTCCAGGCCGTGCTGATTGGTACGGCTGGCTACCGGGATCGCCTGTTCCAGTTCTTCAATCGCTTCTTCAAAGCTACCCTTACGCAAAGCGAGACTACCCGATAGGCGACTGATCTGCGCCCGGTCGTATTCGGTCAACTGATGACGCGGCACTTGTTGGATCACCTCAAGGGCTTGTTCCAGCACGCTTTGGCTTTCCTCACCGCTCAGATAGGCCCCCCGTTCGAGCAACAATTGGACTTCCCGCAACTGATCGCGGATCGATAGGGTAAAACTAGATTCGGGGGTTGCCGAGGTCGGCCCTTCTGCTCCGGCTTCCACATCCTGCAAAGCGCCACTACCGTAGCCGCCGTAGAGGAAATACTCAACCGGCTCACCTAGCCGCTTGGCAATCAGTTCCAGGGCCTTAAGGCTAGGATGAATTTTGTCGCGCTCGATGGCCGAGATATAAGATGCCACGTACTGTGGTCCAGCCAGTTCCTGTTGGGAAAGGCCCAACCGCTTGCGGGCCAATCTTACCCGTGTACCGAGGCTATTAGCCGGGCCAGTTCCAGCCTTTGCTAAGGCCGCCGCCTTAATAACTTTAGCGGCCAGTAGGGTTGTCCCGTTCTCACGGGCGGCCCGCATCTCGGCCATCGAGCGCCGACCGCGCTTGCGGGGGCGAATATCGTTAGTATCCTCAACCTCGCTCCCTGGATTATAATTCGTTTCCGTTAAAATCATTACTTTATTCCCACTTTCTATAGTTTGAGCCATTTCTCTCTAGTCTTCCAATCCCAAATACCTAGTACGACCTACTTATATGAATAAATTGTTTTTTAATATAATGTTCTTACTGGTTTGAGCATAAGTAGCTAAAGATTTTAAGGCAATTTTGAACTCAAAATAGCTTTACCAAGTTTAGACACTTATGTTCAGGCCAGTAAACAAATTAGTCCATATAAGCTTTAGGCTAGTTAAATACATTTGATAAAAACCCGCAAGGTCATAATAACTCTTCGTATACCTACAAATCCTATTTGTTATTGCCAGCATTACATTTAGGTTAGCAGCGCTTGATTTGATTTGTCAGGATAGTCAATGCTGATTCAAGTTTTAGATAGAGAATATCCTGATAACTAAACGATTTTTTCAATTATAACCAATTATTATTATTTTTGTCAATGTGCTTCGGCTGTCTTTTTAGTCAAACAACTAAAAATCTCATTTGCGAATCGAATAAAGATTGTTTTTGAATATCCCAGATTAGAAACCACTGCTTCCCAGTCTGGGAAAAGTACGTTATACTTTAGTAGAGACCACCTAAAAATGAATATTTATTCGCCAGGGCGCATCAGCATTATAGAGTGTCATAACCATTTCAGCAGAGGTAGGGAGAGCCAATTAGCCTGTCTATCGCTATCAAATTTTGAGGAGAAGATGATGAGTGAAGGGCAAAGTCCATTAAGCCAGCAAGAACTCAAGCAGGCATCGGCTGTTTATGCGGTAGATAGCTTTATTCGGCCCGGAATGTATGTCGGCTTGGGTAGTGGCAGTACGGCAGAGCTTTTTGTGATGGAATTGGGTCGTCGTGCGTCCGGCGGACAATTGTCCAATCTAACGACCGTCTCTACTTCCGAAAAAGTAGCGGCCCTGGCTCAGACTTACGGCCTCAACGTTGTGGGCCTGGATGACGTAGCAGGTTTGGATGTAACGGTAGACGGGGCCGATGAAGTCGAACCGACTACTTTTGCTTTGACCAAAGGACGTGGGGGAGCCTTGTTACGCGAAAAATTGGTTGCTACCGCCAGCAAATTGGAAGTAATAATCGCCGATGATAGCAAACTGGTGACATACCTGGGCGAGAAAATGCCGGTGCCGGTTGAAGTAATTCCTTTTGGCTGGCAGCATACGGCAACTCGCTTGCGTGCGTTGGGTTGCGACCCGGTTTTACGTTTGCAAGCCGACCAACCTTATTTAACCGATAGCGCCAATTATATTCTCGATTGCCGGTTCCAACCTATCGAGGATGCGGCTGCGCTGGCCTCATCGATCAAGCAAATCGTGGGGGTAGTCGAACACGGCCTGTTTATCGGGATTGCCGGGCGCGTCGTTATCGCTGGCAGTAAAGGCGTTTACGAACTCAGACGTTGAGGAAGGCGAAAGGCAGAAGAGGGGAGAGATAACACAGATGAACACCGATGAACAATGCAGAAGGTAGAATGCAGAATGCAGAATATAAAATGCAGAAGAGAATTAAGCGCGAAGCATGTATTGTAATCGTAAATCGTAAATCGTAAATCGTAAATCGTAAATCGTAAATCGTAAATCGTAAATCGTAAATCGTAAATCGTAAATCGTAAATCGTAAATCGCGGCCTCGCCCCCTTTGGGGGTAAATCGTAAATCGGCTTATTGCCAAAGGCTTTCGAGGTGAGCAGCGCGGGCGGGCCAACTATATTCAGCTTCGACCAGCTGTCGGGCGGCTTCGGCTAGATGGAGGCCAGGGCCGCGAATTTCGAGTAAGCGGGCGATTAGGGCCGCCAGGCTAGGCCCATCTACCCCTTGCACATAGTGGTCGCCCAATTGCAGATCGGGTAGGGTAGCAGCGCCTTCTCTGGTGGTTACGAGCGGCATTTGCATGGCCCAGGCTTCCAGGATAGGGTGATAGTTGGTGGGAGTACGTTGATAGGGTAACACCGCCAGCCGACAGCGTTCGTAAAGCGGACGCAGATCGGGCGCGGCCCGCACTCGGTTTACACCTTCCAGCCCTTCCTCAACCTCTTCAAAACCGGCTGGGCCAGGAGTTACGATCAAAAGCCGGGCGTTTGGGTTCAGGCGGCGCACCTGGGGCCAGGCTTCACTTTGCAAGAAAGTCAAAGCTTCTTCCGAAGCCGTCTCGCCAGGAATATGCTGGAATATTATCTCGCTTGACATAATATTGACTGGCGTTTGGCGACTAAAGAAGCTAGTGTCCAGCCCGTCCGGGAGCCATTTATAATCGGCGACCTGGTTGGCGACAATTATATTCAGACTTGCTCCAGACGAACGAGGTGGATTCTCGCCCGGCCTGAGCCAGATATGGGCCGGAATACCCCAAATTTTTGCCAGTTCCCCGCTCAACCCCAGGCTTGCCAGACCGTCACCCTGGATCAAATCAAATCTTTCGGATAATGCCAACAGTTTTTCTTTTAGCTCGGTTTCTTTGCGCGAGAAAGCCCCGAACCGGCCCAACCAGCCCGCCCGCGCAATAGGGGCCTCTACCACTCGGATCGAAAGCTCGGCTAGAGTTGTATCTTCTGTCTGGGAAGGCGGGTTGTTAGCAAAATAGGCCAGTGTAACGGTGTGTCGGGTGGCAAATTCACCCAACAGCCCGGCAGCCCGGCTTAAGGGCTGAGTAGGGCTGAAAGTCGGGCGGTCGGAAGTAATAAAGAGTATTTTCAAAGTCACTAAAGGTCCTGGTAAGAGGGCGTAAGAGGAAGCTTATCCGAGCCTGGGCTGGTCTCCGCAAGGTCTGCCCGTGCGTCGGTTTCTAACCCGGTACTTTCTGGCTCGTTCACGATAAAGGCTTTGACAACCGCATTAAGTTGAGTAATAACTTCGCCCAAATCGCTCGCACTTATCAAAAATTGCCGACTGCTACTGCTGATTGTACTGCTAATTTGGCTTAACTGGTGCATTGTTCCGGCTACCTGGGTGCTGGCCTGACCTTGCTGTTCGGTCGCCTGCGAGATAGCCTGGGCCAGTTGAGTGGTCTGACTGACCTGGTTGATAATAGCTTCATTCGCCCGCAAACTATCATTGACCATTCGCTCCCCAATTGCGGCTACCTTGATCCCATCTTCGGTTGCCATCACACTACTGGCGGCGGCGTGTTGAATCTGATTAACCAACTGCTGGATTTCGACGGCGGCGACCCGCGACCGTTGTGATAGCTTGCGGACGTGGCCCGCTACTACCCCAAACCGCGCCCCTTCCTCTCCGGCCCCGGCGCTTTCGATAGCGGCGTTTAGGGCCAGCAAATGGGTTTCATTCGAGAGCGTATCAATTAGGATCGTTATTTCTCGAATACGCTGGGCCACCGAGTTAAGGGCCAAAATGCGGTCGGCAATCAAATTGACTTTGATCCGAATCTCGCTCATCGTCTCGCTGGCCCCTAGCATAGTATCGTAGCCTTCGTTGGCGCTTTCCAATGCTTTGTTGGCACTATCGGCGACCAGAGCGGCGCTATTGGCGATGTGCTGCCCGGTATCGGACAACTCGGCGATGGTCGCCGAAACTTGTGAGACTGCTACTGCTTGTTCCGACAGACTGACTACCTGTTGATCGCTCGACAAGCTAATTTGATCGCTGGTCAGTTTGATGGCGTTGACTTGAGATTGAATGCGGGCAATTGCCAGTTTGAGATTGGCAATCGTGCGATTAAAGATCAAGCTTAGCTCGACAAATTCATCGGCCCCTTTTGGTTGCATCGGTTCGGTCAGGTCGCCTGCCGCCACCCGGCGCAAGCGGGTCGCCAGGAGGGTAAGTGGCTTTGCAATCGACCGGGCGATCATAGCCGCCAAAAATATCGCCAGAACGAACAAAGCGATTGCAACTAGCAGATAAATCCAACGAGTATTATCAAGTACATTCATGGCTCTAGTGTGGGCAGCGTTCACCGCGCGTTGTCGGTTTTCCTCAAGAGTCTTGAGCTTGTCATTCAATTTATCAAAATCGGGTTTTAAGTTGCGGTAAAGCTGGCGTTCGTTTTCCTGGCTAAGATTTTGGACACGCGACGAAATGGTTCCCAGGGCGGTCGCTCTATAAAGCACCGCAATCTCGTTGAAATCAGCGTAAGTTTCATCCCCTGGTGGAAAATCGAGGCTTATATCCTGAAGCGTTAGCAGCGAACGGGCGTTAGTCGCCTGCACCTGGGGTAATACATTGGTAATATTGGCACCAATAAGCAAATCTAGCCCGCTACGTTGTTGCTCGACCGTTTCGTGAAAGGCTTTGATACTGGCAAGTTGGCGGGTGCGTAAAAGTTGCTCATCGTTACTGTTGACTGAGAAGGTTAGCAATAAACTGGCTCCAATGCCAGTGGCTAACATCAAGGTTGCTAATCCAACTAAAGCCCAGAAAATGCGCCCACTTAACCGGCGTAACGAAAAATATTGTATTCGGGACATTAAATAGTTAACCTCATTGCCCTTTACCCCTGACCTGATTGTCAGGCAAGTTTAACAAAATTGGAAATGGTTAGGGTCCTTTTTAGTTTCACTATATTATCACATTCTACTGCCTTTTGTGAAGAGGGTTTGGTAAAGAGGGTGTAGGTCAGTATTGAGGGTGGCTCTAAATTGAATAACTGAGGATAGCTAAAAAACCTGAATTAACTCTTCAGGTTTTTGTTTTCAGCCGGACACCTCGGCAGTAGGGTTGCCTACGCCTTTGCACGTGATGTGGCGAGAGTCTTGTTGGCTGGTTACGTACAGGGCAAGGTTCAGGCAATATCCTTGCACGCTATAAAGTGGGGCGCAAGCAGTCGTAAATCGAATCAATATTGAACTGGTTTTATGTCTTAAATGTTTATGTCTTAAATAATGAGGTTGTACTGCAATGGAAGCAATAATTAAATCCCTCCCGGTTTATTACGAGGAGTATGGCACGGGTATCCCGGTACTAATGCTACACGGTACGCCGGTAGACCATCGTTGGATGGCAGCTAATATGGAGCCAGTTTTCCACAACCGCCCAGGTTGGCGGCGGATTTATCCCGATCTGCCCGGACATGGAAAAACACCGGGAGCGGAGTGGATCACCAGTCAGGACGATATTCTTGAGATTATGGCCGAGTTTATCCAAACTGTCGCACCCAAGCAGCGTTTTGTGGTAGCTGGACTATCTTATGGCGGGTATCTGGTGCGGGGAATGGTCTACCGACTAGGCTCCATGATTGATGGAGTAGCCCTCTGGATACCCCAGGTTGAAACCGATAAAACGAAGTTGCAAACGCCCGCGCATCAAGTGGTAGTTGAAGATGCCCAATTTCTGGCCGCTTTGACTCCTCAAACCAGCTTTCTGCCAGATATGGCGGTGGTACAACGGGTTGAAACCATTGAGTGGTTCCGTACTTACGGACAACCAGCCTTTGCCCTGGCGGACTGGGCTTTTCTGAATAAGATCGGTGATCTCTCCAGTTTTTCATTCTCACCAGACGAGTTACCGGCCCCCTTTCCAGGCCCTGCTCTAATAGTGACAGGCCGCCAGGATGCAATGGTGGGGTATAAAAGCGCCTGGCAAATCCTCGATAATTATCCACGAGGTAGTTTTGCGGTACTTGACCGGGCCGGACACTTTTTAGACCTTGAACAAACACCCCTGCTTCAAGCCTTAACGAGTGAATGGTTGAACCGGGTGGAAGAGTATATTGCCCGGACTTCTAGCAAAGTAACCGAATAAGGTTCGAGCAGTCCAATCGCGGCCTTATTCAAAGACAAAGCTTTTGGATTGTTCAGTGGCCTGGGGCGGTGCGTCGGTAAAGACCGGCGGTGGAGTTCGCTCGGATTGATCGAGCCGTCCGTTCTGGGCCGCCTGGATTAACCGCCAGATTTTCTCAGGGCGGAGTGGCATATCAATTTCCTTGATACCGAGTGGGGCCAGCGCATCCAGCACCGCATTGACTATACAGGGTGGCCCGCCGGTACAACCGGCCTCCCCGACCCCCTTTGCACCGAGCGGATTACGAGGCGAAGGCGTTTCAACACTCTGGGTTGTAAAGATTGGCAGCTGTTCGGCGGTTGGCAAAGTATAATCCATTAGAGTACCACTGATAAGCTGGCCGGTTTCGTCGTAGACAATTTCCTCATAAAGAGCCTGCCCGATCCCCTGGGCCAACCCGCCGTGTACCTGGGCTTCCGCCAGATAGTGGTTCAGAACCTGCCCGCAATCATCAACTGCTACATAGCTCAGAATTTCGAGGTCGCCTGTTACACTATCGATTTCGACGACCGCCAGATGTGCGCCGGACGGAAAGGTTGGCCCGGACGGTTGAAAATCACGCCAGGCCGCCAAGCCTTCGATGGGTACGCCGTTGACCGGGTTGGGAGCCTCGCGCTCGATCAGGTCGGGCTGTTCTTCGACCAGACGGGCCAGTTCGCCCAACTCGAAGGACCGACCCGGTACGCCCCGCACCATCACCCGACCTTCTTCTAGTACCAGGTCGGCCTGGGCCGCTTCAAGCAAACTGGCCGCTAAGTGCAAGGCTTTTTCGCGGACGGCCTGGGCTGCCAGCAAGACCACCGAGCCGGAAATTTGGGTCGTGCGGCTGCCAAAAGTGCCGATCCCATAAGCCGGAAGCGCCGAGTCGTTCATCACGACTTCTATTTTTGAGCCGGGCAAATTAAAGACCTGGGCCGCGATTTGGGCAAAAGCGGTAAAATGGCCTTGCCCGTTATGAGCAACCCCGCTCTGCACTAAGATCGTTCCATCCTGCCGGATACGCACCGCCGCCGCCTCTTTTGGCAGACCGCCCAGTGGCCCGCCATCGCCCGCAATCTCGATATAAGTCGATAGCCCGATGCCAAGCCATTTGGGATTTTGGGCGGCGCGGGCAGCCTGCTGTTTGGCCTGCCACCCGGCATAGTCGCCGACGGTCAGGGCTTTTTCGAGCGCTGCTGGATAATTGCCGCTATCGTATTCGATACCGGTCAGGGCTGTATAGGGGAAAGCTTCGGGCGGGATAAAATTGCGGCGGCGGATTTCAGCCTGATCTAGCCCCAATTCACGAGCGACCCGGTCTATCGTCCGTTCCAGGATGTAGGCCGCTTCGGGCCGACCTGCGCCTCGGTAAGCCGAAGTCGGCGGCTTGTTATTGAGCGCTCCGACCACCTGACTATCAACCGCTTCGATCCGGTAAGGCCCGTTTAGCATGCGCGAGGTGCCAGTCGGGACTACCACGCCGGCCCCCACCAAAAACGCCCCCATATCGGCGACTGTCCGCACCTTCAGTCCAAGCAACCGCCCCTGGTTGGTTACAGCCGCCTCGATGTAATTGATCTGACCGCGCCCCTGGGCCTGAGACTGCATATTCTCGCTCCGCCCCTCGATCCACTTGACAGGCCGACCGAAGCGGATCGCCAGCGCCGCCGCCGCCAGTTCTTCACCTATAAAGCGGGCCTTCGCCCCAAAACCGCCCCCCACCTGAGCGTTCCAAACCCGTACCCGGTTGCGATCCAGGCCAAAAGCCGCCGCCAATGAATCGCGTGCGCCAAAAACTCGTTGGGTGGATAACCAGGCCGAAAGCTGTCCGGTGGTCGGGTCGTAATCGAACATACAGGCGCGTGGTTCTAACGAGGCCGGAGCAATCCGCTGGTTGACTATTCGTAAACGTATTATATGGTCGGCTTTCTCGAAAGCGGCTTGCAGATCGCCTCCGGCGGTTTCGTGTACAAAAGCCCGGTTGTCGCCTAGCTCGTCGTATAAGATCGGTGCGTCCGGCGCAAGGGCCGCTTCCGGGTCGGCAACCGGAGGCAAGGGCTGATAATCGATTTCAGCCAGTTCAGCCGCATCGACCGCTGTATAGCGACTCTCGGCCAGCACGACCGCCACCGGGTCGCCCACGTAGCGGGCGCGTCCGATAGCCAGCGGCCGACGAAGCGGTTTACGCAAGCCCGGAACCGGAATTACCTCAACCGGAGCCATTTCGCCCACCAATTCGGCCCCACTCAAAGCCGCCACTACCCCTACTACAGCCTGGGCCGCCTCCAACTTAATCGACTTAATTTCGGCGTGGGCATAGGGGCTACGTACCAGCACCATATATAAGGGGGCTGGACGACCTTCCGGCGGCATCAGATCATCAACATAACCGGCCAGCCCGGTAATCAAGTCATAATCTTCTCTGCGCCGCTCGATCCCGGCGGGCAAACTGCTTTCTCTCATTATAATTGCTAGACTCTCTTATCTATTTGCTGGGTTTGTTCCATATGACAGAACTGGGTTTCATAATTAGATATTTTAACATGCAAATTAATAGAAGGCAAACCTCTAACCTTCTGCGGGTGAGCGTCAGATTTTTGCCTGGGGTCAAAGAATAAGAACGGAAACCTGTGAAAACCTCGCTCCAAATCACTCAAGAGTATATATTAGAAAATTTTCGCAGAAAAAATTTCTAATATATACGCACTCCCCGCTTTAGGGTGTGGCACAACCTGGCTAATTTGCAAAAAATAGACGCGCACCCTTCTGCCAGGATTAAAACCTGTTCCGAACTTGCTTTTCGCACCAAAAAAAAGTATAATCCAGTTTCAAAGTCGAATAAATAATAAGAGACACCGAAATAATTGTTTCAGGTCGAAGGGAGTTGAGAAATTAGATGGGCGCTTTACCCAAACAGAAACTTAGCCGCTCCAGGCAGGGCAAACGTCGGGCGCATCAGGCATTGATTGCCCCGCAGCTTGTGCTTTGCTCCAATTGCGGCAACAAGCGAGTCCCGCACACGGTTTGTAATGTCTGTGGCTTCTATAAAGACGAGCAGGTCGTTGAAGTCCGCCAGAAGGCCAAGAAAGACCAGTAAAGTTTTTAGGATAGATCAGCGGCTGCGCCAAATATAACGCAGCCGTTCTTTGTGCCAGCTTACTTTCCTGTTGCTCACACTTACGCCAACCAAGAAGTTAATAATTTGAGCTTAGAGTGCCAGGTCTTAGCCGATTTTTGAGTTTGTTAAATGCTCACTGTTCGGCACAAGTGAGACCATCTGCACTCAGCTTTGAACTAAGGAGTTTGACCGTGACCAGCACCGCCTGGGTTTTCCCCGGACAGGGTTCGCAGGTAGTTGGAATGGGTCGCGCCCTGGCCCAAAAATACCCTGAAATTGCCGACCTCTACGCTCAGGCCGACCGAGTGTTAGGCTTTTCTCTCTCACAAATCTGCTTTGAAGGCCCCGAAGATCAACTAACTCGCACCGATAATGCTCAACCGGCCTTGCTAATCACCAGCATCGCCCATTTGCGCGTGCTACAAACCCATTTCGCCGCTATGCTAGGTGAGCCGCCTGCCTTTGTCGCGGGCCATAGCCTCGGTGAATATACCGCGCTGGTCGCCAGTGGAGCCTTAGCCTTCGAGGATGGGGTGCGGTTGGTCTACGAACGAGGCCGCTTGATGAACCAGGCCGGACAGGGCGAAAGCGGCGCGGGAAGCGGGATGGTCGCTGTAATCGGGGCGGAAGATGCCTTGCTGGAAGAATTGGCCCGCCAGACCGGGGCCGAAATCGCCAACTACAACTCGCCCGGCCAACTCGCTATTAGTGGTTCGACCGAAGCACTGGCCCGCTTTACCGAGGCCGCCAAAGCTGCCGGGGTCAAGCGGGTCATTCCCTTGCCGGTCAGTGCCGCCTTTCACAGCAGCTTAATGCGCCCGATGGCCGATCAGCTAGGCCAGATAATCTCGCAAACGCCTTTTAGAGCGGCCCGCTTCCCGGTCGTCTCGAATGTGACGGCTCAACCCCTGCCACTCGATGATAATGCCGCCCTCCAACAAGAGCTAACCACCCAGACCTATAGCCCAGTACGCTGGATCGAGTCGGTACGCACCATGTACGCCGGGGGCGCAAGTCGCTTTATCGAAATCGGCACCGGCAAAGTACTGGCGGGTCTTATCAAAAGAATCGAGAAAGGCGCAGAAGTATTCAACTCGGAAGAGTTTTTGAAGATGAATTAACAGGGATAGACAGGGTAGACAGGATTTTAGATTAGTAAATGCCATTGTTTAATCACAAATGGCCGAGAGCGTTTATACCAATCCTGTTAATCCTGTGCATCCCTGTTAATAAAATAAGGAGCCAACAATGAGTTTTGAGGGGAAAGTGGCAGTTGTAACGGGTGGGTCGCGTGGGATTGGGCGGGCGACCGCCGTCCTGCTGGCGGCACGGGGTGCAAAAGTCGTAATCAATTATAATAAGAACGCTGACGAAGCAAACTTGGCAGTCGAAGCGATTAAAGCGGCGGGCGGGACGGCGCTGGCGATCCAGGCTGATGTCTCGGTGCAAGCCGACGCACAACGATTGATCGAGGAGACGGTTAAGCAGTTCGGGCGGATCGATATATTGGTCAACAACGCCGGGATTACCCGTGATATGCTGATGATGCGGATGAGCGAAAGCGATTGGGATGCCGTGTTGGATACCAACTTAAAGGGGGCTTATCTTTGCTCTAAAGCGGCGCTTCGCCCAATGCTCAAAGCCAAAGCGGGCCGGATTATCAACCTTAGTTCGGTATCGGGACAGGCCGGAAGCGGTGGGCAGGCCAACTACAGCGCGGCCAAAGCCGGACTGATCGGCTTTACAAAGGCCCTCGCCCGTGAGATCGGTAGCCGCTCGATTACGGTCAATGCGGTCGCGCCCGGTTTTATCGAAACCGATATGACTAACATCCTGACCAACGACCTCAAGCAAAAAGCCCTGGCCCAAATCCCGCTCGAACGCTACGGCAAACCCGAAGAAGTCGCCGAAGCTATCGTCTTTCTTGCCAGCGATGCTGCCGCCTATATCACCGGGCAAGTTCTGGCCGTTGATGGCGGTATGGTGATGATGTAAGCCGGAGGTTTGCCGGTCGGATACCGACACTTGCTGATGCTATGGGTAGATTACAGTAAAAAGAGAATAGAATATAAATGTTTAAAAAAGTTCTGATAGCGAATAGAGGCGAGATCGCCTTGCGGGTGGTGCGGGCCTGCCGAGATTTGGGGATTTCGACCGTGGTGACGTATAGCGAGGCCGACCGCGATTCGCTGGCGGTGCGCTTTGCCGACGAAGCGGTCTGTATCGGGCCACCGCCCAGTGGTAAGAGCTATTTGAATACGCCCGCGATTATCAGCGCGGCCCTCATAACTGGCTCGGATGCGCTGCACCCTGGCTACGGCTTTTTGAGCGAAAACCCTTATGTCGCCGAAATTTGCGAGAAAGTCGGCCTGACCTGGATCGGCCCACGCCCGGACGTAATCGAAAAGATGGGCGACAAAGCGGTTGCTCGCAAGACCATGCAAGATGCCGGATTGCCGATTGTGCCCGGAGTCGAGGGTGTCTTGACCAACCTCGACCACGCCAAGAAAGAAGCGGCAGCGATAGGCTACCCGGTGATGCTCAAGGCGCTGGCAGGCGGCGGCGGACGCGGTATTCGGGTTATTGAGAGCGAAGCGGCCTTAGAACGCATCTACCCGATGGCCCGGGCTGAAGCCGACAAAGCCTTTGCCAGCCCCGAATTGTATTTGGAAAAATTCGTTACCAACCCACGCCACATCGAGATTCAATTGCTGGGCGATAATTATGGCAATATGATCCACCTCGGCGAACGCGATTGCTCGATCCAGCGGCGCTATCAGAAGATTATGGAAGAGTCGCCCGCCCCCAATTTATCGCAAGATTTACGCGAACGGATCGGGGCGGCGGCGGTGCAGGGTGCGAAAGCCATCGGCTACAGCAGCGCCGGAACCATCGAATTTTTAGTAGACGACCGGAGCAATTTCTATTTTATGGAAATGAATACCCGCATCCAGGTCGAACATCCTGTCACCGAGCAAGTTACCGGCCTCGATCTGGTAAAATGGCAGATAATCCTGGCGGCTGGGGAGCGCTTGACGCTCTCTCAAAAAGACGTTAGAATACGGGGGCATTCAATCGAGTGTCGGGTGAATGCAGAAGACCCGGCTAATAATTTCCGGCCTGATGCCGGTACAATCGATTTGTTTGTACCGCCCGGCGGGATCGGGGTACGGGTGGATACCCATCTTTACAGTGGCTACACTACTCCGCCCTATTATGATAGTCTGCTGGCAAAGGTGATTACCTACGGCGACACTCGTGAGGAAGCGGTTGCTCGGATGGAGCGGGCCTTACACGAAACGGTGGTCAGCGGGGTCAAGACGACGATCCCCTTCCAGCAGTTTTTGCTGGCCGACCAGGAATACCGGGACGGTAAAGCTACGCTCGATTTTGTGGAAAGAAAGATGGCGACCTGGCATCTTTAAGAACTGTGCCTACCAGCCAAAAGAGGTTCGATGACGGCGAACGTAAACGGGCAAGAAGCTAAAAAATTGGGTACAGTGCGGATCGCGCCCAGCGTGCTGGCGACGATAGTCCAGGCTTCGACGCTGGCGGTCGAGGGCGTAATCCGCATGGGTGATACCACTTCAGCCAGTTTGAGCCGGATTTTTAGTCGCGACGAAAACGGTGGCGTGAAAATTGAAGTAATAGAAGATAAAGTTCGCGCTGATTTGTTTATCATCGTGGATAAAAATGCCAATATGGCACATGTAGGCAAACAAGTACAAGCAGACGTATCGAGGGCTATTCGGCTCATGGTAGGGATGCCGGTAGAGCAGATTAACGTCTATATCCAGAATGTCGAGTAAAACTAAAAGTAATTCTAATAACGGCGACGAGCAGGGCAATCCTAAAAAGTTGCCGTCTGAGGTTTCTCAAAACCTTTCGCTGGACGCTTCTTCCCAGGCTAATATTAGCGAAGAACCCGATGAATGGTTCGATCTGGAAAGTATGCAGGGCGGCGGCGACTCGCGGCCCAAAAACAAACTGGGCCTCCAGCGCCGTCAGGCTCGCGGTGTGGCCTTGCAGACCCTTTTTGAGAGCGATGCAGTCAACCACGATCCCGATAGTGTACTGGCCCGCCATATCGAATATGATGCCCTCTCGGAGGATACAGCGGTGTTCGCTAGGACGCTGGTGAAGGGTGTCACCACTAATCGTGATCGGCTGGATGACCTGATTGCTATCTCGGCTCCTAGTTGGCCGATGGACCAAATGGCGAAAGTCGATAAGAATATTCTGCGGCTTGCAATTTTCGAGATTCTATTTAATAATGATGTACCAGTAAAGGCCGCTATCAATGAAGCCATCGAACTAGCCAAGAACTTTGGTAGCGATAGCAGCAGTCGTTTCGTCAATGGGGTTTTGGGTGCAATCGTCACCCAGCATCCTAAAAACAGCAACGAACAACCGGCCTAGTGGTATACTGCTCAATTACCTTTTTCGGTCGGCACCTTTCAGCTACGGCAGTAAGCGGTTATCTGACAACCAGGTAACGGTCTATTCACGGTGTTGGTGCGTGCAACCGCTCTTTTGGACAGGGCCGGATTTAACTTGGAACTTAGTTGATTGGCTTTCGGGTCAGCATAGGGGAAGTTAAAATTGTTTTCCCCGGTAGGTCTTAGGGGAAACCTAAACAACGAACAGGAAGTAATAAAACGTGAGAAATCTATCGCTACGCGGCGAGGGAGGAGGTGAAAGTGATGGCAGCAACTAACGAAGCAGTTTTCAACGATCTCAAAGAGATCATTGTAGAACAACTAGCAGTCGATCCCGAAGAGGTTACATTGGAAGCCTCTTTCGTCGAGGACTTGAACGCAGACTCTCTCGATTTGGTGGAGCTAATTATGGAGATTGAAGAGAAATTCGGTATCCAGGTTCCCGACGAGATAGCCGAGAAAATCGTGACGGTCAGCGACGCGATTGATTATATCCAGGAACAACGTAGCTAGTAGCGTCTAGCTCCAAACAAAATTTTACGCAGCAACGGGCCAACCCACCAGGGGTTTGTGGCCTGTTTTTTTGTAATGCTATAACACAGAGGGGACGGGGAGTTATAACACAGATGAACACAGATTTTACGGATGAACACAGATTAATAAAAAAAAAGTGTAACTACTCAGCCATGTCATTCTGAGGCGGGAGATTACCTCGATTTTTGCCGGAGATAGTTCCCCGCCGAAGAATCTTAGACCCTTCGCTGCGGCTCGGGGGACCTAGCCTGAGTAGTTACAAAAAAGTAACTATACAGATCGGGCGACCACATAGGGTCGCACCCTACAATGGATTTTGGGTAGGGGCGACCCTATGTGGTCGCCCGGTTTGCGTAATTGCTTACGATTTACCCCCAGAGGGGGGCGAGGCCGCGATTTACGATTACAATACATGCTTCGCGCTTGATGCTAATTTGCATTTATTATTCTGCATTCTGCATTCTTAATTCTGCATTGTTAATCGATGTTCATCTGTGTTATAACTCCTCCCCTACCCTTTATTTCTCAGCCTGCGGTAACGCTCGATCAAGGTATTGGTTGAGCTATCATGGGTCAGAGCGGGGGCTTCGGCGCTTTCCAGTTCGGGGATAATGCGGTTTGCCAGCACCTTGCCAAGCTCGACCCCCCACTGGTCGAACGAGTCGATATTCCAGATCGTCCCCTGCACAAAAACTTTATGCTCATACAGGGCGATCAACTTGCCCAGAGTAGTCGGGGTCAGGCGTTCCATCAAAATCGTATTGGTAGGATGATTACCGACCGTCACGCGGTGCGGAACTTGGGCCGGTGCGCTCCCTTCTGCCGTCAGTTCTTCGGCAGTTTTGCCAAAGGCCAGTGCTTCGGTCTGAGCAAGCAAGTTCGCCATCAGCAGATCGTGATGCCGACCAAGCGGATTAAGGGTCTGGCAAAAGCCGATAAAATCGCAGGGGATCAGTTTGGTTCCCTGGTGGATCAATTGATAATAGGCGTGTTGACCGTTGGTGCCTGGCTGTCCCCAGATAATCGGCCCAGTCTGGTAATCCACCGGGTGGCCTTCTAAGGTAACGTGCTTGCCATCGCTTTCCATATCGAGTTGCTGCAAATAGGCACTCAATTTGCCCATATAGTGGTCATAGGGCAAGATTGCAACCGTCTCCGAACCAAAAAAATTGTTGTACCAGATACCGATCAGGCCCAGCAGCACCGGGAAATTATTCTCGAAAGGGGTAGTGCGGAAATGCTCATCCATTTCGTGGAACCCAGCCAACATCTCGCGGAAGTTGTCCGGCCCAACCCCAATCATGAGCGAAAGGCCAATCGCCGAATCGTAAGAATAGCGCCCACCGACCCAATCCCAAAACTCAAACATATTGGCAGTATCAATTCCAAACTTGGCGACTTCTTTAGCGTTAGTCGAAACCGCCACGAAATGTTTGGCAACCGCCTGCTCATCACCAAGCGTGCGTAAGGCCCAATCGCGGGCAGTCCGAGCGTTAGTCATGGTCTCAATCGTGGTAAAGGTTTTGGACGAAATGATAAAAAGGGTCTCTTCGGGGTTTAAGTCTCTGGTAGATTCGGCGAAATCGGTTCCATCAATATTTGAGACAAATCGGCAGGTCAGATTTCGGGCGCTATAGTGCCTGAGCGCTTCGTAAGCCATTACAGGGCCGAGGTCGGAGCCACCGATCCCGATATTGACAATGTTCACAATCGGTTTGCCGGTGTAGCCCTTCCACTCGCCACTTCGCACCCGGTTTGCAAAATCGGACATTTTATCCAAAACGGCGTGGACTTCCGGCACGACGTTTACCCCATCCACATAAATCGCCTGATCTTTGGGCGCACGCAAAGCCACGTGTAGGACGGCCCGGTTCTCCGAGACGTTAATCTTCTCGCCCCGGAACATCGCATCAATTCGGTCGCGCAAACCACTTTCATCCGCCAGTTTTAGCAACAATTGAAGCGTCTCATCGGTCAGGCGGTTCTTCGAGTAATCGAAATAGAGACCTAACGCTTCCTGGGCCAACCGTTCGCCACGAGTGGGGTCGCTGGCGAAAAGCTCTCGCAGATGAAGGTCACGCACTTTGCCATAATGGGTTTCCAGCGCCTTCCAACTTGGGCGCTCCTTCAGAGGTGTCAGGCTTGCAGCCATCTTTTTTCTCCTTTCAGACCTGGATCGCCTTTAACATGCGTTCACGATGCCAGAGTGGGTCTCCAAAGAGACTCCAACTTCCACTGGCCCGTCGAAAATAAAGCTGCATATCGTGTTCCCAGGTAAAACCGATCCCGCCGTGCGTCTGGATACCAGTATACCCGGCCTGCCGGTAACTATCCCCAATATGGGCTTTTGCCATACTGACCGCCTCGCCTATTTCGTCGGGCTTGTGATCGAGGACATAGGCCGCGTTGAAAATCGCTGAGCGGGCGCTATTCAGATCAAGGGCGCGATCCGCCAGAGGATGTGCGACCGCCTGATAACTGCCGATTAGCCGCCCGTATTGTTCACGGGTCTTGGCATAGGCGACGCTGGCATCTAACACCCATTGCATCCCGCCAACCCCCTCGGCGCTCAAGGCGAAAGAGGCCCGGTCGAGTGCTTCTTCCAGCGCGGCACGCGGGTCGGCAGAACTGTCCAACTTTTGGGCCGGACTGTTTTCGAGCCGCACACGGGCGACCCGCCGGGTCAAATCCATCCCTTCCAAAGTCTCGACCTTCAGGCCAGCGGCTCCCTTTTCGACCAGGAAAAGGGCCAGTTCACCATCCAGTTGGGCCGAGACCAAAATGAAATCGGCCGGGCCAGCATCCAGCACGAACATTTTGGTTCCGCTCAAACTATAAGAACCGTTTTCGGAAGCATGCGCGGTAGTAGCAGGCGCACCAAATTCGTAGCTATTGGCTTCTTCCAGGTAAGCGACAGTGGCTCTGGCGCTTCCTTCGGCAATCGAAGGCAACCAGCGTTCTTTTTGGGCCTTACTGCCCGCTTTGAGCAGCAAAGGGGTCGCTAATCCGACTGTTGCCAGGAGTGGCCCCGGCACTAAGCCCCGGCCCAATTCCTCGAATAGGGCCGCCTGGGTCAGCCACGACTCGCCCAATCCGCCGTATTCTTCCGGGATGGTCAAGCCCATCCAGCCCTGCGCGGCCATCTGGTTCCACAATTGCTCGTCGTAAGCCGTCTCGGTTGCCATAATCTGGCGTACCCGAGTCGAAGGACATTCTTTTTCTACCCAGCGGCGCACCGTTTGCGCCAACATCTTCTGCTCATCGTTGAGAGCTAGATACATTTTTTTCTTCCTTTTTCTTTTAGCTTAACGCCCTAAATCCAGCGGCAGAGTGATGTCTTACAGTGAGATAGTCTTTGTAAGACATTGCTCCGCCCCTAGATTTTTCGGATAGCCTTTTAATAGTGGGGCAGACCCAATACCCGCTCGGCTACAATATTGCGTTGTACTTCGCTGGTTCCGGCTTCGATAGTATTACCCCGCGCCCGCATATAGTCGTACTGCCAGCGCCCTTCAAACGGCGCGTCCAGCGAATCGGGCGCTAAAGCCGAGTAAGGCCCTTCGATCTCAAAAGCCAATTCGACCAGACGTTGGTTTAACTCGCTCCACTGCAATTTTAGCAACGAGCCTTCCGGCCCCGGTATCTGACCTTTGGTCACGGTGGACATCTGGCGAACCGTACTAAGCTTGAAAGTTTTGATGTCGGTGTAGAGTTTGGCGAGACGCTGGCGTACCTGGGGGTCTTGCACGGCGGGTACGCCATCCCGCAGACTGGTTTGGGCCAATTCGATCAACCCCTGTAACCGCTGCTCGAAGCTTACTACGACATTAAAAGAGAAACTGCCGCGCTCGTGCATTAAGGTCGTGATCGCCACCATCCAGCCCTTGTTAAGCTCACCCACCAGATTCTGAACCGGCACTTTGACGTTCTCAAAGAACATTTCGGCAAATTCGGCCTCGCCAGTCATCTGCACGAGGGGGCGGGTAGTTACACCGGGCGACTTCATATCGACGATCAAATAGCTGAGGGCTTTGTGCTTGGGCGCTTCAAAATCGGTGCGTACCAGCAAAATACAAAAATCAGCGATATAGCCATAGCTCGTCCAGACTTTCTGGCCGTTGACCACAAAATGATCGCCCTCGCGGATCGCCCGGCTTTGGAGGGCCGCCACATCCGACCCGGCATTTGGCTCGCTAAAACCCTGACACCAAATTTCCTCCCCGCTCAAGATTTTGGGCAAATAGCGGCTTTTCTGCTCCGATGTACCAACCGATAGGATCGTCGGCCCCGCCATCCCTAGCCCAATCACATTGGCAGTCGCCGGCGCTTTGGCCCGTGCCAGTTCTTCGTTGTAGATCGCTTCTTGCAGCAAGGTTGCACCGCGTCCGCCGTACTCTCTAGGCCAGCCGATCCCGACCAGACCGGAGTCGAACAGCTTTTTTTGCCAGGCTCGTCGCACGACCAGTTTTTGCTGAAGCGTCATCTCGCGCTTTTCGCGAAATTCTTCGGTGATGTTAGCCGTCAGCCAGGCCCGTATCTCGACCCGAAAATCCTCGTCGCTGACTATTTGCTCCTCTTGCGACATCAATGTCATATGAGGTCTCCTCTTAAATTAATGCTTAAATTAACAGGGATAGACAGGATTAACAGGATATAAAATCTTGAACTTCCTGCCTCCCTACCTCTAATAAAATAATTACGTTGATATTACTGCGTCTCACAAGGTTGTCAGGTTCAATATAGCATTCATTTAGCTAATGGGCCAATTTACGCCGGAAGGGTCAAAAATTGGGGAATGGCACGATCCAGACCCAGATGACCAGCACATAAATCGCGCCACCCGCGATAACCAGCAAGTGAAAAAGCTCGTGATAGCCCAGCACACGCGGGAAAGGGTCGGGCCAGCGCATTGCAAAAATGACCCCGCCAAGCGTATAGAGTAGACCGCCCAGTATCATTAAGGCAATCGCAGTCCAGGGCAGTGCATTCCAGATGGCGGGCAGTACCAGCAGTCCCAGCCAGCCGAGCCCGATATAAAGGCTGGTTTTCACCCAGCGCGGGATCGGAACCGTCAGGAGCGAAAGCACTACCCCGGTTACAGAGAACAGCCAGACCAGGATCAAGATCATCGCCCGCTCCCAACCAGTTAGCACATTGTAACAAATCGCGGTATAAGTAGCGGCGATAAACACAAAAATATTGGAATGATCCAGTTTATGCCAGATTCTCTGCCAACTACCTTGCCAGTTGCCAAGATGATAAATCGCACTGACGGTATAGAGCGCCAGCATACTTAGGCCAAAAACCAGCATCGAATAGGCTCTGGACAGATCGGTCCGGCTGACCCAGCATAAGGCGACCAAAAAGGGGGCCACTCCTACGGCGGCCCCGGCATGAAACCAACCACGCAAAAGGGGCTTTGTGCGGGCCACTTTTGCGGCTATCGAGTGGTCGGTATCGGAGGGATTGGGTAACTCCACTTATTTTATCCTTCGTGCGAAAAATTCATTGACAACCTGGGTGTGCAGGGGGAAAGCCAGTTCCTCTGGCTTATTTAGTACCACCTCTTCCGAAGCTTCGTCGGATGGCGCAAAGTCTGCTAAGTCGGCGGCGGTGCGACCCTTTGCCAGCCCAAAAACCAATACCGTGCCATCCGGGGCGCTCAATACCCGGAAATCCTCAATCTCGGCAGCCTCGATGGTCAGGCCGGTTTCTTCCCAGACTTCCCGCACGCCGGCCTGTTGCCAGCTTTCGCCCAGGTTGATAAAACCGCCCGGCAAGGCCAATTGACCTTTTCTAGGTTCGATACCCCTACGTACTACCAATATGCCTTCGTCTACTGGGACAAGCACGACTGCCACCGGCACCGGGTTAACATAGCTAACCCGTTCGCAAGTAGCACACCGGCGGGGCCAGGTTTGCTCTGCCTCGAACGCCGTGCCACAATACGAGCAGTGCGAGTTCTTCTTATACATCATTTTCTCCCTGTTTACCCGCCATAAACTATCCAATCCAGACTGAGCGCATTGAAAGCGACCCCATAGCCATTTCCTCGGTGAAAAACCGAAGTTGCTCTTGATTGTCCTGTAGCGCAAGAATATAGAGCAAAGGCAAAAAGTGTTCGTTGGTTGGAACTGCCAGGCGAGCAGTTCTGCCCAACTTATTATAATCCACAATTGCAGCGTGGTCGCCCGAAAGCATCCACTGTTTCATAGCTTCATCAAACTCGATTGCCCAATCGTAGCCTTTACTCTGCAAGGACATCAGACCGAGATTGTGAACGATGTTGCCGCTCCCGACGATCAACACACCTTTGTTTCGCAAAGTACGCAGTTCCTGACCTAGCGCGTAATGGTAGGCCGGTGCTTGAGTTTGATCCAGGCTAAGTTGAACTACTGGTATATTGGCCTCCGGGTACATCCGGCACAAGACCGACCAAGTGCCGTGATCCAAACCCCAGCTTTGGTCTAAACCAACCGGGGTTTTTTGGACAGTTTGCTGGATTAGCTGGGCCAGTTCCGGCGAACCCGGTGCGGGGTACTGATACTCGAAAAGCTGGCGAGGAAAGCCGCCAAAATCGTGGATCGTTTTGGGCTTGTCCATCGCTGTGACGTGGGTGCCTCTAGTCTCCCAATGGGCCGAGATACACAAAATGGCCCTTGGTTGAGGTAAAACCGTAGCCATTTCTTCCCAGGTGCCGGTAAATTGGTTGTCTTCAATAGCGTTCATAGGGCTACCGTGTCCTATAAACAGGGCAGGCATTTTCTGGGCCAGGTCATCAAAAGCAATATCGAGTGTCATTTTAGTTCCTTGTCTTAAAGCGGTTCAATCCAAAAACGCCCAACCGCCACTACTGTTACCAAAACGAACAGCACCAGACTGGGTGCTATTTTATTAAACTCATTTCGTCTAGCATGAAAAATAACCGCGCATAACATAGCTACTGCTAACCCGACTGCCGCAAGTGGCGTTAACCAGCGTAGAACGCCTGTCGCCGCCGGTAAGACCAGACCGATCCCACCCAGTAATTCGGCTATCCCAATAAAGCGCACCAGCCAGACAGGAACATCTGTTACCCAAGTCATCTGTTTTGCCAGTTGGTTAATCGGTCGGGTGGCCTTCATGGCCCCGGCGGCCACAAACGCCAGGGCCAGTATACCTTGTAAAATCCATAAAAAGATATTCATTTTTGCTCACTCTTTCTATGTTAAGTCCATTATATTATACTCGAAGTTTCTCTTTTATTATTATCTATGCACGAGTTAGGCAGTAAAAAGTAAGTTAGGTTCATTATACTATAGTTGGAGTTTCTGTTCAATTATTGTCTATACGCAAACACAGGTGATAACAAAATTCCAATTTCACCTGTAGGAGCGGGCTTCCGCCCGCGATCAAGCGCCTGGGTGGAGGTCACACATCGCGGGCGGAAGCCCGCTCCTACAGATTTTGTTATCGCTCTGTATGCGTGAATTGGGCGGTAAAAGAAAGTAAGTATTCACCGCAGAGATGCAGAGAACGCAGAGAAAACTAAAATTTAGTAACCAAATACTATCGTGCCATTGAAAGTCTCGAAAAAGCCTTATTTTTAGAATTGTGATTTTGAAAGAATACAAAACAGGCCGGACATCCGGCCTGTTGGTTTGGTTAAGTTGGAATAGTCTAAACTTTGGCCCGCGTCTGGGTCGTTTGGGTAAATTGATCGGCAGGCTCCCACTCCTTGATTTTATCGAGGCTCGGCCCCATCGCGGCGTTCGCTTCACGTTCGATCATAACTTCGACCAGGACGGGTAAGCGGCGGGCCTGACTTTCGGTGACGGCCCATTGCAAGGCCCCCCGAATATCGTCGGGGCGCGTCACCTGCCGGGCTAGACCGCCCATTCCTTCCATTACCCGCACGTGGTCAATCCCCATATCCAAAGCGACGCTACTATCGCCCCCTTCGACATTATCGTTCTCGAAGCCGATATTGACGGCGTAGTTCATCTCGTAGCCCATTTCGGCCTGTCGGATTAGGCCCAAATAACCGTTATTGAGCATCACCATTACAAAGGGAACTCGGTATTGAACGGCTACCGCCACTTCTTCCATCATAAACTGGAAGGAGTAATCGCCCACCACTCCGACCACCTGTTTGTCCGGCATACCGAGCTTGGCCCCGGTACAGGCCGAGACTTCCCAGCCCAACGGCCCGGCCTGACCGCAAACCATATAATGGCGCGGCTCGTAAACGTTCTGAAACTGGCCCGACCAGATTTGATACAACCCGATGGCAGTCACAAACACGGTGTCCCG